>VGEP01000123.1 GCA_016869215.1 Alphaproteobacteria bacterium | reverse complement strand
GCCCGGGAGCGCTATAGGATGTAGCCTAGTGTACCGACTCGTAAGTGCGTTTCATTCTAGACTTTGGCTGCGAGGGTGCGAAGGCAGAAGCGCTGGATGCTGGCGAGGATGTCGTCGGCGGCCTTGGTCCAGCGGAACGGCTTGGGGTCGGCATTGGTGGCCGCGATGTAGGCGTGGATCGCCTTTTCGAGGTCGGCCACGGACCGGAATACGCCCCGCCGCAGGGCGCGCTCGGTCAGCAGCGCAAAGAAGCGTTCGACCTGATTGATCCACGACGCGGAGGTCGGCGTGAAGTGGACGTGCCAGCGTGGCCGCTTGGCGAACCAGTCGCGGATCGGCTTGGTCTTGTGGGTGCCGTAGTTGTCCATGACGACATGGACGTCGAGGCCAGCGGGCACGTTGCGCTCGACTTCGTCGAGGAACTTGCGGAACTCGGTTGCCCGATGGCGCGGCATACACTTGCCGACGATCGTGCCGGCCTTCACGTCGAGCGCGGCGAACAGCGAGGTCGTACCGTGGCGCTTGTAGTCGTGCGTGCGCCGCTCGGCCTGGCCGGGGCGCATCGGCAGAAGCGGTTGGGTCCGATCCAGCGCCTGCACTTGGCTCTTCTCGTCGACGCACAACACAACGGCACGCTCGGGCGGCGCCAGATAGAGGCCGACGATATCGCGCACCTTCTCCACGAACAGCGGATCGGACGACAGCTTGAACGTCTCGACCCGATGCGGCTGCAGGCCGAAGGCGCGCCAGATCCGCTGCACTGTCGATGGCGCATGGCCGATCTCCTTGGCCATGGCTCGCGAACTCCAGTGCGTGCGCCCCTGCGGTCGCGTTTCCAGCGTCTTGCGGATCGTCGTGGCGATTTCGTCGTCGCCGATCTCGCGCGGCGCGCCGGGACGCGGCTCGTCGTAAAGACCGTCCATCCGGCGCTCGGCGAACCGGTTGCGCCATGTGCCGGCCGTGGCCGCGCAGACGCCGACCTTGGCCGCGATCTCCCTGTTGTTGAGGCCGCCCGCCGCCGCCAACACCATCCGCGCGCGCTCGGCGACGGACTGCGCGGCTCCATGCTTGCGCGTCAACGCCGTCAGCTCGCGGTTCTCCAGCTCATTGAGCACGATCGCGACAGCCCGACCCTTCGCCATTCTCGCCCCCTTCCATCTTCGGCGGCCCGAATGTAACTGATTTGTCGGTCAGGACACTAGGCGGAATTTCGCTCGACTTCGCGGGCGCGCTGGGCTTCCATGGCGCCGTCGCTCATTCGGGAGAGGCCACGATGAAATCGATCTTCACCGCCGCCGCCGCGCTGGCCCTGTTGGGCGGCTGCGGCACGGTTTTCGACGGCACCCGCCAGGCCGTCGAGATCGAGGTGACCGACGGGCGCGTGCCGCTGGCCGGCGCGAACTGCACCGTGACGACGCCCACCCAGGGTGAAATGACGGTGACCGCGCCGGCGCGCATCGTGGTGCCGCGCCACAGCGTCGATCTGCATGTTTCCTGTTCGCATCCGGGCTATGTGCCCGCGCATGGCCGGCTGCTCGCGGATTTCAACGGCACCGCGGAGAACACGCCGTATT
>VGEP01000122.1 GCA_016869215.1 Alphaproteobacteria bacterium | reverse complement strand
CCACAACTTACACCAGCAGGCCGTGGTTGCGTAGGATCACGGCGCGCTTGGCGTACAAGGCGCGCGAGGAGTGGCTGGCCCGCGCCACGCTCGCACTCAGCGAGCGCTTTGCCGCTGGCAGCGTCACGGTGCCGGCCGACGTAAAGGTGTCCTGCGGCTTCCCCGGCGGCGGCAGCCCGCGCCGCCGTATCGGCGAGTGCTGGCCGCGCTCGCGCAGCGCGGCCAAATTGAACGAGGTGTTCATTTCGCCCGTGTCGCCGAAGACGACGTAGTCGGCTGTTTCATAGGCTTCGCGGAACTCGGGCGCAAGAGGCATCTGGAATCTGCTATGGTAAGGGCCTCTCCCGGAATGCGAGGGCAACATGGCTGCGAACAGAGAACTGAAGGAGCTCCCATCGCTCGATACGGCCTCGATCGAATGGGAGGCGACCCGCTTCCCGGACTTCCACGTCAAGGTCCTCTCGTTCAAGGACAAGACCAACATGTCGATCGGCAGGATGTCGCCGATCTGCGCGCCTTTGGGGCGGGATTTGCGCTATAGGAGGAACCATGCGATCAATCCGCTTTAGCTTCGCCGCGCTGGCCTTGGTCGTCGCCGCTCCTGTGGCCGGACAGGCCTATCCGTCGAAGACGGTGCGCATGATCGTGCCCACGGCGCCGGGCAACGCGGCCGACATCACCGCGCGCCTCGCCACCGAGCGCCTGACGAAGCGCTTCGGCCAGCCGGTGATCGTCGAGAACCGCCCGGGCGGCGCGGCGACCGGCGCGATCGCCGCGGTCACGGTGGCGAAGTCGCCGGCCGACGGCCACACGCTGCTTTTCACCTCGACGTCCTTCACCATCAATACCGCGATGTTCGCCCAGCTGCCCTACGACGTCGAAAAGGACTTCGACGCGGTGGCGCTCACCGGCGAGGTCGGCATGGTGCTGATCACGGCGCCGAACTCGCCGGTCAGCAGCGTGCAGCAGTTCGTCGATGCGGTGAAGAAGGATCCGGGCAGGTACAACTACGCAATCGTCGGCCGCGGCTCGATCCAGCACCTGACGATGGAGCTCTTCCTCTCGGCCATCGGCGGGCAAATGGTCGCAGTGCCCTACAAGGGCAGCGCGAACGCGATGGTCGACCTCATGTCCGGCACCATCCCGTTCATGTTCGATGCGCTGAGCTCGGCCACCAGCTCCGTCACCTCCGGCCGGGTCAAGGCGCTGGCGGTGGGCATGACCAAGCGCGCAGCGGCGCTCCCCAACGTGCCCGCCGCCGCCGAAAGCGGCGTGCCCGGCCTGAAGAACTTCGAGGTCATCGGCTGGGTCGGCCTCGTCGCGCCGAAAGGCACGCCGAAGGCGATCATCGATACGCTGAACGAGAACGTCATGCGGGCGGTGCAGGAAAAGGACGTGAAGGAGAAGCTCGCGACCATGGGCGTCGAGGTGCCGGCGCCGCATCCGCCGGAGCGCTTCCGCGACTTCCTGCGCGACCAGGTGGCGAAATGGGACGCGGCGGCGCGGGCAGCGAAGCTTCCGCGCGAGTAGCCGGCCCGATCGGCCGCCCGCTCGCGCTCACCGCGCCGGCGCCTACACGCGAGAGCGAATCCAGATCGGCCCGGGAGAGTTCCGTGAACTGACCGGCTTTATCTGTACCAGGTTGAATGTCGTGTTTAACCTGGAGGAAGGAGTCGGAAGATGGCAAAGAAGAGATTTGGCCCGGAGCAGG
>VGEP01000121.1 GCA_016869215.1 Alphaproteobacteria bacterium | reverse complement strand
TGATGATGGAGGTGATGCAGGAATGTTCCCACGTCAGGCATCACAAGCAGAAGATCGTGCTGGTGCTGTCCGCGATGCGCCACTTCGCGCAGACCCTCCGGCAGCGCGGTCTGACGGTCGACTATGTGAGCCTGGACACGCCGGAGAACACGGGCAGCTTCACCAGCGAGATCCGACGCGCGGTCCAGCGGCATCGGCCGAGCCGCATCGTGGTGACCGAGCCTTCCGAGTGGCGCGTGCAGGCGATGGTCGAAGGCTGGGAGGCAGTGGCCGGCGTTCCGGTGGTCGTTCGGGCCGACCGCCGCTTCTTTGCGAGCCGCGAAAGGTTCGCCGCCTGGGCCGCCGGCCGCCGCAGCTGGCGCATGGAGCACTTCTATCGCGAGATGAGGCGCGAGCATCGCCTGCTCATGGAAGGCGATCAGCCGGCCGGTGGCGAATGGAACTACGACCACGAGAACCGGAAGAGGCTTCCGGCGCGCGCCGTCCTGCCGGCGAGGCGACGGTTTGCCCCCGACGAAACGACGCGCGCCGTGATCGCGCTCGTCGAGCGGCGCTTTCCGGGGAATTTCGGCGAGCTTCAGGACTTCGGATGGCCCGTGACGCGCTCGGACGCGCTGGTCGCGCTCGGCGACTTCATCGAGAACGGACTGCCGAGTTTCGGTACCTACCAGGACGCCATGAAGGCGGGCGCGCCGTTCCTGTATCACTCCCTGCTGGCGCCGGCCCTGAATCTCGGGCTGCTCTCCCCGTTGGAGGTCTGCGCCGCCGCGGAAGCCGCGTGGCAGTCGGGCAAAGCGCCGCTGAACGCCGTTGAGGGCTTTGTGCGTCAGGTCCTCGGCTGGAGAGAGTATGTTCGCGGCGTCTACTGGAGTCTGATGCCGGGATACGCAGATCAGAACGCGCTGAAAGCGACCCGCGATCTGCCCGCCTTCTATTGGACCGGCGTTACCGACATGCACTGTCTCCGCGAGGCGATCGGCACGACCGCGCGATACGCCTACTCCCACCATATCCAGCGGTTGATGGTGACGGGAAACTTCGCGCTGCTTGCCGGCGTCGCGCCGTCGCAGATCGAGCGCTGGTACCTGGCCGTCTACGCCGATGCCTTCGAGTGGGTGGAGATGCCGAACACGATCGGCATGGCGGTCTTCGCCGATGGCGGCCGGATGGCGTCCAAGCCCTATGCGGCGTCCGGCGCCTATATCGATCGAATGTCGGATTTCTGTTCGTCCTGCGCCTACGACGTGAAGCGGAAGTCCGGACCGGGGGCCTGTCCGTTCAACTATCTCTACTGGGCCTTTCTGATCAGACAGAGAGAACGGCTCTCGGGCAATCCGCGGATGGCGATGCCCTATCGGACGCTCGCCGCATGGCCGAAAAAACGTCTGATGGAAATACTCGCCGAGGCGGACACGTTTCTCGATCGCCTCGACCAGGATCAGGCCGCGAAACCGGCGCATGCGCCGGGCGACCTCGAAGCGGCCCGGATCCGCCCTGCAGCGGGAGACAGTCCGTGAAGGCTTTGCCGAGGCGAGTCCTCTTGCGCGCGATCGTGCGGAGAGCAGATTCTCGAACGGTCTGCCGCGGTGTGGTATTCTCTCTCGCAGCCGGGCCCGACGAGCGGGGCGGGTCAAACCGGCGCGCAAAGTCGATCCGGGATGGGTCTTTCTCGAATTCGTTGTCCCGACAGTTCATCGATACGTTAGCTAGAGAATCCTCATGAGCGACCGCACGCAGCCCCCCGGTGGTGATCCGAACCAGCCCGTCTCGGCGAGAATCCGCGAGCGGATCCGTCGGGCGAAGCGGCGGTTCCACGCCAACGACAATATTTCCGA
>VGEP01000120.1 GCA_016869215.1 Alphaproteobacteria bacterium | reverse complement strand
CCAGCTCGCGATCATTCTCGGCGCTTTCGCGATCAGCCAGGTGCTCTCCGACGCGATGCACGCCGGCCAGCGCTTCGAACGCCTTGACCCCAGCCTGCGCGGCATCTTCCTGTCCGCCGGCGACTATGCGCGGCAGGCCGTCAACATCGTGCGCTCGGCATTCATCGGCGTGTGGATCGGCATCCTGCCCGGCGTGGGCGCCAGCATCAGCTCGATCGTGGCCTACTCGACGGCTAAGAACATGTCGAAGACACCCGAAAAGTTCGGCACCGGTTTCGAGGACGGCATCGTCGCCGCCGAGACGGCAAACAATGCCAACACCGGCGGCGCGCTGATCCCGATGATAACGCTCGGCATCCCGGGCAGCCCGTCCGCTTCGATCCTGCTGGCCGCCCTGCTGATGCACAACATCCAGCCGGGGCCGACGCTTTTCACCAACTCGCCCGAGGTCGTCAGCGCGTTGATGGCCACGCATCTGGCGGCGCATGTCGCGATGTTCGCGATGATGATCGTCGGCTGCATGCTGATCGCCAGGCTGATGTACGTCCAACGAGCCTACGTGCTGCCCGCGATCATCGTGCTGTGCGCGATCGGCGCGCTCGCCGAGAACGGCCGCATGTTCGACCTCTGGACCATGCTCGCCTTCGGCGTGATCGGGTTCGCGCTGGAGCTGGCCGCCGTTCCGCTCGGGCCGTTCGTCATCGGGCTGATCCTGGCGCCGCTCGCCGAGGGCCAGCTGCGGGCGGGACTGATGGCGACCGACGGCGCGCTTTGGCCGATGCTCGACCGTCCGATCGCGATGTCATTCGTCGCGGTCTCGTTGGCGATGTTCGCCTGGCCGCTCTGGCGCGATTGGCGCCGCAATCGCCAGCGCGTCGCGCCGACCTGATCCAAAACCGGAACCGAAACTGAGGGAGGACACCATCCGCCGCAGAGATTTCATCGCGACCACCGCCGCGACGGCGGCCGTCGCCGCGTTCGCCGGCCCCTCGTCCGCGCAGGCCTATCCGGACAAGCCTATCCGCATCGTCGTCCCCAACCCTCCGGGCGGCAGTGCGGACTATATCGGCCGCTTCTTCTCGGGACCGCTGCAGCGCATCCTCGGCCAGCCGGTGGCGGTCGCCAACGTGGTCGGCGGCGGCACGTCGATCGGAAACCGGCAGGTCCGCGACGCGGCGCCCGACGGCCACACGGTACTCGCCGTCCATCAGGCGCTGCTGACGGCCGCGACCCTCAAGGTCATGGATTTCGGGCCCGAGGCCTTCGCGCAGGTCGCCCAAGTCGCGACCGAATACGTCGCCGTCATCGTGAACCGCAAGGCCCCCTACCAGACGCTGCCGCAACTCCTCGCCGCGGCGAAGGCGGGCGAACTCAATGCCGGCGTCCAGATCGGCGCGATCAATCACTTCCTGTTCCTGTCGCTCGGCGACGCGACCGGCACAAAGTTCCGCTACGTCAACACGGGCGGCGGCGGTCCGACGCGCACGGCGCTTGCGGGCGGTCATGTCGACTGCGCATTCCTCACCGTGAATGAGGCGAAGCCGCTGGTCGACTCCGGCGACCTCACCATCGTCGCGCTTTTCGCACCGCAACGCCTGCGCAGCTGGCCCAACCTCGCGACCGCGCGCGAGCAGGGCACGAATTTGCTGCTCAACCTGAATTACTGGTGGTGGATGCCGAAGGCCACACCGCGCGACCGCGTCGACCGCTTCGCCGAGGCGCTGCGCACGGCTATGGGTGATCCCGAGATCGTCCAGAAGATGGCCGAGTTCAACATGCTGCCTGCCTTCCTCAAAGGCGCCGAACTCGAGGCGGAGATCAGCCGACAGTACGAGCAGATGAAGCAGCTCGCCGCCCGCAACAACGTGACGGCGAGCTGATCCACAACCGCAAGGGCTTCAACAAGGAGGTAACCATGTCGCAAGGACCAAACCGAAGGGACGTCATCGCCGCCGCCAG
>VGEP01000119.1 GCA_016869215.1 Alphaproteobacteria bacterium | reverse complement strand
ATAGCCGATGCGCTCCTGCAGGATGCGGTTGGCCGGCAGCCGGATCGTATAGCTGTACCCTTCGGCTTCCAGGAACTCGTAGACCTCGGGGTTGGCGAAGGCGGCATCGGCGCGGAAGTAGCGGCGCACATCTCGATCGCGGTAACGGGCCACGACCGGTTCGAGCACGTCCTTCCAGCCGTCCGCCGAATGGACGTTGCCCGGGCGCAGCGCAGAGAGTTCCAGGTCGCCGAACTGGTTGAACACGAACAGCGGGTGGTAGCAGGTGCAGGCGAAGTGGCCATTGTAGGCGGTGCCTTCCTGATCGCCATGGGTTGGGCTGACACTGGAATCCATGTCGAGCACGATGGACCGCAGGGAGCGCCGGCCATGAGCGCGGTCGATCCATTGCCCGGACAGATCGGTGAGCGCGGCAAGGTTCTCGTCGCTCGCGAGCCACTCGGTCTCGAACCGCCCCATCTGGCTGGCCGCGGCCGCATCGCGCTCGACAGCCTTGCCGCCGACGATCCAGCGCATCGCAGGATCACGTCCCAGCCGGTCGGCGTCGTTGACGTCCTCGTAGCCGGCCAGCCGGCCGAAAACCGACTGGCGCAGCATGCCCACCAGATCGTGGCGACCGTTCCGGCCCGTGCGCCCATCGACCAGGTGCTGGCCCGCGACAGCCATCAGGCCCAGAGCGTCATCGAGTTCGCGATAGGCCAACAGTCCGGCATCGGAGGTGACGCTCGAACCGTGGAACTCCAGCTTCAGGCGGCGGTCGAAATCAGGGCGCAGCGCATCGGATTGGGCTTCACCCGCCAGATGCGCCATCTGCGACCCCGATCCAATGAGACAAGACGTTGCGTCCTATGGCTCAAATGGATTCGATGCCGGCCAGTTCAATGGTCCATCTGGGAAATGCGGGTTTACCTGGTACGTGAGTTCCGCCGTCCGCGGCCCTTCCGATCCGCGATCCAGGCGAAGCGAGGAGAAGATGGAGTTCAGACCCGGGCACTTCATGCCGACAACGCGGGTGAGTCCGAGCAATGTGGCGGTGTCGCGAATCGAAAGAACCCGGCCCAGCGACGGAAACAAGCGCGCTCCAGCCGACGCATCGAAGTGTAGCGCGATGGAGCCGCGGCGATCCGATAGGGCATCCGGTTCGGGATTGCCCGGCGTCTCTCTCGGTGGCGATACGGGCGCCACGCCAGCGACGGCGTTCTCGGTCGCGTCTTCCAAGGCGAGCGTGATTTCGGTCGTGGTCGCACCGGCGGATGTGACGCGACCGACATAGGAACCCGAGTCGTCCTGCTGCCACGCGCATGTGACGTCGCGGTGAAGGGTCACGGGCTTCCTGAACGCCGCGTCGAGCACCCGCAGCGATCGAAAGCCCGATCCGAAGCCTTCGCCCAGCCGATCGAGCGCCCACAGCAGGACATGCATGCCGTGCACGACCTGGTTGCCGAAAATCGTGCGCCGCGCGGCGATCGCATCGACGTGCAGCGGATTGTGGTCGCCCGACAGGGCGGCGAAGCCGTCTTGATCCTCCTGCGTGAACCGCCTTGCCATGCGGCCTGCAGCGTGCTCGGGAATCATCGGCACGCCCCACCGTGCAAGTGCGCGCCGGCTCGCGCTTCGCACAGCGGCGCGGGGCGGCTCAGACCGATCGGCACGCGATCACAATGTCCGCCACGCTCCGCATGTCCGCGGGTGCGTAGCGCTGGTCCACGGGGAGAGCCAAAAGCATCCGTGCCATGCGGGCCGCGCCCGGGTGACGGGCGGGGTCGAGGCGCGCGTTCGGCCACAGCGCGGTCGCGAACAGGCGTCGCGCGTGCAGGCGGGCAAGGATGGTGTCGCGGTCTTCGACGAGGATCGGAAAGTGATACGGCACGCCACCGGGGCCCAGCACATGTTCGACGCCGGCACCCAAGGCATGGATCAGGGCGGCGGCGTTCGCACGGCGTTTGGCACGATGACATTCCCGGTCGACGCGCTGCATGGCCGCCGCCGCCGCGGTGCTCATGCGGTGG
>VGEP01000118.1 GCA_016869215.1 Alphaproteobacteria bacterium | reverse complement strand
TGCAGCAATACTGCGACGTGCTGTCCTGGGCCATCGGGCGCGCCAGAGCGGACGGCTAGGTTGTATCGACATTCAGGATTCCCATTTGGCTTGAGGTGTGATTCATAGGGCTCCGTCTTTGGCGACGGAGCTGGCGATGGGGATCAAGCGGTACGAGTTGAGCCAAGTGCAATGGGAGCGGATCGGGCCGATGCTGCCGGGCAAGGCGAGCGATCCGGGTCGCACGGCGGCCGACAACCGGCTGTTTGTGAACGCGGTGCTGTGGGTGCTGCGTTCGGGCGCGCGCTGGTCGGATCTTCCCGAGCGTTACGGTAAGTTCAAGAGCGTGCACAAGCGCTTCACCCGCTGGGCCAAGGCCGGCGTGTGGGAACGGGTGTTCGAGACGCTGAGCCGCGATCGCGATAATGAGTATCTGATGATCGACAGCGCCATCGTTCGCGCTCACGCCCAGGCCGCGACCGGCCAAAAAGGGGGGTCAAGAACCAGGCTCTGGGGCGCTCCCGAGGAGGACTGAGCAGCAAGTGGCACATCGCGGTCGACAGCTTCGGCCGGCCGATCCGCTTCCTCTTGACCGGCGGCCAGGCCAATGACGCCGCCAACGCCCTGCCGCTGATCGCCGGCCTCGCCGCCGGTCACCTGATCGCGGACAGGGCCTATGACAGCCACGCCATCCTCGACCATGCCGAGGCGATCGGCGCCCGCCCGATCATCCCGCAGCGCTCCTGCATGAACCGGCCGCGCGACTTCGATCCGGCCATCTACAAACAGCGCAACCGCATCGAGCGCACCATCGGAAAGCTCAAGCAACTCCGACGAATCGCCACCCGATACGATCGGTTGCCAGAAAACTACCTCGCCAGCCTCTGCCTCGCCTCACTCAGCTTCTGGTGCTGAATGTCGAATCAACCTAGCGCTTCTTCGCCTTGCCGCGCCTCGCGCGTTTGGGTGCCCGCTTGGCCGAAGGCTTCTTGGCGGGCGCCTTCTTCTTCGCGCCCGGCTTCATGCCGCGATCGACCGCGAGCCAGCGCATAAGCTCGTCCATGCGCGTGGCCACCAGCTTCTTCGCGTCGCGCTTGGACCAGTCGTAGATGCCCTTGCCCGAGGCGGGGCCGGTGTGGCCCGCATCCACCAGTTCCTTCACCTTCGCGGCCGGCGCCGTGTCGCGATCCAGATCGGGCAAGAGCCAGGACGCGAAGTTGTAGAGCGTGGCGAAGCCGCCCACGTCCGCCGATTCGATGGGCCCCGTGATGGCGAGGCGGCGGCCGAAGCTCGTGCGCACCACGCGGTCGATCATCTCCGCCGAGGCGACGCCCGAGGCCCACAGCGACCACGCCTCGCGCAACAGCGCGATCTGCATGCGGTTGCCGATGAAGCCCTTGATCTCGCGGTTGAGCACCACGGGCACCTTGCCCACGGACTCGAGCACCTTGCAGATCCACGGCACCACGTCGGGCGCGGTCTCGGGCCCGGCGCAGACCTCGACGGCCGGAATGTGCTGGGAGGGGTACCAGAAATGCGCCGCCACCACGCGCTCGCGGTTCTTGACGCACGCGACCAGCGCGCTGGCGACCGCCCCGCTTGAGGAGGCGAGCACGATGGGCGGCGGGCAGACGCGGTCCAGCTCCTCGAAGACCTGGTGCTGCAGCTCCTCGACGAAGGGCACCGCCTCCACCACGAGCTGGGACTGCCCGGCCTCGGCCATCTTCGTCGTGGTCCGCACGCGGCCATAGGCGGCCTTGGCGTCCGCCGCCGAGAGGAGGCCGTAATTCCGGAAGCTGTCCAAGCTCGCCTTGAGCTTCGCCATGGCCGCCTTGAGGCTTTCCTCGCGGCGGCCGATGAGGATCACGTCCTTGCCGGCCGAGGCGAAGACCTGCGCCACGCCGTGGCCGATGAGGCCGTTGCCCACCACCGCGACCGTCTTGACCGTACCCGGAACCGCCATGCGCCCCTCCCCGATGAGGAGCGGAGATTACGGCGGCGCGCGCGCCCCGCCAAGGCGGGCCGGGCCGCGCCACGCTTCGGTCCGTGTGGCGTTGCCCGCGCGCGGGCCCTACAATCCGGCCCATGATTCCGCGCTATTCGCGGCCGCAAATGGC
>VGEP01000117.1 GCA_016869215.1 Alphaproteobacteria bacterium | reverse complement strand
CCTGATCCAGAAGTCGGAGCGGCCTTCGGCAAGACCCAATTCGTCGAGGTCGAACGGCGCGTCGAGATCGAGACCGCGACACTCGGCGAAGCGCTATCCCGAGCGGGCGTCGCCCATATCGACTACCTGAAACTCGATGTCGAGGGAGCCGAGCTAGAGATTCTCAAGGGAGCGGCGGCCCTTCTGGAGCACGCGCTCGTCGTCAAGGCAGAGGTGGCGTTCGTCGCTGTACGCCGCGGACAGCCGGTGGCGGCGGACATTGAGCGTCACCTCGCGTCCTGCGGCTTTGCACTCATGGATTTCATCCGACCGGCACACTGGCGGATGGACGGCTATATTATCCACCCGCAGATCGGCTCAGGCAGTCTTCCATACTCACGGGGACAATTGATCCACGGCGACTATCTGTTTTTCCGTCAACCTTCGACCATCCGCGAGCCCCGACAGGCACTCCGCGCAGCCGCGCTTGCTCTGGCTCATGGCTACATCGATCACGCCGCCGTGCTTCTTCGGCGGCCGGATGTAGGACCGTGGCTCGCACAAGCTTATGGGCTCGATGTCGAGCGCGCCCTGCGCGAGGCCTCGCGGCGTCTTGGGCGCTACGAATGGGCCGCGGCTGCCTGGCGGCATCTCCGCGGCCTCTCGCCGTTCGTGCGATCGTTCTTCCGGTTGATCCGCTGAACCGCCGCCTAACGCCTACGGCGGCGCTGCCGACCCGGGCGGCCGCCTGACGGACGCTGCCCCTGGCGCGGTTGCGCCGCGGCGCTGTCGCTTCCGCCGTTCGCCGCTGCCGGATCGATGCGGAACGGATGGTTGTCGACGACCGGGATCGCCTTGCGGATCAGTTTCTCGATGTCCCGCAGATAGGGCCGTTCCTCACGGTCGCAGAAGGAGATCGCGATACCCGAGGCACCGGCTCGGGCCGTGCGACCAATGCGATGCACGTAGCTTTCCGGCACGTTCGGCAGGTCGAAATTGATCACATGGGTGACGCCGTCGATGTCGATGCCGCGGGCAGCGATGTCGGTCGCCACCAGGACGCGTGTCCGTCCGGCCTTGAAGTTCGCCAGAGCGCGCTCGCGCGCACCTTGCGACTTGTTGCCGTGGATCGCCTCGCTGGCCACACCGCTGCGGGCCAGCTGTTCGGCGACCTTGTTAGCGCCGTGCTTGGTGCGGGTGAAGACCAGAGCCCGGGCGATGCTGCGATCCTTGAGCACCGAATCCAGCAGGGCCCGCTTGTTGCCCTTCTCGACATGAAGCATCCATTGGTCGATGCGGTCGGCCGTGGCGGCTACCGGAGCGACGGCAACGCGCACAGGCTGCGACAGGATCCGGTCGGCGAGGTGGGCGATATCGCTCGGCATAGTGGCCGAGAACAGCAGCGTCTGGCGGGCGGCCGGCAGGGCCGCAATGATCCGCTTCACGTCGTGGATGAAGCCCATGTCGAGCATGCGATCGGCCTCGTCGAGGACGAAGATCTCGACCCCGTCGAGCCGCGCATGCCCCTGGTTCATCAGGTCGAGCAGTCGACCCGGCGTCGCCACCAGGATGTCGAGGCCGCGGCTGAGCGCCTGGACCTGAGGATTCTGGCCAACCCCGCCGAAAATCACAGCGGAGGAGAGGCGAAGGTTGCGACCGTAGGTGCGGAAACTGTCGTCAATCTGTGAGGCGAGCTCGCGCGTTGGGGTCAGGATCAGCGCGCGCATCTTTCGCGTCCCGGCCGGGCGGCGGTTCTCCGCCAGGCGCTGCAAGATCGGCAGCGCGAAAGCTGCGGTCTTGCCGGTGCCGGTCTGGGCGCAGCCAAGCAGATCGCGCCCCGCAAGAAGGTGCGGAATGGACTGAGCCTGGATCGGGGTCGGCGCGGCGTAGTTCTCGGCGCGCACCGCATGACGAATGGCGTCGATGAGGCCGAGCGCGTCGAAGCTCGGGCCGCTGTGGAGAGGCGCAATGGAAACCGGCTCGCCGGTCGTGGAGGTCGTGTTCAACATGAGGAGTTCACTTACTTTCAGGGTTCAAGCCATCTCCGCGCAGCGGCACCGCGCCGGCACGCGCGAGTAAGCGGGCAGCGCAGCGAGAAAGCCGGGGGACGGCAGGAATTAGGTTAGAGTCGGCGCTTCGGCCATCCGCCACCGGCGGCGGCCTGCTTTCTAGTTCCGCTCCTGTCCCGTGCGCGGACGGGCAGTCCCTTTGAGGTCGGATTGTTCCCGGGATGGTGCGCCGGTAGGGCCTGCGGCCATCGGCGCTTCGCGCAATCGCGAGACAAGGAGGCGAGACGTCGCCACATGA
>VGEP01000116.1 GCA_016869215.1 Alphaproteobacteria bacterium | reverse complement strand
GTCGGCGAACGCCCAGCGCTGCACGCTGCCCGGGTCGTATTGCTTCAGGAACCTGGTCGCCGCCGCGTGGTCGGCTGGCGGATCGGCGGCGACCAGCACGATAGGCAGGCGCGGATACTTCTTGCGCATCGCCTTCCACAGCGGCATCTCGTCGCGGCAGGGCTCGCAGGTCACCGACCAGAAGGCGAGCACGAAGGGTTTGCCGGCCTGCTCGGCGCGGATCATGGCCGGGCTGGAGGCGTCGAATGCGCGGAAATCCGCCGCTGCGCACGGCAGCGCGCATGCCGCAAGCAGGATCGCGAGCGTGCGCCTCACGGCACCGCCACCACGGCGAGCGGACGCTCGCGCGTGTGCCAGAAGACATGGAAGCGCCCCTGCCGCACCAGCACGCGCGGCTGGTCGGACGCCTCGCCGGTGGCGAAAAGCTCGTGCTCGCGCCATTTGTCGCCGCCGTCCTCGGAGACCATGGCGCGCAGCCGCGACTTGGTGCCGTCGAACTCCTTCCACGCCACTGCGACGCGCTTGCCGTCGATCGCCAGGTCGGCATGCTCGGCCGCATCGCCGCCGACGCGGCGCTGCGCATCGACCCCGCCCTCGCGCAGGCGGCCGTAGTGC
Source organism: Alphaproteobacteria bacterium (assembly GCA_016869215.1). Classification (GTDB taxonomy): domain Bacteria; phylum Pseudomonadota; class Alphaproteobacteria; order Rhizobiales; family Xanthobacteraceae; genus Z2-YC6860. The sequence continues at coordinate 1,749 of VGEP01000116.1, read as the reverse complement.
ACGCCCGCCTTGCCAGGGGCCTGGGTGAACCACACGGCATGCAGCCGGCCATTGGCCTCGGCGGCGAGCGAAGGGCCGTGGTGCGGGCACGCGTCCAGCCGCCAGTCGTCGAAGGTCGCGCGGCGCAGCGGCCCGGCGCTGCCGTCGGCGTTGAGCTGCGCAATGCCATGGTCGCGGATGTTGGGCTCGAACACGTGCCGCCAGAGCGCCAGCACGCTGCCGTCCGCGCGCGGCAGGAGCGCGATGCGGCAGCACTCGCAGCTGTAGTCGGCGACCTTGAAGTCGCCGCGGAAGCTCGCGCCGCGGTCGTCCGACACGGCGAAGTAGACCGCGGCGCCGCGGTAGCCCTTGCCGGCGGCAACCTGGTCGCGCTTGTCGATCCAGGCGAGGAATACCTGTCCGGCGGCATTCACCGCGACGGAATCGAAGCGATGCGTGATCTCCTGCCGGTCGGTGTGCACCGTGACCGGCGCGCTGAACGACTTGCCGCCGTCCAGCGAGCGGGAAAAGCGGATGTCGCCGGTGTAGGGCTTGGCCAGCGGCTTGGTCCACGTCACGTAGAGCTCGCCGCCGGGGCCGGTGGCGATCTTGGGGCGCGAGTCGCCGCTCGCGCCGATCGGCTCGGCGGCCGGATTGGCCCTCACGGGAGCCGACCAGGATTTGCCGGCGTCATCGGAGCCGCGCACCAGCACGTGCCCGGCCTCGGCATAGGCGGCCCAGATGGCACCCTTCGCATCCACCGCCGCCGTGGCGCCGAGCTCGGGCGGGGGCGGGCGGCCCTTTTTCCCCTCGCCGTGCGCCTTGTGCTCGTGCTGCGCGAACGCCGACCCGGCGGCCAACAGTGCCGCCAGCAGCAGTCCGGCGCATCGCACCGCTACCACTTGCCTTCGACCCCCGCGTAGACCGTGCGCGGCAGGCCGGGCGAGTACACCTGCACCCCGGACGAAATGGAGGAACTGTCCGAGTAGCGCTTGTCGCCCAGGTTGTTGATGCTGGCGAACAGCGTCAGGCCCGGATTCACGTCCCAGTTGGCGCGCAGGTTGAGCAGGTCGTGCCCTTCGTATTTCGAGGTGTTCGCCGCATCCTGCCAGTACGAACCGATGCGCACCCATTCGAGCTGCACGCGAGCCTGCGCCACCGGGTTCCAGGTCAGGCGCGTGTTCGCCATGACGCGGGGCGCAGCCTCGATCTCCTTGCCGCTGAGGACCGTGACCGCCGTGGCGGTACTCGAGATCCAGTCGACATAGGTCTGCTTCGAGTGCGACAGCGCGGTGTCGAGGCGGAAGCCCGCGCCGATGGCGACGCCGGCGCCGATCTCGATGCCCTTGTGGCGCGTCATGCCGGCGTTCACGCGCACCGACGGCAGCCCCACGATGGACGTGTCGCGCTGGCTGACGATGTCGTCGCGCTTCTTCAGGTCGAAGAGCACGACATCGTAGGACACTGGCCCCGCCTTGCCCCGCGCGCCGAACTCGATCTGGTCGGCCTTGATCGGCTTGAGCGCCAGCGTGGCGGTCGCCACCGCCTGCGCCTGGGCGGCCGTGGTGCTGACGAACGACGGCCGGAACAGGTCGCCTTCCGAGGGCGCGCGGAAGCCGTGGTTGCGGGAGACGAAAAGGTGATGATCCCTGGTCAGCGCGAAGGTCGCGCCGAACTTCGGGCTGGCGTGCTTGTAGCGTCCAATAGGAATACCGAGTTGATAGAGGCGGATGGTAGCGCCGCGGCCGGCGTCGATCAGAAGCTTTTGAC
>VGEP01000115.1 GCA_016869215.1 Alphaproteobacteria bacterium | reverse complement strand
ACCGCATCCAGCAGGGGCAGACGATCCTGACCCTCGACACGCGCGACACGCAGTTGGCGATCGACCGCGCCAAGGCGGAGCAGGCCGCCGCCGAGGCGCAACTGCGGCTCGTTCGAGCCGGCTCTAGGGTCGAAGACATCCGCCAGGGGCAGTCGCAGGTTGAAACGGCCCGGGCCGAAGTCGCGGCCGCGCGCACCGACCTCGAGTCCGCCGACCAGGACCTGGTCCGCTTCGAAACGCTGTTGCAGAGCAACTCCGGATCGCGCAAGCAGCGAGACGATGCGGCTACGCGGCGCAACATTGCCCGGGACCGGGTCGCTGCTGCCGAGAGCCGCGTTCAGACCGCCGGCGAACTCGTCGCCAAGCTGCGGGCCGGAGCCCGGCGTGAAGAAGTCGACGCCGCCCGGGCGCGTGTCGGGACCGTCACCGCCCAGATCGCCGCGCTCGACAAAGGCCTCACCGACGCAACGCTCCTCTCTCCCATCGCGGGCATCGTCACCGAGAAGCTCGTGGAGGTAGGTGAAGTGATTCCGCCCCGCGCGCCCGCCATCGTCGTCGTCGACCTCGACCGCGCGTGGGCCGACGTGTTCGTGCCCGAGCCGGCGGTGCCGCAAATCAAGATCGGCCAGCCGGCAACCTTGTTCACCGATGCCGGCGGCCCCGGTATCAACGGCACGATCGCCTACATTTCGCCGAAAGCGGAGTTCACGCCGCGCAACGTCCAGACGGCCGACGAGCGATCGAAGCTGGTCTATCGCGTCCGCATCCACGTCGACAACACGAACGGCGTGCTCAAGCAGGGCATGCCGGTGGAAGTCGAGATCGCCCTGAACAAATGAGCGCCATCGCATTCCACAACGTCGTCAAGCGCTACGGCGCCGTCGAGGCGCTGCGCGGCGTGTCGTTGACAGTCGAGCACGGCGAGATGTTCGGCTTGATCGGGCCAGACGGCGCCGGCAAGACGACGGCGATCCGCGCGCTCTGCGGCCTGCTGCACATCAACGCCGGCAGCATCCGCGTGTTGAATCACGATCCCATCCGGCAGCACCGGCAGGTGACCGGCACGGTTGGCTACCTGTCACAGCGCTTCTCGCTGTATGGCGACCTGAGCATCGACGAGAACATCGCGTTCTTTGCCGAAATCCACGGCGTCCGCGACTATCACGCGCGGCGCGACCGCCTGCTCGAGATGACGCAGCTGACCCGCTTTCGCGATCGTCTGGCGGACCAGTTATCCGGCGGCATGAAGCAGAAGCTGGCGCTGGCGTGCACGCTAGTCCACGAACCGAAGGTCATCGTGCTCGACGAGCCGACCACCGGCGTCGATCCGGTGTCGCGGCGCGAGTTCTGGAAGGTGCTCTCTCAGTTCCTGTCGCAAGGCATCACCATCGTCATCTCCACGCCGTACCTGGACGAGGCCGAGCGCTGCGCACGCATTGCGCTGTTGCATGAGGGCCGCGTGCTGGCGCTCGACCAGCCGTCGCGGCTTCGAACCAGCCTGGCCGGAACCCTGTTCGAGGTTCTGGTTCAAACGCCCCGAGACGCACTCGATCGACTGGCGAACCGGCCAGACATCGCCAGCGCGCAGATATTCGGCGACCGGTTGCATGTGTGGATCAATCGGCCCGACGCCGAAGCGGCCCGCGCCGTGCTGGCGTCCGCCACCAGCGCTGCCGGCATTCAGGTTGGCGGCACCCGCGCGATTGTCCCCTCCCTCGAAGATGTGTTCATCGCGCGCCTCGCGACCGATGGCGCAGCGTCCGATCCCACCGCCACCGCAAGCACAGAAAGCGCAGGCTCATGAAAGGCCACGTCACACTTGTCGCGTTGCTAGTCCTGGCGAGCGCCGCCGCATCGGCTCAACCCGCGCCGATCCGGCTCACGGTTGCGGACGCCATCACCCGCGGACTCGAGCACAGCCACCGCCTTGCCGAGGTGCGGGCGCGTGAGGAAGGCGCCAGAGCCGCGGTGGACTCCGCGGCCGCGGCGACGAAGCCGATCGTCGGCGCAACCGCCAGCTACTCGCGGACCAATCACGTCACCGAGTTCTCGTTTCCCCAGCCGAACGGCACGCGCCTCGTGGTGTACCCCGATGTGCCCGACAACTTCATCTCGCGGATCGCCTTCCAGTGGCCGATCTACACTGCCGGCCGCACCGATGCCCTCGAGCGCGCCGCCGCCGCCGAGGCGACGGCCATTGCGTCGGACATCGACATCGCCCGCGCGGACTTGCGGTTCGAGATCACGCGGGCCTACTGGGCGGCGGTGACCGCTCGCGAGACGCTGCGCGTGCTGGAAGAATCCACGGCACGGGTTGAATCGCAGTTGCGCGACGCGCGCCAGCGCTTCGATGTCGGCTTGATCCCACCCAATGAGGTCACCACGCTCGCGGCGCAGCGCGCCCGCGAGCGCGCGCAGTTAATCGAAGCCGGCAACCTGCGCGATGCGGCGTTGATCGACCTCCGGCGGCTGATTGGCGCCGACGCTGACGCGGTGATCGA
>VGEP01000114.1 GCA_016869215.1 Alphaproteobacteria bacterium | reverse complement strand
GTTGACCCACCGGGGCGGCCGCGGAGCTGGGCTCGCCGATCATTTCCGGTCTCCTTTTCCTGGCTTGGTTGGCGGATTTGGGCTCCCTGCGGCTTCCATTGCCGATGGTCGAGCCGTGGGATCGGCCTGTTGGTTGGCTTTGAGCTTGCGCATGGACGGCCCGTCCAATTCGAGCCGATAGGCGTTGTGGACGATGCGATCGAGGATGGCGTCGGCGAAAGTCGGGTCGCCGACGACATCGTGCCACTTGTCGAGCGGGAGCTGGCTGGTGATGAGCGTCGAGCCGCGGCCATAGCGGTCCTCGACGATCTCCATCAGATCGCGCCGCTGGTTCGGGTTGAGCCGGTCGGGGCCCCAGTCGTCGAGGATCAGCAGATCGGCTTTCACCAGCGTGCGAAAGAGCCGCGCGAAGCGGCCGTCGCCGTGAGCGATCTCCAAATCGGCGAAGAGCCGCGGCACGCGCGCGTAGTAGACGGTGTAGCCGTCGCGGCAGGCTTTCTGCGCCAGCGCGCAGGACAGCCACGACTTGCCGACGCCGCACGGCCCGGTGACGAGCAGATTGCGATGCTCGGCGATCCAGCGGCCGGCGGCGAGCTGCTGGAAGAGGGCTTTGTCGAGCCGCCGTGCCGTGCGGTAGTCGACGTCCTCGACCGACGCCTGGCCGTGACGCAACTTGGCGCTGCGCAGCCGGCTCTGGAACCGCTTCGTGTTGCGGTTGGCCGCCTCGCGGTCGAGCAGCAACGCCAGCCATTCGGCGTGATCCAGATCCTTGGCGCTATCCTGGGATTGCAGCTCGGTGAAAGCCTCGGCCATGCCGTCGAGCTTCAATGTTCTGAGCTGGTCGATAGTGGGATGCGTCAGCATTGCGTGTCGTCTCCTCAGTGGAAGTAGCGGGGGCCACGGATGTTGTCGTGCGCTATCGCCGGCCCGTCCGCGGCGGGTGCGGGCCGTTTGCGATCGAGGTTGGTCTTCAGGATCGAGGTGACGGACGTGTAGGACCGTGCGCCGATCTCGAGCGCCCGGTCGCAGGCGGCTTCGAGCCGCTCGGCGCCGAAGGTCCTGGCGTGCCGCAGAATGCCGATGCACGCCCGGAAGCCCTGCTCCGGGTGCGCCTTCTCGCGCTGTATGACCTCGATGAGCGCCGACGTTTTGGGGCCGATCTCGTTCGCCCGGCGCCGGATGCGTTCCGGCGTCCAATCGGCATGGCGCCGGTGGCTCGACGGCATATGTTCGCGCACGGTCGTGTGCCTGCGGTTCGACGACGACCGGACATGCGTGGCGACGCGCTTGCCGCGATGGAACACTTCGACCGTGCGGGCCGTGATCCGCGCCCACATCGCCTCGCGCAGGAGCCCGTGCGGCACCGAGTAGTAGTGCTTCTCGACCTCGACGTGATAGTCGAGGCCGGCGCGGCATTCCTTCCATTCGGCGAACATGTAGGGCTCGACCGGCAGCGGCTTCAGTGCCGATCGCTCCAGCTCCTCGAACAGCGTCTGCCGGCTCGCGCCCAGATGCCGCGTCACGCGGTTGTTGAGAGTGGCGACCTCGACGGCGATGGCCGCGTTCAGCGCAGCCAGGGTGAAGAAGCGGCGATGCCTGAGCCTGGCGATGATCCAGCGCGTCGCCACCTGTACGGCGACTTCGACCTTGGCCTTGTCGCGCGGCTTGTAGGGCCGCGCCGGCACCACGGCTGTGTCGTAGTGGGCCGCCATCTCGGCGTAGGCGCGGTTCACCGCCGGCTCGTAGAAGCAGGCTTTGGTAATCCCGGACTTCAGGTTGTCGGATACCACCATCGCCGACACGCCGCCGAAGAACGCGAACGCGCGCGTGTGCGAACCGATCCAGTCGGCAAGCCCCTGGGTCCGGGTGGCCTCGGCATAGGTGTAATTGGATGCGCCGAGCGCGGCGACGAACAGCTGCACCGCGATTACCTCGCCGGTCGTCCCGTCGATCACCTCCAGCGTCGTGCCGGCGTAATCGACGAACATGCGCTCGCCGGCCACATGTGTCTGGCGCATCGTTGGCGACAGTCGGCCTTCCCAGGTCCGGTACAGCTCACAGAAGCGGCTATAGCCGTGGCCGTCCGGATGCGTGGCACGGTGCTCCTCCCACAGCAGCTGCAGCGTCACGCCCTTCCGCCGCAGCTCGCGATGGATCGCTGGCCAGTCCGGCTGTGGCCGCCGTGCCTTGATCGCGGCCAGCGCCGCCGACGCAGGGAACAGCCGCACCTCCAGCGCCTCGTCGCCAAGGTCGTCCGGCAGCGGCCACGCCAGGCCAGCTCGCCGGGCCCGCCGGACGCAGTCTCCCGCCGCCGTCGCGCCGACGCCGAGACTGATGGCTATCTTGCGTTTGGACATGCCGCCGGCGCTGAGCCGAAGCACGTCGCGGATCTTGCGCATAGGTAATCTCTGTCCAGGCACGCCCAGCTCCTCCCAAAAGGAACTGATCCCATGCCGCTTCGAAGATCACCCAACGGCGCCGCTCACACCCGTCCAAAGCCTGGTCGCGATCGACCGGAACAGGTGGTCGCGATCAATCGGAACCCCTGGTCGCAATCAATCGGAACCGGTGGTCGCAATCAGCCGGTACGCGCAGCTTCGCGCGCGCGGAGAAGCAT
>VGEP01000113.1 GCA_016869215.1 Alphaproteobacteria bacterium | reverse complement strand
CAGGCGCGACGTTCACAATGTTCACTGACGGAGCGACAAACGCTTTACCCATAGCGGTTCGTGGGGCAACATAAGCTGCATTGTGCGCCGTTAAACCGGGACCGGGGAGCGCGAGAATGGCCAAATCGTGCGGTGCAACGCAGCCTGGGGCGGATAGATTTTCCTATCCGTTTGGGGGTCATGTGAGAACGCTAATCGTGGTCGCGGCGTGTGTCGCGATGCTCGTCGCTACTTCCGCCGCCGGGCAGCCATTCCCCTCGAAACCCTTGCGTCTCGTGGTGCCGTATCCGCCGGGCGGCTCCACCGACATCGTCGGCCGGTTGATCGGGCAGAAGATGGGCGAGGCGCTCGGGCGGTCGATCATCGTCGAGAATCGGCCGGGCGCGGGAACCAACATCGGCACGGAGGCAGTGGCGCGGGCGGCGCCGGATGGTTACACGCTGCTCGTCGCCTCGTTCGCGAATGCGGTAGCCAAGGCGTTCAACGCGAATCTGTCGTTCGATCCCGAAAGAGACTTCGCTGCGGTCGGGCAGATTTCCGCGGCGGGAATTTTCATGACGGTGAATCCCGACTTCGCCGGAAATGACTTGCGCGAGTTCATCGCCGCGGCGCGCGCTGCGCCGGGGAAGTTCAACTACGGCATCGGCGGTGCGGGTAGCTCGTCGCACCTCGCCACCGAGCTGTTCATGACGATGTCGGGTACCGCGCTCACTGCGGTGATGTACAAGGGCGGCGCCGCCGCGTTGCAGGACCTGACGCAGAACCGCATCCATCTGATTTTCGATAACCCGCAGACCGTGGTGCCGCTCTACAAGGCGGGCAAGGTGAAAGTGTTCGGTTTTACGGGTACGCGGCGATCTACGGTGTTGCCGGAAATCCCCACGCTGGATGAGGCGGGGGTCAAGGGCTACGAGATCTCGGCGTGGTTCGGCGTTCTCGCCCCGGCGAAGACGCCGCCTGAAGTCATCGGCACGCTCGAGCGCGCCTTGATCGCCGGCGTGCAGCAAGCGGATTTCCGTGAGCGGCTCGCGTCGCTGGGCATCGAGCCGGTCGGCTCGGGGTCCGCGGCGTTTGCTTCGCTCTACCGCAGTGAAATCCAGAAATGGGGCCGGCTCGTGCGCGAGCGCGGCATCAAGGTGGAATGATGGCGGCGCCCAGCTACGCACGCGACTGCCTCGCGGCGTTCAGCCACGCTCTGAAGTACGACGCCATTCCGGACGATGCGGTGCATGCGGCAAAGCGTTTCCTGCTCGATTCGCTTGCCTGCATCGTCGGCGGCTGGAACGAGCCCTCGGCGCGCATTGCGCGCGCGGCGGCGCTCGAATTCGGCGGCCGCCGCGAGTCGCGCATCCTGTTGACGGGTGAAAAGGTGTCGGCGCTCAATGCCGTTCTCGCCAACGGTGTGCCGCTGCGCGCGCTCGATCTCATCGACATGTATTACGCGCTAGATCATGCACATCCCTGCGAGCTGAGCGTGACGCCGGCGCTTGCGGTCGGCGAACGTGTCGGCGCCAGCGGCAAGAAGGTGCTCGCAGCCATCGTGCTCGGCTACGAAATCTGCATGAAGCTCGCCGAGATCACGGGAAACACGCGCAAGGGCTGGGCAGGTACCGCGACGCTCGGGCAATTCGCTTCGCCGCTCGTCGCCGGTTACCTGCTCGGCCTCGGCCGGCGGCAGCTCGCCGAGGCGCTGTCGATCTCGGGCTGCCACAACGTTTCGCTCGCCGTCGCCTACGACCTCCCGGTCAGCATGATGAAGGACACGCTGAACGTGTTCGCGGCACAAAGCGGCGTGCAGGCGGCGTTGCTCGCGCAGCGCGGCTTCACGGGGCCCGCCGGCGTGTTCGAGGACAAGGGCGGGCTATGGCCGCAACTGGAATCAGCGGCAACCGCCAACTCGCTCGTTGAAGGGCTGGGTGCGCCGCTACGCATCACGCGCTGCGGCTTCAAGGATTACCGCTATTCGGCGGTCGCGTGGTCGCATCCGGCGCTGGAAGCCTTGTTCAGGCTGCGCGAGACGCATGGCCTGCGAGCGGGCAACGTGGCCGCGATCCGCGTGCGCACGATCCGGCGGGCGACTTCGCAGATCAACAACCGGCCGCTCGAAGCCGGCTTCAATCGGCTCGACACGCAGTTCAACGGCCCATACATCTTTGCCGCGGCGGTTAAGTTCGGCGATCTTGCGCCGCATCGGCAGAACAAGGCGCGCGACCCCGAGATTCAGGAACTCGCGCGCAAGGTGGTGATCGAGACCGACGCCTCGCTCGATCCATTGTTTCCGGCGAAGTTCCCGGGCATTGTCGAAGTCACCACCACCGACGGCCGGAAACTCGAAGCGCGTGTCGATCATCGGCGCGGCGATCCCGCGAATCCGCTCACCGATGCCGACATCGAGCAGAAGTTTCGCTCGCTTGCCGCGCGCAAACTCTCGGCGACGCAGGTGCGGAAGATCATCGCCGCCGTCTGGTCGCTCGAGCGCATCGCGGACGTCAATCAGCTGACCGCGCTGTTCAAACGCGTGCGCTGAACGCGGCCGGCGCTGCCCGCGTACGTCGCAGATGGCGGCGCGCAGCCTCCGCCGGCCGCGAAGGGCGGCGCGATCGCCGACGCGGTGGCACGCGGCCCCCGGCTGTCGCGGAGGTCAGGTTGTATACTCGTTGCATGACGAGTCACGTATTTCACCGCGACCCGCGCCGTGGCTATCCGGTCGCCGTGCGTGGCGAGGGCGTGTACCTCATATCTTTA
>VGEP01000112.1 GCA_016869215.1 Alphaproteobacteria bacterium | reverse complement strand
CGAGGGCCGCTTCCAGTACCAGCGTAGCCGCTTTTCCATTTCAGGCGCGTAGCGCCGCACCCAGCGGTAGATGGTCGAATGATCCACGGCAACGCCGCGCTCGCCCAGCATCGTTTCCAGATCCCGGTAGCTGATCCCATAGCGGCAGTACCAGCGCAGAGCCAATAAGATCACCTCGCCTCGAAAATGCCGACCCTTGAAATCCGAATTCATCACGGCACTCCCGACGCCACGCTGCAGGGGCGTGCTCGTCGCTGATCGTCAGGAAATTTGCAACAGAGCCGTTTTGGCCGGATTTCTCCGCGGAAGTCGCCGATTTCTCAGCGGGCCATTGTCGTGTGGAGTTTTGCCGAGGATCGCGCGGCCGTTCCGACGGCCTGCGCTTCGGCGGCTTCCGCTATAGATTGGCGAGTGCGCGAGCCTTGGCCGCCGCCCGGTGCTGGACTGCCGTCAAGCGCGCCGTGCTGGCGCGACGGACGCTCGCGCGCCTATGCTTGGGGTATGACTTCGATCGCCGAAGGCACGAACGGCGCGCCGCTCTACCGGCGTTTGCTCGCCTCGTTGCGCGATAAGATTCGCCGCGGCGAGTGGGCGGTGGGTGGCCATCTGCCGACCGAATCGGAACTGTCCGAGCAGTACGGGGTAAGCCGCATCACGGTGCGCCACGCGCTCGCCCTGCTCGAGCAGGACGGTTTCATTCGCAAAGCGCGTGCGCGCCGCACGGAGGTCGTGTCCGCCGGGCCGATCAAAAGCCTGGGCTATCCGATGGAGTCGCTGGGCGACGTGGTGGCGATGGCCGCCAACGCGACGCTGAGCGTCGAAAGCTACGTGCGCGAGCGTCAGCCGGAAGCGGCGGAGCTTCTGGGCGAGAAGGCGGAGGCGCGGCTGCCGTGCTTGCGCAGCGTGCTCAAGCGCGAGGGCCGCGCCTATGCGCGCTCGACGATCTATTTCTCGATGCGGGTCGGGGCGCGGCTGCGCGTCAAGGATTTCGACGACACCGTCGTGTTCCGCGCGGTCGCGCGCAAGCTCAGCATCGAGATCGGCGACGTGTCGCACTCGGTCTGGGCCGAAGGCGCCAACGAATCGGACGCGCTGCGGCTCGCCTGCGCGGTCGGCGCGCCGCTGCTGGCGACCTTGTTGCTCTATCGCGACGCGGTCGGCGCGCCGTTCGAAGCGGCCTATACGCGCGCCCTCGCGGCCGACGTCCGCCTGACCTACGGCTTCCGGGGCGGACGGTCTTGACAGGCGCGGCGGGCTGACTTGTCATAACAATAAGGGCGCTACCGTCGGCCAGGCGGGGCAAGCCCAGACGTGGGGGGAAGTGCATGCGGGTCGATTTGACCGGGCGTACCGCTTTCGTGACCGGCGCCGGGCAAGGCATCGGGCGCGCGATCGCCGACGCGCTCGCTGCCAACGGCGCGCGGGTCGTCTATTCGGATCGCGACGCGACCGGCGCGCGCAAGGCCGCGGCCGAAGCCTCGCCCACCGCGCTCGGGCATCTCGCCTTCGAGCTCGACGTCGCGGACCGCGCCGCCATCGACGATACGGTCGGGCGGGCGCTGGCCCAGACCGGCGGCATCGACATTCTGATCAACAACGCCGGCATCGGCGTCAAAGCCGCCGACCGCAAGCCGGTCGACGGGTTTTCCGTCGCGGCCTGGGACGAAATGCTGGCGATCGATTTGACGGGCGTGTTCCTGGTGTCGCGGGCGGTGACGCCGGCGATGCGCACGCGCAAGTTCGGCCGCATCGTCAACATCGCTTCGGTGCTCGGCCTCGTGCCGATGCGCCTGCAAAGTTCCTACGTCGCCGCCAAGGCAGGCGTGGTCAATCTCACCCGCGCGATGGCGCTGGAGTTGGCCGCTGACGGAATTCTGGTCAACGCGATCGCCCCCGGCTCGACCGCGACGTCCGGCTGGAAAGCCTGGATTCACAACAACGCTGATTCAGCGGCGCTCGATATGCACGCCCGTCTGATGTCGCATATTCCGCTCGGCCGGCCCGCCGAGCCCGAGGAGATAGCGCGCGGCGCGCTGTTCCTGGCCGATCCCGGAAACGCCTATATCACCGGCCATGTGCTTGCCATCGACGGCGGCTGGACCGCCGGCTTCGCGAGGGACTTTTGACATGAGCCCGCCCGCCGCGCGCCCCACTCTCGCGACGCCGCTGGTCAACCGCCAGGCCCTGCCCGACGGGCTGTCGGCCGACGCGATGGTCGCTCTCTATCGGCAGATGGTGCTGCTGCGCAAGTTCGAATTGGCCGCGCAGGTCGCTTGCCGTGCCGGCGAAACGCCGGGATTTCTGCATCTCTATATCGGCCAGGAAGCGACCGCTGTGGGCGTGTGCGCCCATCTCGACCCGGGCGACTGGATCACATCGACCCATCGCGGCCACGGCCATGCGCTGGCCAAGGGCATGGACCCAAAAGTCCTGATGGCCGAGCTCTACGGCAAGCGCGACGGCTGTTGCGGCGGGCGCGGCGGTACGATGCATCTTTACGATCCCGCGATCGGCCTATTCGGCACCAACGGGCTGGTCGGCGGCGGCTTGCCCTCGGCGGTCGGCGCGGCGTTCTCGGCGCGCTACCGGCGCACGCGCGGCGTGAGCGTGGCGTTCTTCGGCGACGGGGCCACCAACCACGCGGCGTTCCACGAATCCTTGAACCTCGCCGGCACGTTCGACGCACCCGCCGTGTTCGTGTGCGAGAACAATCTCTACGCCACCGCCACCGCGCTCAAGAACGTGACCAAGAATCCCGAGATCGCCTCGCGCGCCGCCGCCTACGGCATTCCGGGGATCGCGGTCGACGGCA
>VGEP01000111.1 GCA_016869215.1 Alphaproteobacteria bacterium | reverse complement strand
GCGCCGGTGCGCGACGGCGGCGACCAGGGCATCGGCGCGCGGCAGATCGTCCCAGGAGACGAGCTTCACGCCGTACTCGCGCTCGGCCTCGTCGGCGCGCGCCTCCGGGTCGTGCACCGCGACCTCGGCGCCGAAGGCCTTCAGCTCGTTGATCACGTCCGCCACCTTGGAGTTGCGCCCGTCGGCGCAGTCTTCCTTGAAGGTGAGGCCGAGCACGTTGACCCGCGCGCCGCTCACCGGGCGGCCGGCGGCGATCATGCGCTTCACGGTCTGCTCGGCGATGAACTTGCCCATGCCGTCGTTGATGCGCTGGCCGGCGAGGATCACCTGCGGGTGGTAGCCGACCATCTCCGCCTTGTGCTTGAGGTAGTAGGGATCGACGCCGATGCAGTGCCCTCCGACCAGGCCGGGGCGGAATGGGAGGAAGTTATACTTGGTGCCGGCGGCCTCCAGCACCTCCAGCGTGTCGATGCCGAGGCGGTGGAAGATGATCGCCAGCTCGTTCATCAGCGCGATGTTGAGGTCGCGCTGCGTGTTCTCGATCACCTTCGCGGCTTCCGCCACGCGGATGCTTTTCACCTTGTGCACGCCGGCGGCCACCACGCTCGCGTAGAGCGCGGCAATTTTCTCCAGCGATTCCTCGCTGTCGCCCGAGATGACCTTGAGCACGTTGGTGAGCGTGTGCTTGCGGTCGCCTGGGTTGATGCGCTCGGGCGAGTAGCCGACGTGGAAGTCGCGCTTCCACTTTTTCCCCGAAGCCTGCTCGATCGCGGGAATGCAGATTTCCTCGGTCGCGCCGGGATAGACGGTGGACTCGAACACCACGATCGCGCCGGCCTTCAGGTTCTCGCCGACCGCGCGGCTCGCCGCGACGAGCGGCTCGAGGTCGGGCCGGCGCGCCTCGTCCACCGGCGTCGGCACGGCGACGATGACGAAATCCGCATCGCGCAGCGCCGAGGCGTCGCCGGTGAAGCGCAGTTGTGTCGCGGCGCGCAGTGCCTCGTCGGCGATTTCGCCGGCGGGATCTCTGCCGCCTTCTAGCTCGGCGAGCTTGCGCTCGGACATGTCGTAGCCGAGGGTCGGGAATTTCTTCCCGAATTCCACGGCGAGCGGCAGGCCGACATAGCCCAGTCCGACGACGGCGACGGTGAAGTTCACTTCGAATCCTCCGGGAAACCCGGGCGATTAGCGCACAGGGACGACGCCGGCCCCGGCACGCCGCGCCCGCGAGCGGTCAGAATGCATGCCGGTCCCGCTGCTCGCGCGCGAGCAGCGCGCACGGCTCCGACAGGAAGAAACGCACCGCGCTGCGCAGGTGGCGCGCGAGAAACACCGGGTTGCGATGGCTCTCCCGCCGCGCGTCGTGGATCGCCCGCGCCGCGGGCACAAGGCGCACGTCGAGCCCGGCCAGCCGCAGCCGCGCGCAGAGGTCCACGTCCTCGTAGTAGAGAAAATACCGCTCGTCGAATCCGCCGATCTTCTCGAACGTCTCGCGGCGGAACAGCATGAACATGCCGGCGATCCAGTCGGGCGAGAAAGGTGTCTGCGATGACGCGTAATCGAGGTGCGGCCCTGCGTGCAAAGCCTTGCGGAGCAGGGACCAAGGCGTCGGAAAGCGCCGCGCGTTGTCCTCGACTTCGCCGGCCGGATCGACGATGAACGGCGCGGCCGTTCCGACGGCTGGATCGGTCAGCTCCGCGATCAGTTCCGGAAAGGGATTGACCGGCAGCCTGACGTCAGGATTGAGAACGCAGAAGTACCCGCCGCCGGACCGGCGGAACGCGGCATTGTGATTGGCGCCGAAGCCGTGCCGCTTGGTGTTGCGAATGAGCCTGAGCGGAAGGCTTTCAGCGTTGAGCGAGATGAAATCCGGCTCCGGCACGTTCTTGGTGAGAATAACTTCAACATCGGTGCAGTGGGCCGCGATATCGCCGAGCAGGCGGTTGACCATCGCGCCATGACCGTGGCTGACGATCGAGATGGAGATCATGGTTTCAGCGCGGCTCCAGACGCTCGCCCAGCGCCGGTATCGCCGTGTAGATCAGCCGCCGCGCGAATTTTACTAGCGACCACGCCCACAGCGCGAGCGTCACCGGGGCGGTGATCCTCCCGGCGCGATGCAGCCGCCGGTAGTTGTCCAGTTCGGCGAACTCCATTCGCCACAGCGCCGCGCTCAGCCCCCGGTCGCCGAACGGCGCCTTGTAGAGGAAGGCGAGCTCGGCATCGAGCCGATCGACACGATGCCCGGAGCACGCGATCTGCAGCCACAGCAGATGATCCTCCATGTAGCGCCGGTCCTCGGCGAAGCGGAACGGTAGCTCGCGCCTGAGCATCGCCGAAGGTGTCACGAAGCGGTTACCGAGCAGCAGGCTGAGGGGGGTGACGGGCGTCACGCCGGGAGAAACAGCGGTCAGGGGCTCCTCCTCCGCCGCGCGCACGCGCCGCGCGCGATGGCCGCAGAGGGCGACTTCGGGGTGCTCGCGCAGATGGCGGTACTGCAATTCGATTTTCCGCGGATGCCAGGCGTCGTCGGCATCGAGAAAGGCCACGTAATCGCCGCGCACCGCATTCCAGCCTTGATTACGCGCCGCAGCCGGCCCACGGTTTTCCGGCAACTGTACGACGTGAATCCACGTCCCGCCGAACTCTTCCTGGAGCGCGCAGGCGGTAGCCACCGTGTTGTCACTACTCGCATCGTCGACGATCACTATTTCGCACGGACGCGTCGTCTGACAGACGACTGAAGTAACGGCACGTGCGAGCGTTGCCGCCGCACAGAAGCAAGGGATTACAACGCTGACTGGAACCGTGTATGTCGAGGGCACGCTACGCAGATACGCGCCGGGTCGCGGCTCCGTGCCTGGCACGATACCACTCGTACGTGCGCTCGAGCCCGGTTTGCAGTGAATGTTTCGGCTGCCAGCCGAG
>VGEP01000110.1 GCA_016869215.1 Alphaproteobacteria bacterium | reverse complement strand
CGTGCGCCACGACGACGTGCGCCGCACCGCCTGGGAGGCCGGCGCGCGGCTGCGCATCCCGCTCGGCGGCGGCAAGACCTATGCCGCGCTCGGGCCCCAGGCGCGGCGCATGGCCGAGCGCATCGAGCGCGACATCGACATCGTCAGCGCGCCGTCGGGTCCCGAGCCGGTGGCGGACGCGATCACCGGCGTCGCGTTCGACCGCGTGGGCACCACCGCGGACAACGGCAACTCGGTCACCGATGCCTCGAACGCCGCCGGCGCCAACGCGCTCGTCGTCGCCACCGGCACCATCGCCGGCGCGCAGACCCAGCAGGGCAACCAGACGCTCCAGGGCGGCGGCTCGACCATCCAGGTGCGCGGGCAGCGCAGCGGCACGGTCGCAGGCTTCACCGCGCCGGGCGCGGCGGCGACGCTCAATGCGCCGGGGAACGCCGTCAACCTCACGCTCGCCGGCAGCAACACCCACGTCGCCGGGCTAGCGATTCAGGGCGCGGGGGCGGGGAACGTCAACAACCATGGCATTTCTGGTGGCGCGAACAAGAGCAACATCGCGGTCACGCAGACCGCGATGGCCAACACGGGCGGCGTCGGCATTGTCTTCGGCAGCAGCAACAGCAACGTGACCATCTCCGGAACGACTATCACCGATGCAGCAGGCGTCGGTGGCATTGTCTTCCAGAGCAACAACAGCAACGTGACGATCTTCAGCACGACCATCACCGATACTACGGGCGACAACGGCATTGACTTCCTTGACGGCAACAGCAACGTAACGATCGCCAACGCCACAATCGCGAACACGACGAGCAGCGGCATCGAGTTCCGGAACAACAACAGCAACGTGATGATCTCCGGCACGACCGTCACCAATGCAGGCGGTGACGGGCTTTCGCTGAGTAACGGCAACAGTGTCGCCCTCAACAACTCGGTCCTTGCCGGCACGTTCGGCAGCGACGGCGTCCAAATCACCGCCGTAGGCAACACGCTCAGCGGCTCGGGCAACACCGCCGCCGGCGCGACCTTCGCCGCCGGCGTGTTCTGCAACGCCGTGGCCGGCCAGACCGGCAGCTTCGGCTTCGTCGACCGCGGCGCGGCCCTGCCGACGCCCGGCACGTGCCCGTGACGGGCGGCCGGGCGTCAGGTGTGCGGGGGTCAGGTGTGCAGGGGTCAGCGCGTAACCGGATGGGCGCGGCGCAATCCGGGATGAGCCGCGCGTCACGCCTTGCCGCCTAATATCAAAACTGATATAAGCGGCTCCGCATGAAGCCTGTCGTTTTTCTTGGCGACTCGCTCGATCGCGTGCGCGCCTTTCCCGACGGCGCGCGCCGCGATGCCGGTTTCCAGATCGACCGCGTGCAGCGCGGGCTCGACCCGGACGACTGGAAGCCGATGACGGGTGTCGGGCCCGGCGTGCGGGAAATCCGCGTCAGGCACGAAAGCGGAGCCTATCGCGTCATCTATGTCGCGAGCTTTGTCGAGGCCGTGTATGTGCTGCACGCATTTATCAAGAAGACGCAGCGCACCGCACGGCGTGACCTGGAACTGGCGGCGGTGCGGCTGAGGGATTTAAGGCGCGGAGGGCAGCGATGAAGAAGCAGCGTTTCGCCAGCGTCTGGGACGCGATCGAGCCGTCGCGGGCGGAGGCCGCGAGCATGAAGGCGCGCGCCGAACTGATGATCGCGATCCGCGACAAGGTGGCAGCATGGAAGACGACACAGGCCGCGGCGGCCAAGCGCCTCGGGCTCACCCAGCCGCGCATGAACGATCTGCTGCGCGGGCGCATGTCGAAGTTCAGCCTGGACGCGCTGATCGATCTCGCTGCGCGCGCGGGACTGAAGGTGCGGGTCGAGGTGGGCCGGTCGGCGGCGTAATGCAAGCGCGATGAAATCGAGGGCTTCGCGCGCGACCGTCTAAGCCGCCGAAAGGCTGCGCTCGGCGTGGCGAAGAACGGCTTCCACCTGTTCGCGCGACACGCCGGGAAACCACGCCAGGAAATCGTCGATTCGCGCCCCGTCCTCCAGATTTTCGAACAGGGCCTTGACCGGCACGCGGGTGCCCTTGAACAGCCACTCGCCGCCGACCTTGCCCGGAATCCGTTCAACCGCCGCGCATTCGTTCCAATCGAGCATTGCCCAATCTCGGTTTGTCCTGACCGGCGATCCGCCGAATGGGTCATCATAGCACGACCGCCGGCACGGTCGCCGGCTGCCCGGCCCGCTCGTGGGCGGCCATTTCGCCACATGGCGGACACGTTCACCGTTCATTAACCATGACGAAACGTTTCGCTGACGGCGGCGATTTTCGCCGGCCGGAACAACGCCCCGTCAAGGTTGATAAAACCTTCGCTTAACGAACCTCCTGCTAGACCAATCCCAGGTCCGGCGAAGACTCGAGAACGGAGGCCCCGGAATGACCAGTGTGTTGCGTAAGTTTCGTGGCGCGGGCGTTGCCGCCGCGCTGATTGCTGCGCTTGCCGTTTCGGCCTGCGCGAATAAGCCCACCGACAATGCGCTCGCTTCGGCTTCGGCCGCCACGCCCGGCAGCCAGCAGGACTTCGTGGTCAATGTCGGCGACCGCGTGTTCTTCGAAAGCGACTCCTCCGAACTGACCGTCCAGTCGCGCTCGACGCTCGACAAGCAGGCGCAATGGCTGCGCCAGTACGGCAACTACAACTTCACCGTCGAAGGCCACGCCGACGAGCGCGGCACCCGCGAATACAACATCGCGCTCGGCGCCCGGCGTGCCCAGGCGGTGCGGGACTATCTCGCCGCCCGCGGCATCCCGAATTCGCGGATGCGCACGGTGTCCTACGGCAAGGAGCGCCCGGTCGCGGTCTGCAACGACATCTCGTGCTGGTCGCAGAACCGCCGCGCTGTGACGGTGCTGGGTGTGACCTCCTAGTGGAGCGGATTTGACATTCGCTACCCACCTTGCCGCGAATTCGAGAAGCGAATGTCAAATCCAAAGCTCCACTAGAATCCAATACTTGCTAGTGGTCCTTTGATTCCAACATTCGCAAACACGATTGCCGAGACCGGATGCGAATGTTGGAATCGGACCACTAGAGCGGTTCACCGTTTTTCTGAATCGATAGGGATTCCGTTGGGCTACGGATTGTGATTCAAGCTGCTGGCTGGGTTGGAGGCCAGCAGCTCATGACCCGACCTCTTTCCACCGATTTGCGCGAGC
>VGEP01000109.1 GCA_016869215.1 Alphaproteobacteria bacterium | reverse complement strand
CCTGGACGGACTGCCGCAGGCCGTGGCGGAATTCGCCGCCGGCGGCGGCGGCGCGGTCTGGGACTTCCACATCTCGGACCAGGTGCTCTCGCCGAGCATGCGGCGCGCGCATCCGCAGCCGGCGAAGAAGGCCTAGCACCGCTCCGGCGGGATGTCCCGGATCGCGGCCGCGAACGCGGCGTGCGCCGCCCGGTCCACCGGCCGGTGCTTTTCCTTGGTGCTCGCACTCTCAACCGAACCGGGTCAACCAATGCCAAGAGCGCTTGCAGGGATGAAGACGATGTAAACGACAACCCCGCCACCACAGCCTTGACACGCGCAGAGCCCTAATAGAAGGAAATCTCTTCCCGTCCACGCCACAAAATGCAAGCGTCTGCAGCCGGATCCAGGCTACTGAGCGGGGGGGGTTGGCGCCACCATCGGTCATGCCCACGGCGCCGAGGGGGCTCGCGCAAGGGGCGTAATGGTAAAGTGGCATCGTTCCCAAGACCACCGCTGGGGATGAACGAGGAGGTTACGGCGCAATGAAAAAGTTTGTTCTGGTCATTGCATTCCTGGTCGCGGGAAATGCATCTGCGCAAACCTATCCCGGCAAGCCGGTGCGGCTCGTGGTGCCGTTTCCACCGGGCGGCGGCGCGGATATCTATGCCCGCACCATCGTCCCGGGGGTCAGCAAGCTCCTCGGCCAGCCGATCGTGGTCGACAATCGGCCCGGGTCGGGAGGAAATGTCGGCGCGGAGCACGTGTCGAAGGCGGATCCGGACGGCTACACCATCCTCTACGGCACCAACGGCACCCACGCGATCAACCACACGCTCTACAAGCGCACCGGCTTCGACGCGGTGAAGGACTTCGCGCCGGTCTCGCGCATGACGCAGATCGCGCTGCTCGTCGTGACGCATCCCTCGGTCCCGGCAAACGACATGCGCGACCTGGTCGCCTACCTGAAGGCGAACCCGAAGACCTTCTTCGGCTCTGCCGGCAACGGCACCACCTCGCACCTCGCGGGCGAGATGTTCAAGACCGTCGCCGGCGTGGACATGACGCACGTGCCGTACAAGGGCGGCGCGCCGGCAATGATCGACCTCATCGCGGGCCGCGTGCCGCTCATGATCGAGATCATGGGCAGCGCCATACCGCATGCCAAGGCGGGAAAGATCAAGGCGCTCGCGGTCACCACGGCACAGCGCTTCCCGACACTGCCGGAGGTGCCGACCATCGCCGAGGCGGCGATCCCGGGCTTCCAAATGAGTGCGTGGGACGGGATCTTCACGCCCGCCGGCACGCCGCGCCCAGTTATCGACGCGCTGAACGGGGCCATCCGCAGGACGCTCGAGGAACCGGAAGTCCGCAACGCGCTCCTGGGCCGCGGCGCCGAGCCCGTGCCGTCCACGCCGGAGGAACTGGGCAGACATGTCGCCGCCGAGCTCGAGCGGTGGGGCAAGGTGGTGAAGGCTTCCGGGGCCTCGGTGGACTGATGGCTGCTCCTCAAGGCCTTCCGAAGTATCCGGCGCCGCCGCTCCTCGGCAAGCGCCCGCCGCGCTGCCCGCCGTACGTCGAGATCACGAGCTCGGACCAGCTCCTGCCATACCTCGAGCACGTGGCGCGCCGCGCGTACAACAACGGCCTCAACGCGTGCTGGGACCTGAAGGAAGGCGAGCGCGTGATGCTGCGCGTCGACAACTGGCACAGCGACCTCGTCATCCAGGCCTGCCAGCGCATCCTCGAGAAGTACAAGGTCAAGTACGAGATCAAGAAGATCGACCGCGGCCCGGTGCCGCAGTGGGTGGGCGCCGACGAGGTGGACTACTACCTCTTCCGCACGAAAGAACTGGCGGAATGGATGGATATGTGGGAGGAGGAGGAGGAAAAGCGCAACTATGACAAGATCCTGATGGGCTATGGCGGCCCGGTACTCGCCGAGCGCTACATCAAGATCCAGCGCATGCCGTTCATCACGCCGGAGATCCTCGCCTCGCCGGCGCACGCCATGCCGATCGAGGTGCTCAACGCCATGGATCGCTGGGCGTGGGACCGCATCCGCACCGCGCGGCGCGTGCGCATCACCGATCCGGAAGGCACGGACATCTCGTACACGAACCATGACGGTTACTGGGATGCGAAACGCGATTTCTACGACGCCGAGCTCACCCGCCGGACCTGGACCGGCAACGAGCATTTCGGCAAGACCTACCTGCCCGGGCACGTCACTGGGCGCCCCTGGATGTACCACCCGACGAAGGAAGACGGCTGCGGGGTGATCGCCGGGACCACGAACCACATAGCGCCGGTGGACTGGACGCAACTCGTCGTGGAGAACTCGCGCATCACGCAAATCAACGCCGGAGGCCTGTTCGGCGAGAAGCTGCGCGACGTGATGGAGCGGACGAAGCACATCCAGTACCCCGGGTTCCCCGGCAAGGGCATCATGTGGTGGTGGGAGGCTTCCATCGGCACCAATCCCCACATCCATCGCCCGCGCAAGGACTTCCCCTCGGGGTTCGTCAATTGCCTCTACGAGCGCGTCCGCTCGGGCGTCATCCACATGGGGTTCGGCACCATCATTTCCTCGATGGCCGAGCGCGAGGCGGCGCGCGCGGGACACCTAGTAGGGCACTGGCACCTGCACCTCTACTTCCCGACCTATACGGTGGCGCGCTCGGGCGACAACGAGAACGTGATCGAGAACGGCCGGCTGCTCGCGCTGGATGACCCCACCATCCGCAGGCTGTGCGCCAAGTACGGCGACCCCGAGCTCTGGCTGGACGAGAGCTGGAATCCCGCCGTGCCGGGTATCAACATGAGCGGTGGGTATTGGGAGCACTATGCAAGAGACCCGCTGCATTGGGTGAAGACCGAGCTGGAGGTGTGCCGCAACTACCACCCGATGTTCATGAAGATGGTCGGCGCGGACGGCAAGTACTGCCACGGCGAGGGGGCGCGCTGGTGGAGCGGCGGCTGCTGTGACCATAGCGGCGTGCTATCCACGGTCGCGCCGCCGCAAAGCAACTGCTGCAAAGTGCACGTCGAGGCTGCTTCCGGGGCGCAGGCGCCGGTGCTCTAGGCCGCGGGGATTAGCCTCTGGTGGCTTTCTCAGCCTTGATAGAGGGGGACCAGAAGATGAGCCCCGCGACCCATACAATGGAAGGTAGCGCAGCGGCGAATGCGAAGAAGCGCCTGAGGCTCCCCGCCTGGACCCGGGCGCTGAGCTGCTACGAGGCGGACCAGGAGGTTTCGATTGCCCTACCTGGTGAGATTTGGGTTGCCCCCTCGGACCGGACCGCTCACGCCGCGCCCTGCATCACAAACCCCTCGTACCCCCGCGCCGCGATCCCTTGGCAAATCTTGCGGTACTTGTTCAGGCCGCCGGCGTAGGGCATGAACACCTGTGGCTTGCCCGCCACGTTGGCGCCGAAATACCAGGAATGCTTGGCGTCCCAGAGCA
>VGEP01000108.1 GCA_016869215.1 Alphaproteobacteria bacterium | reverse complement strand
GTCTCCCACTACCGGATTCTCGAAAAGCTCGGCGGCGGCGGGATGGGCGTCGTCTACCGCGCCGAGGACACGCGGCTCGGCCGCCAGGTGGCCGTCAAGTTCCTGCCGCCCGAGCTCTCGCAGAACCCGCAGGCGCTCGAACGCTTCCAGCGCGAGGCGCGCGTGGCCTCGTCCCTGAACCATCCACATATCTGCACGCTCCACGACATCGGCGAGCACGCAGGCCAGCACTTCATCGTCATGGAGTGCATGGACGGGCGGACGCTCAAACGCGCCATCGACGGGCGGCCGATGGATCTCGAGCATCTTCTCGATCTGGCGATCCAGATTGCCGACGCGCTCGACGCCGCGCACGCGAGCGGGATCGTGCATCGCGACATCAAGCCGGTCAACATCTTCGTCACGCGGCGCGAACAGGCGAAGGTGCTCGACTTCGGCCTCGCCAAGCTCGCGCCCCAGCACCGGACGGCGGCGCCCGAACCCGCGCAGGAGACGCGGCTGGCCGACGACGATCTCACCAGCCCGGGTACGACGCTCGGGACCGTGGCGTACATGTCGCCGGAGCAGGCGCGCGGGCAGGAGCTCGACGCGCGGAGCGACCTGTTCTCGTTCGGCGTGGTGTTGTACGAAATGGCGACGGGCACGCCGCCGTTCAAGGGCGCGACGAGTGCCATCGTGTTCGAGGGCATCCTGGGCCGGGCGCCCGCCTCGCCGATCCGCCTCAACCCGGAGCTGCCGGCCGAATTCGAGCGGATCATCAACAAGGCGCTCGAAAAGGATCGAAGTCTCCGTTATCAGGTGGCAGCGGAGATGCTCGCCGACCTCAAGCGGCTGCGGCGGGATACGACGTCGAGCCGGACGGTGGTAGCCGGCGAGGTCCAAAGCGGCGTCCCGATGGGCACCGCTGTCGCGGCGCCCGCCCCGTCACCGGCGTCGGGGCCCGCGGCGCATGCGTCCGGCTCCGGATCGGGATCCGCCGCAGCGTCCGGGCCAACGCCGGGCGTCGTCGGATCGGGGCCGGACATCCGCAGCGCGCCGCGGCGGAAGGCGCTGATCGCCATCGGCGGATCGGTCCTGCTGGTCGCCGCAGGCGTCGCCGCCTTCCTGGTCCTCCGGTCCTCGTCCGCACCTGCACTGACCGAGCGCGACACGCTTCTGCTCACCGACTTCACCAACACGACCGGCGACGCCGTGTTCGACGACGCGCTGAAGCAGGCGCTGGCCGTGAACCTAGGACAGTCGCCGTATCTCAACCTGTTGCCCGAGTCGAGCGTCTTCGCGACCCTGAAGCAGATGGGCCGTTCGGCCGGCGAGCGCGTGACGAAAACGATCGGCCAGGAGGTTTGCCAGCGGGAAGGCGCAAAGGCGATGCTGGCCAGCACGATTGCCGGCATCGGCAGCACGTACGCGATCACGCTCGAAGCCCTCAACTGCCAGACCGGCGAATTGCTGGCGCAGGAACAGGCCGAGGCGAAGGGCAAGGACGCCGTGCTCGAGGCGCTCGGCGGCGCGGCGTCGCGGCTGCGCGGCAGGCTGGGCGAATCGCTCGCCTCCATCCATCGGCTCGACACGCCCATCGAGCGGGCGACGACTTCATCGCTCGACGCGCTGAAGGCCTACAGCCTCGGGACGGTCGAGCGCGCTTTGGGCAACGAGGCCTCGTCGATTCCCTTCTTCAAGCGCGCCATCGAGCTGGATCCCAACTTCGCCGTGGCGTACGCGCGCCTGGGCACGGTGTACCAGAACATCGGCGAGACCCAGCTGGGACGCGAGTTCAAGGTCAGGGCCTTCGGCCTCCGGGATCGCGTCAGCGAGCGCGAGCGCCTCTACATCACTGGGCACTATTACGGGTCGGTCACCGGCGAGACGGACAAGCAGCGCGAGAACTACGAGGTCTGGAAGAAGACCTACCCACGCGATTCCATCCCGCACGGCAATCTCTCCGTTCTCTACTATGGGATGGGCCAGGCCGAAAGGGCCCTGCCGGAGGCACAGGCGGAGCTCCAGTTCGCGCCCACCACATCGCTAAGCTACTTCCACGTCGGCGAGAGCTACCTCTTGCTCAACCGCCTCGATGAAGCGCGCGCAGTGCTGCAGCAGGCGATTGACCGGAAGGTCGACGGTGTGCTTGTCCATCAGGCGCTGGCCTTCCGCGGGTGGCTCGCGGGCGATCGGGCGGCCATTGCGCACGAAATCGAGTGGGCGCGCGGCAAGCCGGAAGAGTACGTGATGACGTCATGGCACTCGGCCGTCGCGAGCACGGAAGGGCGATTCGACCAAGCGCGCAAGCTCGCATCATCGGCTGTTCAACTCGCGCAGCAGGCCGGACTGCGCGAAGTCGCGGCGGGCTACGAACTGCGGATGGCCCTGCTGGACGCTCTGTACGGCAACGTCCGCCAGGCGCGCAACGCGATCGAAGCAGCGCGGAAGATTCTCGGTGCGGGAGAGCCCCGGACCGACGCGGCCCTGGCTTCCGCGCTTGTCGGCGACGCAGCCGGCGCCCAGAAGGAGATGGACGCGGTCAACGCGCTCTATCCGAAGTCCACGTGGGTGCAACAGGCCGCGCTCCCGGAAGTGCGCGCCGCGATGGCGCTCGCCCGGGACGAGCCCGCGCGCGCATTCGAGGCGCTGGAATCGGCGCGGCCGTACGACAACAGTTGGAACCGGATCTCACCGCTCCTGCGCGGACAGGCCTTCCTGCGGGCGCACCGCCCGGCCGATGCCGCGGCCGAATTGAAGAAGATTCTCGACCAGCCGGCGCTCGTGCGCCTCACGATGCTCGAACCGCTCTACCTGCTGGAGTACGCGCGCGCGAGTGCCGAGGCAGGCGACACCGCCGCAGCCCGCAAGGCCTACCAGGACCTGCTCGCGCGCTGGAAGGACGCCGATCCCGACCTCCCGATCCTGCAGCAGGCGAACGTGGAATACGCGAAGGTGGGACGTTGATATAAACCAACGTAGCACTCGTCCACCTCGATCTCCCGCTCCGTGACGGTCAGCCCGCGGCGGGCCAGCGCCTCGAAGAACGCGTCGGGCGGGACGTCGCGGATCGGGCTCGCCACGCCCGCCCGGCGGAGTTCGCCCGACAGCACCATCTGTGCGACGATGCTCGCCGGGTACCCGACCGCGCGGCTCATGGCGAGCGCGCCTGTGTCGAGATCGCGATAGGCGGTGAGTTTGTAGCGGCGCCCGACGCGGCAGTGAAGTTGTAAGAACTACCGCGTGCAGCCCTTCGACCGTCTTCGCGCGTCTACCCCCGCCGAGACGATAGGCCGTATTAAGGGCCTCCCTCGAACGGCAGCTCGGCGTGTCCTTCCATGCGCACGACCGGGGCTCTTTAGAATCCGCCGACCGTCTTTGCACGTCGCCCGGCACTCGCCGCACCGATCACCCGGCGATCGGGCGCCTGAAGCACCGGCCCTCAAAGAAAATTCATTAACGGCGCACCTCAATACACCAGCCCCGCCATACAATCCCCGGAAGGTTAGGGCCGCCGAGCCCGCGTCAAGGAAACAGAGGGCAACAGAGCGAGGCACGGAATGACAGTTGGAAGCGCCATCTTCTGGTCAACTGCGCTGGTAGTTGCAGCCTTTGTAGCTCGGGCCA
>VGEP01000107.1 GCA_016869215.1 Alphaproteobacteria bacterium | reverse complement strand
GTAAAAGGTAAGCGGTGCTTATTCTGTACTGCGCCCGGTTCTTTGTAAGCGGTGCTTATTCCCCACCGGTGATCTGACGGTGGTGCTGTTGGGGTCGGGCACGGTTTCCTGAGACAGCGCACTGCGCTACCGATCGTAAAGACGGAGGTAGAGCATGGACGGAAATAATGGGCTGGAACCGGGTGTGACGGAGGCCACGGCGGCGCCAACTTCTCTACGATTTCCAATGCCGAGGTGGCCATGGTCGAACGTTTGCTCAACACAAGACCTTGGAAATCTCTCGGCTTCCGTTCACCGCAAGAGGTTTTCGACTCCCTCGCTCGCTCCTAAATCTCTATGCACTGGCGAGTTGAATCCGCGCTTATATTGGTTCTGCGTCGGTTGACGGCGCCGAGATGATCGAGGGAAAGACACATGGCCAGTAAGCTCCAGGGAATCGTGACACCACTGCTGACGCCGTTCACGGCCGACGGCGAAAATGTTGATCTCGGCGCCTATCGCGCGCTGATCGATCACGTGATCGCGGGCGGCGTCCACGCGATCATCGCCAACGCGGCGACCAGCGAGTTCTCCGCGCTCGACGACAAGGAACGCATGGACCTCGCCTCGACCGCGGTCGAGCACGCTCGCGGCCGCGTGCCGATCTTGGTGGGCGCGAGCTCGGACGCGACGCGCGGCGCGGTGAAATGGGCGAGGCACGCCAAGTCGATCGGAGCCGACGGACTGCTGCTGACCCCGACCTACTACGGCCGTCCGACAATGGACGCGGTCGTGCGCCATTATGCAGCGGTATCTGACGCGGTGGACACGCCGATTATGCTCTACAACGCGCCCTACGCCCATCAGGTGCTGCTCACGCCGGCGGACATCATTCGCATCGCAGACCGCGCCAACATTCCTTGGGTCAAGCTGACGACCGGCGTGATCGACCACGTCACTCTGCTGCGCGCGATGACCGGCGAGCGATTCGCGATCTTCGAAGGCGTCGACACCCTCGCGTTCCCGTCGATGGCGCTCGGCGCCGTTGGCTGGGTCGCCGGCCCGTCGAACATGATCCCCGAGCATGCCGTCGAGCTATGGCGCCTGACCTGCATCGTGCAGGACATGAAGGCGGCGCGCGCGCTCAACGAGCGCATTGATCCGATCCAGCGAATGGCGACGACGCCGGCGATCTACTATGCGTGGATCAAGGAGGTCTGCCGCCTACGCGGCCTCGCTCTCGGCAGCGCCCGCAATCCCGGCGACCCCGTGAACGCCGAGCAGGTCAAGCTCGCCATGAAGATGGCGGACGCGCTCGGCCTCGTCGGCAAGTCCGGCGGGACGGTCAAGGTCGCGTGACGCTTATGAGCGAGTGAGGAACGAGCGGAGATGGTCGGGTTCCTCATTGGCCGCATCCTGCGCGTGGTCCCGACCGTCCTCGGGATCACGCTGGTGACCTTTACGCTCGTCCGGCTCATTCCCGGCGATCCCGTCGTGGCGATGATGGGTGAAACCGGGCTCAACGCTGTCGGCCGCGAGCGCGCGCTGGCGATGCTCGGCCTCGATCGGCCGCTCCACGAGCAGTATCTGATCTATCTGGGCAATATCCTGCGCGGTGACTTCTCGCGCTCGATCGGTACGTCCGAATCGGTACTAAAGGAATTCCTGGCGCTGCTCCCCGCGACGCTCGAACTGGGCACCGCGGCGCTGCTGCTGGCGCTGCTCGTCGGCATCCCCGCCGGCGTCATCGCCGCGGTCAAGCGCGGCTCACTGGTCGATCATGCCACCATCGTCGCCGCGCTCTCCGGCTACTCGATGCCGGTATTCTGGTGGGGGCTGCTGCTGATTCTGCTGTTCTCCGGCACGCTTGGCTGGACCCCGGTCTCGGGGCGACTAGGGGTGCAGTTCTATTTCGAGCCGATAACCGGGTTCCACCTGATCGATTCGTTGCTGGTCGACGAGCCCGGCGCCCTTACCTCGGCAGTGCGCCACGTGATCCTGCCTGCCATCGTCCTCGCTACCTTTCCGCTGGCGGTGATCGCGCGCATGACCCGCTCGTCGATGCTCGAGGTGCTCAACGACGATTACGTGCGAACCGCACGCGCCAAGGGACTGCCGGGTTGGCGAGTGGTGAACGTGCACGCGTTGCGCAACGCTCTGATCCCGGTGATTACCGTGATCGGGCTGCAGATCAGCGTGCTGGTCACCGGCGCCGTCATGACGGAGACGAT
Source organism: Alphaproteobacteria bacterium (assembly GCA_016869215.1). GTDB lineage: Bacteria > Pseudomonadota > Alphaproteobacteria > Rhizobiales > Xanthobacteraceae > Z2-YC6860. The sequence continues at coordinate 1,861 of VGEP01000107.1, read as the reverse complement.
CTTCAGCTGGCCGGGCGTGGGCAAATGGCTGCTCGAGGGCGTCTATCGGCGCGACTATCCGGTCGTGCAGGGCGGCGTTCTTCTCCTGGCGCTGATGGTCGTCGCGGTGAACCTGCTCGTCGATCTGCTCTACGGCGTGGTCAATCCGCGCATTCGCCATGCGCGCTGAACCCGACGTCGCGGCGATGTCGGACGCGGCGGCGCAGTCCCCCGCGCGCGCCTTCCTGTACGCCTTCCTGCGTCACAAGGGGGCGGTCGTCGGCCTCGGCGTTCTTGTGTTGGTGGTGCTCGCTGCGATTTTTGCCGATGTCGTCGCGCCGCACGCGCCCGGCCAGCAGTTCCGTGATTCGGTGCTGCAGCCGCCGGCCTGGACCGCACGCGGCTCGTGGACCTTTCCGCTGGGCACCGATCCGATCGGCCGCGACATTCTCTCACGCGTGATCCATGGCGCGCGCTTCTCGCTGCTGATCGCGATCGGCGTGGTGGCGCTGTCGCTGGTCGCCGGGATCACGATCGGCGCCATCGCCGGCTTCGCGGGCGGCCTCGTCGATCTCGCCGCCGCGCGGCTGATGGACGTGCTGCTGGCGCTGCCGGGCCTTCTGCTCGCGATCATCGTCGTGGCGATTCTTGGGCCGGGCATGGACAACGCGGTGATCGCGATCTCCATCGTCTTCCTGCCGCACATCGTGCGCATCGCGCGCGCCGCGGTGCTGGTGGAGTTGTCGAAGACTTATGTCGCGGCGACGCGGCTCGCCGGCGCAAAGCCCGTCTTCCTGTTGTTCGACACCATCCTGCCCAACTGCATGGCGCCGCTGCTGGTGCAGGCGGCGCTGTGCTTCTCGGGCGCTATCCTCGAGGCGGCGGCGCTGGGTTTCCTCGGTCTCGGCGCGCAGCCGCCAACGCCGGAATGGGGGACGATGCTCGCCGATTCGCGCGAGTTCGTGCTGCGCGCCTGGTGGGTGGTGACCTTTCCCGGCCTCGCGATCCTGATCGTCGTGCTTGCGCTCAACGTCCTCGGCGACGGGCTGCGCGACGCGCTCGATCCAAGACTACGGCGCAGCTGAGGCGATCCATGCCGCTGCTCGAGATCCGCAACCTCACCATCGAGTTCGAGACCTCGCGCGGCCTGTTGCGCGCGGTCGAGGGGCTCGATCTCGACGTCGCCGAAGGCGAGGCGCTCGGCATCGTCGGCGAATCGGGCTCCGGCAAGAGCGTGTCGCTGCTCGCGGTCATGGGACTGTTGCCGCAATCCGCCCGCGTGCGCGCCGACCGTCTTGCCTTCGACGGGCGCGAGCTCGCGTCGCTGAGCCGGCATGAACGCCGTCGCATCAACGGCGGCGCGCTGGCGATGATCTTCCAGGAGCCGATGACGAGTCTCAATCCGTGCTTCACCGTCGGATTTCAGCTCGCAGAGACGCTGCACGAGCACGGAGGGCTCGCGGGATCGGTGGCTAGGCGTCGCGCCGCGGAACTGCTCGAGACCGTCGGGATGCCCGATGCCGGCGAAGCGCTCGGCCGCTTTCCCCACCAGCTCTCCGGCGGCATGAACCAGCGCATTATGATCGCGATGGCGATCGCCTGCAAGCCGCGGCTCCTGCTCGCGGACGAGCCGACCACCGCACTCGACGTGACGATCCAGGCGCAGATCCTCGACCTGCTCGGCGAGCTACGGCGCGACCAGGGCATGGCGCTGGTCCTGGTCACCCACGACATCGGCGTCGTCGCCGAGACCGCCGAGCGGATCCTAGTGATGTATGCCGGGCAGGGGCTGGAATCCGACGCCGTCGCGCGCGTGATCGAGCGGCCGCGCCACCCCTACACGGCGGCGTTGCTCGAAGTGCTACCCGAACGAAATCCGGGT
>VGEP01000106.1 GCA_016869215.1 Alphaproteobacteria bacterium | reverse complement strand
AATCGACAGCCGCTTAGATTTCGCTTGCTTGCTACTGGAGGATTGGGAGCGTACGAAGACATTGGCGTGCGGACTGAGGACTCCTTCTGTGCCGCCCGACATGACGAACGCGACGTGTTTTGCGACCTCCTCGCGGGATATCTTCAGAGTCTCAGCGAGCAGCACCTGGAATGCGAAGGTACTGTAGCCGCGGGTGAAATCGTTGACACAGCCATTTCCCTCCGTCTTGCCGAGGATGGCGACAACCTCGTTGGGCGCGATCGTGCCCTTGTCGAAGAGAGCCTTCAGGCCGGAGACGTCACCCGGGTGCGACATCGGAATACGAAATACCTTTGACGTTCTCATGCCCTACCCTTTCTTTTGCATGTGGCCGCAGCCGATTCTCACGCCGACATGATCACCGATCTACATCTTAAAATCGACGTGCGATTAGCGGCCCGCGAAGAACGTCGCCATTAACAGCGTGACCAAGAATGCAAACGGCATGTAGGGCGCGTTGTTGCGCACGATTGACAGAATATCGGTTTTAAAACCGTGAGCGGTGGCAGCAACGTTGATTTGCACAGGGCTCATCATGGCGCCTTGCGCAACCGCAATTCCCACAAAACCATAGGCCCAAACCGGAACCCCAACAGCCCCCAAGACCGGAATTATCAGCGCATCGATCGCAACCGTGTAAGCTGCCGCCGGAATGGCGATAAGGAATGCCACGACCAGCGCCGCCGCCAAAACGATGGCTGGTGCTGCGAAGCCGACGAGGCTGGCGATCGCCGTGAAAGTTCCGATCTCGCTCAGCATCCTGATGAAGCCGAGGAAGAGGGCGACCAAAAACATGTAACGAAGGATGGTAAGGCCGCCTTCGACGAACATTTCCGCGATCCGATTCGGGTGCACCCGCAGCAAAAGGGCGGTCATAAGTAGGACCCAAAACGGAAGCAGCACCGCCGAGAACAGCGGGATTCCAATCATGCGGTTGAGCGGAGGGCCGGCCAGAATGAGTAGCAGCATGAGGAAGAATGGTGTTGCCCGGCGGGCGGCACTCAGGCCAGCGCCAATGTCGGTTCCCGGCCCATTGGTCACGGGGATTTCAATGGGGGCCTTCGCGGCCGTCTGATTTCCCGACCCGCCGTGCGTATCCATCGACCTGCCGGGGACCAGTCGGCCTGCTAGCCGATACCGGCGCACACCGTACCAGGCGAGTAGCATGCCGATTGCCCAGAAAACCATGGTGTAAGGAAGCATGAAGGAGGCATATTCGGCCGGCGAGATACCCATCTGTTTGGAGATGTATGCGGCTTCGGCAGAGGACGGCGATGTTGCCCACGACGCACCCGACACGATCGACATGCCCACGATCGCGAGCGGCACGTACCCCACCGCGGCGAATACGAGCGGGGCGGTGACCAGCGTATTGGCTGCGCCGATCCCAGCCATGTAAGTAGCGGTCGCTTGAACTAACACCATCGCGCCCGCGATGAGTTCAGTCTTGGCTCCGAACCATTTCGTCATCAATTCCATGATTGCATTCGTGCATCCGCAACGCGCCAGCACCATCGCCGTAGCCGCGAATAGCATGACCGACTTGATATCCAAGATTTGCGTCATCCCACCGAAAAACAGCTCAGTCACCTTGGGCGCGGACAGCCCGCCGATGGCGACTGCAAGCGCCGCGCCGATCAAGCCGGCGACCAAGACATGGAAGCGAAATGGCGGCAAGAGCGCGACCAGGATGACAAGTAGCGGAAGGACGGCGAGTAACTGTTTCATCTTGAGGACTCCTTCAGTAGTGTCCGGTTAATTTTGAACAAATTCAGCTGATTGGGTGAATTCGACGAAATCGAGAAGTGCGGTGTAAGCGTAAGTAGCTGATCCAGTGGTGTTGTCTCGAACGTGGTCAGGCTCATGATCTGTCGCGCCTCATGCAGGTAGCTATCCACCGCGAGGCGCTTGCGAACGATAACCACCAGCACGTAGACGCTGACGGCGATCCAGACCTGAGTCTTGACAGCGTTCTCCGAGGTAGCGAAGAAGGACTTGATTCGCAGATGTTGTTTGATCCATAGATGAAATCGCAAAAGGTCCGCCCAGTTGCAGCATACCGCCACAACAAGCTAGTATGCAAGTCTGTGTACAAACACAAACTGGTGTCCAACCTGTACCGCGACTCGGTGTCGCTGATGCAGCTCTCGGCGGGCCTCGGCCGGCTCCCCGGGGTCGAGCAGGCCGCGGCGGTGATGGCGACGCCGGCGAACCTGGAGCTCGTGCGCGCGGCGGGGCTGATCGGCACGGCGCTCCCGGCGAACCCCAACGACCTGCTGGTCGCGGTGCGTGGCAAGTCCGGCGCTTCGCTCGAGGCGGCGCTCAAGGTGGCGCTCGCGGCGCTGCACAAGCCGCCCGAGCGGCCGGCCGGCGGCGGTGCGGCGCAGCCGCTACGCAGCCTGCAGATGGGGCTCGCGCACGCACCGCAGGCCAACCTCGCGATGATCTCGGTGCCCGGCGAGTACGCCGCCACCGAAGCGCTGAAGGCGCTGCGCCTCGGCCTGAATGTGATGTTGTTCAGCGACAACGTGGAGCTAGCCGACGAAGTCGCGCTCAAGCGCGAGGCGCGTAGCCGTGGCCTGCTCGTCATGGGCCCGGACTGCGGCACCGCGATCGTCGACGGTGTGCCGCTCGGCTTCGCCAACGCGGTGCGGCGCGGCGCGATCGGCGTGGTCGGCGCCTCGGGCACCGGCACGCAGCAGGTCACGAGCCTCGCGCACCGCCGCGGCGCCGGCATCTCGCAGGCCATCGGCACCGGCGGCCGCGACTTGCAGCGTGAAGTCGGAGGCATCACGATGCTGCAGGGGCTCGAGCGCCTCGCACGCGACCCCAACACAAGCGTGATCGTGCTGATCTCTAAGCCGCCCGCGCCGGAAGTGGCGAAGACGGTGCTCGGCGCTGCGCGCCGCGCCGGCAAGCCAGTGGTTGTGAATTTTGTGGGGGCTGCGCAAAACGCCGCTAACGGAAAGCTTTTCTTCGCGAGAACCTTGGAGGAAGCGGCGTCTGCCGCAGTAGCGCTTTCGAAGGGCCGCAAGCCGGGCCGGGCCGCGCTTGGCGCCGCAAAGCAGCCTGTGATCAGGTTCAATGCCGGGCAGCGCCACATCCGCGGCCTCTACAGCGGCGGCACGTTCTGCTACGAGGCCTGCGCGCTCCTCGGCGACGCATGGTCCAACGCGCCGGTCGACGCGACGCGCAAGATGAAGGACGTGTGGAAGTCGCGCGAGCACACCGTCATCGACCTCGGCGACGATGTCTTCACCCGCGGCCGGCCGCACCCGATGATCGATCACCGCTTGCGCAACGAGCGGCTGCTCGCAGAAGCGGCCGATCCTGAGGTGGCGGTGATCCTGTTCGACGTGGTGCTGGGCTACGGCGCGCACCCCGACCCCGCCGCCGAAATGATCCCCGCGCTCGCCGCGGCCAGAAAGAAAAACCGCTCGGTCGCCTTGGTCGCCTCGGTCTGCGGCACTGACGAAGATCCCCAGGGCCTCGAGCGCCAGGAGTCGGCGCTGCGCGCGGCCGGCGTGCTGCTCGCGGAGAGCAATGCGCGCGCGGTGATGCTGGCTTCAGCTTTGACCAAGAAAACATGAATTCCCTGTTCGGCCGACCGCTCTCGGTGCTCAACGTCGGCCTCGCCTCGTTCGCCGATGCGATCGAGAAGCGCGGCGGCGCCGCGACGCGGCTCGACTGGGCGCCGCCGGCCAATGGCGAGCGTCGGGCGTGCGAAGCGCTGGCGAGGCTCGTCGGCCATCCCGGCATCGATGCCGCCAACGCGCAAGCCGTCGAGCGCTATCTCGTCGCCCAGCCAAAGCTCGCCGGCATCGGTGCTGCGGGCGAGGTGGTTCCCGGGCTCGGCGAGCGCATGATCCTGCACGCCGGGCCCCCGATCGAGTGGCGGCGCATGTGCGGACCGATGCGCGGCGCTATCGTCGGTGCGATCCTATACGAAGGTTGGGCGGCAGACGAAAAGCACGCACAGGCGATGGCCGACTCCGGCGACATCGCCTTCGAGCCCTGCCACCACCACGCCGCGGTCGGGCCCATGGCCGGCATCCTGAGCCCCTCGATGCCCGTATGGATGGTCGAGAACACGGCGCACGGCAACAGGGCATTCAGCACGCTCAACGAGGGCCTGGGCAAGGTGCTGCGCTTCGGGGCCAACAGCCCGGAAGTCATCGCGCGCCTGCGGTGGATGGAGAAGACGCTCGCGCCGACGCTGCGCGCTGGCCTGGAGCACTTGAAGGACCTCGAACTCAAGCCGCTGATGGCCCAGGCACTGCACATGGGCGACGAAGTGCATAACCGCAACACCGCCGCCTCGTCGCTGTTCATCAAGCGCCTTGTGCCCGCACTGCTGAAATCCGCCGCGCCGCCGGCCGACATCGCCGCGGCGATCGAGTTCATCGCGGGCAACGACCACTTCTTCCTCAACATCTCGATGGCGGTGTGCAAGAGCATGCTCGACGCGGCGCACGGCATGGCCGGAAGCAG
>VGEP01000105.1 GCA_016869215.1 Alphaproteobacteria bacterium | reverse complement strand
GCTCGCGCAAATCGGTGGAAAGAGGTCGGGTCATGAGCTGCTGGCCTCCAACCCAGCCAGCAGCTTGAATCACAATCCGTAGCCCAACGGAATCCCTATCGATTCAGAAAAACGGTGAACCGCTCTAACGTTCCGCTGCCTTGGCCGCGTCCCACAGGGCGTCCATCTCGGCGAGCGTAGAATCCTGCGGCTTCTTTCCGCGCTCCGCCAGCGCACGCTCGATGGAAGCAAACCGCCGCTCGAACTTGGCGTTGGCGGCACGGAGCGCGGTTTCCGGATCGGCATCGAGATGCCGGGCGAGGTTGACGGCGGCGAACAGCAGATCGCCGACCTCGGCCGCGGCCTTCTCACCCCCGCCGGCCGCGATCTCGGCTTCGATCTCGCCGCACTCCTCGCGAATCTTGGCCAGCACCGCGCTCGGGTCGTTCCAGTCGAAGCCGACGCGCCCGGCCTTCTGCTGGAGCTTCAGCGCACGGGTCAGGGCAGGGAGCCCGACCGGCACCCCGGCCAGCGCCCCGTCCGGCTCGGCCGGCTTGCCGCCGCGCCGCGCGCGCTCGGCCTTCTCCTCGGCCTTGATCCGCTCCCAGAGGCCCTTGACCTCGTCCGGCGTCCTGCCGCGGGCCTCGCCGAACACGTGGGGATGACGGCGGATGAGCTTTTCGGTGATGGCCTCGACCACGGCACCGAAATCGAACGCGCGCTGCTCTTCGGCCATCCGGGCGTGGAACACGACCTGAAGGAGCAGGTCGCCCAGTTCGTCCCGCAGGTCCGCCAGATCGCCGCGCGCGATCGCGTCCGCGACCTCGTAGGCCTCTTCCAGCGTGTACGGCGCAATGGTCTCGAAGCTCTGCTCCACGTCCCACGGGCAGCCGGTGCCGGGCGTGCGAAGCGCCGCCATGATCTCGATCAGCCGGGCAATGTCGCGGGAGGGTTTCAAGGGCGTCGCGCCTGTGCGGTTTGGCGCGACCGTAGCAGAGCCCCGGAGCGGCGGACGAAGGCTTCGCGCCGATCCACAAATCCATTATTCGCATAAGACATATTATGGAACCAAAGCGGATTTTCCGGACCTGCGGCAGTCACGGCGCCGAACATTAGGAGCCGCTGACAAATAGCTGAATTAGCAAATTTATTCGACGAATTGATCGAATGTCGATTCCGATGGCTCTATTCGCAAAAAGAGCAAGTTAGTAGGGAGTTAGGCGCAAGACTTGCAATAGAGCTTCAAGAGCCGCCGTGCTCAGGAAATTCGACCCGCATGCCGTCGTAGGCCGGCTCGACATGCGGCGGCAGCTTCTGCCTTAGCTCCTCGTAGTCCAGGTCTGAATGCAGGTTGGTCAGGATCGCACGCTTGGGCTTGAGCCGCTCGATCCAGGCCAGCGCATCGTCGACACTGAAGTGGCTCGGGTGCGGCGCGTAGCGCAGCGCGTCCACGATCCAGATATCGAGACCGGCCAGCGCTGCCTCGCTCTCCGGCGGCATGCCGCTCAGGTCGCAGGAATAGGCCACGGAGCCGAACCGGAAGCCGAGCGAGACGATGTCGCCGTGCTGTTGGAGCAAGGGCAGGGCTTCGATCGGTCCACCCTCCCCCTGGACCGCAACGGCCTGGCCCGGCACCAGCCGGTGCTCCTGCAGGATCGGCGGATATTCGCTGCCGGGCGGCTGCACGAAGCAGTACGAAAACCGCGTCCGCATGACGCCGGCCGTCGTCTCGGTCATATGGACGTCGACCCGGCGCCGCTTTCGCACAAACAGCGCCCGCAGGTCGTCGATGCCGTGGGTGTGGTCGGCGTGCTCATGGGTGATGAACACGCCGTCGGCCCATTGCACGCCGGCGTCGATCAACTGCTCGCGCAGATCCGGCGATGTGTCGATCAGCACCGTGGTCTTGCCCTTCGGTCCACGGCGCTCGACCAGCAATGACGTGCGGCGGCGGCGGTTCTTGGGGTTGTTCGGGTCGCACGCGCCCCAGCCCAGCGCCGGGCGCGGCACGCCCATGGATGAGCCGCAGCCCAGGATCGTAAAGGTCAGACTCATGCGGAACGCAGTTCGGATGGCGCAGACTGCGTAGACTGGTCTGCGCGCCCAATCGAACGCGGCACCTTGCCGAACAGCCGGAAGAAATTGTCCGTGGTCTGTCGGGCGATCTCGTCCGGCGACACGCCGCGCACCTCGGCCAGCACCTTGGCGGTCTCCGCGACATAAGCCGGCTCGCAGCGCTTGCCGCGGAACTTGCCCGGCGCGAGATAGGGCGAATCCGTCTCGACCAGGATGCGGTCGGCCGGAAGCGCCGCCGCGATGGCGCGCAGGTCGTCGGATTTCTTGAACGTCAGGATGCCGGTGAACGACACGTAGAGTCCAAGCTCAATGCCGGCAAATGCGAGATCCCGCCCGCCGGTGAAACAATGCAGCACCGCCGGGAAGGGCCCCTTCCCCATTTCGTCGCGCAGCAGCGCCGCCATGTCGCCGTCGGCCTCGCGCGAATGGATCACCAGCGGCAGGCCGGTCTCGCGCGCCGCAGCGATATGCGCGCGGAAGCCCTGCTCCTGCGCCGCGCGTGGCGAGTTGTCGTAGTGGTAGTCGAGCCCGGCCTCGCCGATCGCGACCACCTTCGGATGCCGCGCGCACGCGACGAGATCGGCAGCAGAAATGTCGAGTTCCTCGTGGGCATGGTGCGGGTGCGTGCCGACCGAGCAGAACACGTCCGGAAACCGCTCGGCGATGGCGAGCAGGCCGTCGAGCCGCCGCACGCGCGTCGAGATGGTCACGATCCGCCCGACGCCCGCCTCCCGCGCGCGCCCGACCACGCCGTCGAGATCGGCGGCGAAATCGGGGAAGTCGAGATGGCAGTGGCTGTCGACCAGCATGTCGCTCACGCTTTCGCGGCTTCGGGCTCGACATAGCGCGGGAACACCGGCGCGGGCGCGGGCAGCGCCGTGCCGGCCTTGATCCGCGCGGCGTCGTTTGCGAGCCGCTCGAAGCCGCGTTCACCTGCCGGAACGCCCAGAATATCGAGCAGCTTGCCCGCCGACGCCGGGATGAACGGCTGGGTCAGGATCGCGACCTGCCGCAGCACCTCGGCGGTGACGTAAAGCACCGTGCCCTGCCGCGCCGGATCGGTCTTTGCCAGAGCCCAGGGCGCCTCGCCCGCGAAATAGCGGTTGGCGTCGGCGACCACAGCCCAGACCGCGTTCAGGATCAGATGCAGCTGCTGCGTCGTCATGTGATCGCGCGCGGTGCCGATCATGGCGTCGGCCGCGGCGAGCAGCGTCCGGTCGTTGTCGCTGAACGCGCCGGGCTTCGGCAGCACGCCGCCCAGTTGCCGCGCAACCATCGACAGCGAGCGCTGCGCCAGATTGCCGAGATCGTTGGCGAGGTCGGCGTTGATGCGGTTGACGATCGCCTCATGGCTGTAGTTGCCGTCCTGACCGAACGGCACCTCGCGCAGGAAGAAATAGCGGAACTGATCGACGCCGTAGTGGTCGGTCATCGTGAACGGGTCGATCACGTTGCCCACGGACTTGGACATCTTCTCGCCGCGGTTGAACAGGAAGCCGTGCGAAAAGATGCGCCGCGGCACCGCGATGCCCGCCGACATCAGGAACGCCGGCCAGTACACCGCATGAAAGCGCACGATGTCCTTGCCGATCACGTGCAGGTCGCACGGCCAGTAGCGCTTGAACTTCGCGCTACCGTCGTCGGGAAAGCCCGCCGCCGTGATGTAGTTCGTCAGCGCGTCGACCCACACGTACATGATGTGCTTGTCGTTGCCGGGCACGCGCACGCCCCAGTCGAAGGTAGTGCGCGAGATCGACAGGTCCTGCAGGCCGCCACGCACGAAACTCGCCACCTCGTTCAGCCGCTCGCGCGGCAGCACGAAGTCCGGCACGCGCTCGTAGAGGTCGAGCAGTTTCTGCTGGTAGGCCGAGAGCTTGAAGAAATAGCTCTCCTCCTCCACCCAATCGACCGGCGTGCCGGTCTTGGTGGCGATGCGGACCTTGTGCTCGTTAACTTGCGTCTCGTCCTCGGCGTAGTAGGCCTCGTCGCGCACCGAGTACCAGCCGGCGTACTTGTCGAGATAGATGTCGCCGTTCTTTTCCATCCGCTCCCAGATCGCCTGGGAGGATTTGTGGTGCCGTTCCTCGGTGGTGCGGATGAAATCGTCGTTCGAGCAGTTCATCCGCTCGACCATGGCCTTGAACCGCGGCACGTTGCGGTCGACCAGCTGGCGCGCGCTCAGGCCCTCCTTGGCCGCGGTCTGCTGGATTTTCGAGCCGTGCTCGTCGGTCCCAGTCAGGAAAAACACATCGTAGCCGTCGAGCCGCTTGAAGCGCGCGATGGCGTCGGTCGCGACCACCTCGTAGGCGTGCCCGATGTGCGGGGGGCCGTTGGGGTAGGAAATCGCGGTGGTGATGTAATAGCGGGGCTGGGCCATCTTGTTGGTGTTCGTCACTGTTCTGTTTGGCCTTCGGTCGAAATTGCCAAAATCTCCGTGCAGATTCCCACCTGGGAGGCCGTGCTCCGAAAGGCTTGATCGGCCCTGGACATAGGCTCTCCCGCTTCGCTACCAACCCCCTGTAACTCCGGCGAGAACCCTTTGACTGATCATGCTCGGCGAGAGCTACGGCGTTTTGTGCCCCGTTTGTCGCGCCCGCTGACAGTTTCTATTATAATCCGTGAGCAACTTGTATTGTGCTAGCGGGGGTTGTGGGCGGATGGCTACAATCATTACAGTCCACGGCACCGAGAGATGGTCCCGGTTTCCGGGACAGTTTGGCGGCTTGGCTAAGATGGATTCTGGGTTTGATTACGCCGCCAATTTTTCTGGCTCCATGTCGATATCATAGACCTCGTCGGGCGTCCTG
>VGEP01000104.1 GCA_016869215.1 Alphaproteobacteria bacterium | reverse complement strand
AACATGAATTTCTCTATCATCGCACGCTGCGCGCGCACCGGTCAGCTGGGGCTCGCGGTTGCGAGCGACCTGCTTGCGGCGGGAAGGTTTTGCGCCGCGGCCGTGCGCCCGAACATCGGCGCGACGTTCACGCAGGGGGTTCCGCTTCCACGGAACAACCGCCTCGCTCTTAATCTGCTCGCGCAGGGCTGGGGCCCGGCGCAGGCGCTGAAGGAGATTGCGGGCAACGATTCCGGGTTCGAGCAACGCCAGACCGGAATCGTCGATCGCGAAGGATCGGTGGCCGTCCACTCGGGGACGATGCTCCGCGCCTGGTCGGGGAGCCGCGCAGGAGGCGGCTTCGCCATCATGGGCGAAGGAATCAACGGGGAGCCGTTGCTCGAGGCCATGGCGAAGCGATTCGACTCCATCCCCGGGGACGACCTCGACGAGCGCCTGCTCTCGGCGCTCGAGGTAGGGCGCGATGCCGGTGCGGGGGCGGTAATCTCGGCGGCGCTCATCGTCTGGGGCCGCCGGGACCACAACGACATGGACCTGCGCGTGGATTTCCACGGGGGGCCGATCGATGAACTGCGGCGCGTGTACGCCGACTACAAGCCGACCGCGGAGTTCTACGACGAGCGCGCGAGGAATCCCAGGAACGCGATCTCGGCTAAGGAGTTCGCCGAGAATCTGAAGAAGCGGCGCGCCCGGGAGGGCTCGTGACTTTTTCGATCATCGCGCACTGCCCGCGCACCGGCCGCTTCGGCGTCGGTAGCACGACGTTCTCGATCGCCTGCGGCCGCCGCAACGAAAGCATCCGGGCGAACGTCGGCGTGTGCAAGTCGCAGGCCTTTTACCTGCGCCACGTGGACGTCCTCGCGCTGAACATGCTGGAGGCGGGACACACGCCGCAGCACATCCTCGCGAGCCTTGCCGCGAGCGATCCAGATTTCGAGTACCGGCAGCTCGGGATCGTCGACCGGGAAGGCCGCGTGGCGGCCCATTCCGGGGCTCTGGTCCGGCCCTGGTCCGGAAAGATCGTCGGCGAGAGCTACGCGGCCTACGGCAACGTGCTCGCGGGCCCGCAGACCGTGGAGGGCATCGTCGCGGGTTTTCTCGAGCATCCGGACGCGCCGCTGGAAGAGTGCCTGCTCGAGGCGCTGGAAGGCGGGCGGGACGCGGGCGGGCAGGCGGCCGACGGCGTGCCGTGGCCCGAGCGTTCGGCCTGGATCTGCGTGACGGGGCAGCTCGATCACCCGGAAGTGGATCTCCGGGTCGACCTTCACGAGCGCGCGGTCGACGAGCTGCGACGCGTGTTCGAGCGGTTCAGTCGGCTCGAGCGCCGGACTGCTTGACCGCTTTTGCCCAATTCTCAACTTCCGATTTAACGTAAGCGGCGGTCTGCTCGAGCGTCATCTCCACCGGGTCCACGCCGAGGTCGATCAGGCGCTTCTTGACCTCCGGCTTCGCGAGCGCCGCTGTCAGCTCGCCGTTCAGTTTCTGGACGATCGGCCGGGGCGTGCCCGCGGGGACGAACAGGGCAGACCACCCTTGGGCGCCGAAGCCGGCCACGCCCGACTCGGCGACGGTCGGCACGTCGGGCAGCGACAGCGCCCGCTTCGGGCTGCTCACCGCGATCACCTTGATGCGGCCGCCCCTGATGTGCGGCACCACTGCGGCCGAAGTCTCGAACATCAGGGAAACCTCGCCCGCCATGAGAGCGGTGACGCTCGCCGAGGCGCCCTTGTAAGGCACGTGGGTGATCTCCAGGCGGTCGCAGCCTTCAACAGCTCCATGATCAGGTGATTCGGGACGCCCACTCCAGAGGACGCGTAGTTGACCTTGCCGGGGTTCTGCCTGACGTGGGCGAGAACCTCCCGAAGATTATTCGCGGGAAAATCCTTTGCCACCACGAGCACATTGGGGACCGCCGCGATCATCCCGATCGGCTGGAAGTCGCGCAGCGAGTCGTAGGGCAGCTTCGAATACATCGACATATTGATGGCGAGCGGCCCGCTGCCGGCAACGAGCAGCGTGTAGCCGTCCGGAGCGGAATTCTTGACGAATTCCGTACCGATGATTCCCGAGGCGCCCGGCTTGTTGTCGACGTAGAAACTCTGCCCCATGGTCTGCGTAAACTGCTGCGCGAGGGCCCGCGCGATCAGCTCGGTGCCCTGCCCCGGCGGAAACGGCGCTACGACGCGCACGGGGCGCGCCGGATACTCCGTTTGCGCTGCGGCGAGGCCGATCCACAGGGACATCAGCATCGCGGCGAGGGATCTGGTCATTCCGGGCTACGGGAGTCGATTCGTCGGCTGATAATATAATGGACTCCATGAGAAATTACCAATAGCGGCTCGTGGGGCAGCATAAGCAGCATTGTGCGCCGTCAAACCGGGACCGGGGAGCGCGAGAATGGCCAAATCGTGCAGCGCCCCGCGGCCTGGGGCGGATAGGTTTTCCTATCCGTACGACGCGGTCTACGACCGCAGCGCTACCTCGCACGCGGTCAACCTGTTCGACATGGCTTCCAAGTACGCCGACGTGGGCTCCACGGCGGAAATCATCGACCGGCTCCGGCCGCTCAGAAAGGCAGTCGCAGCATGAAAAGAATCCTCCTCGGCGTCGCGGTCGCGCTTTTCTGCACCGTGGTCTCCTCCGTCGCGCAGGCGCAGAACTTCCCAACCAAGCCGATGAGGCTCGTGGTCCCGTATCCCCCGGGGGGCGTGACCGACATCCTCGGCCGGGAGCTGGGCCGGTTCATGGGCGACCAGCTCGGCCAGCCGGTGGTCATCGACAACAAGCCGGGCGCCGGCGGCGCCATCGGCACCGCGGAGATCGCCAAGTCGGCGCCGGACGGCCACACCTTCGGCCTCGGCGCCTCGAGCACGCACGTGCTGAACCCGATGCTCTACAAGCTCAACTACGATGCGGTGAAGGACTTCTCGCCCATTGGTCTGGCCGCCGCGGTACCGCTGGTGTTCGTGGTGCACCCTTCCGCGCCTGTGAACAACCTGACCGAGCTGGTGGCGTGGATCAAGGCCAACCCGGCCAAGGCGAACTATGGCTCCTACGGCAACGCCAGCCTCTCGCACCTGACCGGCGAGCTGTTCAAGGGCATTACCAAGGTCGACATGACGCACATACCCTACAAGGGTTCGGCGCCGCTGCAGATCGACGTCATGGGCAACCAGGTGTTCCTCGGCATCAGCGACATGTCGGCGACGCCGTACATCAACGGCGGCAAGCTCAAGCCGCTCGCGCTGACGGCCCCCAGGCGCGTTCCAGCGTTTCCCAACGTCCCGACGGTGTCCGAAACCGCGGGCCTCGCCGGCTTCGAGGCCACGGGCTGGTTCGCGCTGTACGGGCCGGCGGGAATTCCGCGCCCGGTGGTAGAGCGGCTCAACGGCGCGCTGAATGCCGCGATCAACAGTGCCGAGCTCAAGGCGAGGCTGGCTGCCATGGGCCTGGAGCCCGTGACGGGCACGCCCGAGGGCCTGGCCGCGTTCCAGCGCAGCGAGAACGTGAAGTGGCAGAAGGTGATCGCCGACGCGAAGATCAAGGTCGAGTGATGGGCGAAAAGGCGGCCTCGCGGCCCGACCTGGTCGCCGAGCTCGGCAAGCTCGGTGAGCGCGACCCGGAGGCCGCACGCCTGATGGGGATGGTCATCGCGCTCGCGGGCGAGGTGTTCGTGCTCAAAGCGCAGGTGGAAAGGCTGACGCGTGCCGTCGGCGTCGACGCGGAGCGCCTGGCGGCCGCGGCTGCGAACGAAGGCATGACGAAATGGCTGGAGGCCGAGGAGGCGGCGTTCGCGCGCAGCCTCGCGGCGCCGTACCTGGAGCCCGACGTGTCTGTGAACGCGACTCGCTGGATGCGCGAAAAATGAAAGAAGCGCCGCTTTCCTTCGAGGCTTCCGCGTTCCAGTGCTTCGTGCGCGGATTGCGCGGCGTCTGGCGCGACGAGGCCTACCGCGGCAGCGTGGAAGCTGCGCGGCGCGCCGGCAGCGACGAGCCCGCGGAGATCGAGCGCAAGGCGCGAGAGAGCGCGGCCTACCAGCTCTATTCGTGGCTGGAGCGCCATTCGCAACAGTTCAAGTACTACGGCCGCTACGGCATCGTGCGCTGGATGGAAGAGCGCAAGGACGAGCTGGCGAAGGTCCTCGAGGAATCGTCGAAGCGCCATCCGGAGCTGCTGCAGCTCAATCCGGCCCTGGAACTACCCGAGTACGTGCGCGCAGTCGATACGCACCAGCATGGCGGCGGCATCTGGGGCGACGCCGCGGACGCTTTCGCGTACGAGACGTCCTCCAGCGCCTATTCGTTCTCTCTCTTCAACCCGCGCACGCCGATGGAGCTCTACGCCGCCACGGCGCGCAAGCTCGCGCCGCAGGCGAAAGCGATCCTGGACCTGGGCTGCACCTCGGGCGGCTCGACGCGCGCGCTCGCGCGCGTGTTCCCGGGGGCGAGGGTGATCGGTGTGGATGTCTGCGCGCCGCCGCTCAAGCTCGCCCACCTGCGCTCGCTTGAGCAGGGGGTCCTCACGCATTTCCGCCAGGGCAACGCCGAGAAGCTCGCCGACGCGGATGCAAGCGTCGACCTGGTGGCTTCGCACTGGCTCTACCACGAGATGCCGCCCGCGGCGGTCCGCCGGTCCCTCATCGAGGCGCGCCGCGTGCTGAAGAACGGCGGCGGCTTCATGGCCTACGACATGTACCTGGTGCCGGGCGGCGCCATCGGCCGCTGGCTGCAGGCGGGCTACGCCGCGCGTAACAACGAGCCGTTTGCGCATACCTACGCCGGGATGGATATGGAAAAGGAATTGCGGGCGGCAGGGTTCACGGATATCGAGATGAAGATCGCGCATCCGGAGCCGAGCCCGGAAGTGCAGGCAGGCGAGCTCCCGCCGCATCGCACGCACTACATGACCATGATCACCGCGAAGGCTTTACCAATAGCGGCTCGTGGGGCAACATAAGCTGCATTGTGCGCCGTCAAACCGGGACCGGGGAGCGCGAGAATGGCCAAATCGTGCGGTGCAACGCAGCCTGGGGCGGATAGATTTTCCTATCC
>VGEP01000103.1 GCA_016869215.1 Alphaproteobacteria bacterium | reverse complement strand
TCGGCGCAGGCGCGGGCGCTGGCGGCGCTGCAAGGCGGGCGCGGGCCCCGCAGGAGCGAACGGTCCGCGCCGCCGCGCGCCACGCTCTACGACGACCGCGAGCGCAGCGCCGACGAATTGCGCGACAGCCTCGCGCGCAAGATCGGCGGGTTGATCGCGGAGCGGCAGGCGGAAGCCGCGCCGTCCGCGCCGGGTCCCGCGCCAATGCCAAATCCTGCGCAAGGTCCTGCGCCCGCGCCGGTTCCGGGCTCGCCCTTGCCGAACCTGCCGTCGGCCGCCTCGCGCCGCGCCGAGGTGATGATCGCGCGGCTGCGCTCGATGCGGCGGGGGCTGTGACCGGGCTCTCGTCACGGGGCGCTTGCCTTCGCGCCGGAAAACCCGCAACCAAGCGCCATGCCCGCGCCCAAACCCGCCGCCGATTCTGCCGAGCCGGACCAGCGTCCGTTCTGGAAGCGCAAGCGCCTGTCGGAGATGACGCAAGCCGAATGGGAAAGCCTGTGCGACGGCTGCGGCCGCTGCTGCCTCAACAAGCTGATGGAGGAGGGCTCCGACAAGACCTTCTACACCGACGTCGCCTGCCGGCTGCTCGACGCCGACGCCTGCCGCTGCACCGACTACAAGAACCGCTCCGCCAAGGTGAAGGACTGCGTCACGCTCACCTGGCGCAACATCGGGCGCATCACCTGGCTGCCGCCGACCTGCGGCTACGTGCTGGTGGCGCGGGGCTTGGACCTGGCGTGGTGGCATCCGCTCGTTTCGGGCGATCCGGAGACGGTGCACACTTCGGGCGTCTCGGTGCGCGGCAAGGTGGGGGCGAGCGAGGCCGACGTGCCGGACGACAAGCTCGAGGAGCATCTGGTGAGCTGGCCCTTGAAGTGGCCGAAAGGGGCGAAGGAGAAGGCGTAGCCCCGGCCGCGCCCACGCGGCGGCTCAAAACGCCTTCGGCAATCCGGCCTGCCGCAGTATGGCGTTGGCGGTGTGGCGGCTCGGGATGCCGACCGGCACGGCGACGTTCCGCTTGGTGATCGGGCTGTGCCAGATTTCGTGACTGCCGCGGCCCTGCCGTACCAGGGTGCAGCCGGCGGCGCGCAGCAACTCTCGCAACACGCGATCGAATTGAGGCGCCATCTCAGGTCACATGTCAGGCCACGGCCGGCTCGGCTTCGCGCAGCGCGGTGATCTGCAGGTAAAGAGAATCCGGATCGACGTCCGGATGGTTGTCGGGCAGCAGATCGAGCGCCATCGCCGAGATCTTGGCGAGCAACTCGTCCAGCGTCGGCGCGTCGGCTGCGGCCGGGATGTCGTCGCAATGGCCGGTCCAGACGGAAGCCTCTTCGTCCCAGGACGCTGCAATGGTGAAGATGACGGGCTTGGACATGGCTCGTTCCGCCTTTCCGCGCGGGGAAATGCATAGTAGCACATCTTTGCATGCTCGCAGCCGTGTCCCGCGACCGGCACGCCGTTGAATTTCCCGCCCGCTCGGTCATGGTGCGCCCCGCATGTCCGCGCCCGCGCAACCCACGCCCGCCCCGCTCGATCACGCCGCGATCCGCGCCATCATGGCGGGCATCCTGCTCGCCATGTTCCTGTCCGCGCTGGAGCAGACCATCGTTGCGCCCGCGCTGCCGACCATGGGCCGGCATTTCGCCGACGTGGAGAACCTGTCGTGGGTGGTGACGGCGTATCTGCTGGCCGCGGTCGCGGCGACGCCCTTGTTCGGCAAGCTCGCCGACATCCACGGCCGGCGCAGGATGATGCTGATCGCGATCGTCATCTTCCTTGCGGGCTCGGTCGCCTGTGCGCTGGCGCCCACGATCTGGGCCCTGATCGGCGCGCGCGCGCTGCAGGGCATCGGCGGCGGCGGCATCCTGCCGCTCGCCCACACCGTCATCGGCGACATGGTGTCGCCGCGCGAGCGGCCGCGCTACACGGCCTACACCTCGGCGATGTTTCTGGTCGCGAGCGTGTCCGGGCCGCTGCTCGGCGGCGTGCTCACCGACTACGTGCACTGGACCATGATCTTCTGGATCAACCTGCCGCTCGGCCTGGTCGCGCTGGTGCTGACCGACCGCGTGCTGCGCAAGCTTCCCCGCCACGACCGGCCGCACCGGCTCGATTTTCCCGGCGCTGCGCTGATGGTCGCCGCCGCGCTTTCGCTGATGCTGGCCATGACCTGGGGCGGAACAAGGTACGGCTGGAGCTCGTGGCCGATCCTGAGCCTGCTCGCGGGCTCGGCCGTGCTGTGGTTTTTCTTTTTGCTGCGCGTCGCGACCGCGCCGGAGCCGTTCATCCCGCTCGCCATCCTGCGCGAGCCGGTGGTGGGGGCGACTGCCGTGGCGGGTTTCTTTGCCGTCGGCGTCATCATCGGGCTGTCGATCGTGCTGCCGCTTTACTTCGAGCTGGCGCTGGGGTTCACGCCGTCCGGCTCCGGCACCGCGCTGATCGTGTTTCTCATCGCGGCCACCCTCGGCTCGTTCATCGCGGGACGGCTGATGTCGCGGATGACGCATTACAAGCGCGTGCCGGTCGTTGGCATGGCGGTCGGCATCGTCACCATGGCGCTGTTCGCGTGGCAGCCGACGGGACTGACGCTGCTCGAAGTGTCGGTGCTGCTCACGGTCGGCGGCACGGGGCTTGGCGTGATGTATCCGGTGACGACGGTGATGGTGCAGAACGCGGTCGCGCCGCATCAGCTCGGCATCGCCACCGGCGCATTGAATTTCGCGCGCCAGCTCGGCGGCGCGATGATCGTGGCGGCGTTCGGCACCATCCTGCTCGGCGGGCTCGATTCGAGCGGCGGCGGGCTGACCCTGGAGATGCTGGCGCAAGGAACCAAGGAGTCTGGCGCAAAGCACGGCGGCGCGGACTTCGCCGGCCAGTTTCGGCTGCTCTACGCCGCGAGCGCGGTGTTTCTCGCGGCGGGGTTTGTGGCGGTGCTGCTCACCGAGGAGCGGCCGCTCAGGGGGTAGGGCGGCGCGCCGTCACTGCGACTTGATCAACTGGCCGATCTGCTCGCGCAGTTGCGGGCTGTCCTGGTGGCCGTGGACCGTAACCGCGTGCTGGACCGCCGCGTCGATCAGCTCCTTCCTGGAGTCGGCGGAGATCGCAACGGTGCAATTCATCTCGCTCGGATAATCCCGGCAATCGATATACATCCTCGCCATGATGGCCTCCGTCGGTGCGGATCTGCGCCATGCGGGGTTTGTGCCGGCGCCGTGCGCTCGGTCGCGCCCCACCGGATAAAAGCCTGCGCCTTTTCCCTGAACGCCACAAGCGCAGGCCGGGTGAAAGCGATGCCATGGCTGGCGGCGCGAGCGGGCAAACGCCTGCCGTCTGCGGCAACGCCCGTTCATAGCAGCCCCGCAAATCCGGGCGTTGAATTCGACCACGTATTTGCCGATGTTGCAGCCATTGAATCGGCTGTGCGGTCTTACAGTAGATTCGGCACGCCGCTTCGGTTTCGAACGCCAGGGTTCCGTTCTGCGATGAATTTCTCCAAGGCGGCCGCGCGTGCGCGCGCCCGCGTGCGGTTGAGCGTGCGAAAGCGGCGGCGCAGGGCGTCCGCCGCGCGTGCCGTGGCCGCCGAGACCCAGCCCGGCCAGGTTCCGCCGACGCCCGAGGCGTTCGCGCCGCCGCCCAAGCGCACGGCGATGAGCCACGCCGAGGTGCGCCGGATCTTCTTCGGCATCATGCTGGCGACGTTCCTCGCCGCGCTGAACCAGACCATCGTCGCCACCGCCATGCCGACCATCGGCCGACACTACGGCGACTTCGAAAACCTGTCCTGGGTGGTGACGGCGTATCTGCTCACCTCGACCGCGGTCGCGCCGCTCTACGGCAAGCTTGCCGACATCTGGGGCCGCAGCGCGATGATCCACACCGCGATCGGCATCTTCATGGCGGGCTCGGTCTTGAGCGCGGCCGCGCCCGACATGCTGACGCTCATTCTCGGCCGCGCCCTGCAGGGCATCGGCGGCGGCGGCATCCTGCCGGTCGCGCAGTCGGTGATCGCCGACGTGGTCGCGCCCAGAGAGCGCGGCCGCTACCAGGCCTACATGGGCGTGGTCTGGGTGACGGCCGGCATCGGCGGGCCGGTGCTGGGCGGGGTGTTCGCCGAGCACCTGCACTGGACGCTGATTTTCTGGATCAACGTGCCGCTCGCGCTCGGAGCGGCGCTGCTCACCCACATCCACCTCAGGCGCATTCCGCGCAACGAGCGCATGCACAAGCTCGACTGGCTCGGCGCCGGCCTGATGATGGCGTCGGCGATTCCGCTCTTGCTCGCCTTCACCTGGGGCGGCACGCGGTTTCCCTGGAGCTCGGCGCCGATCCTGATGCTGATCGGCGGCTCGTTCGTGCTGTCGTTCCTGTTCGGCTGGCGGCTGGTGCGCGCGCCGGAGCCGTTCCTGCCGATGACGGTGCTCGCCAACCCGGTGATGCGCTGGGGCACGACCTCCGGTTCGCTGTCGATGGGCGTGCAGATCGGGCTCACCATTATGATCCCGCTCTATTTCGAGACCGTGCACCGCCTGACCGCGAGCGAGTCGGGCTTCGCGCTGATCCCGATCGCGCTGACGACGCCGGGCTCGCTGTTGTCGGGCCAGGCGATGCTGTACTGGCGGCACTACAAGCGCGCGCCGGTGATCGGCATGTGGTGCGCGCTGCTGGCGATGGCGTTCCTGGTGTGGAAGCCGGACCTGCCGCTGATCTACGTGATCGTGATCCTGTGCGTGGTCGGCACGGCGATCGGTCTCGTCTTCCCGGTCACGACCGTGTCGATCCAGAATGCGGTGCCGCACCACCAGGTCGGCATCGCCATGGGCGCGCTCAACTTCTTCCGCCAACTCGCGAGCGCCTTTGTGGTCGCGATGATGGGCGCGATCCTGCTCGCGGGCCTCGGCGTCGCGCCCGAGCGCGCGGGACGCGCGGTGTCGGTGGTGAGCGAGGTGAGCGCGGCTGCAAGCGGCGACGTCGCCTTCGTGTTCCGCTGGGTGTTCCTGTCGGCGTTCGTCTGCCTCGCGCTGGCGCTGGCCGCGCTGATCGCGATGGAGGAGCGGCCGCTGCGGACCACCACGGCGCCGGCGGAAGGGCCGCCGCCGGCGGG
>VGEP01000102.1 GCA_016869215.1 Alphaproteobacteria bacterium | reverse complement strand
GCGCGCGCCGATCAAGCCGCCGGTGGGCGATGAACTCGAGACCATCCGCCGCGCCCTAAGCAATGCCGGCCTGCTGATCAAGCAGGCCGCGGAGTAGCGAAGAATTTGCCGTGGCTCCGGTCGGCCTGAGCCACGGTCCACCTCAAGAACACAAGGGAGTTTTCGACATGAATCGCAGGATTCTTATGCTTGCCGGGGCGCTGTCGGCCGCACTCGCCATCGGCCCCGCGCAGGCGCAAACGACGCTCGACCTGAAGATCGGCGCGATGCCGCTCAATACCTGGTGGTACGTGGCGGGCGGCGCGATCGCCAATCTCGTGCAGCCAACGCTGCCGTCCGGCGCCAAGATCGAAGTGCTTGCGCGCGGCGGCGGCATCGCCAATCCCGTCGTCGCCAACGAGAACAAGGCGCAGATCGCGTTCACGAACGTCGCGACCGCGGCCTGGGCGTGGATGGGCGAAGAGGAAATCTACAAAGGCAAGAAACACCAGGACATCCGCAGCCTGGTCGGCGGCATTAATCCGATTTGGGTCGTCGCGATGCTGCGCGAGGACTACATCAAGAAGACCGGCAACGACACGCTGGAAAAGGCGCTCGCCGACAAGAGCCTGCGCATCATCATGAAGCCCGCGGGCTCCTCCGTGCCGCCGGTTGCGCGTATGGT
The DNA here is from genome assembly GCA_016869215.1 of Alphaproteobacteria bacterium. GTDB lineage: Bacteria > Pseudomonadota > Alphaproteobacteria > Rhizobiales > Xanthobacteraceae > Z2-YC6860. The sequence goes on along the minus strand of VGEP01000102.1, from coordinate 4,729 downwards.
GCTGCAGTCGCACGGACAGTCGATCGATACCTACAAGCAGGACGGGCGGCTGATCCAGGTCGATGCCGCGCAGACGACGTCGATGCTGCGTGACGGGCGCGCGGACCTCTATTTCGAGTCGGCGCCGCGCGGCCATCCGGCGGTCACCGAACTGACGCTGACGGTCGACATGCGCTTCATCGACTATCCGCAGAAGGCGCTCGATACCCTCGCGCGCAACGGGCTGAAGGTTGTTTCCATGCCGGCTTTGTACAAGGGTCAAAACGGCCCGACCAAGACCGTCGATCTCGGCACCAGCATCCTCGCCAACAAGAACCTGCCGGACGACATCGCCTATCTCGTGACCAAGACCGTGGTCGAGAACAAGGCGGACCTTGTCAAGGCGCATCAGGCGTTCAACGACTTCACGCCGGAAGATGCCTGGAAGCCGGAGAACAACGGCATCCCGCTGCATCCGGGCGCCGAGCGTTATTACAAAGAGCGCGGCTGGATCAAGACGACTCAATAACAAGTCAAAATCCGGCGGGCGCGTCGCAGCGCCCGCCGTTTTCTCAAGAGGGAAGGCATGGCGCAATCGATGGAACTCCTGCGGCGCACGCTCGGCGTCGTCTGGTTCCTGGGGCAGATCTATATTCTGTATTATCCGCCAATTCCGATGCTGGTGCGGCCGTTGCACGTCATGATGGCGACGGCGCTCGTCGTGCTGTGGTTTCCTCTGCGCGACTGGCGTGAGCGCGGCTCTCCCATCTTGCCGCTGATTGATCTCTCCATCATCGGCGCGCTGATCGCCGCCACCGCCTATTACGTGCTGCGCGCGGACTACCTCACCGAGCGCATGGAGAATGTCGATCCCGTCCTGTTGTCCGACATCGTCTTCGGCGTTCTCACCCTGTTTCTCACCTGCGAAGCGGTTCGTCGCGTGCTGGGTTGGAACCTGCTTTCGGTCATCATCGTGTTTGTCGCCTATTGCTGGGCGGGACCGTGGCTGCCGGGTTGGCTTCACTTCCAGGGCTTCGACTTCCCCGAATTCATCGAGATCATGTCGATGGCCGGGCACGGCGTGTTCGGCATCACGACCGAAACTTCCGTCACGCTTGTCTTCTACTTCCTCGCCTTCAGCGCGATGTATACCGTTGTCGGCGGCACCGAATTGTTCATGGATGTCGCGATCAAGCTCGTCGGCCGGTATCCCGGCGGTGCGGCCAAGGCCGAGGTCGTATCCAGCGCGCTGTTCGGCACGGTGAGCGGCTCCGCGGTCGCGAACGTCACCGCGACCGGCTCGTTCACGATCCCGCTCATGATGCGCACCGGATACAGCCGCGAGGCCGCCGCCGCGCACGAGGCCATCGCCTCGACCGGCGGGCAATTGATGCCGCCGGTCATGGGTGTCGCCGCATTCGTCATGGCCGACATCCTGCGCATGCCCTATTCGCAGATCGCACTCGCCGCGACCTTGCCGGCGATCGCCTATTTCGGCTCGCTCTATGTACTCGTGCATCTCAACGCACTACGCTCCGGCATCGGCAGCTTGCCGATCGCGGACATCGACGCCATCGCGCCGGTGCTGCGCCGGATCGCGCTGCTGCTGCCGCCGGCCGCCCTGATCGGCGCGTTCGCTTCGGGCTATGACGCGTCGATGGCTGCCGTTGTCGGCATGGTCGTGGCGTGGGCATGCAGCTACCTGCCCGGCGGGCGGCCGCTCACGCCCTCGCGCTTCCTCGAAATGATGGACGATTGCGCGCGGCAGGCCAGCGCCGTCGCGATCCCGATTGCGGCCATCGGCATCATCATCGCAGTCGCGGTGCAGTCTAACCTCGCGATCAAGTTCTCGACGCAGATGCTCTCGCTCTCGGGCGGTACGCTGATCGGATCGCTCGCCTTCGTGGCGCTCGGCATTGTCGTTCTCGGCATGGGCCTGCCGACGGTCGCGGCATATGTGATCGGCGCGATCCTGTTCGTGCCCGCCCTGCAGAAGCTCGGCGTCGACGTCCTCGCCTCGCACTTTTTCGTCCTGTTCTTCGCGGTGCTGTCGATGGTGACGCCGCCAGTCGCGCTCGCCTCCTATACCGCCGCCGGGATCGCGAAGGCGAATGCCAACAAGACCGGCCTCTACGCCTTCCTGCTCGGTTTGCCGTCATTTCTGATCCCGGTCGCGTTCGTATATAAACCGGCGATCCTGTTCATCGGCTCGCCGGGCAACATCGTCCTCGCAGGTATCATGCTTTTGTGCGGCACCAGCGCCTGGACCGTCATGATCGCGGGCTATCTCGACCGCGCGCTGTCGATCGTCGAGCGCATGTTGTTCGCCGTGCTGGCCATGCTCCTCATCCTTTCGCCGTTCGACCTCGCGGGCGATCTCGCGTCGGTAGGAGCGTTCCTGATGCTGACGGGGTGGTGCTTCCGGCACAGGCTTTCCGGCCGTCGGCATCATCAGACGCTGCCCGGGCGCGAATGAGCAAGGGTCGCATCTGGCCGCAGGAAAGTGTCGGACATGTCGACCCGCGTTCGGGCCGGCGCGTTCGGCAGATCACCTCGCATGCGAGCATTCACCACCATTCCTTTTTCTTCGTCCCAGCCTTAGACCGCGCGGGCAAGCGGCTGATATTCATTTCGCATCGCACCGGCACGCCGCAGATTTTTTTCGAGGATCGCGCGAGCGGCGCGCTGGTCCAAACGACCGACCGGCCGGATATCGCGGAGTGGTCGCTTCACCCCTCCGCTGACGGGCGCTTTGTCTATTTCGTCGCCGGCACCGGTGCCTGGCGGCTCGATCTTGCGACGCTCGCGGAAGAGCAGCTCGCGGATTTCGGCGCGGTCGAAATGCGCGAGAAGGGCATGGTCGGCGCCGCCATGGGCACGACCGCGCTTTCCGCCGGCGGGCGATACTGGGCCGTCCCGGTGAAGGCCGGCAAGGTCTCGCGCTTCATGCTGATCGATACGCAGACGAAAGCTTGCAAGGTTTTTCTCGAACGCGACACCATCGGCCATCCGCAATTTTGCCCCGACGACGACGACCTCATCCTTTATGCCGGCCCGCTCACGGACCGGGTGTGGGTCACCGACCGCAGCGGCGGAAAAAACCGCCGCCTCTATCAGCGCGAAGACAAGATGCAATGGATCACGCACGAGGTCTGGCTGCCGGGCCGCAAGGCGGTCGCCTTCGTGGACTGGCCGCGCGGCACTCGGCTCTTGCATCTCGACGGTACGGTGGAGTGGATCACGCACTTCCCGGCCTGGCATGCCGCGCCCGACGACAAGGGCGCCCGCTTCGTGTGCGACAGCAATTTTCCCGATCGCGGGCTGCACATCTATGACATGGCGGGCGCACCCGATGCGAAGGGACGCTTCCTCTGCGCCAGCGAGGCGAGTTCGGAAGGCGCGCATTGGGCCGGGCCGTTCCCGTACAATGACGGTCCCGTCGCGGTCAAGGCGCGCCAGCACACGCATCCGCATCCGCGCTTTGCGCCGGACGGCCACAGCGTCATCTTCACCTCCGACCGTACCGGCTACGCGCAGATCTACGAAGTGACGCTGGACCAGCCTGGATGACCGCGGCACCCCTTATCGAAAGCGAGCGTATCCGCCGCGACATCCGCTTGGGCCGCATCACCGGCACCAGCCGCGGCCTCGCGCAAGGCTTCGTGCAATGCAATCTCGCGATCCTGCCGAAGGCCTTCGCATTCGAATTCATGCTCTATTGCCAACGCAACCAGCGCGCCTGCCCGGTATTGGAGGTGCTCGACCCTGGCGATCCGGTGCCGCACATGCTCGCGCCCAATGCCGACATCCGCACCGATTGTGCCCGCTACGCGATCTTCCGCGACGGCGCCCGCCAAGCGGACGCGACCGACATACGCGACCTTTGGCGCGACGATCTCGTCGCTTTCCTGATCGGCTCCGGCATCACCTTCGATGGCGCGCTCGAGAAGGCCGGCGTACCGACGGACCGGTATCGCTGGGTGCTGCGCTCGACGCGGCCGACACAGCCTGCCGAGCCGTTTCGCGGTGACCTGATCGTGACCATGCGTTGGCTCACGCCGCAGCAGGCGATCGTCGCAACGCAGGTGACCGCAAGGTTTCCCTTCAATCATGGCCCGCCGATTCACCTTGGCGACCCCGCTGCCATCGGCGCCGACCTGAAAGCCCCGCTCTTTGGAGGACCGGTGCCGCCGATGCCGGACGGCCTCGTGCCGGTGTTCTGGGAATGCGGGGTCACGCCGCAGAGCGCGGCGGAGAACGCGAAGCTTCCGCTCTTTATCGCGCATGCGCCGGCGCATAGTTTCATCACCGATCTGCCGGCCGAACGACTGATGGCATGGTAAGGCCCCGTAGGGTCGAGTGTCCCCCGTCAGCACCCATAGGACAGCCTGAGCGATTTGCGTAATGGAGGCTGCGGCTCATCGTCGCCGCGAAAGGGACGAGGATGAGACCGATGAAGCAGACCCCGCCGAACGGCACGGCCGAACAGCATGTCCGTGAGATTCGCCGCCAGACGCGCAAGAAGTACTCGGCCGAAGAGAAGGTCCGGATCGTGATCTCGGGGCTCCGCGGCGAGCACTCGATCGCCGAGCTGTGCCGGCGGGAGGGGATCGCCGAGAGCCTGTATTACGTATGGTCGAAGGAGTTCATGGAAGCCGGCAAGAAGCGGCTAACCGGGGATACCGAACGCCAGGCGTCGTCGGGTTAGGTTAAAGACCTGCGCCGGGAGATGGGCGCGCTAAAGGAGCTG
>VGEP01000101.1 GCA_016869215.1 Alphaproteobacteria bacterium | reverse complement strand
CCCTGCCGGTGGGCGCACGCGCTTGCTGGAAGACCGGTTCTCCCCCGGCGCTCCGAACCACCCCGTCGAGCACCAGGCAGTGCAGGTGGATGTTCAGGTTGGCGGCTGAGCCGAAGCGCTGGATGAGCGTGACCGCGCCGGTATCGGCCGTGGCGCCTTTGAGGCCCGCCTGGCTGAGCACAAACCCCGCGATGACGCGGTGCACAATCCGCAGCACCGGCGTGAGCAGATGGGGCCGCGCGGCAAAGAGGATGCGAAGCCCGGGGATCCGGGCAAGGTGGGAGACGCGTCCCGCATAACGTGGTACAAGGCGCGTTGGAGGAGGAACGGCGTTACGGCGCGGGAGCGTCGGCCCGCCGCACGAATGGACGCCCTGATTCTGACCGAGAACGTGTTGCAGGCGCTCGCCGCCGGCATCCTGGTGGGGAGCGTCTACGGCCTCATGTGCGTGGGGCTGGGCCTGATCTACGGGGTCATGCGGGTCATCAACTTCGCGCAGGGCGACTTCCTGATGCTCGGCATGTACGCCGCGCTGTATCTGTTCACCGGCCTGGGGCTGGGCGCGGCGCTCGGACCCTATCTCGGCCCGGCGGTGGCGACTGTGCTCGGCGCAGCGATCCTGTACGTTCTCGGCGTGGTGCTGCATCAGACGCTGCTGCGGCGCGTGACCGGGATTCGCGTCGCGGGCACCGAGAGTGAAGGCCACTATCCGCAGCTCATCCTGACGCTCGGCATCTCGCTCATCCTCGCCAACGCCGGGCTGATCGTGTTCGGCTCGATGCCGCAGAGCATTCGCACACCGCTCTCGGCCTCGGCGTGGGAGATCGGTCCATTGGTGGGGCAGAACCTGTCGGTGTTCCTGAACAAGGCGCGCAGCATCGCGTTCCTGGTCTCGGTCGTGGTGGCCCTGGCCCTGTTCCTCTTCATTGCCCGCACGCGCCTGGGCAAGACCTTGCGCGCCGCGGCCGACAACCCCGAGGCGGCGACCTACATGGGGATCGACGTCGATGCGGCCTATCGGGTCGCGTTCGCCATTGGCGTCGCCCTTACCGCGATCGCCGGCGGCATGGTGGCGACCTACTATCCGTTCCAGCCGTATGTGGGGCTCGAGTTCGTGATCATCATGTACGCCGGGGTCGTGCTCGGCGGCTTCGGCAGCATTGGCGGTGCGTTCTGGGGCGGGCTCACCATCGGCTTGGTGCAGCAGCTCTCGACGCTCGTGCTGCCGGTGCAGTTGCAGAACGCGGCGATCTTCGTCGTCTTCCTCGTCATCGTGCTGGTCCGCCCCGAGGGCCTGTTCGGGCGCAGCGCGGAACGCATCTAGCGCGGACGCCCGCATGGAACGGCGCATCGGCCGCGACCTCGCGATCATCGTGATTGCCGTAATGGCCTACTTGGCGGCCTCGCTGCTGATCGACAACCAGTACTACCAGTTGATGCTCGCGCTGGTGCCGATCTGGGCGATCGTCGGCATCTCCTGGAACCTGTTCTCCGGCTATTCCGGCATGGTTTCGTTCGGCCATGCCTCGTTCTTCGGCCTGGGCGCGTACACGGTGACGCTGCTGATGGTCAAGCTGGATCTCTCGCCGTGGCTCGGCGTGCCGATCGGCATGGGCGTGGGCGCGCTCGCCGGCGCGCTCATCGGCTGGCCAACCTTCCGCCTGCGCGGGCACTACTTCGCCCTCGCCATGCTCGCCTATCCGCTCGCGCTCCTCTACATCTTCGAGTGGCTCGGGTTTCAGGAAGTGTCGCTGCCGATGAAGCGGGAATCGGCGGCGGCGTACATGCAGTTCAAGGACCAGCGCTACTACGTCGGCATCGCGCTCGGCATGCTGGTGATCGCGATGGCGGTGGCGTTGCGGATCGAGCGCTCGCGCTTCGGGCTGTCGCTGCTCGCAATCAAGCAGAACGAGCCGGCCGCCGAGGCCGCCGGCATTAACACCCTCGCCTGGAAGATGAAGGCGATCATGGTCTCCGGCGCGATGTGCGCCGCGGTGGGCGGGCTGTACGCGGTGGTGCTCCTGGTGGTGACGCCGCCTTCGGTGTTCGGCTTGCTCACTTCGGCGCAAGCGCTGATCGTCACGCTGTTCGGCGGCGTCGCCACGGTGTGGGGGCCGGTGGTCGGTTCGGCGATCCTCATTCCGCTGGCGGAGATCCTGCACGCCGAGCTGGGAGACAAGCTGCCCGGGATCCAGGGCGTGGTCTACGGCGCGGCGATCGTGATGGTCATCCTGCTTGCGCCGGAAGGCGTCGTTCCGCGCGTGCGCGACGCCTGGCGGCGCAGGCATGCCCGCGCGGAGCCCGCCACGAAGAGCGCCACGCCCGCCACCACGGTGGGGTCGTCGAGCCGCACGGTCGGCGACCGGGTCGTCCTCAAGGTGGAGGGCGTATCGCGCGCGTTCGGCGGTCTGCAGGCGGTGCAGGACGTGAGCTTCGAGGTGCGCGAAGGCGAGGTGCTCGGCATCATCGGGCCAAACGGCGCGGGTAAGACCACGCTCTTCAACCTGATGAACGGCTTCATCGCGCCCGACGCCGGGCGGGTCGTCTGGGCGGGCGAAGACCTGGTGGGCCAGCGCCCGAACGAGATCTGCCGGCGCGGACTCGGCCGCACGTTCCAGGTCGTCCGCCCGTTTCCGCGCATGACGGTTCTGCAAAACGTCGTGGTGGGCGCGTTCGTCGCCGAGCGGGACGACGAGGCGGCGGTCGCGCTCGCGGGCGAGGCGCTGGTGCGGGTTGGCCTGGGCGATCGGGCGCAGGCGCCGGCCGCGGGCCTGACCAACGTGGAACTGCGGCTGATGGAGCTCGCGCGCGCGCTCGCGTCGCGCCCGCGGCTGCTGATGCTCGATGAGACTCTTGCGGGACTGGGGAGCCAGGAGATCGAGCGCATGCTCGGCGTGATCGACGCGCTCGCGCGCTCCGGCATCACCGTGGTGATCATCGAGCACACTATGCAGGCGATGGTGCGTCTGGCCGACCGGTTGGTGGTGCTCGATCATGGCCGCCTGCTGGCCGCCGGGCAGCCTGAGGCGGTGACCCGCAATCCCGCGGTGATCGAGGCTTACCTCGGCAAACGATGGATGAAGCATGCTCAGCGTTGAGCGCCTGTGCGTTGCCTACGGCGGCCTGCGGGCGCTGATCGACGTTTCGGTCGAGGTGGGCGCGGGCCAGTTCGCCGCCATCGTCGGGCCCAACGGTGCCGGCAAGACGACGCTCTTCAAATCCATCTCCGGCATCGTCGCGCCGGTGTCCGGCGCGATCCGCTTCGACGGACAGGACTTGCTTGCGATCGCGCCGGCCGCGCGCGCGCAACTCGGAATCGCGCACGTGCCGGAGGGGCGCCAGGTATTCAAGGCGCTGAGCGTGCTGGAGAACCTGGAGATGGGGGCGCATCCGCTGCGGGCGCGCGCGTTGTGGGCGAGAAACCTGGAGCAGATCTTCGCGCTGTTCCCGGTGCTGGCGCAGAGGCGCAGCCAGCTCGCGGGCACACTCTCCGGCGGTGAACAGCAGATGCTCGCGATCGGCCGCGGCCTCGCCTCGGCGCCGCGGCTGCTGATGCTGGACGAGCCTTCGATGGGGCTCGCGCCGACCATCGTCGATCAGATCTTCGAGCGGATCCGGGGCATCCACCGCGAAGCCGGCATCGCCGTGCTGCTGGTCGAGCAGAGGGTGGCGGAGGCGCTCGAGTCGTGCGATCGCGGGTATGTGCTCGAGTCGGGCCGGGTCGTGCTGGAGGGAACGCACGATACGCTGATCCGCGACGAGCGCGTGAAGCGGGCTTACCTGGGAATGTAGCGGAAACGAAACCGGAGGCGTTCGTGGATGGGCGGGTCCGATGAAGTATCGCGCAGTCGCGATGCAGCGTCCCGGCGGGCCGGAGGTGCTCGCCCTTGTCGAGCTCGAGCGGCAGCGTCCCGCGGCGGGACAGGTCCTGCTGCGGCAGCTCGCCGCCGGAGTCAACTACATCGACGTCCAGCACCGCACCGGGCGCTACCCGATCGCGCGCTATCCGGCGGTGATCGGCATGGAAGCGGTCGGCATGGTCGAGGAGGTGGGCACCGGGGTCACCGAATGCAAGCCCGGCGATCGGGTGGCGTACTCGACTCCGCCGGCGGGGGCGTACGCCGAGTGGCGGGTGATGCCGTCCCACCGCCTGGTCCCGGTGCCGGCCAGCCTCGACGACGCGCTGGCGGGCGGCAGCTTCCTGCGCGGACTCACCGCCCAGTATCTGGTCAAGCGAACCTTTCCGGTCGCATCCGGGCATGCCATCGTGGTGCACGCCGCCGCCGGCGGCGTCGGGCAGATCTTGTGCCAGTGGGCGAAGTATCTCGGGGCGACCGTGATCGGCACGGTCGGATCGGAGCAGAAGGTTGCGCTCGCCCGCGAATGCGGATGCGACCTCGTGCTGGTGAACGGTCGCGACGACGTGCCCGCGCGGGTGCGCGAGGCCACGGCCGGAGCCGGAGCGGACGTGGTGTACGACTCGATCGGGCCGGCGACCTTCGAGGCCTCGCTCGCGAGCCTGAAAAGCCGCGGCCTGCTGGTCACTTTCGGAACCGCCTCGGGGCCGCTGCCGCCCCTGGACCTCTTTCGCCTGAATCAGATGGGATCGCTTTTCGTGACCAGTGCCGGCTTGTTCGACTACACGAAAGAGCGCAAAGAGCTCCTCGAGCGGGCAAGCGACTACTTCGATGCGCTGGCACGCGGCATCGTGCGGGTAGCGGTGCAGCATCGCTACCGCCTGGGCGAGGCCGCCCAGGCGCATGCCGAGCTGCAGGGGCGCAGGACGACCGGGCCGATCGTTCTCATTCCCTGAGCGCTTCGCTTGCGGGCGCCGCGGAGAGGTGGCAAGCTAGAGGTGTCGCTTACCTTCGATCCCTGAGGAGGACACGCAATGAGGACGTTGACCCCACGCATCGGCACGGCGCTCGCCGGTATTGCCATCGCCGCCCTGAGCCTGACCGCGCCGGAACCCGCTTGGTCGCAGGCAAGAGAAGTGAAAATCGGATTGATCGCGCCGCTCTCCGGTCCATGGGCAAGGCAGGGCGAGACGATGCTGAAGGGCGCCACCGTCGCGGTGGAAGACATCAACCGGGCCGGCGGCATCAAGGCGCTGGGCGGCGTGCGGCTGCGGCTGGTGAGCGTCGACGCGGGCGAGAACACCGAGAAGGCGAAGAACGCCGCGCAGCGGATGGTGTCGCAGGAGACCGACATGGTCGGCGCGACCGGAGCGTGGCTGTCGTCGTTCACGCTCGCGATCACCGAGGTCACCGAGCGGGCGGAGCTGCCGTTCCTGACGCTCTCGTTCTCCGATCAGATCACTGATCGTGGTTTCAAGTACGTGTTCCAGACTTCGCCCACCGCAGGGGCCCAGGCGATCGGCGCGCTGCCCGCGATCATCGAGCTGGCGAAGGCCGCGACCGGTTCGGCGCCCAGGACGGTCGGCATCATCATGGACAACACCGCTTCGCCGGTTAGCTTCAGCAAGCCT
>VGEP01000100.1 GCA_016869215.1 Alphaproteobacteria bacterium | reverse complement strand
GGGCCGGGGCGGCGGAGCCGCGCCGCCGCCGTCGGGCGGCGGGCTGGGCGGGGTGCTCGGCGGCATCCTGGGCGGGGGCGGTCCTTCGCGGGGGCGCATGACCACAACCGAGGTTGTGGTCAAACAGGTCGCCCGTTCGGTCGCCTCGCAGGTCGGCAGCCAGATCGGCAAGGCACTGATCCGCGGCATCCTCGGCAGCCTCGGCGGTGGCGGCCGCAGATAGCGGTGCGGGGCCTCGGGCGCCGTCAAGAAAATCGAAATGGAGTGAATTGATGAGCCAGATTGATGCGGTGCTGGACCGGATCGACCGCGATCTCGACAAGAGTCTCGACCGCCTGTTCGCGCTGTTGCGTATCCAGTCGATCTCGACCGATCCGGCGTACAAGGACCAGTGCCGCGCCGCGGCCGAGTTCGTGGCGGCCGACCTCAAGAGCATCGGGTTTGCGACCGAGGTGCGTCCGACCGCGGGCCACCCGGTCGTGGTCGGCAAGTCTGGAAACGGTAAGGCGAACGGCAAGCCGCAGGTCCTGTTTTACGGACACTACGACGTGCAGCCGGTCGATCCGCTCGATCTGTGGAGCCACCCGCCGTTCGAGCCGCGCATCGACACGCTGCCGGACGGGCGCAAGATCATTGTCGCGCGCGGCGCCTGCGACGACAAAGGCCAAGCCATGACCTTCGTGGAAGCCTGCCGCGCCTACAAGGCGGTCACCGGTTCGCTGCCGCTGCCGATCACGATGATGATCGAAGGCGAGGAGGAGTGCGGCTCCAAGAACCTGTTCGGTTTCGTGCGCGACCATGCCGACGAGTTCAAGCTCGATCTGGCGCTGGTCTGCGACACCGCGATGTGGGACCCGGTAACGCCCGCCATCACGAGTTCGCTGCGCGGGCTGGTCTACGAGGAGGTGCGGCTGACCTGCGCCGACCGCGATCTGCATTCCGGCGTGTTCGGCGGTGCGGCGCAGAATCCGATCCGGGTGCTCAGCAAGATTCTTGCGGCGATGCACGACGACAACGGCCGCGTCACCATTCCGGGCTTCTACGACGGCGTGCCGGAGCTGCCAGCCGACATCAAGGCGGACCTGAAGGGCCTTGGGCTTACCGCGGACAAGTTCCTGGGCCAGGTCGGCCTTAAGGAGCCCGCCGGCGAGAAGGACCGCATGCTGATCGAGCAGATCACCACGCGGCCGACCGCCGAGATCAACGGCATCGCCGGCGGCTACGCGGGCGAGGGCGCCAAGACCGTCCTGCCCGGCAAGGCTATGGCAAAAGTGTCTTTCCGCCTGGTTGGCGACCAGGACCCGGTCAAAATCCGCGAAGCGTTCCGCGCCTTCGTGAAGGCGCGACTGCCGGTCGATTGCACGGTCGAGTTCGCGAACTTCGCGGACTCTCACGCGCTGCAGCTCGACTTCGACAGCCCGGCGCTGAACAAGGCCCGCGCGGCTCTTCAGGCCGAGTGGGGAAAGAAAGCCATTACCGTCGGCGCCGGCGGCTCGATCCCGATCGTGGGGGACTTCAAGAGCGTACTCGGCATGGATTCGATCATGGTCGGCTTCGCGCTCGACGACGACCGGGTGCATTCGCCGAACGAGAAGTTCGACCTGACCTCGTTCCACAAGGGCATCCGGAGCTGGGCGCGCATTCTCGACGCGCTCGCCGCCTGACCGGGCGGGGCGGCAACGGCTCGTCAACGGTTTTGCGGTTCTCTAGAATGCCTTTGGTACCGGCGGGGTGTTCGCGTGTTCAGGCGGCTGACCGTTCTTGCGGCGATTGTGGGGCTCGGGCTTTCGCTCGGCGGCTGCTCCAAGTGCGGCTTCATCTGGGACGAGTGGCAGCCGCGCTCCTGCAAGAGCGACGCGCCGAAGTAGCCTCACCGCGGCAGCGAAAGCAGGGCCGTCAGGTCTGACACCGCCGCCGCCGGCGGAAGGTCGTCGTATTCGCCGGGCGACTTCGAACGATTGACCCACACGGTCCGGAAGCCGAAGGCGGTGGCGCCCATGGCGTCCCAGCGGTTCGACGACACGAACACGACCTCGGACGGCTGCACCGAGAAGCGCTGCGTCACCAGCGCGTAAACCTCCGGACGCGGCTTGAACATTTTCACCGTGTCGACCGACAGCACCGCATCGAGATCGGCAGCGATGCCCGCGGCCTCGACCGCCGAGGCGAGCATCGCGGGCGAGCCGTTCGACAGGATTGCGGTGCGGTCGCCGCGCGCCTTGAGCGCGCGCAAGACATGGCGCGCGTCCGGGAAGGCGTCGAGCTTGATATAGGCGTCGAGCAGGTCCTTGCGCAGCGACTTCGGCACCGACGGCACCCGCGCGAAGGTGTAGTCGAGCGCGCGCTGGGTCAGCGTCCAGAATTCGACGTAGCGGCCGGCGAGCGTCAGCGTCCAGGTGTATTCGATCTGCTTTAGCCGCCAGATTTCCGAGAACCGGTCGGCGTCCGCGCCCGCGGCCCCACGGTGGCGGGCGATGGCCGCGTTGAAATCGAACAGCGTGCCGTAGGCGTCGAAGACGAAAGTGCCGGGACCTTGGGGCATCGAATGGCTCCAATCAGGATTTTTCATGGGCCGCCGAATATCGGCCGTCGTATGCTGCCTTGGGAAATCAATTTCCGGAGACGTCGATGGCCGACTGGTCGCAAACCTGGACCTTCTACGAAGGCGCGTGGCATGAGGGCAACCTGCCGCTCTGGGGCGTCCGCACGCATGCGATCTGGCTTGGCTCTTCGGTGTTCGACGGCGCGCGCGCCTTCGAGGGCGTGACGCCCGACCTCGACCTGCACTGCGCCCGCGTCAACGACTCCGCCGGCAAGATGCACCTGAAGCCGGTGGTGCCGGTGGAGCAATGGACCGAACTGGTCCGCGACGGCATCAAGCGCTTCTCGCCGGACACGACGCTCTACATCCGCCCGATGTACTGGGCGGAGCGGGCCAGCACGCTGGCGCTGCCGGGCGATCCGGAATCCACCCGCTGGTGCCTCGCGGTCTACGATTCGCCGATGCGCAAGCCGGAGGGGTTCTCGGTGACGCTGTCGCCATACCGCCGTCCGTCGCCCGACAGCGCGCCGGTCGACGCCAAGGCCGGCTGCCTCTATCCGAACAACGCGCGCGCCATGTTCGAGGCGCGGTCGCGGGGCTTCGACAACTGCATCGTCTGCGACCAGCTCGGCAACGTCGCCGAACTGGCCAATTCCAACGTGTTCATGGCCAAGGACGGTGTGGTGTTCACGCCGATCCCGAACGGCACGTTCCTGGCCGGCATCACGCGATCGCGTGTGATCGGACTGATGCGCGCGGCCGGCATCTCGGTGGTGGAGACGGTGCTGCGCTATCGCGATTTCGAGACCGCGGACGAGCTGTTTGCCACCGGCAACGCTTCAAAGGTGCTGCCGATAACCCGGATCGGCGACCGCGCCCTGCAGCCCGGCCCGACGTACCGCCGCGCCCGGGAGCTCTATTGGGACTATGCGCATGGCCGGGCGTGACCGTTTGTCAGCTTCCCCGGAATAGAAAGGGGTGCGAAAGGTTTCTTGGAGGGATCGCCCTTCAGACCCGTTGCCGAAATGCGTCGTTCGTTGAACCTAGTCTCGGTTTTGGTGCTTCTGGCGGCAGCCGCTGTCGCGGCTCGCGGCCAGAGTTTGCCGGAGCACCCGGCCCTGGACGACGAGGTGCGCAAGGCCTACGCGTCGGTCGAACCTTCCATCCGCGTCGAGTTCCACAACGCCATGGCTGGGCTTGCGCGCGATGCGGCGGTCCGGCCGCCGGCGGACATCGAGAGCGCGACGAACATTTTGAAATTCATTTCCTACAATAAGGCCGCGATCTTCGCCTATTGCTTCGCCGAGACGCGGCGCGATCACCCGCCCAAGAACCCGCGTGGCCGTTCCGAGGCGAACATCTTTCTCACCACCTGCGTCGACGGTCAGTTCGCAGAACTTCGGCGCTATACGGGCGTGCGCCCCTATGTCATGACGTTCTTCCCCGAGCGGGTGATGGCATGCGAGCAGCAGGCCCGGCTGCAAAGCCGCGAAGCGCTGCTGCGGCCTTACGACTTTCTCGCCCTCGACCGGCCGCGGCTTTACGACTTCGCCAAGTTCAATCGCTGCTTGATGGCGAGCGAATAGCCCGCTTGGCTGGAATGCCATGTGCCGGAAACGATCGTGGCCGGGACAGGCCCGGCCACGACGCGCTGCAGTCCGCAGTCTGCGCTACTTGGTTGCCGCCTGGAACATCTCGTCGACATAGTCCCAGTTAATCAGGTTCTCCCAGAACGCCTTGAGATAGTCGGGCCGGCGGTTGCGGTAATCGATGTAGTAGGAGTGTTCCCACACGTCGCAGCCGAGAATGGGCTTCGCGCCCTTCACCAGTGGGCTTTCGCCGTTCGCCGTCTTGTCGACGACCAGCTTGCCGTCCTTCACCGCGAGCCAGGCCCAGCCGGAGCCGAACTGGGTGACGCCGGCCTGGATGAAGTCCTCCTTCGCCTTGGCCACGCCGCCGAGATCGCTGTCGATCTTGGCCTTGAGCGCGCCCGGAATCTTGTCGCCGCCGCCGCCCGGCTTCATCCACTTCCAGAAGTGCAGGTGGTTGTAGTGCTGGCCTGCGTTGTTGAAGAGGCCGGCGTTCTTGCCGAACGAGCCCTTGACGATCTCCTCGAGGGACTTGCTCTCCCACTCGGAGCCCTTGAGCAGATTGTTGCCGTTGTTCACGTAGGCGAGGTGATGCTTGTCGTGATGGTACTCCAGCGTCTCGCGGGACATGTGTGGGGCGAGGGCGTCATGCGAATAGGGCAGGTCGGGCAGTGAGAACGGCATCGGGCTTCTCCTCGGGTGACTAGGCTGCCGCGGTCGGGCGGAACCCCGGACTGCAACCAGGCGTGCAACCCGGGTGCAACCGCTGCGCGGCAGAACCAATTCCATCATTAGGCCGTGCGGCAGGCGAGGGCAACGGTTTGCGGGTCCTTTGGAATGGTATGGGCCGCAATTGCCGCCCTGCCGGGGCCGGTTCGGTGGAAGTCAACGGGGTTTGCCCGGCGTCTCGCCCATAGCGTTAATCGTTCGTAGATTGAGCCGGGGTATACAACGGGATGTTCTTGCGGATAGTCAGGTTCGCGGTCACAATTTAATAACACTTGTGGCCGCCGCCCGCGTGCTGGTTAGGGGACGGAAAGCAGATGACTTTCGTGTTGTTGGTCGTGGGCCTGTTGGCCACTGCCGCCGGCTTTGTGACGCTCGGATTTGGCATTTCCATCCATGCGTTCAGCCTGGGCAATACGCTGATCGTCGCGGGCACCGTTGCGGTCGCCGCGGGTCTGATCCTGATCGCGCTTGCGGCCGTACTCGGCCAGTTGCGCCGGATTGTCGAAGCGCTCAACGCGCGGCCGGCGTCCCGCTCCGGGCACGCCGCGGAATCGGTGGTGGAGTCGCTGTCGCCGCCCACGGCCAGGCTCACGCCCGCTGCGGCGCCGATGCCGCCTATGCCGCCCAAGATGCCGGAACCGCCCCGGCCGCCGCGCATGTTCGAAGCCGAGCCGCCGCATCTGCCCGAACCGCATTTCCCGGTGGCGGCGCCCGCCGCGAGCGAGG
>VGEP01000099.1 GCA_016869215.1 Alphaproteobacteria bacterium | reverse complement strand
GCCGGTGAGGCGCTTGGTGGTGGCGAATCCGCCCAGCACCAGCACCTTGTGCTCCTTGCCGAGGTTGCCCACCGCGATGGCGGCGCCGCTGTGGATGCCGACGGTGACGAACTTGATCTTCTCCTCCAGGATCATACGGCGGCCCTCGGTGACCGCCTTCTCGACCTGGACGCCCATGTCGGCGGTGACGAGCTGGAACGGCCGGCCCTTGAAGCCGCCGGCGGTGTTGGCCTCGTCTAGCGCGATCTGGAAGCCGGTGCGGATCGAGTCGGCGATGAAGGCGAAGCCGCCGCTGTAGATGTCGATCATGCCTAGCTTGACCGGCACGCCCTTGGCCGGTGCCTGCGCGGCCGCGTGCGGAGCGAACAGGGCCGGCAGTAGGGCCGCGCCGCACAGTATTGCGTTGCATAGAACTCGTCGCATGGCGCTTTCCCCCTCTTGATGGCAGACAACGGGAATTGTCCGGACAGGTGGCTCACCGTGTCAAGTCGCATCTGGCATACTCGCTTTGCGCGATTTCCCTGCCCCGACGATGCAAAGCCTCATCGAAACCCTCTCCGCGCAATTCGCCTGGATGCAGAACCCGGTGGTGATCGCGCGCCAGGCGCTGGCCGGGTTGTCCAACGGCATGCTGCTGTTCCTGATCGCCTCCGGGCTGTCGCTGATCTTCGGCGTGCTGCGCATCATCAATTTCGCCCATGGCGCGCTGTTCATGTTCGGCGCCTTCGCCGCGGTAACCCTCACGGGCCTGGTGCCGGAGGGCCTGGCGGGATTCGCCGGCGTGCTCATCGGCGCCACCGCCGGCCTGGCGGTGCTGGGCGCGGCGATCGAGACGGGCCTGTTGCGCCGCATCTACCTCGCGCCGCACGAGTTCCAGCTGCTGCTCACCTTCGCGCTGGTGTTCATCCTCGGCGACGCGGTCAAGCTGATCTGGGGCCGCGAGGATCATTCGGTGTCGATGCCCGAGATCCTGTCCGGGAGCACCCAGGCCCTGGGCGTGACCTTCCCGACCTATCGCCTGTTCCTGATCGGCGCCGGCATCTTCATCGCCATCGGCCTGTGGGCGCTCTTGCACAAGACGCGCTGGGGCATCTTCGTGCGCGCCGCCACCATGGACCGCGCCATGCTAGGCTCTCTGGGAGTCGACACCCGCCGGCTCTTCACCACCGTGTTCGTGCTCGGCGCGGCGCTCGCGGGGCTGGGCGGCGCGCTGGCCGCGCCAGTGGTGTCGATCGGCCCGGGACTGCACGTGCAGGTGATCATCGACGCCTTCGTGGTAGTGGTGATCGGCGGCATGGGCAGCGTTGCCGGGGCCTTCGTCGCCGCGCTCCTGGTCGGCCTGGTCAACGCCTTCGGCATCCTTGCCTTTCCCGGCCTGTCCGTGGTTCTCACCTTCGCCCTGATGGCGGTCGTGCTGATCGTGCGCCCGTGGGGCCTGTTCGGGAGCCCGGAATGAGCACCGCGCCGCCTGGCGCTGGGGCGCGTGGCGCGGAGCGGCTTCGGTGAGCCGGCTGCGCGCAATCGCCGCCGCCGCGGTGCTGGTGCTCGCCGCGCTGCCGGCGGCGCTGTCCGATTTCTGGATCTTCATCGCCATCGAGGTGATCGCCTTCGCGCTCTACGCCGTGAGCTTCAACGTGCTCCTGGGCTATGGCGGCATGCTGTCGTTCGGACACGCGGCGTTCTTTGGCGTCGGCGCCTATGCCGGCGCTCTGGTGGTGAAAAAAGCGGGACTGGCACCGGAGGCGGCGTTCGCGCTGGTGCCGCTGGCGGCGATGGCGGCGGCGGCGGGGGTGGCCGCGGTGGTCGGCTTCTTCTCGGTGCGGCGCTCCGGCATCTATTTCGGCATGCTCACCTTTGCCTTCCAGATGCTGCTTTACACGATCGCGCTGAAGGCGACCGGGCTCACCGGCGGCGACGATGGCATCACCGGCTTGAAGCCGCCGGGTGCGCTGGCGCGGCCGGCCGTCTACTATTTTTTTGCCATCACGATGGTCGCTCCCGCGCTGTATGTTCTGTATCGGCTGGTCAATTCGCCCTTCGGTATCACCCTGCGCGCGCTCAAGGCCAATCCGCGGCGCGTGCAGTACGTCGGCGTCGATGTGCGCTCCCATCAGCTCGCCACCTTCGTGATCAGCGGCGCGTTCGCCGGGCTGGCCGGCGCGGTGTTCGCGCTGTCGAGCGGCAATGTGTTCCCGGCCTGGCTCAACTGGACCGCGAGTGCGACGCCGATCGTGATGGCGGTGCTGGGAGGGGTTTCGACCTTCCTGGGTCCGGCGCTGGGCGCCGCCGTGTACGTGGTGTTGGAAGTGGTGATCAGCGGCCGTACCGAATACTGGCCGCTGGTGATGGGCACCATCATCCTGGCCCTGGTTCTCCTGATGCCTGCCGGGCTGACCGGGCTCTGGCGGCGCAAGGGCACGTCGTGAGCGACGCGGCGGCGCCGATCCTCAGCGTGCGCGCGCTGTCGCGGCGCTTCGGCGGCCTGCAGGCATTGGGCGGGGTCGACCTCGAGGTGGCGCGCGGCGAGTTCCGCGCCATCATCGGTCCCAACGGCGCCGGCAAGAGCACGTTCTTCAACACCATCACGGGGCTCATCCGGCCCGACGGCGGGCGGGTGGCGTTCGCGGGCCGGGATGTCACTTGCATGGCGCCCGACGACCTGGTGCGTGCCGGCATGGGGCGCACCTTCCAGATCACCAGCGTGTTCGCCGACCTGTCGGCGCTGGAGAACGTGCAGGTGGCGCTGCTCGCGCAGGCGCGGCAGTCGTGGCGCATCTGGCCGCGCGCCGGCGCCATGAATGCAGAGCGCGCGGCGGAGTTGCTCGCGTTGGTCGGCCTGGCCGGCAGCGCGGCGCGACACGCCGGGACGCTGGCGCATGGCGACCAGAAGCGCCTGGAACTGGCCATCGCGCTGGCCGGCGAGCCGACCCTGCTGCTGCTCGACGAACCCACCGCCGGCATGGCGGCGCAGGAGCGCATCGAGTCGATCAGCCTGGTGCACCGGGTGGCGCTTCAGCTCGGCGTCTCCTGCGTCTTCACCGAGCACGACATGGCGGTGGTGTTCGCGGTGGCGACCCGGATCACGGTGCTGCACCAGGGCCTGGTGCTGGCCGAGGGCACGCCTGCCGAGGTGCGCGCCAATCCACAGGTGCAGCAGGTGTATCTGGGAGAATCGGTCATCGCCGAAGGAGTCGGGACATGAATTTCGACGCAATCGAGGAGCACGCCATGCTGCGCAAGAGCGTGCGCGCATTCTTCGAGCAGGAGCTGCCCGAGCGGCGCATCCGCGAGATGGACCGCGCGCGCCGGATTCCTCGCGAGTTGTGGAAGCGCTTCGCCGAACTGGGCTGGATGGGATTGTCGGTGCCGGAGGAGTACGGCGGCAGCGGCGCCGACGTGACGACGGCGGCGGTGTTCTGCGAGGAACTGGCGCGCCGGTTCCCGTCGCTCGCCACCGACTGGCTGCTGGTGTCGATGACCGCGCGCATCCTGCGCGAATCCGGCACGCGCGCGCACCGGGCCGAATACCTGCCGCGTCTGGCGCAGGGGGATTTCCTGATGGGCTTCGGCATGAGCGAACCCGGCGGCGGCACCGACGTGCTGGCGCTGAAGACGCGCGCCGACCTCGAAGGCGATTCGTGGGTGGTGCGCGGGCAGAAGCTCTACACCTCGTTCGCCGACGACGCCGATGCCATCTTGGTGCTGTGCCGCACCGAAGCCGCCGAGGGCGCCAAGCGCGCGCGCGGTCTGTCGCTGGTGTTGACGCCGCGCAACCAGCCGGCGGTCGAGGTGCGTCGTCTGGAGTTGATGGGCATGCGCGCGGCCTGCACCTGCGAAGTGTTCCTGGATGGCGCGCGCGCCCCGGCCGACGCGGTCGTCGGCGAGCGCGGGCGCGGCTGGTATGCGCTGCTCGCCACGCTCGATGAGGAGCGCATCCTGTGCGCGGCGATGTATGTCGGCATCACCGCGGCGGCGCTGGAGCAGGCGCTGAAGTACGCGCGCGATCGCCAGGCGTTCGGCCGGCCGATCGGCGCGTTCCAGGCGGTGCAGCATCCGCTGGCCGAGACCGCCACCGAGCTCGAGCAGATCCGGCTCATCACCGCCAAGGCGGCCTGGCTGCAGAGCAACGGCCGCGACTGCGCCACCGAGGCGGCGATGGCCAAGCTGGCCGCCACCGAGACCGCCATCCGCGCCACCGACCGCTGCATGCGCGTGCTCGGCGGCTACGGCCTGGTCGAGGAATCGCCGATGGAGCGCCTGCTGCGCGACGCCCGCCTGGGGCCGTTCTCGCCGATCTCCAACGAGATGGTGAAGAATTTCGTCGGCGAGCGACTCGGCCTCGCCAAGAGCTACTGACGCCGGGACTTTAGGCCGCCGTGCGCATCACCAAGCATTTCGTCACCGTCGGCATGCGCCGCGTGCACTACCTGCGTGCCGGCAGCGGCCCGGCGGTCGCGCTCCTGCACGCTTCGCCGTGCTCGACCAAGGTGATGCGTCCGCTGATGGCGCTGTGGGCCGAGCGCTTCACCATCTTCGCCTTCGACACGCCCGGCTTCGGCCTGTCCGACAGGCTGCCGATCGCCGCGCCGACGGTCGAGGATTTCGCCGATGCGCTGGCCGAGACGCTGGCGGCGCTTGGCGTCGAGCAGGTGGCCACCTATGGCCGCCACACCGGCGCGTCGATCGCCGTCGAATTCGCGGCGCGCCATCCGGCGCGCACCGCGATGGCGCTGGCCGACGGTTTCGCGATCTTTCCGAAGCGCTACACCGACGCGCAGCTCCAAGCCTATCTGGAGCCGATCGTTCCGGCGTGGGACGGCGGCCACCTGCTGCACCTGTGGTTCCGCTACCGCGACCAGCATGTGTTCTGGCCGTGGAACAACCAGACGCCCGCGGCGCGCGCCGACACCGACGTGCCCGTCCCCGACTTCCTGCACCGCGGCGTGGTCGAGCTGCTCGAGGCGGGGGACGACTACCGCATCGGCTACGCCGCACCGTTCCGGCACCGCGAACTCGGCGTGCTCGATGACCTCGAGGTGCCGGTGTGCTTCGGCAACCGGCCGGGCGACAGCATGATGCTCACGCATCACCTGTACCCGGAGCGCGCCTGGACCGCGGTGCTGCCGCGCGAGTTCGCAGCAGCGTCGCTGGCCGAGCGCGCGATCCTGGAGAAGCATCCGGCGCGCGGGACCGTGCCGCCGGCGCCGCGCTGCGCGCCGCTGCCCGGGCGCAGCACCACCAATTTCGTCGACATCGACGGCGCGCAGGTGCTGGTACGCAGCGTCGGCGATGCGGGCGGCGCTGACACGCCGCTGCTCCTGATCCACCACGCGCCGGGCTCGACCGTGCTGTACGAGTCGTTCCTGGCGCAGGCCGGGCGCGAGCACCCGGTGCTCGCATTCGACCTGCCCGGGCACGGCGAATCCGATCCGCTGCCGGGCAATCCGCAGGATGTCGGCACCTGGGCCGATGTCGCCGAAAAGGTGCTCGCGCGCCTCGGCGTGGCGCAGGTGCGCTTGCGCGGCCACAACGGCGGCGCCGCGGTCGCCGTCGAGCTCGCGCATCGCCTCGGCGCCCGGGCGCTGGAGGTAACGCTGGACGCGCCGTTCTTTCTCGCCGACGCCGACCGCGCGCGCTTCGCGAGCGGCTACGCCCCGGAGGTCACGCCGACCTGGGACGGCAGCCACTGGCTGCGCGCCTGGCACCATCTGCGCGATGCCGAGCTCTGGTGGCCGTGGTTCGAGCGCACCCGCGGCAATGCGCGCGCAACCGCGCGCATCGACCCGGCCGAGCTCACTCTCAGGGTGCGCGAGGCGATGAAGCAGCCGACCAGCTACGAGAGCGCCTGGCGCGCCAACGTCGGCTACGCGTGGCGCGAGCGCCTGGCGGGCCTGCGCGTGCCGCTGCGCCTGGCGGCGGCCGCCGA
>VGEP01000098.1 GCA_016869215.1 Alphaproteobacteria bacterium | reverse complement strand
TGCAGTGGCGCATTTCGAAAGCCGGCAGAGCACACGCCGCGCCGCCTGATTTTACCAATAGCGGCTCGTGGGGCGACATAAGCTGCATTGTGCGCCGTCAAACCGGGACCAGGGAGCGCGAGAATGGCCAAATCGTGCGGTGCAACGCAGCCTGGAGCGGATAGATTTTCCTATCCGTTCCTCAAGCCGCGTGAGGTTCACGGTTTCGCCGCACTGCCGGTTGAGTTCGTCGAGCAGCGGAAGCGCCACGGCGCGGACGCGATCCTGCGCGAGTACCGAATGGGTGAACCCGAGCAGCTTCGCGGAGAGCGAGTAGGCGCGCGTTTCGGGATGCTGCCGCAGGTAGCCAAGCACGCGCAGCGTGTGCGTCAGGCGCTGGACGGCGCTCTTGCCGAGCTCGACACGGCGGGCGATGTCGGTGAGGGTGAGCGGGCGGTCGGCGCCGCTCATGACTTCGAGAATCCGAAAGCACTTGGCGACCGAGCCCACCAACAGGCGATCGGCACCGGAGCGATCTGCGGCCGGTTTTTTGTCGTCGGCCGATCGGGGCATCGTGGGCGAGGATTCCGGACGAATTGGCGATCGTATCGCTATGCGATATCCGATATTGTATTTCACTAGCGGCGCTTCTACGATAGTCGCCGCGATCCGGCCGCGCCGGCCATGGGCTGCCGCGCTGCGTACGACCGCATTTGTCACGTAGGAGATCGGTTGATGACCACCCGGCTAGTGAGTTGGTGTTTCGCATTGGCGTGTCTCAGCCCGCTCTGGGCGATCGCGCAAACCGGCGGTTATCCCGCCCGGCCGACCAAATTGATCGTCGCCTACCCGCCCGGCGGCAGCACCGATGTCGCGGCGCGACTCATTGCGGAGCCGCTCGCCAAGGCGCTCGGCCAGTCGGTCGTGGTGGAGAACAAGCCGGGGGCCGGCGGGACGATCGGCGCGGCTTTCTCGGCAAAGTCCGAGCCAGACGGCTACACGTTGCACTTTGGTTCCGCCGCCGAAGTGAGCATCGCGCGCGTGACGATGAAGGACGTGCCGTTCGACGTGCTGCGCGACTTCCAGCCCGTCACCCTCGTTGGCCGCGTGCCGTTCCTCCTCGTGACCAACGCCGCGCTTGCGCCGAACAACCTGCGCGAACTGCTTGGGTGGATCAAGGCCAATCCCGGCAAGGTGAATTACTCGTCGTTTGGCGCCAACACGACCAATCATCTGGTCGGGGAAGCGTTCAAGCTCGAAGCCGGCGTGCAGGCGACGCACGTTCCTTACAAGGGAAGCGGGCCGTCGATCACCGATCTCATCGGCGGCCAGGTTCAGTACACGTTCGACACGATCACCGCGGTACTCGGGCACGTCCGGGGAGGCCGCCTGAAAGCGATCGCGGTCACGACGCAGCAGCGCTCTGCGCTGGTGCCCGAAACGCCGACGATGTCCGAAAGCGGACTCCCCGGATTCACGGGCGGCACGTGGTTCGGGCTGCTCGCGCCGAAAGGCGTGCCGGCGGCTATCGTCGAGCGTCTGCATCGCGAGCTGGCGGCGATCCTCCGGTCGGACGCGATGCGCGGCGAATTCGAGAAGCGCGGCATCGAGCCAGTCGGGAATTCTCCGCAGGAGTTCACCGACTTCATCCGCGCCGAGTCCGAGCGCTGGAGCCGTCTCGCGGCGCGCATCCACCTGCAGCCGCAATGAACCGAGGCGGCGCGATGGGCGCCGAACCGGGCGGCACCGGCACTTCCGCGATCGTCATCGGCGCGGGCATCGTCGGCGCAATCACGGCGTACGAACTCGCCAAAGCCGGTATCGCCACGACCTTGATCGATACCGAGGGACCGGCAAGCGGCTGCAGCTTCGGCAACGCCGGCGCCATCAGCCCGGGCTCGGTGGCGCCACTCGCAATGCCGGGCGTGCTGCGCCAGGTGTTCGACATGCTTCTGGATCCCGAGGGGCCGCTACACCTGCGTCCCGCCTACCTCCCGCGCGCGCTTCCGTGGCTGATCCGCTTCACGCTCGCGGCGCGTCCCGCCCGCGTCGATCGGATTGCCGCAAGGCTGCACGATCTGCACCGTGACGCGGTCGACGCCCACCGCCGACTGGCGAGCGAGATCGGCGCACCCGAGCTCGTCCAGGAGCGCGGCCACCTGCACCTGTACCCCGACGAACGCACGCTCGCAAAGGACTCCGGCGCATGGGCGCTGCGCAAGCGATTCGGAGTCAACGTGCGGCGGCTGGATCGCGCGGGCATCGTCGAGCTGGAACCCTCGGTCGGACCCCGCTACACGATCGGCATGTTCCTGCCCGACCATGCGATGGTGGTCAATCCGTACCGCTACGTCGAGCGCATCGTCGCCGCGTCTCGTCAACGCGGCGCTCGCCTGGCGATCGATCGCATCGTGCGTCTCGAGGCAGACGGACACGGCTGGACCTGCAGGAGCTCGAATCGGGAGTGGTGCGCCGACCACGTCGTCGTTGCCGCCGGCGTCGCTTCGGTCGCGCTGCTCCGGCCGCTGGGCATCCGGCCGCCGCTCGAGTCGCAGCGCGGCTACCATGTCAGCTTCGAGGGCGTGCGGCCGCCGACGCGCCGCGTCGTCGTGCTCGCCGATCGCAAAGCGTTCACCACTCCGATGGAAGACGGGTTTCGCATCGCCGGCACGGTCGAGATCGCGGGCACGGCCGCGCCGCCGAATCCGCGCCGCAGCGCCGTTCTCGAGCGGCTCGCGCGGCAGACGTTTGCGGGCCTTGACGATGCCAAGGCGAAATCCTGGATGGGTCACCGCCCCTGCATGCCGGACACGCTGCCGTGGATCGGCCGCTCGGCGGCGCGTCGGGGTCTTTGGTACGCATTCGGGCACGGCCACACGGGCGTCACCGACGCGCCAGCCACCGCGCGGCAAATCCGGGCCGGAATCACGGGGAGCCATTGACATGCCGAGAACGATCACCGTAGCCGCCGCGCAGACCGGACCCGTCCTCTCGGAGGACATGCGCACGATGATCCCGACCGCGCTTCGCATGATCGAGCAGGCGGCGGCGCGCGGCGCCGAAGTGCTCACGTTCTGCGAGCTCTTTCTGTCGCCGTTCTTTCCCAACCGATTGCGCGCCGACTTCGACGCGTACTTCACGTCCGCGGACAGCGACATCATGGCCGAAATCATCCGGGCCGCCGCCCGGCATCGGCTTGCGCTCGTACTTCCGTTCGGCGAGCGTGCTCGCGACGGGCTGTACAACTCGGCGATGATCGTTGACGCGCACGGCCGGACGCTTGGCAGCTACCACAAGACGCACATTCCAGCCTATTTTCCGGGCGACCAGCCGGGGGAGACCGGAAGCTACGAAAGGATGTATTTCACTCCGGGAAAGGACCTGCCGGTCTTCGACCTGGCCGGCTGCCGGGTCGGCGTGCAGATCTGCAATGACCGCCAGTTTCCCGAGGGCTCGCGTGTACTTGCGCTGAAGGGTGCCGAGATCATCTTCATGCCGATCTGCTACTCGGTGTACGGCGACCCGGAGCATCGCGCAGAGGCCTGGGAGATCCCGCTCCGCGCGCGCGCATTCGAGAACGGCGTCTACGTCGTAGCGGCCAACAAGGTCGGCGACGAGGGCGTCCGCCGCCATCTGGGGAGGAGCATGATCGTGAGTCCGGAAGGCCGCGTTCTGGCCGCCGCGGGCACGCGGGAGGAAGAACTCCTGGTGCAGACGCTCGACCTCGACGCCGT
Organism: Alphaproteobacteria bacterium; assembly: GCA_016869215.1. Lineage (GTDB taxonomy): Bacteria > Pseudomonadota > Alphaproteobacteria > Rhizobiales > Xanthobacteraceae > Z2-YC6860. The sequence continues at coordinate 2,389 of VGEP01000098.1, read as the reverse complement.
GGCGTTTCGCCGCAAGCGAATTCCCTGGTGGCGCGATCGCCGGCCCGACCTGTACCGCGAACTCGTTTCCTGAGGGATCAGGTCATGGCCGCGAGAGTCGTGCTGACCAACGCAACCGTCATCGACTGCGTGCAACCGGCGCCGCTGGAGCACGCGACCGTCGTGGTGGAGAACGGCCGCATCGCGGAGATTCTCGCCGGCCTGCGCTTGCCGCCGGCCGGCGATGAAACGGTCATCGACCTGCGCGGCGCCTACCTCCTCCCCGGACTGTGGGACGTGCATATCCACCCCGACTACTATCCGTACGGCGAGCTTCCGCTCGCCGACCAGGTGACGCTCTTCGGCCACCGGCTCATGAGCGGGCTCACCGAGGCGGGAATCGTCGGCGTGCGCTGCGCCGGAGCGCATCACTTCATGGACGTCGCGTGGAAGCGCGCCTTCGATTCCGGCCAGTTCACCGGTCCGCGCGTCTATGCGAGCGGCTATTTCCTGACGACGACCGCCGGGCATTTCCTGCACTCGGGCCACGCGCTCGAATGCGACGGGCCGTACGGCTTCGTCAAGGCGATTCGGGAGCAGATCAAGAACGGCGTCGACCACATCAAACTGAACCTCTCCGGCGGCATCATGGGGCCGGATTGGGATCGGCACTGGCACTCGTTCCTGCTCGAAGAGGAACTCAGGGCCGCGTTCGCGATCTGCAAGCAGCGCGATTTCAAGGTCATGGCGCACGCAACGAACCCGGAATCGGTGAAACACGCCGTCCGTCTCGGTGCGCACAGTATCGAGCACGGCTACCTCATGGACGACGAGTGCATCGAGCTGCTCGTGAAGCACAACGCCTGGTACGTACCGACGCTCTGCATCAGTCACCTGACGCCCACTCAGGCGTCGAACGACTGGGAGCGCCGCTGGGTCGCCCAGCGCAATCTGTCACACGCCCTGTGCTGTCGCGCTGAAGCCGCGTCCGAAGTTCATGCCGCATGGTTTCGCAGGGCCTTGGACGCCGGCGTCCGGATGGCGCTCGGTTCGGATGCACGGCCGCTCAGGGAGGCAACGCTGCTCGAGATGGGGCTATGGACGAAGGACGGGGCGACACCCTGGCAGACGCTGGTCGCGGCGACCCGGAACGCCGCGGCGATTTGCGGCGCGGGCGATGATCTCGGCACGGTCGAAGTCGGCAAGCTCGCCGACATCATCGTCGTCTCGGCGAACCCCCTCGAAGACATCGACAATGTTCGTAAGCTCCTGCTCGTGCTGAAGGAAGGCAGGATCGTCTCGGACAAGCGTCGCCCGGCATCGTGACCGCACCGGCGCGCTCGGCCAAGTGCCGCCTCCTCCACCCGCGCATCGTTGAAGTGATGACCTGCGCGTCGAGAGTCTTCCACGGCGGCGCACGCGTGGCGCATGCCACGCACACGAGCGCGCCGCCGCTCGAGGTCGAGATCCCCTAGCGCGGAGCGGTCGGCTCGGCGCCCTCGAAGCGCCGCTCGATCGCGGACCAGCGCTCCAGGTCGACGAGCCGCAGGTAGTCCTCGAAGCTCATGCCGCTGCCCACGAGCGCGAGGCGCTCGGAACGGAGATCCTCGAGCGCGGCCTGCATGGTCCGCGCGATCCGCAGCAGCAGCGTGATGCCGAAGATGACGATGTTGTAACCCATCGCGTGCAGTTCGCGCGGTTTCAGGATCGGCGTCTTGCCGCCTTCGAGCATGCTGGCCATGTTGAGTCCGCGGAAGGCGCTGCCGATCCGCTCCAGCTCGGCGACCGACTCCGGGCTCTCGACGTAGATGGCGTCGGCGCCCGCCGCGAGGTAGCGCTCGCCCCGGCGCAACGCCTCGTCCAGTCCCAGCACCGAGCGCGCATCGGTGCGCGCGACGATGAAGAGCGAACCGCGCTCGGCGACGGCGGCCCGGATCTTGGCTTCCATCGCCTGCGGAGCCACGAGCCGCTTGCCGGCGAGGTGCCCGCAGCGCTTGGGCGAGGCCTGGTCCTCGAGAAAGATGGCCTGAACGCCGAGGCGCTCGTAGACGTTCACCGTGTGCGCCACGTTCTTGGCATCGCCGTATCCGTCGTCGGCGTCCACCATCATGGGCAACGTGGTCGCGGCCCGCACGTCGCGCGCCACGGCGCTGATCTCGGCAAGCCCCATGAGCCCGACGTCCGGCACGGCGTGCCGGGCGCCGAGCGAGGCAAAGCCGCCCACGAACAGGCCCTTGAATCCGGCCCGCTCGATGAGCCGCGCGCTCAGGCCGTCGTGCGCGCCGGGAAGAACGAACGGCCGCTCGCTCTCGGCAAGCGCGCGGAAGCCCGCACGCGCCTCAGGCGGCATGGCGTCGCTCCCGGGGCGCGGCCGCGAGAAAGGGCCCGCACACCCCCGTGAGGTGCCGGC
>VGEP01000097.1 GCA_016869215.1 Alphaproteobacteria bacterium | reverse complement strand
CGCCGCAGGCACGGGATGAGGCGCCGCAGGCTCGCGACGAGGCGCCGCAGGCTCCGGCCGCGCATCCCAAGGTCCGCGTGCCCGCCGCGCGTCAGGGCGAGGCTCCGGCCCGCCGCTGATCGCGGCCCATCGCAATTGCCATTGAAACGGCCGGCCGGCGGCGCCCTGCGGCGCCGCCGTTGTTTTTGCCGGCGCGGCTTCGCAAGCTGTGCGAAATCGCACAGCAGGTTCGCGGCGCGGCTGCATAGTCCCCGCGATCTTCGGCGCGGCCGCCGCACTCGCCGCGAGCCGCCCGAAGCAACCGTGGGGATTGCTCATCATGAAGACGATCGTTGGCTTGCTGTTCGCAGCTGCCTTGCTTGTGGGTGGCGGCGCGTCCGCGCAAAGCATGAACTCCGACGACCTGAAGTGGATCAACCAGTGCATAGCCGACAACCGGGGCGGCGCGCGCGCGGAAGTCATCCGCAAGTACTGCGTCTGCATGAACGAGAAGATGGATTCCAACGAAACCCGCTCGATCAGCGAGTGGGAGAAGTCGAACCCGCGGGCGCGTGCGGCCTGCGACCGCGAGTCCGGCTGGCGCTGATGTCCTTCCGGGGCCGGGCGCGTTGCGTCAGGTCCGGCTCCGGCCTTTTTTCCCGGCGAGCCGCTTGCGTGCAAGCCGTTTGTGTCTGGCGCGGCGCTTCTTCTGCTGCAACGCGCGCCGCTCCCGGCATTTCGGGCACCGGCACCGGCTCTTGGTGATGAAGGCTTCGAAGTAGTTCTTGCCGTAGTCGACGGTAATCTCTTCGTCCGGCTTGATGCGCCGGCGCGCGACATAGACGATCTTGCGGCCCTTGCGCTCGATCGCCTCGGCGTTCGGACGGCAAGAGTGATTGACGTAGCGCGCGCGGTTCCAGCGCGGCGACCCGTCGATGGTCCAGCGCGAATTGATCTCGAACATGTAGCGGGAGCCGCGCGCTTCGAGCCGGTCCGCCTCGTCATTGGGGATGCGGCGGCCGCGATAGGTCACAATGTATTGGCCCTTCTTGAACGGCCTGACGGCGTACATGCCGAGGCCCGTTCTCGAACGGGCGATGCGAAAGCGACGTGTTGGCACGGCGGCGGATTTAGGGAAGGATTCGCCCAAAGGAAAGAGCGTTCGGCGCGCTATGCACCGCGGCGATGCAGCGTTGCGGTGTGCCTCAGCGGCGAGTTGCAAATGCCCATCCGATTCGCAGTCGGCGCGGCCGCGCCTTGGCGCGCCATGGCGGCGGACGATCTGCCCGCCGTTCACGCGCTGTCGGTGCGCGTCCACCCGCGCTATCCGGAGCGCAAGGCGGTGCTGGCGGAGAAGCTTCGGCTGTTTCCTGCAGGCTGCTTTGTGCTGGACGGTCCGGGCGGCATTCGCGGCTATTGCTTTTCGCATCCCTGGCGCGATGAGGCTTGGCCCGCGCTGGACGCGCTCTTGCAGGCGCTGCCGTCACGGCCATCCGCTTACTTCATCCATGATCTGACGCTCGATCCGGATATGCGCCGGCAGGGGCACGGCCGCGCGGTCGTGCCGATGCTGTTTGCGGCGGCGTGCGCCTTGGGCCTGGACCGCGCGAACCTGATCGCGGTCGAGGGCCACGCTCCGTTCTGGCAGGCGGCCGGATTTGCTCCGGTGGCGGACCCGGCCGCGCAGGCCGCGGTCCGTGCGAAATACGGCCAGGGGGCGGTTGCAATGACGCGGCAAATCGCCGGTTCGTAACCGATGGTGCGCGGCGAAATCCGGGCTATTCTTCGGCCCACGCGGCGTGGGCAGACCGGGGCGTCGTGCAGCCGCCCAATGGGAGGAATCGAAATGATCGCACGCATCATCGTGTCGGCGCTTGTCGGCGCGGCCCTGCTCGGCGCGCCCGCGGCGAAGGCGCAGGATTATCCGTCGAAGCCGGTCCGCATCGTGGTGGGCTTCGCCGCCGGCGGTATCGCCGACCTCGGTGCGCGGCTGCTCGCCGACTACATCACCAGGACGACCGGACAGCAGGCCGTGGTCGAGAACCGCTCCGGCGCCGCCGGCACGCTCGCGGCCGACACGGTCGCCAAGGCCGCGCCCGACGGCTACACGATCGGTGTCGTGCTGAACGGGCAACTCGTCATCAATCCGTTCGTGCAGAAGCAGATGCCCTATGACGCGTTGAAGGATCTGCTCCCGGTCGCCGGGATCGGCGATGCGCCGCAGATGATCGCGATGACCGCCGAGCTGCCGGCGAAGGATTTCAAGGAATTCCAGGCCCTCGCGAAGGCCAAACCCGGCGTTTACACCTACGGCTCGGCGGGCGTCGGCTCGCTGCCGCATCTGTCGGCCGCCGAGTTCACCCGCCAGGCCGGCGTCCAGATGATCCACGTGCCGTACCGCGGCAACGCGCCGGCCATGACCGATCTGCTGGCCGGCCGTATCCATCTGATCTCGGCCTCGATCGGCACGTTCCGCGCCGGGATCGCGGCCGGCAAGCTGCGCATCCTCCTGACCGCCACCAAGCAGCGGCTGCCCTATTCGCAGGACGTGCCGACCTCGGCCGAGGTGGGCATTCCCAATTACCTGATGAGCGTCTGGGTCGGCATGGTCGCGCCGGCCGGCACCCCGCAGCCGGTGGTGCAGCGGCTGCATGCGCTGGTGCAGGGGATGCAGAAGCATGAGCCCGCCCAGAAGGCGATGGCGGCCGCCGGCCTGGAGCTCATGACCATGAGCCAGCCCGAATTCGCGTCCTTTGTGAAGGCCGACCACACCCGCTGGGAGGCCATCGTCAAGAACGCCGGCGTGGAGAAGCAGTAGCCGCCTGCCCCGGAACGGGGCGGCCTTAAACGGCCATGATCGGCTTCGAAGCCGCGCGGCGGGAATTGATCCCGCCGGGCCGGGGTTAGTCGCAGCGAAACCCGCCGCGATATGCTAGCTTGCAGCGGGGCTTTCCTCCCGCGCCGCGGGTCCATTGGGCTTTGAACCGCCCAGCATTGACGTCGACTTTCAACCACTCCGATCGCTCAACTTTAGAGGAACTTATGAAAGCATCTCTGTCCCAGTCGGCTGCCGCGTCGTTTGTCGCGTTGGTGGCGGCCGCGAGTTTTGCCCTTGCCCAGCCGGCGTCCGAAGCCACCAAGGAGGGCGCACCCAAGGCGGAAGCCGCAAAGCCCGAGTTCGTCCCGCAGGTCGGCCAGTCCGGCAAGGACGTGGTCTGGGTGCCGACGCCGCAGTCGCTGGTCGACCGCATGCTCGACATCGCCAAAGTGACCACGATGGACTTCGTGATGGATCTCGGCTCCGGCGACGGCCGCACCGTCATCACCGCGGCCAAGCGCGGCGTGCGCGCGATGGGCGTCGAGTACAATCCGAACATGGTCGAGCTGTCCAAGCGCAACGCCGAGAAGGCGGGCGTCGGCGACACGGCGCAGTTCGTGCAGGGCGACATCTTCAAGACCGACTTTTCCAAGGCGAGCGTCATCACCCTGTTCCTGCTGCCGGACCTCAACCGGCGCCTGCGGCCCCTGATCCTCGACATGAAGCCCGGCACGCGCGTGGTGTCGAACACCTTCGACATGGGCGAGTGGCAGGCCGACGACACCATCTCGGCCGACAGCGCCAACTGCCAGTCCTACTGCCGCGCCTACTTCTGGATCGTTCCGGCCAAGGTCGAAGGCACCTGGACCATCCCGCAGGGCACGCTGACGTTGGAGCAGAAGTTCCAGTTCGTCACTGGCACGCTCACCAGCGGCAAGAACACGGTCAAGATCAGCGACGGCCGCTTGCGCGGCGACCAGCTCACCTTCGTCGCTGGGAACCAGCGCTACACCAGCACCGTGACCGGCAACACCATCGACGGGACCATGTCCCCGATGTTCCGCGCGACCAAGAAGTAGGCGTAAGGTCGCGTCCGCCATCCCGCAGCCCGGATCGAGCATATCCGGGCTGCGGCCTTGTCCGGCTCCGGCCGGACGCCACACGTCAGGTACCGAGGCACCATGTTGAGTTATTCCCGATCCGCCATCGTCTCGCTTCTCGCGTTGTCGCTTGCGTCCGGTATTGCGTTCGCGCAACAGGCCGAGGACGGCCCGCCGAAGGCGGGCGATCCGAAAAAGCAGGGCGAATACGAGCCGCAGGTCGGCCAGCCCGGCAAGGACGTGATCTGGGTGCCGACGCCGCAGACGCTGGTCGACCGCATGCTCAACATGGCGGGCGCCACGCGCCGCGACTTCGTGATCGATCTCGGTTCCGGCGACGGCCGCACCGTGATCACCGCGGCCAAGCGCGGCATCCGGGCGCTCGGCATCGAATACAATCCCGACATGGTCGCGCTGTCCAAGCGCAACGCGGAGCGGGAAGGGGCGCTCGGGCTGGTGCAGTTCGTGCAGGGCGACATCTTCAAGACCGATTTCTCGCGCGCCACCGTGCTGACCATGTACCTGCTGCCGAGCCTCAACATCAAACTGCGGCCGACGATTCTGAACATGAAGCCCGGCACGCGCGTGGTGTCGCATTCCTTCGACATGGGAGAGTGGGAGCCGGAATACGCGATCGACAATCAAAACGAGAAATGCACCCAGTTCTGCTCGGCGTATTTCTGGATCGTGCCGGCGCGCGTGCAGGGCACCTGGCGCATCCGGCAGGGCACGCTCACGCTCGATCAGCGCTACCAGCACGTCAGCGGAACGCTCAGGACGCGCAAGCAGACGTTCAAGATCGAGAATGGCCGCCTGCGCGGCGAGGAGATCACCTTTGTCGCGGGCGACATGCGCTACACCGGCACGGTGAGCGGCCGCCGCATGACCGGCACGATGCAGCCGGTGTTCAAGGCGACGAAGCAGAAGTAGCGCACGACTGAACCGGAGGCCCGGTTCGCGACACCAATGCCCGAAGCGGCCGGTGCGGCCGCATTCCGAGGGCATTTCCGTGACAAGAAGGACCTGTACCGCGATCGCCGCCGTGCTGCTGGCCGCTTGCGCCGCCGGTCCGGTGCTTTCCGACAACGCGCGGGCCGGGCAGGCGGCGCAAGGCCAGCAGCCGCCGGCACAGCCCCCGAACTGCGTCGAAGCCGATGCGAGCTTTCAGCCGGCCAAGACTTACACCGTCAAGCTGAACAACCGTTGCGAACGGCGCGTGCGCTGCACGGTGAACGCCTACATCGTGACGTCGTTCGGGCCTGTCACGCTGACGGCACAGTTCTTTGTGGCGCCTCTGGTGCTGCACTCCGACCAAGCTGTTTCTCACGAACCTGTCGAACAGAATCTCTATTCGACACAGGAGCAACGCTACATCTTCCGTGGATTTGGCTACGAAATCATCGTTCCGTTTTCCGGGAGCCAAGGCTTGTTCCGAATGCAGCCTCACCAGTCGATCTTTCCTCCCCCGCGAGCTTTCGTGAATGAAGATGGCTTGTCCATCAGGATCGTTGCCGATGTCGGGGCCGAATTAGTTAAGGCAGAGACCAAAGAGATCATCGATTCTATCGAGCGCGTTATTGCGTTTCAAAATGTCCAACTTTCCCAATTCAACGAGAGTATCGCGCCGCTAGCTCGGGCAGATATCGGACGGCGAAAGTCCAGTATCCTTGAAGCCAAGCAGATCGCGGCATCTCTTGGTTTTCCGATGCGCCTGCGCGCGGACGCACCTGCCACCTATACATCGCCGACGGTGCGTCGAAGGTTGCCCATTGTATTGAAAACCATTGAAACTTTCGTGCCTGAGTCTGAAATGCACGAAAGCGATTATCAAAATGTACTGAAAATTATCGAAAACATGACGTTAGTCATGGAGCGAAGCCCCCGCATTTTCTCGAAAATGCCCGAAGAGGTCATGCGTGACCACTATCTCGTCCAGCTCAACGGTCAATATGAGAGCGCCACCGGCGAAACATTTAACGCATACGGAAAGACTGACATCCTTGTGAGGGATCGCGGACGAAATATATTCATCGCTGAGTGTAAGATTTGGCGCGGGCCGCAGAGTGTCACCGAAGCGCTGGACCAGCTCCTTACGTATTGAGGTGGTCCCACTTCCTGAGACAGGCGGTTAAGGTGGATTCGCCGATGCGAAGGATAATCCACCATGAGGACGCGGAGACGGTTTTCCGGGGAGTTCAAAGCCAAGGTCGCGCTTGAGGCGATCC
>VGEP01000096.1 GCA_016869215.1 Alphaproteobacteria bacterium | reverse complement strand
CCAGTCCCATCCGGATGCAAACGCGCGAACCACGGTTGCGCGGCACTGCCGCTTGGCAAGTGCCAAAGCTGCTGCGGCCGCTACAGCACGATCTCCCGCGCAACCCCGCGAACGTCCATCTCGTAGTCGAGATCCTTCACCGGCGGGCGCGCAAAGTGCCATGTCAGGCCCGCCGGCGCCGCGCCGCGCCCGAGGATTTCGTCCCCCAGGAACGGATGAAGGTCGAAAACGGTGTAGACCTGGGTGCCGGTCGCCGCGCTCCAGTCCAAGCCGAGCGCACGCAGCCGCCGCTCCATCTCGCCTAGCACCCACCTCGCCTTCTCCCGCATGCCCTCGGACGAGCGGTCGAGCAGCCGTATCGCGCGATCGCGGTAGTCGCCCGCGCCCTCGGGCGCTTCGCCACTGCCCGCGATCACAAACGTGGGACGCCCACCTGAGGGCGACGGCACGGTGTAGGAAAACGCGTAGAAGCTCGGCTTCGGCGGGGCGCCGACCTCCGGACAGACGTTGCTGCGCGCGACCGGGTTGACCTCGTCGCGATAAAGCCCCCACCTTTCGAGCGCCGGCACGTACTCGCGGTTGAACGCAACGAACCCCGCTTCGCTGAACGGCTCGGGCGAGCGAAGCTCGCAGGCGCAAAACGCCGTCGGCGGCCGGCCGGCCCTAGCGAGATGCTCCGCGATCCGCTCGAAACCCTCTCGCAGCGCGATCGGGCGGGCAAAGCGCGCGCGCTCGATCTCGAATCCGGGCTCGGCTGCGACGCCCGCCGAGTACTGGAACACCCCCTTGAGGAAGCGGAAGCCGCCCTGGGGAAAAACGATCACCTCGGACATCCGAACCTCGCCTGGAAGATCCCTGCCGCTGCGCAGCAATTCCAGAAAAGCGTAGCGCAACCAGGATTCGGCATCCTGCCACGCTTGCAAAGAATCGCAAAATTTGATCAACTTCCCGGACTCGCGCAGGCCCCGCTCCGGCGAGCCGTTCGCCGGCAGGGCCGCCGCGCGAAGCGACCCGCACCCCAACCGGCAAAGGAGTCTGACCATGAGGTACCTCGCCACAGTCGCCGCCGCTCTCGCGTTCGCCGCCACGGCGTTCGCGCAGCCGAACGAGATCCGCATCGGCCTGCTTTATCCCACCTCGGGTGCCGCGGCCAAATCGGGCACCGAGACGCTCGAAGGGATCAAGCTCGCCTACGACATCGTAAACGGCAGCTACGACATCCCGCTGCCGTTCGCCAAGACCGCGGGCCTGCCGAACAAGGGCGGCATCAAGATCCGGCTGATCATCGAGGACCACGGCGGCCGGCCGGAACGCGGCCAGGCCATTGCCGAACGGATGATCACCCAGGAGAAGGTGCACCTCATCCAGGGCGCCTTCCACAGCGCGGTGGCGGCCCCCGCGAGCCAGGTCGCGGAGAAATACGGCATTCCGTTCGTGACCGGGTCGTCCGAAGCGCCGACCCTGACCGAGCGGGGCTTCAAGACCTTCTTCAGCGTCACTCCCACGACCGAGGACATCGCACGCGACTTCTTCACGTTCCTGGACGATCTGCGCAAGGAGAAGGGCGTGCCGATGAAGAACCTGAGCGTGATGCACGTGAACGACAACTGGGGCTCCAGTCTCGCCAAGGCGGCTGAGGGCAACTACAAGAAATACGGCTTCGACAAGCTGACAACGATCAGCTATCCGGTGCAGACCGCCGACCTGCGCAGCGAGGTCCTGCGGCTCAAGAGCGACGCGCCGGACATCCTGCTGCAGGCGTCGTTCGACGCCGACGCGATCCTCGCGGTTCGCACCTATCAGGCGCTCGGGTTCGCGCCGAAAGCGATCCTGGCGATGGGCGCGAGCTTCGCCACCCCGGACTTCATGAAGGCGCTCGGCAAGAACGCCGACCATGCCTTCAGCCATACGAAGTTCGACCCGACGCTGATCGAGAAGCGCCGTGCCTCGGGCGCGGTGAACAAGCTTTTCGAGGCGCGCACCGGCCGTTCGCTGTGGGACGCCCCAGCGCGCGAATTCACCGCGGCGCTCGTGATCGCGGATGCGCTCAATCGGGCGAAGTCGCTCTCGCCCGACGACATCATCCAGGCGCTGCGCGAGACCAATGTCGACGGCGCCGACACGATCGCGCCCTACAAGGGCATCAAGTTCAACGAGAAGGGCCAGAACGTGCTCGCGACCGGCCTGATCACACAGATCCACGATGGCAAGCACCATCCCGTTTGGCCCAAGGACCTGGCGGCGAAAGCGGTGGTGTTCCCTGCCCCGGGCTGGGACAAGCGCTGATTTCCTCTCGGCCGGCGTCGCCGGACGGCGGGCCCGGACGCCGGCCACATCGCGCCCGGCGTGCCGCCTCCAGCCCTAGCCCCGCATGATCTACGGCCAGGTGCTCGTCGACGGCCTGATCGTCGGCCTGATATTCGCCCTGGTGGCGATGGGTCTGTCGCTCATCTACGGCGTGATGAACATCGTGAACTTCGCGCACGGCGAATTCATGATGCTGGCAATGTACTTCTGCTTCTTCCTCTGGATCCTGGCGGGAATTGACCCGCTGCTGTCCACCCCCATCGCGGCCGTGCTGATGTATTTCGTCGGCGTCGCGGTCTACCGCGTGCTGATCCGCCAGGTACTGCAGGCGACCATGGTCGCGCAGATCTTCGCGACTTTCGGGCTGCTGCTCTTCATGCAGGCGTCCGCCCACTTCCTGTGGAAGTCGGACGCCCGCACCATCCCGCAGAGCTGGGTGAGCGGCCAGTTCCAGCTCGGCGGGCTTTTCTTCAACGGCCCCGAGGTCGTCGCCGGCGCGGGCGCGCTGATGACGGCCGCGGCGCTCTACTGGTTCATCCACCGAACCGAGACCGGGCTGGCGCTGCAGGCGGTTGCCGAGGATGCGCAGGCCGCCCGGCTGATGGGCATCGACTCGGACCGCGTCTTTGGGATCGCCTGGGGCGTGTCGTGCGCGGCGGTGGCGATCGGCGGCGGGCTGCTCTCGACCTATTACGCGATCACGCCGCTTTCGGGCGCGCGCTGGGCGCTGCCGGCGTTCGTCGCAGTGGCGATCGGCGGGTTCGGCTCGATCTCGGGCGCGTTTTTGGGCGGGCTGATCATCGGCGTGGTGCAGACCGCCGGCGGCTTCTTCACCTCGCCGAACTACAAGCACTTGTTCGTCTTCGCGCTGTACCTCCTGGTGGTGTTCTGGCGGCCTTACGGCCTGCTCGGCCGCCGATGAGAGCCTGGCTCGGCCACCGGGTCGAGGGATTGCCGGTCGCGGCGATCGCCGCGCTCGGCATCGCGCTCGCGGTCTACCCCCTCGTCGCGACGCTGCCGTTCTGGCGGCACGTCGTTATCATGTCGATGCTCTACGGCGCCATGGGCGTCGCCTGGAACATCCTCGGCGGCCTCGCCGGCCAGGTCTCGTTCGGCCACGCCCTCTACTTCGGCGTCGGTGCCTACGCCGCCGCCTACTGCTACAAGGTGCTCGGGCTGGCGCCGCTCGTCTCGATCCCGATCGCGCTCGCCGTCTCCTGCGTGGCGGCGGTGCTGGTCGGGCTGCCGACCTTTCGTCTGCGTGGGCATTACTTCGTGCTCGCTTCGGTATTCATCATGGAAGGCATCCACATCGTGGTGTCGAACTGGGACCGATTCGGTGCCGCGATCGGGCTGGAGTACCCGGTCTACAAGGCGAAAGGCTTCGCCGATGCGCTCTGGCACGGGCAGTTCCAGGACAAGCTGCCGTACTACTACCTAGCCTTCCTGCTGCTCGGCCTCGCGTTGGTCGTGTTCCGGGCGATCCAGCGCTCGCCGTTCGGGATGTTTTTGGTGGCGATCCGCGAGGAGCAGGACGCAGCCCAGAGCCTCGGCGTGAACGTCGCGCGCTGCAAGCTCTACGCGCTGGTCGCTTCGGCCGCGATCACCACGCTGTGCGGCACCTTCTACGCGCAGTACGTCCTGTACGTGGAGCCCTCCTCCACCATGTCGCTCGTCATTTCGCTCGAGATCTGTTTCATCGCCATCCTCGGCGGGATCGGCACGCTCTGGGGCCCCGTGCTCGGGGCATTCGTCATCGTCCCCGTCACCGAACTGCTGCGCGCCTATCTTTCCGGGCGGATCGCGCTCGACATGTCCGCGCTTGCCGACGGCGGAATCGCCGCTTGGCTCGAGTATTACGCGCGGGGCGGCGGCGGCAATCTCGATATCCTCGCCTACGGCCTGATGATCATGCTCATCGCGCGCTTCCAGCCGGCCGGCGTGCTCGGATTCCTGCGCCGGATCGATTGACGATGGCCGAGGCGCTGCTCACCGCTGAAGGCCTGACCAAGCGCTTTGGCGGCGTGTATGCCAACCGCGAAGTCTCGTTCGAGGTCGGCCGCGGCGAAATCGTCGGACTGATCGGCCCGAACGGCGCCGGAAAGACGACGCTCTTCAACCTGGTCACCGGGTTTGTCCGGCCGGACTCCGGCAGGGTGCGCTTCGCGGGCGCCGATGTGACGCGCCTGCGGCCCGATCGGCTTTGCCACCTCGGCGTGGCGCGGACCTTCCAGATCCTCAAGCCCTTCCCGCGCCTTACCGTGGAAGAGAACGTGATGATCGGCGCGCTTGCGCGCGGCGGCGGCATGTCGCGCGCGCGGGAGGCGGCGCGCCGCTGCCTTGCGCTCGTCGGGCTCGAGCACAAGAGCGGGGTGCTCGCACGCGGGCTCTCGACCGGCCAGCGCAAGCGCCTCGAGATGGCCCGCGCGCTCGCAACGCAGCCGCAGCTTCTCTTGCTGGACGAGATCACGGGCGGCGTCGACCAGCCGAGCATTCCCGGGCTGATCGAGCTCGTCGGCCGGCTGCGCGCCGAGGGGGTGACCCTGCTCGTCATCGAGCACAACATGCGCGTGATCATGGGGCTTGCCGATCGGGTGGTGTTTCTGCACCTTGGCGAGAAGCTCGCCGAGGGCACGCCCCAGGCGATCGCCTCGCATCCGGAGGTGATCGCGCTCTATCTGGGCCGGCAGCATGAGCGGAGCTGAGCCGCTGCTGCGCATCGAGGCGCTCGAAGTCGTTTACGGCGATTTCCAGGTCCTCTGGGGCGTCTCGCTCCAGGTTCGCGCCGGCGAAGTCGTGTGCCTGCTCGGCCCGAACGGCGCCGGCAAGAGCACGATCATGAACGCAACGACAGCGCTCGTGCCTCGCCATGCAGGGCGGGTGAGCTTCCGGGGCGAGGACCTCGCCGGCATCCCGACCCATGGGCTCGTTGCGCGCGGCCTCGCGCACGTGCTCGAGCGCCGCAGGCTGTTCCCGACCCTCACCGTGCGCCAGAACCTGCTGCTCGGCGGCTTCAACCCCGCGGCGCGCGCCCATCGCTCCGAGTCGCTCGTCTGGGTCGAAAGCGTCTTGCCGTTCCTCGTGGAACGCAAGGATCAGCTCGCGGGCACGCTCTCGGGCGGAGAGCAGCAGATGGTCGCCATCGCGCGCGGGCTGATGGCCCGGCCGAGCCTGCTGATGATCGACGAGCCGTTCCTCGGTCTCTCGCCCAGGGTCATCGACGAGATTCTCGCCATCGTGGAACGCATCAACCGGCAGGGCGTGGCGGTGCTGTTTACCGAGCAGAACGTCCAGCTCGCGCTGTCGATTTCGAAGCGCGGCTACCTGCTCGAGAGCGGCCGCATCCTGCTGGAGGGTTCCGGCCGGGAGATGCTCGAGCACGAGACGGTGCGCAAGGTCTACCTCGGCCTATGAAGCTCAGGTGCGGACGGCGCTGGCACGAAAGCCAGCGCGGGTGGGTCTACGACCAGCTCAAGCACGCGCCCGTGTCCGGCGCGCTGGAACCGGGCCAGAAGGTGGACGCTCGCGTGCATTGCCTCAGATCTCGGCGTGAGCATGATGCCGGTGCGCGAAGCGCTGCGGCTTCTGGCCGCCGAACGAGCGCTGACGATGTGCCCGAACCGCTCGGTGACGGTGCCACGGCTCTCGCGCGCTGAGACGCTGTCGATCAGCGCCACCCGCCAGATGCTGGAAGGCCATGCCGCCGCGGTGGCCGCGAGCCTGATCACCGACGCCGAGGTGGAGCGGCTGGCGGCGTTGCAGGCCGAACTCGCCGCGGCACGCCCCCGCGGGGACAGCAGGCGCATCCTGGCCGCAAAAGAGGAATTC
>VGEP01000095.1 GCA_016869215.1 Alphaproteobacteria bacterium | reverse complement strand
ATTTTTTTCCGCCCCCTGCAACTCGCGGGCCGAAGGCTGTTGATCGTACGCGTTCTTCACTGCACTCGCGGTGTTGAGAGCCACCTACTGAGTGGCTGATGCCCGGCCTTAGGCGGATCCGAATCGAGAACCACGGACTTCTAGGCATCGCGACGAAGGGCGCTCCTCCATCGCAAGCTTGTAGCAGCCATCTCGCCGGCTCAGCCAATCAGCAGGTCGCGTTGCGCTCGAAGCTCATGCGCGAGAAGCCTCGCGATCGCGCGCCACTGCTGACGTTGCCCGCCCTTCCAAGCGTTGCGCGACACGCGCGTCTTACCGGCCCGGCGAGCACCATCAACACCGCCACATGCGTGCGTTTCATGACCCACTCCCTACTGCGTCTTCGACTTGACTACCCGCCCGCCTTTGACCACGGTCTCCACGTGGCCAAGCGCGGTGATGTCGTAGAGCGGGTTGCCGCGCACGACAATGATGTCGGCCAGCTTGCCCGGCTCCACGGTGCCGAGGTCGCGCTGCTTGCCGAGAATGCTCGCGCCCACTCGCGTCAACGCCGAGATCACCTTGATTGGCGGCATCCCCATGTCCACGTGCACCTTCGCCTCGCGCCACAGCGCCTCGGTATGGAAGTTCATCGGCGTGCCGGAATCGGTGCCCATGCCCAGCACCGTGCCCGACTCGACGAACTGCTTCACTCCGCGCTCGCGAAAGACCATCTCGCGATCGGTGCGGCCGAAATACCCGAGCGCGCGCCAATTCGCCAGCGAGTTCTGCACCTCGGCGTAGATCGCCGGCGGGAAATCCTTCTTCAGCTGCGGATCCTGCAGCCGTTCGGGAAAGGCCGCGGTGTCGGGATAAATCCAGGCCCGGTGCGCCGCCGTGATCACCACCGGCCGCCCGGCATTGACGATGTCGGTAATCATCTGCTGGCTGTAGGGCGGCGCCGTCCCCGCCGAGCCGGCGTGGGTCAGCACGTCGATGCCCGTTTCAAGCGCGTTGCGCACGTCGCTCTCGGCGTAGACGTGCGCGTGAACGCGGAGATTGTGCCGGTGCGCGGTGTCGGCTATCGCCTGGTAGTCGTCGCGCGTCAGCCCCGAGTGCGCCTTGATCACGTCCACGCCGGCCTTGGCCAGCCGCTCCACTTCACCCGCCGCCTGGGCCGTACTGGTAACAGTGATGCCGCCGAACTGCGCCGTCATACCCCCCGAAGCGCGCGTGATCCAGGGGCCGCTCATCGACAGGCGCGGCCCCGCCAGCTCGCCTCTGTTGACCCGATCGCGAACGCTCAGGCTTTCTGCCAGCGGCGCACCCAGATCGACGGCCGCCGTCACGCCGGCATCCAGCAGCTGCCGCGCCGAGATCTCCATCACCTTGACCAGCGTGCCCGGCCCCTGCTTCACCACCCACGGGAACCAGGTCCCGTAGTTGCCGTGGCCGAGAATGATCAGGTGCGCGTGCAGCTCGATCATCCCGGGCATCATCGTCCGGCCGCTGGTGTCGATCACCTGGTAGTCGGCTGGAACGGCGATCTCCGCCGCGCGCCCAACGCGCACGATCCGTTCGCCGTCGATCAGCACCGCCGCGTGGTGGATAGGCGGCGCTTCGTAGCCGTCGAGCAGCATCCCGCCGACCAGGGCGATCTTTCCGCTCTTCGCGCCGAGCTGCGCCTGCGGCGCCGGCGGCAGCGCCGCCATCAGCATCAGGGTGCAGGCAATCGCCCGCCAGACGTGGACCGCGCGCATGGCTGACCCCGTCTAGAAGGTGAACCGGGCGCCCAACTGGACCTGTCGGGGGTCCCTGGCCGCGTTTCGAATCAGCAGCGCCGGCGAAATGATGCTGCCGTTGCCGCCGCCCGCATAGTTGACCCGGTTGAGCACGTTGTAGCCCTCCAGGAACAGCTCGAGTCGCTGGCCCGGTCCGAGACCAATCTGCTTGGTGGCGCGCAAGTCGAGCGAGATAAACGGGTTCAGCCGCAGGTGCGCTTCCGTGATCGGCGCTAGGTTGCGCGTGGCGCGCAGCGCGTTGATGATCTGCAGCGACCCCGCCACCTTCTCGCGGCCCACCGTGATCGGCAGACCTTCCGGCCGATCGTTCTGCGTCTGGCCGTCGCCGTCGAGATCAAAGCCCGCCGCTACCGCGAACGGCGTGCCGCTGAGGGCGCGCAGGATGCCGCTGAACTCGATCCCGTACGGCAGCGTCGATGCCGCCGCCACCGACAGGTTATGACGGGTGTCCTGCTCGCTGTAGCCGCGCTCGCGCGGCGTCCGCATCGTCCCTGGATACGTCTGATAGTGATTGACTCCGTCCCGAATCGTACTCGACAGCGTGTAGGACACCGACAGGTTTTCCAGCCCGCGCATCCTGGTGCGGAACTGCGTTTCGAGTGCGTTGTACCAGCTCTTGGTGAAGTTCTCGAGGCTCTTCACCTCGGTGAAGCGCGGCACCGGCCGCGGGTTGGTGCCGCTGACCCGGCCCGACGCGGGCAGGTTCAGATCCAGCGCGCCAAGCTGCTTGTAACCATAGGCATGCACGTAATCGACCTCGATTCCGGTTGAGGCGGAAATCTGCCAGCCGACGCCCGCCGTGGTGTTGCGCGATTCGGGCAGCTCGTAATCATCGGGAATCAGATACACCGAACGCGCCGCGCCCGCCCGGACGTAGTCGGACAGCGAGCGCCCGCCCAGCACCGCGCTGATGTCCGGATAGAGCCGGAGCTGATTCGGATTCTCAATGCGCACGGCCGTGCCGAGCAGCCGATCCTGCGCCGTCAGTCCGAAGTAATGGCGGTTGCGGGTGATGTACAGCCCCCAGCCTGCACGCGCCACCAGCCGGCCCGTGCCCAGCACATCGTAGGTCATGCCCAGCCGCGGCTGAATGTTGTCGGCGTCGGTGCCGCGATTGTTGCTGACGAACCGGTCGAGCCCGGCGTAGGCCGGGTCGGCCAGCACCTGCCGATAGACGCCGTTCATGCGCAGGTTGGTGTCGAGATCGTAGCGCACGCCCAGATTCAGCCGCAGCCGATCGGCGACGCGCCAGTCGTCCTGCGCGTAGGCGGCGAGAATGTGCGAATTGAAGTCGTAGAGGCCGTTGGTCTGCTGAATGAAGGCAATCGGCCAAGTGGCCTGGTTGTTGCGATCGAACGGCGCGTCGGTGACAAACTGCCAATAGCCGCTCTCGTAGAAATGCGCGTCGTAGGTGTGCTTGGCGTAGGTGTAATCGGCGCCGAACTTCAGGTCGTGGCGGCCCGCCGTGCGGTACAGCGTCTCGAACACCTGTAGGCGCATCCGCGGAAAGAACTGCGGCGACGTCCAGTTCTGTCCCGTCGTCACCGACGGCCGCACCTCCTGTGGCACGCCGAGAGTGACCGGCACGGTCGCCACCTCGTTCCACATGTAGTGAACCCGCAGCGCATTGACCGTGGCGTTCGACAACACCCACGTCTGCTCCCCGATCACGCTGTGCATCTTGCTGGTGTCGTTGACGTTCGCGGAATCGGACGACACGGTCCCCGTCCGGGTGGCGTACTGATCGTCGAATGCGTAGCGCACGAACACCGAGCTCCGATCCGACCACCGCTGGTCCCACTTGGCCACCAG
The DNA here is from genome assembly GCA_016869215.1 of Alphaproteobacteria bacterium. GTDB lineage: Bacteria > Pseudomonadota > Alphaproteobacteria > Rhizobiales > Xanthobacteraceae > Z2-YC6860. Next base: position 3,133 of record VGEP01000095.1, on the reverse strand, counting down.
CAGGTGCTCGCGCGTCGTCGCGGGGAACGCGCCATTTTCTCGCGCCGCAAATGGATTGCTCGCCGGCAGCGCAATGATGTTTTCCTTCTCGACGTTGGTGTACTCGTAGGCGCCGAAGAAGTGACTGCGATTGCGCACCAGCGGGCCGCCCACGGATCCGCCAAAGCGCTGCTGTCCGTAGACAGGCTTGGTGCGCGCGAAGGCATTGCGGGCGTTCAGCGCGTCGTCGCGCCCGAAGAAGTAGCCGCTGCCGTGCAGCTCGTTGGTCCCCGACTTGGTCGCCACCGTGACCACCGCGGCCAGCGCGGCCCCATACTGCGCGTCGAACTGGTTGCGGAAGACCTTGAACTCCTGAACCGCGTCCTGACTGATGTTCACCGTCGGATCGCCCCAGATCGCATCGTCGAGGTCGCCGCCGTCGACGATGGTGGTGTAGCCGTTGCGCTGATCGGCAGGGCCGCCGAATTTCACGCGCGAGAACTTGCTGATATAGTTCGGTGCCGCTCCCGGCATCAGCTGCGCCAGCGCCAGGAAATTTCGCTCGAGCACGGGCAGCGCCCGGATCTGCGATTCGACAATGGTCGACGACGGCGCGGCTCGCGCCACCTCCACCAGCGGCGTCGAGGCCGACACCGTGATGCTCTCTTGCAGTCCGGAGACGTTGAGCCGAAAATCGAGCGTCGCGTTGGCGCCGATCGTGAGCACGATCTCTCTCGTGTTCGTACCGAAGCCCGGCAGCTCCGCCTTCACCTGGTACGGCGCCGGCTGCAGCGACACGACGCGGTAGGCGCCCGAATCGTTCGTCACCACCGTCTGCGTGGCGCCGTTGGCGGTATTTGTAATCGTCACCGTGACGCCCGGCAAGGCGCCGCCGCCCTCATCGACAATCCGCCCCGACAGGTTCGCGCCCACCACCTGTGCGATCGCCGCAACCGCGACAACGCTCGACAGCGCCACGACTACGCCGATCCTGGCCGCGACATGCTTCGATATCAGACCCATAGCCCGTTCCTTTCCGTGATCACAAATTTGCAGCGCCTGCACCGGGTAGCGACGAGCCTGTCGGTGCCCTACTTGCCGTCGGATCCCCTACTTGCCGTCCGCTCGTGGCGCGGCGGCGAACGCCAGCAGGACGTTGCCGCGATTGCCGCCGCCGAGATCCGAATACCCGGACGACACGAGCAGCAGGCCGCCGGCCACCACCGGACCCGCGGCATTGATGTTTCCGCCCTTGGCGGTCGCCCCGTTTACGGTGTCAAATGCACGGTTGGTGTCAAAGCTCCAGAGAGCGCGGCCGTCGGTGGTGGAGAACGCGTAGACGGTGCCCGTGCTCGCACCGAGAAACACGACGCCGGGTATCACGGTCACCGGCGCCGATGCACCCACCGGGGGCCGCGCACGCCACGCGATGGCGCCGGTGGCGATATCGACGGCGGCCAGGCCGAGCCGATCGTCAGTGCGGGTGACGGGGAAATAGGCCAACCGATCGTCCGCCGCAGAACCCCACATCATCCCCCCGCCGCCGTTCTCCCAGCCGAGTCCCAACTGGCGGCTCCACAGGATGCGGCCGTTGCTATCGGGATCGAGCCCCCACGCGTGCCCGTCCTTCTGGCCGATGACAATGTAGCGCCTGCCCTTGACCTCGCGCAGGATTGGAGCATTGCCGAAGTCCATGTCGGGCCCGAGCTCTTCCGGGCAGGTTTCCGATTTGCTGTCCTTGGGCACGTTCGGACGGTAGATGCCCGGGCAATCACGCACGTAGGCGTCGTTGGCCATCACCTGCTTGACCCACAGCCGTTGGCCCGTATCAACGTGGTAGGCCAGTACCGCATCCGACGCTTCGTCGGCGGGCTCGGTGTAGCCGTTGCCGGTCGCGACATAGACCTCGCGCCGGCTCAGGTCAACGGTGGGCGACGACCAGACCCCGGCGCCCGCCGGCGCCCACAATTGCGTGCCCTTCGACGTCACCTTCGTCTTGCGAGGCTCCTGCGCCACCGTGAACGACTTCCACAAGCGTGTGCCGGTCACCGCGTCATACGCGGCGATGCCGCCGCGGAAGGTGCAGCAGGGATACAACGGATTGCCGGCGCCGGATTCTTCGAGCGACGACAGTGGCACATACAAGCGGCCACCCGCCAGCTTCGGCGCGCCGGTGACGCGCGCCACCGGATGCGGATCGAGGCGATCGGTCCAGACCAGCGTGCCCGTTTCGGCGTTGACGGCGTAGACGTTGGCGCGGATATCGCCGAAATAAAGCAGGTACGAGGCCGCGGCGGCGCCGGGGCCCACCGACGGCGCCGTGCGCACGCCGGCGTTCGCCCGGAACGACCAGTAGACACACCCGGTCTCGGCATCGAGTGCATACACGAACCCCGTGTCCGATCCGACGAACACGCGGCCGCCAACCACCGACGGCTGGCCGTACGCCGAGTTGCCAAACGGGAAGCCGAAAGCCCACTTCAGCGTGAGCGTTGGCACCTCCTCCGATGACAGGCCGGGGTTCTGCTGAAAGCGCGAGTTGCTCGCATCTACGCCCCAGCCATTCCACTCCGATCCGGTGAACGGGCGAAACGGCTCCGCCGTCGCGCAGCGATTGCTCATCGTCGCGGCGTCGCCGCTGGCAGCGGCGCCAAGCGGCCGGCCGCCGACATACACGGCCACCACGCGTTTCTGGAACTCCGACAGCGCGCGCGCGTACTCGGCGTGCGGGCCGGAGGTCATTTTCGACAACACCTCTTCCGGGGTGCGGTGGTTCAGCGCGTAGCGGTCGGGCGCCCCGCCGCGGCCGCTGTCGTGGCATGTGGCGCAATTGCCGCTAAAAGCGAAGATGCCGGCGTTGGTACCTTGCGGGTGGTTCAGGTCCTGAACAGGCGCGGGCGCCTGCCCGTGTCCGCTGGCGCTGGTAATCTCGCGCAGGAGAAACACGGACCCGATCAGAATCAGCGGCAGCGTGTGTCGTCGCACTCAAAGACCGGCGGCACCCTAGCACGTTTGGGCTTCCGTTAACAAGGGAGGCCGCTAATGCGGCCTATCGTCTCTCGACCTGGCCGCGACATACCGGTTCTGAAAACACTGACTGCAACCGTCGATCGGTTTCTCGAGAGTGGCGCGCGTCCGAAACCGCTCGACATCA
>VGEP01000094.1 GCA_016869215.1 Alphaproteobacteria bacterium | reverse complement strand
CTCTGCGCTCTCCGAGCCCGGCTTCACTTGCTCCCGGTCGGCGTCGCCGCTGGCGCCGGCGCCTTCGGCTCGGTATCCCACCAGAACTGCCTGGGCAGCGGCCTGGCCTGGGGCCACACCATGTTCAGCGTGTCGGCCTCGTACAGCTCGCCGTTCTTCATCACGTAACGGATCGAGTTGGTGTGCTTGATGTTGTCGAGCGGATTGCGATCGAGCACCAGCAGATCCGCCAGCTTGCCGGCTTCCAGTGAACCGACGTCCTGCTGCAGCCCGATGGCCTCGGCGCTGTGCATGGTGATCACCTGCAGCGTCTCGTGCGGCGTGAGGCCGCCGGACGCCAGGCTCCACGTTTCCCAGTGCGCCCCGAGACCCTGCAGCTGGCCGTGACTGCCGAGGCCGGCCTTGCCGCCGGCGCGCACCACGTCGGCCACACCCTTGGCGATCAGTTGATGCCCATATTCCTCCGGCAGGAACCACTGCGGGCGGCGTCGCGTCATGCCGTCGAGCAACTCCCACGGAATCCACTTGCGCAGCTTCGGATCCTTGTCGGGCGACTCGGTTTCGAACCAGAAGTTCTCCGACCAGGGCGCTCCATACGCCACCAGGATGGTCGGCGTGTAAAACGTCTTCGTCTTCGCCACGAACATCGTCACGTCCTTGTAGAGTGGCGCGATTGGCAGGCTGTGCTCCTGGCCGGAGTAGCCGTCGGCCATCTGCGTCAGGTTCAACTTCAAGTCGAGTGAACCCTCGATCGTGGCCGTGATGCCGTACTCCTGGCACGCTTCCAGGATCCATTGGCGGACGATGCGATCGCCGGCGACGTACTGTTTGAGCGTGTTGGTGCGATACGCCTCTTTGTAGCGTTTGATGAATCGGAACGCGGCATCGCGGCTGTCGATGCCCGATCCCGCGAACACGCCGGGCCCGGTGGCGTAGACGCGCGGTCCCGGCATCATGCCGGCATCCACCAGGTCCGCGTAGGCGAACACATCCGGCGTCGAGGTCTGCGGATCGCGCGTCGTGGTGACGCCGTAGGCCAGGTTGGCGAGGTACTGCCACACTTCCGTTTGATGCAGGCCCCGCGGCGCCCACATGTGCGAGTGCGCGTCCACCAGGCCAGGCATGATGGTCTTGCCGGCCACGCTGATGGTGCGAGTGCCTGCGGGAGCAGTCAGCGAGCCGCGCCTGCCGACCGCGGCAATGCGGTTGTCGGTGACGAGCACGTCGCCGTTCTGGATCACCTCGGTGCCTTTCATGGTGATGAGGCGCGCACCGGTCAGCAGCACGGATCCCCTGGGCCGTGAGCGCGGCATCTCAACCGCCACCTCGGTCTGCTGCGGCTCCGCTGCGTCAATCGGCTGCCGGAAGAACTGCGCGCCCCACGCCCACGTCACGGCGCGGCCGTCCCGGGTCCAGCTCAGGTAGTCGCCGCCGTCGAGCGACATGCGCTTGACCGGCACGTTGGTGTCGCCGCTGCCGGCAATCCGGACTTCAACGGTTTCGCGGCCGGCTCGCGGGATGGTCACGAGATAATGACGTCCCTGCAGGCTGACGAAGGCGCGCGTCGCATCCGGAGAGATGCGGATGTCGTCCGCGCCCGGGGGATTGTTGCCGGGGCCAATGCCGGTCACGCGCACCAGCGCGCGGCGGTCGTAGCCATCCATCGTGATCGACTGCAGGCCGCGATTGGTCGTGAAGTAAACGCGTGACGAATCATTGCGCGCGAACTGCGGGCCACGTCCACCCTGTGCCGACCCGACCAGTGTCGATGCGCCACCGGCGGCGGGCATCCAGCGAATCTCGATCGTGTTCGGCGGGTTGACGCCGCCGATTTCCCGCGGCGCGTGGTCATCTCCGTCGCCTTCGTCCGGCGGCGGTGTGTCGAGCAGGATCGAGTAGAGCTGGTCCGAGGCGGCGCCGGCCATGAACGCGATGCGCGCGCCGTCGGGCGTGAAGGTGGGATCGAGATAGTAGCCCTCGTGCCTGGTCAGCGTCCGCGGCTGACCGCCGCTGGCGTCGACGGACTTGATGTGCCCGCCGGTGGTCGTCCACGTGGCGTAGACGATCGAGCGGCCATCCGGCGACCACGACGGCATGAACTCGCCTTCGCCGCTGCCGCTCGTCAGCAGCCGCGGATTCCCGTCCGGATAGTTCTTGATGTACAGACGATTCATGGCGCTGAAGACCAGCATCGAACCGTCCGGCGACAGCGTGGGCCAGCGAATCAGGCGGGCGCGCACGGTGTCGCCGTCTTCGACGCGCACCGGCGTGTAGACGCGCGGCGCAATCTCCGCTTCGACCTTTGCCGTGAACGGGATCGGGGTCGCGGCGCCGCTGGCGAAATCGATCTTCTGCAGCTTGCCGTTGACGGGCACGATCAGCGACTTGCCGTCCGGAGTGAAGTCGTAGCGAGGCAGCGTGTCCCGGCTGGCGCGCGATTCCTGATCGTCTCGCGTGACCGGGTAGGCGAGCCACCGCTCCGCGCCGGTTTCGAGGTCCCTGACCCGCAAGCCGGTGCCCGTCTTGTGGCGCGTCCCGAACACCATGGACTTGCCGTCAGGTGAAATCGCCGGCCGGATCGCGCTGCCTTGCGCGTTGGTGATCTGCGTCACGTCGCCGGTCTCGGTGTCGTGGCGGTAGACCTGCCACAGCGGGAAGCGCGCGTTGTAGGTGAACGTGCCGGTGCGCTGCGTGTAATAGATGAATCGCCCGTCGGGCGACACCACCGCGCCCATCTTGTTGGTCGGCGGCGCCGGCGGCGGTCCGTCGGATCCGGGTGCCGGCTGCGGCGGGGGCGCCGGGCCGATGCGGACACCGGTGCCGCCATCACGGTGATACATGAACAGGCCGAAAGTACCCGGCTCAGGCGGACGCGACTTCGACACCACGATGTAGTTGCCGTCCGGGGTCCACGCCGGCGACACCATGATTTGCGGACGATCGTTGGTGCGTCCGTCTTTGCTGACCGCGCGCGGGTTCGAGCCGTCGGCGTCGGCGATCCACAGGTTCTCGACGCCGGAGCGATCGGTCAGAAACGCGATCGTCTTGTTGTCCGGCGACCAGGTGGGTTGGCTCTCGAACGACAGCCCGCCGATAATGCGCCTGGCCTGTCCGCCCGCAATCGGCATCGTGTAGAGATCGCCCAGCAGATCGAACAGGATCGTCTGGCCGTCCGGCGACACATCCACCTGCATCCACGTCACTTCGTCGGTATCGAAGGTGATGGTGTCGGCGGTCTTGAGCGTGAAGCCGTCTGCCGGCTTGACCGTGTCCTGCTGCGGAGCCTGGCTCTGCCGGGCGCCGAGTGTGACGGCGAAAACCAGGCACAGGGTCGACAGTGCGAGAGATGTCTGCATGCGCGCGAGTATAGCGCTGGCGGGTATCCGCTTGCTGCGCGCTACCGTCGGCGTGTCGTCGGGGTTGTCTGAGCTGAGACCGACGAAGTCGGTGTCGGTGAGCGGGGCTCGCCCGCTACTGATAGATCTTCGTGAAATTCACCGACGCGCCGCCGGCCTGCGGCTGCACGCCGAGGTTGAACTTCGACTTGCCGATCGACATCGTCACGGTGCGTGCCGCTGCGATGCCGAAACCAGCGCCCATCACCACGTCGCTGGCATGGTGCCGGTTCCAGGCCAGGCGCGCCAGCGCCACGTATCCGCCGAGGGCGTAGGCCGGGACGCCGACTTTCCAGCCGTAGTAGCGATGCAGTACGGTCGCCGTTGAGAACATGCTGGCCGAGTGACCCGATGGGAACGACTTGTTATTGCTGAAATCCGGACGCTCGCGGCGCGCCGAGAACTTGATCGCCTGAACGATGCCTTGCGAGAGCACCTGCGCGCGAACGATGTCGCGACCGGCGTAGCCGAGCTTCTGGTTGCCGGTGGCCTTGCCGATGCCCGCGGTGGCCAAGCCCGCCCCAACCTGGAAGATGACCGAACCAATCACATTGCCCGATTCGAACACCGTTGTCGGAATGCCGAAGCCGTTGTTGACGCCCTCGCGATCCCACGGCGCAGACGCGATGGCGAAAATGCTGGCGAAGGCCAGGGTCTTTGCAGTCTCGGCGCCAAAGAACTTCTTGAAGTCAGTGGCGGACAGCTTGAAGGGATTGCCTTCTTCGAAGATCGTCGACGAGACTGGACGAAGTGGCGGAACCTGAAGCGCGGCGGGCGCCGGTGCCGTCGCATGGGTCGTGGCCGGCTCCGAAACGGCGACCGAAGTGCTATCCGGGGTCTCCGCGGGTACAGGAGCCTGCGCAAACGCCGGGACGGCGAGTGAACACGCGAAGAGGGCGATCGCGACTAGACGCATTGAGGACATCAGGAACCCGGTTTCCTATGAATACGGCCTGAAAAAACGCGAATTCCAGTATCTCATGGCACCACCCCCTTCTCGCGGCCGTCGCCGCCGGTGCCCGACTATTACGTTTCGGGGACGTTCAGGGCTGGCGCTCGAAACCGACCAGGTCCCAACCCGCTGAATTCCTCCGGAAATACGCGGAAACCGGCTTTGACCAGGCTTCGGGGCCGCCCACGGCGGCCAGGTCCACCTTGACGTATTCCGAGGCCGGCACGGCCGGCATCAGCATCGGGCTGCGGGTTTCTTCGGTGGTGGCGACCAGGGTGGCCTGGTCCGTGGCGTTGTCGAACGTGTACCAGAGCGCGCGGTACGCCGGGGCCCGGTCGGCGACCGCGAGGTCCACGGCGGCATTGCGGAATGTCAGCCGGCCGTCACGATCGAGCGACGGATCCACGATTGGATTCACCTTCGGCAGGAACGTCAGCAGGATGCGCAGCCGCCGATCGGCAATGGCCTTCGCGAGGAATTCCTCCGACGCGCGATCGCCGAACCTGCCTTCAGCCACCGCGGCGCGAATCATGTCGTCGTCAATCGCCGCCAGCTTCATGGCCGCCCAGAACGTGTCGTCCGGGCGCATGTGACGGAATGCGGCGTTGGTGATGTGCGGCCACCACGCCTCGGGGTTCCACATCGCGTGATCGCGCGGCAGCCGGCCGATTGCCGGAGACTCGACGTATTGCTGCGTGCGCCACACTGGGATGTTGAAGCCGAGTGTCAACACGCGTTTGCCGATCACGCCCGGCTCCTCGACCAGCGCTTCGTAGCCTTCCCATCCCTCGCGCGGGCCGACCGCGGCGCTGCCCAATGCGGATCCGAAATCCAGCAGGTAGTGGCGAATGAAGGTGCGGCCGTTCTCGGTCATCAACGTGGACAGCGAGTTGATGCCCTTTGCGTCGACGTGATTGAGCCACGCCGCGAACACGAAGTAGCCACGCAGCTCGCGGCGATGCTCGTGCGGGACGATGTCGTTGGGATCGTCGGCGCGGGTGCCGTGGAACTTGATGCGGCCGATCGGGCGTCCGGGGGCGGCCTTGCTGAGGATCACGCGGTAGGTGCCGTCGGGATCGCGATCGGCGCGCGACAGCAGCCAGCTGATGTCGCCCTGGTTCATCGGCCGCGGCATCTTACCCGGCGGGGTAATGCGCGTGTCTTTGCCGATCACCAGGTTGCCAGGCGATAACTGCGCGATGTGGTACTCGGCGGTGTGATAGCCGGCGGCCCAGAACAGCTTCGCCGCGACGATCTCGCTGCCGGTCGCCATGCCACGCCACCCGGGCGGATCGAACTTGATGAACCACAACTGGTTTGCGGCATCGCGAATCGAGAGCCCTGGCGTCACGCCGTCGCTCTTGGCCGACACCACGGTCCACTTGCCGGGCGCCGGGCCATCGCTGGTGTTGGCGGCGCGCGCCACCAGCTCTGGCGTCAACGGCATTCGGCCCGCCCGGTTCACGTAGAACGGTCCATCGGGCACTTCATCAACGGTGTTGATGTTCCTGGCGCGCTGACCGAGCACCTTGTCGCCCGGATTCCAGAAGAGATTCTCGATGGCTTGGTAGGCGAGATCCGGCTCGTAGCGCGCCGCGTTCTTGACGTTCTGCGTCATTGGCTCCCGCCAGAGGGGGTCGTCGGGATAGAAGCGCCGCTTGCCCTGAGCGGAGTCGACGGGCGTCTGCGCACAGATGGTGAGCGAAGCGACCGCGAGAAGCAGTGCCGTGCCCGTAGCCCGAAGCCCGTAGCCCGTCGTCCTCAAAATGGTTGCGATCCGGCGAATACCAGCCGGACGCCCTCTCGCCCGCGCGCGATTTCCACGCGCAGCGCGTTGAAGGTGGGGCCATGGAAACGGGCGCCGATGCCCCACGCGGTGTCGAACCTGCCGAGGCCGAAGTCGTTGCGATCGGCGGCGACCTGGCCGGCGTCGATGAACAGCGCCATGTCGAGGTAGCGCGATGGCCGCCAGCGGTACTCGCCGGACAGCAGCATGCGATGGCGATCGGTGAACCGGCGGTTCGCATAGCCGCGGAGCGCCGAGCCGCTGCCCAAATACGGCGAGAGTGCGAGCGGCACGGCGTGGCCATCACCCGTGCCGGTCAGGGTCATCAATGCGCGCCCGGCGAGCACGAACTGCTCACGGACCAGCGGCAGCAGCTGCACCACTTCGTACTCCTGGAGGTTGAACGAGTACGGACGATCGTACGCTTCGCGGTTGCGCTCGAACGTGGCGCGATAGAAGCCGCCGCGCGTGCTGTAGCCCGGCGCCGTCCGCCAGTCGTAGAGCACCGTCGCACGGGTGACGTGGTAGGTGAGATCGCGATCGAGGCCGGGGGCATCGGCTTCCGCCGGGAACCGCGTCACGCGGCGGGTGGTCTTGAAGTCGAGAAAGCTGTACGAGCCGATCAGCGACACGTAGCGGCGCGGCTCAATCGTCAGGTTGCCGGTCAGTTCCACCGGCGCGAAGTCGAAGCGTTCGCGCTGCCGAGCGTCC
>VGEP01000093.1 GCA_016869215.1 Alphaproteobacteria bacterium | reverse complement strand
ACGCGCGCCTACCAGATCGTCCGCAGCCGGGGATGAGCCGGCGATGCCGCGCGAGCTGGCAGACCGGCTGAAGGCGTTCAGGCGCGAGCACTTCCCGCGCTCTTTACCAATAGCGGCTCGTGGGGCAACATAAGCTGCATTGTTCGCCGTCAAACCGGGACCGGGGAGCGCGAGAATGGCCAAATCGTGCGGTGCAACGCGGCCTGGGGCGGATAGATTTTCCTATCCATCCTCATCACGATGACGAAGGAACTCGAACGGGCAACGACGGGCCTGGATCGCCTCTATAAGGCTGTGGAGGACGGCGCCCTGTCCATCGACGAGACACTGCGCGCGCGCACGCAGAAGCTCAAAGCGCGGCGCAGCGAGGTCCTCACCGAGATGGCCAAGCTAAAAGACCGCCAGGCGCTCGCGGTGCGGCGGGTGAACGCGGACACCGTGATGGCATTCTGCGCAGCGCTGCACGAGCGTTTCACCGACCCCACCTCAGGCTTGGGCAAAGCCTACCTGCGACTGCTCGTCGAGGAGATCAGACTCAACGGGAACGAACTGGTCGTTACCGGCAGCCACCGGCGCCTCGCCGACGCCATCGGCTTCATGGAGAAAAGAAAGCCAGGAGAAGTGTCCGGCCTCGTAATTGAGATGGCGCGCCCGGCGGGATGAATCGGGGCACTGGTGCGAGATTGTATCAGTCGAATAGCCGATTGAAACGATAGAAGGAAAATCTTATCCCTTATCCCTTGCTTGATACGGTCAAGGTGCTGATTTACGCCGCATGGCTGGTGGACGCGTGGCGCTGCGCGCCCAATGTCGAGCGTGCGCGCTGGCGGAGCCTAGTCTGTGCTTCGGTCGCGCGCGGTGTGGTGCTCGTCGCGGCAACTACCTGGCCTGACGCGCAAACCACCGTAACAACTCGGGTTCGGTGAGCGCTCCACTGACGGACTCGGCGCGATGGGTACGGTCGAACAGATAGGTGCGCGGCAGTTCGCCGCGCCACGCGGGATCGACCGCGTAGCGCACGCGTTCGCTGAAATTGTCGGCGAACGCCCAACGGGTGGCACGGCCGGGGTCGTAGCGGCGAAGAAAGGACTCGATCGTGGCGCGTTCCGAAGGCGGATCCACGGCCACCAGGTGCACGCGCACGCCGGGAAATTTGCGCTGCGCCGCTTTCAGCACTTTCATGTCCTCGCGGCAGGGCTCACAGGTCGTGGACCAGAATGCGAGCACGAACGGCTTGCCGGCCTCCGCGGCACGGATCGCGGCGAGGCTTTGCGCGTCGAATGGCCGCAGGCCCGCCGCACCGGCATGGATTGCGAAAGCGAACAGGGACGCGACGGCGAGGCGTCGAATCATGGCAGGGACACCACGGACAAAGGCTCTTTCTGCGTGTTCCAAAGCACGTGAAACGCGCCTTGGCGCAAAAGCACGAACGGATGTCCCGAAGGCCCGGCGGTCGCCGCAAGGTCCAGTTCGCGCCACGTATTGCCCGCGTCGTCGGAGCGCAGCGCGCGCAGCCGCGAGCGAGCGCCGTCGAACTCCTTCCAGGCAATCGCCACGCGATTCCCCGAGATCGCGAGATCGGCATGCTCAGCCGTCTGTCCGCCGATGCGACGTTGCCCATCCACCCCAGCGTCATGCAGGCGGCCGTAGTAAACACCGTTCTTGCCCGGCGCACCGGTAAACCAAACCGCGTGCAGGCGCCCCGCCATATCCGTCGCCAGAGACGGGCCGTGATGCGGACAGACATCGACGCGCCAGTCATCGAAGGTGGCGCGCACCACCTTGCCCGCCTGACCGTCAGGCGTGATGATTCCCAGCGCGTGGTCGCGGATGTTGGGCGCGAAAACGTGCCGCCACAACGCGTAGTAACTGCCGTCCGGACGCTCCAGAAGAGCGATGCGGCAGCACTCGCAGCTGTGGTCGGCAAGCTTGTAATCGCCGCGAAAGCTCGCGCCGCGGTCATCCGAGACCGCCCAGTACACTGCGGCCCCTCGGTAATCCTTGGCCTCGGCGTCGCGATTCTGCTGGTCGCGCTTGTCGATCCACGCGACGAACACCTGTCCCCTCGAATTCACCGCAAGCGAGTCGAAGCGATGCGTGATCTGCTGGCGGTCGGCGTGCACCACAGCCGACGGACTGAAGCTCAGGCCTCCATCGAGCGAGCGCGAGAAGCGTATTTCGCCGGTGAAGGGTTTTGCCAGCGGCCGCGTCCACGTCAGGTACAACTCGCCGCCGCTGCCCGCGGCAATCTTCGGGCGCGCGTCCGCGCCCGTGTCGGTCGGCTCAGGAGCCGGCGTCACGTGCACGGGCTTGCTCCAGCTGCGTCCGAGATCGTCCGAGCGGCTGACGGCAATGTACCCGGCGTCCTTGTACGCGGCCCACAGTACGCCGCGCGCGTCGAACACGGCCGAAGCATTCAGCTCCTGGCTCGCCCTGCCCATGGGCGCGCCCTTGCCCTTGCCGTGCTCGCCGTGCGCGTGCTGCGCGCCCGCCGTTCCGGCGGCGCACAGCGCGAACAGCCCTGCGCAAGCGGCGAGGCGCAGTCCTACCACTGCGCCTCCAGGCCCGCGTAGAGCGTCCGCGGCAGCCCGGGCGAGAACACCTGAGTGCTGGACGAGATCTGTGCACTGTCGGCGTAGCGCTTGTTCGCGAGATTGTTGATCGTCGCAAATACGGTCAGGCCGTGGCCAATCGGCCAATTGCCGCGCAGGTTGAACAGGTCGTGGCCGCCGTAGCGGGCGGTATTCGCGGCGTCCAGCCAGTAGCGCCCGACGTTGATCCACTCCAGCTGCAGCCGGGCGCCGGGCCGCGGGGTCCAGGTCAGGCGCGTGTTGCCCAGCGTGCGCGGCGCCGCCTCGATGTCCTTGCCGCTGAAATCGCCGTTGCTGGTCACGAAGTCGACATACTTGTGGCTCGCGAACGAGAACGCGCCGTCCAGTCGGAATTGCCCGCCCAGCGGCAAGCCGGCCCCGATCTCCAGTCCGCGGTGCCGGGTCCTGCCGGCGTTGACGCGCGTCGTGAAATTGGTGGCAGTATCGCGCTGGCTCACGATGTCGTCGCGCTTCTCCAGCTCATAGACGACCACATCGTACGATAGCGGCCCCCACCTGCCGCGCAAGCCGCCTTCGAGCTGGTCGGCCTTGATCGGCTTGAGGTTGAGCGCCGCCTGCGCGGCCGCCTGCGCCGCCGCCGCCGTGGTGCCGAAACTCGGACGGAACATGTCACCCTCGGATGGTGCGCGGAACCCGTAGGTCTGCGACATGAACAGGTGCGTCGTTTCGGCGAGCGCGTAGGTCGCGCCGAACTTCGGGCTGCTGCGATCGAACTTCACCTTGGTGTCGGCCGCCTGGCCGTAGACGCGCACGCCGGTCGGGAAGGTTCCGCCGGCCGCGGGCACCGTGACGGGCCCGCCGACCTTGTTGTCGAAGTTGTAGCCGATGCTGTCGCTGCGTAATCCTACCGTCAGGCGCAGCCGCTCCACGGGCGAGATCTCGCCGTGCACGTAGGGCGATGTGCCCCGGTAGGTGACGTCGTAGTCGTAGATCCGCCCCGCCACCGTGAAGGCGAGATGCTGTCGCGAGGCCCCCGCTCCAGTGGTCGTGGTGCGAATTGCGTCCTCCGTGCGGCCCCCCGGGCTCACTTCCATATCGACGCCGGCGATGAGCCGCGCGCGCATCGCCCCGGCGAAGTTGTGGCGCCACTTCGCCTGCACACCGTACGACCGATTCTGGCTATAGGAGATGGTCGGGTCATTGTTCAAGTTGAACGACGCCAGCAGGTCCATGCTGTTGTCGCGCAAGTACGGCGTGATAGACACCAGAGAGTTGCCGATCTCACGCTCGTAGGACGACGACAGGCGCAGCGCCCCCACCTTGCGGAACGCGATCGGCAGGTTGTTCTTCGTGGGATTGTTGAGATAGTCGTTCAGCGGCAGCGGCGAGTTGGCGCCGGTCTCCTGGTCGATCTTGGAGAAGCTGAGCACCGTCTTCAGCGTTGCATCGCCGCCGAGCGCGCGGTCCCAGCGGAACGTGCCGCTGCGCCGGTCGTAACCGGTCTTGTCGCGCCAGCCGTCGGTATGCGTCGCGTTCAGGTCCGCGCGCCAGGCGTCGTCACCGTGCGAATTGCCGCCGCCGCCAAGCAGCCGCCACCAGCCGTGGCCGCCGACCTCGCCGAACAGGGTCGCCTCCGCCTTGCTCGGCGGAGTCCGGGTCAGGATGTTGACCAGCCCGCCGATCGCGTCCGAACCGTAGAGCGCGGTCCCCGGACCGCGGATCACCTCGATGCCGCCGGCCTGCGGCAGGTTGATCTCGTAGAGCGCGTTGTGGTTGAAGAACCCGGTCGAGCGGATCGGAATGCCGTCCTCGAGAAACAGGTACACCGGGCTCGTCGTGAACGGCTGCCGGATTGCGGTGGTATGGCCTTCGCCGTTCGTCACCGCGACCGCCACGCCGGGAATCTGGCTCACGATCTGCGACGGATGGCTCGGCCGATCGAGCCGCACCGTCTCTCCCGGGATGACGCCGATGGAGGCCGGGGTCTCGACGATGAGTTCCTTCTCCCGCGTTCCCGTCACCGTGACTTCCGGCAGCGCCTGCGGTTGCGGCGCCTGCTGCGCCTGCGCAATCGCGGGCAGTGCGCCCGCCACGAATGATGCCAGCAGCTTCCCGTTCAATAGAAATCGCATGTCACTCCTCCCTGGGTTGTTCCTGGATGCGATGTAGACGGTGATGCGGCGGCGTCACGGCGCCTCCGCCGGATCGGTGACAAACCCGATGCGCACGAGTCCGTGGCTCGCCGCCTTCGACATCACGCGCGCGACATTGCGGTAGGCGAGCCCGCCATCGGCGCGAAGGTGGAGTTCGGGCTGCGGATCGCGCCGCGCCGCATCGCGCATGCGCGCCTCCAGCGCGGCGTCGCCGATCTCCTCGCCGTTCCACCAGATGCGCCCCTGGGCGTCCAGCGCAAGCTGGACGTTGTCCGGCCTGGTGATGTTCGGCGCCGAGCGCGCCTTTGGCAGGTCCACCTTGACCGCGTGCGTGAGCAGCGGCGCGGTGATGATGAAGATCACCAGCAGGACCAGCATCACGTCGATCAGCGGGATCATGTTGATCTCCGCCATCAGCCGCGGATCGTCACCCTGCTGGAAGCCGCCGAAAGCCATCTCAGCGCCCTCCGGACTTCAGCGGCGCGCCGGTCGTGAGCAGCGCGAACAGGTCGTGCGCGAAGGCGTCGAGCTCCGCTCCGACCAGGCGATTGCGCCGCGCGAAGCCGTTGTAGGCGAGCACGGCCGGGATCGCCACGGCGAGTCCGAGCGCGGTCATGATGAGCGACTCGCCCACCGGGCCGGCGACCTTGTCGAGCGTGCCCTGCCCGGTCATGCCGATGTTGACGAGCGCGTTGTAGACGCCCCAGACGGTGCCGAACAGACCCACGAATGGCGATGTCGCGCCGACCGAGGCAAGCACGGCGAGCCCGGATTCCGCGCGCATGGTCTGCGCCGCGATCTCGCTGCGCATGGCGCGCGTGAGGAACTCGTGCGCGCTGCCCGCCTCGTCGAGACGCGTCGCCCCGTGCTCGGCGTGGTGCTTCGCCGCCCGGACCGCGTGCGCCGCGAGCGCGGAGAAGGGGTCCTCCGCAGGTACCTTCCCGAGGCTGGCGGCTGCCACGTCGAGCGACGGCGCAGCCCAGAACTCGCGCAGGAAGCGGCGCGCGCCGCGGCCCACGGCGATGGCATGGAGCAGCTTTCGCACGATCAGATACCAGCTTGCGAGCGACATCGCGAGCAGAACGGCGAGCGTGCTCCTTCCGACCGCGTCGCTCTGGGCGAGAAGCGCGGCAAAACCGTAGGCCTGGGACGCTTCCACGCCCTAGTTCTCCAGGGAAAACAAGATGGGCACGAGCACCCAGGCGGCGACCGGCCGATCGCCTTGCCGCGCGGGGACGAAGCGCCACTGCCGCACTGCCTCGAGCGCCGCCTGGTCGAGGCGGTCGTGTCCGCTGGAGTTGCGCAGATGCACCTCGTCCGCCACGCCCTGCGCGGTGACGTGAACCCGCAGGACCGCCCTGCCCTGCTCGCCGCGCCGCCGCGACCACAGCGGATAGACCGGCGGCGGGTTGCGCAGGTACGCGGCGTCGAAAGACGGCGGCACGAGGCGCGGCGGGGCTTCGACCGGCGCGGCAGTGGCCGCCGCTTCGAACTTCGGCGGCGGCGGCGACGCTGCAGCCGATGGGATAGACGCGGCGGTCTCCACGGCAAGGAGCGGCCGAGGCTCGGCCGGCTTGCGTGGAATCGCCTGCCGCGCCACCGGCAACGGCTTCGGCGGCGCGACCGCGGGAGCTGGCGGAGGCTCCGGCAGCGCCGGCGCGATCAGCGTCACCATCAGCGGCACCGCCTCGAGCAGCGGCTTGCGCACGGCGTCGAGCTGCAGCAGCGCCCAGGCGGCCGCCGCGTGCAGGAGCAACGTCACCACCAGGCTTTGGGCGCGTCCGTTCATGGGAAATGGCTCCGCGACGTCCGGCCTCAGTGCTTCTTCGTCTCGCCCTGGCCGGTCGTCGTCAGCGCCTTCACCTTCGCCTTCACTTCCAGCGTCTGGCGCCTCTTGTCTTTGCCTTCGATCACCAGCGTGATCGGCACGACCTCGCCCTCCTTCATCTGCGACTTCAGGTTCATCAGCATTACGTGGTAACCACCGGGCTTGAGCTCGGCGCCCTTGCCGGCCGGGATGTCGATGCCGGGAACGGCGCGCATCTTCATGACGTCCTTCTCCATCCGCACTTCGTGCAGCTCGACCACGCCTGCCACGGGGGAGCTGGCTGAGACCAGGCGCGCGTCGGCGGGCGAACTGAGATGCATGAAGGCGCCAGTCGCCGCCTGCTGCGGGACGGTGGCGCGGACCCAGGGGTCCTTCACCTGCACCTGTGCCGTCGCCGACAGAGCCGTCAGGGAGAGAAGCAGTACAAGCAGAAGCGATTTCATTGTCAATCTCCTCTCAGGAAGTCCTTTTCATGAGAACGAGCAAATCAGCGGCGTACGGCTCCGCGCTCTGCAGGTGCGGCATCGCGAGGTGCAACCGACCTTGTGGATCGAAGACGTACGTGAACGCGCTGTGATTCACGGCATAGCCGGCGCCCGTGGGCACCTTCTCGTAGAACGCCCTGAACTCGGCCGCGGTTCGCTTTGTCGCGTCGGTGTCGTCGCGAAGCCCGAGGAATGACGGATCGAACGCGGCCGTGTATTCGCGAAGCAACACCGGGGTGTCGCGCTCCGGATCGACGGTGACGAAAATCACCTGCAGACGCTCGCCGTCGGCGCCGAGCAACCGTTTCACCTCCTTCGCGCGAGTGAGTGCCGTCGGGCAGACGTCCGGGCAATGCGTGAAGCCGAAAAACAGCATTACGTACTTGCCGCGGAAATCGGCGAGACTTCGCGTGCGACCGTCCGGATCCTGCAGGCGAAAGTCCCGCCCCCAATCGGCTCCGGTCACGTCGATGCCGTTGAATTTCGGCTCGTCGCCTCCGCAACCTGCTGCCGCCGCACACAGCAGCAGGATCCACGGCCATTTCGAGAATCGCCGCATCCGGTCAGTCCTGCAAGCACACGCCGCCGTCGGGAAACTCGTCCCAGGGGCGAACGGAGAGGTCCGGGGGCCGGAATTCCGCCGGGACCGCAGGCCTTGCGTCCGCATTGCCGTTTGCAGCCGCGGCAGGCCGAGCCAGAGCGGTCGGAACCAGCTGGAGCTCCACCGAAGCGGAAGGCAGGAACAGGCAAGCGAACAGAGTGGGGCCCGCGAGAACCGACAGCACGATCACGATCGTGCCAATCAAGTTCATGGCCGCAAACCACCGGAAAAGCGCAACCACAGAGGCCTCCGAGCAGAAATGGTCCGAAAACGCCGCGCCGGGACAGCACGCAGCAAGTGCACGCACGCGGCTAGCCGCTATGCGCGCGCGATCAGCTCAGATCTGGACGGGAGGTGCCCGCGGTTGCGCGGGCGAAGCGGAGGCAGAATGGTAGTTCGCCGCGGGAGGTGCCGCGGGCGTCTCGGCATTGAATGCCGGGACCTGGAGGAAATCAACGGATGCCGGCGGCAGAGCCTGGAGACGGTCGCCGCCGAAGAAACACAGCTTGCAGTGCTCGCCATGCAGCGCGGTGCGTTCGTCGAGCGGAGTCTTGCCGGTCCTGAGATCGAGGTAGTGCGTGACGCCGTCGATGGTGCAGACCGGCACCATCAGCGACGGATCCTTCGGCCGCGCATGCGACAGCAGTGGCCACAGCGCCTGCAGGACCACCGCGAAGGCGGCGATCCAGGCGACAAGTCGGTTGCGGCGCAACGGCATGGCGGCATATCTTAGCAAGGATCAACTCAGCGCGCGAGATTACCAATAGCGGCTCGTGGGGCGACATAAGCTGCATTGTGCGCCGTCAAACCGGGAGCGGGGAGCGGGAGAATGGCCAAATCCTGCGGTGCAACGCAGCCTGG
>VGEP01000092.1 GCA_016869215.1 Alphaproteobacteria bacterium | reverse complement strand
GGATCGCCTCAAGCGCGACCTTGGCTTTGAACTCCCCGGAAAACCGTCTCCGCGTCCTCATGGTGGATTATCCTTCGCATCGGCGAATCCACCTTAACCGCCTGTCTCAGGAAGTGGGACCACCTCATCGCACCACGCAGATTCAACTTCGAATATTGACTCTGGCGAGCGACACGGTCGGAGAGACCGGAATTTTCGCGCGATCCCATCCTCACTGGATCTCGGCTGCGCGCCCCACGCTTCCGGCAGAACTCGGTGACGAAATTGCCAAAGCCGCCGATGCGGCCGCCGCTCATTCGATTGGAAAGTTTCGGGCCGCGCTGGGAACCTTGGCGTTCGTCGAGCAGCAACGCCATGTCTCAGACGTTGTCGGCGAGTACCTGACATGGCAGGAGCTCATTCATACCAGCTACTTTGACGTTGCCCGTTTCCAAAAATTGGTGGCCTGCGCCTTAGCTCAAGCCGAAGGATTCGGGCCGACCTCCGCGTTTCGTAACGATCCCGACTATGCCCTGGTCACGGAATGGCATGCGGCCTTGTCGCAACACCGCCACGAATGGTGACAACTGCCTATACATCGCAGCTCCACCCAATGAGTACCTTGGGTTTCGACGTACCTTACCCAATCCTTCGATGTCATCCAGGCAACGCAAAGAACCTGAGCATTACCATCCAAAGACGCGGACTTTCATTTCAGTACTACAATTGCTCACGGGTCGTACGGAGCCCGAGCTCGACGAAGTTTGACAACCTCAAGAACAAGATTCGCTGACGACTTACAAACGTCAGTTCTGATCGCCGAACAAAAAACGAGAGGATCGGTAATATGAAGGTGTGCCGGTTCTGCAAGAAGGACGATCTTCACGATGAGGCGATAAGGTGTCCTTATTGCGGGTCTGACTTGCGCCGATGGATCGTTTATCTAAGTTGGTCAATCAGGGGGTTAGTCCTCGTTATCGCCTGCCTAATCATGATCCTGCTCGGCGCCATCATTTCCTTGTTTGCTGTACTAGGATGATTGATGCCGGAGGTCCTCATGCTCAAGCTCTACAACGCGCCCCATTCGACCTGCTCGCAAAAGGTGCGGATCTGCCTGCACGAGAAGGGCCTGCCGTTCGAGGACATCAAGCTCGACCTCGGCAAGGCCAAGGACCAGCTCAAGCCGGAATACCTGGCGCTCAATCCCAACGGCGTGGTGCCCACGCTGGTCGACGACGGCGAGGTCATCGTCGATTCCAGCGTGATCTGCGAATACATCGACGAGAAGTACCCGAACCCGAAGCTTTCGCCCGACAGCATCGCCCAGCGCGCCAAGATGCGCGCCTGGATGCGCTATCTGGAAGAGGTGCCGACGGTGGCAGTGCGGGTGCCGTCGTTCAACATGGGATTCCTGCCGCGCTTCGCCGGCCTCGACGACGAGGGCTTTCGCAAGGAGCAGTCGGACGTGCGCCCGATCCGCAAGCACTTCTACCGCCGCATGACGCAGAGCGGCTTCAAACGCGCCGACGTCGAGGCGGCGCTGGAGCAGATCGACAGCACCTGTGCACGCATGGAGAAGGCTCTCGAAAACGGCCCGTGGCTGCTGGGCGGTCAATACACGATCGCCGATATCGTGGTGACGCCGTCGATCGACCGCATGAACGATCTCGGCTATTCCACGATCTGGTCGGTCAAGTATCCGCGCATGACCGCGTGGTACGCGCGCATGCAGGCGCGGCCGGCGTTCCAGAAGGCGTTCTACAAGGGCACGCGGATGTCGGAGACGTTCCAGCTT
The DNA here is from genome assembly GCA_016869215.1 of Alphaproteobacteria bacterium. GTDB lineage: Bacteria > Pseudomonadota > Alphaproteobacteria > Rhizobiales > Xanthobacteraceae > Z2-YC6860. The sequence goes on along the minus strand of VGEP01000092.1, from coordinate 6,979 downwards.
TCGCCCGCGATCAAGGACTGAGCCGCCTCAAACGGCTCCCCGCACCCGGTCGATCAACGCGCCGGAATCGGTGGGCGGCACGTCGGCGCACCACGCGACGTGCCCGTCCGGACGCACCAGCACGAGCTTCCGCTCGTAGAGCCGTGCCGCTTCTGGCGCATCCAGATCGACCGTCCGCAGCGGCACGCCGCGGTCCCGCGCCGCGCCCTCGATGGCGCCGGCGTCCGGCGCGCCGTGAAACCGCAGCAGGGTGAAGCCGCGCCCGAACAGGTCGAGGGTCGAGCGCCCGTCCTTGAGCCAGACATGCGGCGCGCGCGAACCGGGACGGGCCGACGCCGTGTAATCCGCCGGATCGTCGGGCGGGGCGGCTGTGCCGTCGGGCACGCAAATCGGCGAGCCTTCGTAGCGGTAGCCGAGCTGCAGGCCCACGGTGCGGAATTCCGGCCCGATGGCCCGCAACAGCCGCTCGCCGACGTCGCGGCGATGCCGTTCGCCCGCTTCGCTGTCGTCCGTCAGCATCGCGCTGGCCTTCGGAAATTTCTCGCTGTTCTTGTAGAAGTGCGTCGCCATGCGCACCGCGCGCTCGCCGACCGGTCGCCGCTCGGCGTCGTAGCTGTCTAGCAGCCCCGGCCCGCCCCAGCCCTCCAGCACGGCCGCGAGTTTCCAGCCGATGTCGACCGCGTCGGCGAGCCCGGTATTCATGCCCATGCCGCCCGTCGGCGAAAGCTGGTGCACGGCGTCGCCGGCGAGGAACACGCGGCCGAGCCCGTAGGATTGCGCCAATGCGCTTCGTCGCCGCCAGATGTTGACCTCGACCCATTGCACGTCCACCGGCGCTCCGAGCGCGCGGCGGAGATAAGCGTCGCGGTCCACGGTCTCCGGCGTCAGGCTGCCGTCGGTGGAATCGATCATCAGCCGCCACAGGCCGTTCTTTGGATCGATGATCCGCAGGTTGCCCCACAGCCCGGTCTCGTCGATGCCGAGAAAGAACGTCGCCGGGCGCTTGCCGCAGCGTTCGATCAGGTCCACAGGCGCGCGGAAGAACAGGTTGATCGGGTGGCCGATGGTGCCCTGCCCCACCAGTTCGATGCCGAGCGCGCGTCGAACGAGACTGCCCGCGCCGTCGCAACCGACGAGATAGTCGGCCGCGAGTGTCTCGCGTGCGCCCGTCGCGAGGTCCGTCAGCTGCGCGGTCACTCCCGCCGCGTCTTGCTCGAACGATTCGAGCCGGCAACGGTAACGCAGCCGCACCGGCGGAAACGTCAGCGCGTGCTCGCGCAGCATCGGATCGAACCAGATTTGCGAGCAGGCCTGCATGCGGTGCGGGCCTTCGGCCATCGGCTCCTGGCTGTTGCGCGGCGCACGCGGCAGCCGGCTCAGTTCGTGGCCCGCAAGGCTGGTGACGAAAGCTACGTCGAGCGGATAATCGGCGGGAAACGGACAGTTCAGCACCTTGTCCGAGATGCCCCAGCGCCGGCAGAACTCCATTGAGCGGGCGTTGACCTCGTTCATCTTGGGCGTGGTCAGCGTGCCGTCGCCCTGCTCGACCAGTTCGCAGGCGATGCCGCGCCAACCGAGCTCGACTGCAAGCGCGAGCCCGACCGGCCCGCCGCCCGCGACGAGCACCGGAACGCGGCGGCTCATGTCGCGCTCTGCCGCTGCACGTCAGGCACGCGCGGCCTCGGCCAGCGCGCCGAACACGGAAAACACGAACGGCTTGCGGTCGAGATTGTAGGCTTCGGTGTCGATCCCGGCACGGTTGACCTTTTCCCAGGCCTCCGCGATCCGGATGAGGCGGCCGTCCTGCGGGGTGCTGTGCAGCCGCTCGCTGAGCCACGCATTGACCGTGTCCATGAACACTTCCAGCGGCTCCGCGCCGGTGCCGGCGATCTCGTCGCCGAGCACATGCAGCGCGCGGAGATCGACCTGTGGCAATCGTCCGAGCAGATCGACCAGATGACGACGCAGGTCGAGCGCGTCGCCTTCCAGCAGCATCAGCGCGCGTCCGACCGAGCCGTCGGCCGCTTCCGACGCTGCCGCGATATCGGGCGCGTCGGGCGTGGACTCGCGCACGGCCGCAAGCGCCCGCGCCACGTCGGCGCGGTCCAGCGGGCGCAGCGTCAGCGTGCGGCAGCGCGAACGGATGGTCGGCAGCACGCGGCCCGGCGCGTTGCTCACCAGCAGCAGGAGCGCACGCGGCGGCGGCTCCTCCAGGATTTTCAGCAGCGCGTTGGCGCCTTCCCGGTTGAGGTCGTCGACCGGATCGACGATGCAGACCCGCCAGCCGCCCTCGCCCGCGGTCGAGCCGAAGAACGGCACGCATCGCCTGACGTCCTCGACGCGGATTTCGGTGAAGAGCTTTCCGGTCCGTTCGTTGACGACGCGCCGGAGCGCCAGAAGCCCGCCGTGCGCCTGGTTCGCGATCCGGCGCGCGGCGGGATGGCCGGCCGGCACGTCGAGCGTTTCGGCATTGCGCACCGCCGGCAACGCCGGATCGGGATACGCCAGCACGAACCGCGCCATGCGATAGGCCAGCGTCGCCTTGCCGATGCCGCGCTCGCCGCCGATCAGCCAGGCGTGCGGAATCCGGCCGCCGCGATAGGCGTCGAGCAGCGCGCGCTCGGCTTCGGCATGGCCGAACAGCGCGTGCGTAAGCCGCGGCTCCAGAATACGGTTTTCCTCGTGCTCGGTTGCGGGCGTCACGTTCGGACCGCGCTAACGCGCCGCCTCCTCGAACTGGATCGGCGCGGTCGCGGGATCGAGCCGTTTGCTGACGATCCGCCAGATTTGCTCGGCCACCTGGTCCTTGGGCTGCATCGCGTCGACCAGGACGCAACGATCGGGCTCATTGGTGGCGAGCGCAAGAAAGCCTTCGCGCAGCTTCTCGTGAAACGCCAGCGCCTCGCCTTCGTAGCGGTCGGGCGCGCCCTTGCCGCGGCGCGCGGCGGCGCGGCGAAGGCCTTCGGCAGCGGGCACATCGAGAATGATGGTCAGGTCCGGCTTGGTTTCCCCGACCACGATCCGTTCCAGCGCGCGGATGGTTCGCTGATCGACCCGGCCGACCGCCCCCTGATAGACGCGCGTGGAGTCGGCGAAGCGGTCGCAAACCACCCAGATGCCGCGCGCCAGCGCCGGACGGATCAGCGTGTTGAGATGGTCGTCGCGTGCAGCGGCAAATAGCAGGGCTTCCACATTCGGGCCGAGCGGCCGCACCGCCCCCGAGAGCAGGATGTAGCGCATCATTTCGGCGCCGAGCGAGCCGCCCGGCTCGCGTGTGAGCTGGACACCGATCCCGAACGACTTCAGCCGCGCGGCGAGCATCGCGGCATGCGTCGACTTGCCCGTGCCCTCGCCGCCTTCGAAGGTGATGAACCGTCCGTGCATCGCTCCGCCTTCGAACCCGGCCAAGCGGCGCTCCCGGGCCCGCCGGCCGTCACCGTACCGTCGCTTCTTATAACCGCTTCGCGGCGGAGCGGAACAAATTGATCACAATTTCGGCGGCGGCATCGAAGGCGCGCTGCGACACCGAGCCTGCCTCCACGGACTCGGCGGCGTGCACGGGCACCTCCAGCACGTTCACGTCACCCCGGCGCACCTGTAGCGTCCCGATCGGCTGCCCCTCCCGCACCGGAGCCGGAACCGGCCCCGTGTAGATCACGCGCGCGCTCAGCCGTTCGCCGGCGGTCCGCGGCACCATCAGCTTGACCTCGCCCTTGGCCATCAGCGCGACGCGGCCCTGCGTGCCGCCATAGATCTTGGCGTCGGCAATGGTCTGGCCATCGGCGAACAACAGCCGGGACTCGAAGCTGCGGAAGCCCCATTCCAGGAGCTTCTTGGCTTCGTCGGCGCGATCCTTCGGCGTCTTGGCGCCGGCAATGACGACCACCAGGCGCAAATCGTTCTGCACCGCCGAGCCGACCAGGCAATAGCCGGCCTCGTTGGTGAAGCCGGTCTTGAGACCGTCGGCGCCGATGCCCAGGGTGAGCAGCGGATTGCGGTTCTGCTGCCGGATCTTGTTCCAGGTGAACTCGCGCTCGGCATACCAGCGATAGTGCTCGGGATAGGTTCGGATGATATGCCGCGACAGCAGCGCCAGTTCGCGCGGTGTGACGCGCATGTGCGGGTCCGGGAGCCCCGCGGCATTGGTGAAGTGCGATTTGGTCATCCCGAGCTCGCGGGCGCGATCGTTCATGATCCGCGTAAATCCCGCTTCGTTTCCGCCGATACCCTCGGCAAGCGCGATGCTGGCGTCGTTGCCGGACTGAATGATGGTGCCCTGCAGCAGGTCTTCGACCTTCACGCGGCTGTGCAGCACGGCGTACATCGTCGAACCCCGCGACACCGCCCCGCCCTTGCGCCAGGCGTTCTCGCTGATGACGAACTCGTCGGTCAGCTTGAGATTTCCAAGCTTGATCTGATCCAGCACGACCTCGACCGTCATCAGCTTGGCGAGGCTGGCCGGCGCGATGAGCTGATCGGACCGCTTCTCGAACAGCACCGAGCCGGTTTCGGCATCGATCAGGATGGCGTGCGGCGAATTGATCGATATCCGTTCACGGCTTTGCGCCTGCGCGCTCGGCATCGGTCCAAGCGGACCGGGCGCCGGTCCGGCGCCGAACAGTCCTGCCCAGGCCGCAATCAAAACCGCAACGTATCGCATGCCGCGCTCCAACGGCTTTGCTTAGCAAAACATCGGTGACAACAAAAAGGCGCGACCGCGCCGTCTCAGTAAAGCCCGCGTCCGCTTGTCGCGGCGTCGACTGCCATCGGCCGCACGGCCGGAGCATAGGCCGAAACCGGTCCGGACGCGACCGGCGGCAGGGGCGCACTGGCAATTGGAGCGAAACGCGCGTCGAAGCTCGACGGCGGCTCGGATGCCGCGATCCTTGCGGCGCCCGATGCGGGCCGCGTGGCTGCGACCGCGGGACGAGCGACCGGGACCGGTTCGCGGCGCTGCGCCGACAGGGCGACGCGGGCCTGCGCCGTCTCACCCTGGCCAAGCTCGTATGGCCGGCCGGCCGGGGCCGGTACCTCCCGCGGCAGCCGCGCCGAGCGATTGGCGAACGGCTGCGTCGCGCGCGCCGCCGCGAGGCGGATTTCGTCCGGCGACGGCGCGGGCGTGCCGTGCCGCAGAGTCGCCGCGAGCCGCGTGTCGTCGGAACCGGTCAGGGACGCACGGCCGACGTATTCCACGCGCACGCGCGCGATGCCGTTGTCGCGGAAGTCGAGCAGCTTCGCGGTTCGCGCCGAAAGGTCGATGACGCGGTCTTGATGATACGGCCCGCGGTCGTTCACCCGGACAATGACGGAGCGCTTGTTGCGGAGGTTGGTGACGCGCACATAGCTCGGAATCGGCAAGGTCGGATGAGCAGCCGACAGCGACTCCATGTCGTAGATCTCCCCGTTCGCCGTGCGGCGGCCGTGAAAGTCCTCGCCGTACCAGGATGCGATGCCTTCGGCGGTATAGCTTGTGTCCTCTTCGGGAACGTAGGTGCGACCGCCGATCGTGTAGGGTTTGCCGACGCGATAGTGCCCGCCGCCCTTGGGCACGGGCTCGCCGAGCTGCACCACGCGAGGACTGGCCGAGACGCCAAGCTTCGGATCGACGGCACCGGGCGCCCTGCCGCAGTTGGCCAGCGCCAGCGAACAGCCAACCACTGCGCCGACGCGAGCCGTCGCGCTCAACCACGCCCCCACGCCGACAAGCCCCATTGGGTCCCCTGCACCGCCACGCCCTGGCACGGGCCGACGGTCCCCTTACTCACATGCAACCATTAACAATAGCGCGGCCGGAAATGGGCGGAAATGGGGTCAAAACCGATATGGTAAACAGCGGGTTAGGGATAGTTATCCCGTCCCGCAGCAGCCGATCCTGCGCCCGCGAAGCCCGGGCCGCAGCCGCCCTAAGGGGGCAGCGTCAGTCGCCGGCCAGCGCCGGCGCGTCCACGGTCAGAGAAAAGCCGCCGTTGCGGCCATCGTCGAACGCGATCCCGCGCGCCGCCCAGAAGCGCTCGATCGCCATCACGGTGCGCAACTTAGGCTCGACGGAGCCCTGCTCGATGCGGTGGACCGACTTCTGGGTCAGACCCACGTTCTGCGCGAATTCGTCCTGGCTCATGGCCAGCACGGCCCGGGCCACACGGACTTTGGCGGCGAAGGCCGCGCGCCCGGCGCGCAGTGCGCGTTCCAGGTGGAAATGTGCTTCGCGTGGTTGCGACAGCGGTTGGCTCGCCGAGAACATGGCCGGCACCTCGCACCATTGCGCTTCGAAAGACTTCCCCCGGCGGTTTCCCGCCGGGGGCATTGAGGTTTGGACCAGGCTACGCGCCGATCAGGGCGCGATGTCGCGATGCCAACGCACGCGCGTGTGGATCACGTCCTGATCCTCGATCGTGCGCAGGCCGGACGGCTGAGCGCCGGCCGCGCCGAAGTGCGCGGTCGCGCCGCGCGAAGCGCTGCGCAGCTTCTGGTAGACCACGTCGAAGCCCATGTAGAAGTCGCGAGTGACGTTCCACTGGGTCCTCGAACCGATCTGCCAGGTCGACCAGTTGTTGTTGCAGGTCGCCGTTCCGCTGGCGCCGGCCGCGTCGAAGCTCAGGCCGCCGGCCGCGCCCGCCGCACCCACCTGCAACGCGCAGATGTTGGTGTTGGCGTTCGTGTTGTACTTCAGTTCCACGTAGGAGCCGTGGACCGAGGTCCGCAGCGACGGGGTCCAGAAGTGCTCGTAGCCGCCCGCGACGCCCCACGACGTGGTCAGGTCGATCTCGCCGGTGAGGCCCACCACGCCGTCGGTGGTGATGCCGTAACCGAGAGACTGGCCGCCCTTCATGGCGATCGGGTTGTTCGGCGCCGTGTTGTACACGTAACGGGTCGCGCCTTGAGAGTATGCGACCTGCGTGGAGAAGTAGTTGCCCGGAGCGATCATCGGGGTGTTGACCCGAAGACCGGCGCCGACCGCCCAGCCCCACTTGTCGGAGGC
>VGEP01000091.1 GCA_016869215.1 Alphaproteobacteria bacterium | reverse complement strand
GTCGCGGCGACGCGGCAGATCGAGCGCGCGACCTTGCGGAAATGCTTCACCGCCGCGAGCGTCCACGGCGTCGGGTTGTTGAGCCGCGTCTGGTAGTCGGTGCCGGCGACGACCTGCGGCGAGAGCGCCTCGTAGAGATTGAAGAACTCGAGATCGGCGCGGATCGCGGCATAGCGCCGCCCGCGCAGGAAGCCGGGAATGCCGACGCGCTCGGGCATGTGCTCCGAGCAGTGCCAGGCGTAGAACTCCTCGCGGCCCTCCGGAACGATGTCGTGCCAGATCGCGACCGCGCCTTCGCCCGCCAGACTCATGCGTTTCCCCCGCTCAGCGTCGGCGAACGCTAGCGGTCGTTGCGCAGATCGTCGAGCGGAAACAGCGGTCGCGTCACGCGAGTCAGCGTGAGCTTGCGCATGTTGCCGCAGGTCGGCCCCGGCGTGTCCGCGATCAGCACACGCTTGGCATGCGGCGTGAAGGCGGTGCGGAAATGCGACGGCGACTTCACGAACACCAGCGCGGCGTGGCGCAGGTCGAGCCCGAAGGCGGTGAACAGGCCGGTGTCCCATTCGAAGGACGGCAGCGAGCGGACGACGAGCCGGAGGTCGCCCACCGCCAGCGTGACCGTGAGCCCCTGCGCGGTCTCGGAACCCTGCGCCCCGGCATCGTGCATCGTGTAGAGGCCGTCGCCGATCAGCTTCACCAGCGCGTCGACACGCACCGGCTTGCCGTCCGCCGGCGACATGGCGTGGCCGAGATCGAGCGCCACGCGCGCGCCGACGCCGGCCGAAGCAGCCTTCTGCGCCGCCGCCGGGTCGCACAGGGTCAGGTAGCTCAGCCGCCCCGCCTTGTCGGCGCCGGCGGCGAGCAGCGCGCGCAGCACCGCAACATTGTCGGCGCCCGATCCGCCGCTCGGCGAATCGCCGACATCGCCGACCACGGTCGCCCCTTCGGAGCTGAGGCCGATGCGGATCGCGTCCTCGAGCGCCACCAGATCGGGCTCGAATTCGTCGCGCGCCTGCCACGCCATGTCGGCGAGCTTCTCGGCCGCCGTCTCGGCCGCAGCCCGGTCGCCGTCGGCGCAGACCAGCGCCGCGAAGCCGAGATCGGGCACGTCGAGCCAGGGCTGCACCGGAAACAGCGAGGCGTGCAGGATCTCGCCCGCCGCCTCCATGCGCCGCGCCTCGGCGACGATGCGCGACAGGGGCTCGATGCCGGTGCGCGCGCGCACCGGGCTTACGATCATGTGCCGCTTGGCGACCGCCATCACCGGCCTGCGCTTGCCCTGCAGCGTCTTGACCAGCAGCCGCGCGACGCGCTCGCCGGTCTCGAACATGTCGATATGCGGGTACTCGCGATAGCCGATCAGGAAGGTGTTGGGCTGCAGCATCCGCTTGGTGATGTGGCCGTGCAGGTCGAGCGAGACGCCGACCGGCACGCTGCGTGGCAGCACCGCGCGCACGCGCTCGATGATCTCGGCCTCGCCGTCTGGCTCGTCCTCGACCGCCATCGCCCCGTGCAGCGCCAGCAGAACGCCGTCAACCGGGCCCGCCTGCTTCAGGCGCTCGACGAGTTCGTCGACCAGCGTGCCGAACGCCTCGCGCGTGACGTATCCGCCGGCCATCGCGTGCGCCGCGATCAGCGGCACCGGCTCGATCGCGGCCGCGCGCAGCACGGAAAGCATGGCGGGCACCTCGACCCGGGCGGCGCCGTAGCCGTCGAGAACCTCCTGCCCGCGCCGCAGGTAGTAGGACCGGAAGGTGTCGAGCGTCGTCTTGAAGGGGACGAGGGTGTTCGTCTCCTGCATCAGCGAGCCGACCGCGACGCGCATCGTGCCTGCCCTCCGTGTCAGATTTCGCGCGCGGCGGCGGCGACCGCCTGGAGCGTGCGGTCGATCACCGCATCGTCGTGCGCGATCGACATGAACCAGGCGCCGCGTTCGAGCGCGCGCACGCCGTGGCTCAGCAGCGCCGCCGTGAACCTGACGTAGCGCGCGCGGTCCATCGGCACGAGGTCGCGGTAGTTGCGCGCCGGCTTGTCGAGCCCGAAGGCGACGTGGAAGATCTGCGGAAAGCCGGTGACGATCGCCTTGATGCCTGCGGCGGACAGCTCCTTGCGGATGCCGTCCATCAGCCGAGTGCCGCGCTGGGCGATCGTCGCGTAGAGTTCCGGCGTCAGCGCCGTGAGCGTGGCGACGGTCGCCGCCATCGCCACCGGCTGGGCGTTGAAGGTGCCGCCATGGAGCACGCCCTTGGCGAAGAGGTCGAGGATGTCCGCGCGCCCGGCGATCGCCGCGACCGGGAAGCCGTTGGCGATCGCCTTCGCGAAGGTCGCGATATCGGGAGTCACGCCGAAGACCTTCTGCGCGCCGCCGGGGCCGACGCGGAAGCCGGTGATCACCTCGTCGAAGATCAGGATCGTGCCGTGCTTCGTGCAAGCCGCGCGCACGCCTTCGAGATAGCCCGGCGCCGGCTTGATCGAGCCGGCATTGCACATCGCCGGCTCCATGATGACGCCGGCGACGTCGCCCTTGGCGAGCCGGCGCTCGACCGCGCCGAGATCGTTCCACGACAGGACCTCGATGTGCAGCCCGGCATCCTTGTCCTGCCCGAGGCTGCCCGCGACGCGGTTCGGCGCGTCCTCCGGCCCGGCCGCGTCCAAGGTCGGCGCGTTCGACCACAGCACGTTGTCGAACCAGCCGTGGTAGTGGCCTTCGAACTTGACGATCGTAATCCGGCCGGTCGCAGCGCGGGCGAGCCGGATCGCCGCCTGGTCGACCTCGGAACCCGACGAGGCGAAGCGCATGCGCTCCGCGCACGGCACCATCGCGCAGATCATCCGCGCGGCTTCGGCCTCGATGTCGGTCTGGCCGGCGTAGAGCAGCCCGCGATCGAGTTGCGCCGCCGCCGCCGCGCGCACGCCCGCCGGGCTGTGGCCGAGGATCATCGGCCCCATGCCGAGGTAGTAGTCGATCAGCTCGTTGCCGTCGACGTCATAGAGTAACGCACCCTCGCCGCGCTCGAAGACCAGCGGCGTCGGCGCCATGCCGAAGCGGAAATTGCTGCTCACGCCGCCGGCGAGCCAGCGCGCGTTCTCCTTCATACGGCGTGTAGATTTGTCGAATAGGCACGGTCTGCTGTTGTGGCCGAGCGAGCCGCCGTCCCCCGGATTTCTGAGCGTCATTATTCTCTCCAGAGCGAGTTGAGTGCCGCTGCAAGCGGGGCCGATCACACGACCGGCGTCAGAAGCGGCCGGCCGGAAAAATGTGCGACGAGATTGTCCACCATGAGGTTGGCCATCGCTTCCCGCGCCTGCGTCGTGGCGGATCCAACATGCGGCAGAAGGAACACGTGGTCGCGATCGATGAGCGCGGCAGGGACATCGGGTTCGTTGCCGAATACGTCGAGGCCGGCCCCGCGGATGCGGTGATGTGTCAGCGCATCGACCAGGGCGACCTCGTCGACGACCGACCCGCGCGCAACGTTGATCAAGTAGCCGTCAGGACCGAGAGCGCTGAGGACGTCGGATCCGACAAGGCGCTCCGTCGCTGCGCCGCCCGGGCATGACACAATCAGGAAGTCCACCGCGTCCGCGAGTGCGGTCGGGCTCGCGTGATAGGGAAACGGACAATCCTTGATTGGACGTCGATTGTGGTAGTGAACCGCGACGCTCATCGGTGCCAGCCTCGCCGCAATGGCCAAGCCGATCCGGCCGAGACCGAGTATGCCCGCAGTGCGCCCGGTGCAGCTCGTGGTGAGCCGGTAGGGCCCATTCCTGGCCCAGCCGCCGCGTCGGAGATAGCGATCGGCGGCCGGCAGCTGGCGGACCGTCCCGATCAGCAGTGCAATCGCAAGATCTGCGACGTCGTCTGTGAGAACATCGGGGGTGTTGGTGACGGGAATGCCGCGCTGTCGCGCGGCGGTCAGGTCAATCGAGTCACAGCCCGCACCGAAGTTCGCGATGATCTCGATCCGCGGCAGCTGGTCGATCATGCCCTTGTCGATCATGGAATGTGCGCCTGCCGCGATGCCGCGGACGCGCTGCGCGACCGCCTTCAGGAAAGCCGCAGCATCGGGCGCTTCGTAGGCCTTGAGCAGGGAGAAGTCCCGCTCGAGGCGCCGCAAGGCGAGGTCGTGGACCGGGCGCAGCAGCAGAAGCTCGATAGGTGCGTCACCCCGCTTCCTGATCAGTCGCTTCATCCGCACTCGCCTTGTGAGGCGCCGAGCCGACTATCCATCGTACCACTTCTTCATGATGCGTTCGCCGAGGGCGACGGCGCCGTAGAGAACGAGCCCGACAATGCACAACATCACGATCGCCGCCATCGAGAGCGCGGTTTCCTGGCGCGATGAAGCAAACAGGATCAGATAGCCCAATCCGCGCTGCGACGTGATGAACTCGCCGACGATCACGCCGATGATCGCCAGGGTGATCGAGATCTTCATGCCGCTGAAAATGAACGGCACCGCACTGGGAAAGCGCACGCTGAACAAGACCTGAAGCCGCGTCGCGCCGACCGACCGGCACAGCCGCAGCATGTCTCGGTCGACATGCTCCAGGCCGGCGACGGTGGCGATCAGCATCGGAAAGAACGTCACGAACAGCGCGAAGGTCAGCCGCGACTCGCTGCCGATGCCGAGCCAGACGATGAAGAGCGGGGCGAGCGCGATCTTGGGGATCAACTGGAAGAACACCAGATTGGGCCACAACGCCTCGCGCATCCGCCGGGACAGGACGACCACGGCTGCAAGTCCGCAGCCGAGCAGGCAGGCGAGCAGGAAGGCGACGAGCGATTCCAGTGTCGTCGGCACCGAATGCGAGAAGATCAGCGGGAAGAAACGGAAGAACTTGGCCAGGACGGCGCTGGGCGGTGGCAGGACCACCGGATGGACGCCCGAGAAGTAACAGAACGCCTCCCACGCCAGAATGAAGCAGATCGCCGTGGCAGCCGGAAGCAGATACGGCGTAGCGCGCTCGAACGACCGCACATCCCGATGCTCGGCCTGTGTGCCCAGTACGACATCCGATGCGGCGTTGGCGGTCGGCATCGCTAGTGGACCTCCGTCCCGGCGCCCCGATACGCCTCGCCGATCTTGTCTCGCAGCGCGCCGCACAGTGCGTTGAACTCGGGGGTGTCGCCGATCGCGAATTGACGTGGCCGCGCAAATGGGATCCGCATATCGGCAATGATGGTGGATGGCCGTCCGTTCATGACCAGAACGCGGTCGGAAAGGAACACGGCCTCGCGAATGCTGTGGGTCACGAACAGGGCGGTGATCTTGTGATGTTCCCACATGCGCAGCAGCGCGATGTTCATCTCGTCGCGCGTGATCGCATCGAGGGCGCTGAAGGGCTCGTCCATCAGCAGCAGGCGCGGTTCATGAACCAGCGCCCGGCAGATCGCCGCGCGCTGACGCATTCCCCCGGACAGGTGCCGTGGGCGATGCTCCGCGAAATCTTTCAGGCCGACCTCCTCAAGGAGTTCGAGCGCCCGAGACCGGTATGCGGGAAGCGGCCGTCGCATCATGCGGATTGGAAAAAGCACGTTTTCGAGAATCGACCGCCATGGCAGCAAAGTCGGGTCCTGAAACATGATGCCGATGTCGGTGCGCGGTTCGTCCATCGGCCGGCCGGCCACCGTCACAGCTCCCAATGTCGCGGTCTCGAGCCCCGCGACGATCATCAGGAGCGTGCTCTTTCCGCACCCCGAAGGTCCGAGGAGCGAAACGAACTCGCCCTCCCGAACCCCGAGGTCCACAGATTTTATCGCCTGGACGGCCGATCGTCCGGTCGCATAGACCTTTCCGACACGCGCGCACTGGACATACATGTCGTCCGGGTCGTCAGCGACAAGGCGTTCGACCGTAGTGCCCAACGACCTATGCCCTTCCCATCATCCGCCCTACTTCGGCGTTGCTGCTGCGCACGCTGGCCCATTCGGCCTGCGTGAGCGTGAAGGTGCCGACCAGATCGTTCGAATACCAGCGCTCGATCGGCGGCGCGCGTTCGCCGGCTTCCGCGACGTATTTTTCGATGTTGCGGGCCATGGTCTGGACCTTGCTGAGATCCGAATAGCCGATCTTGTTGGCCATTGCCTCTTCCGCCAGCATCGTCACCTGGAAAATCGAATTGCCAAGCTGAGCGGTGCGCCGGCCGGTGTCGGTCGCGGCCACCTCGGGCACGTAACGCAGGAACAACTCGACCGATTCGGCCGGGTTGAGCAGCGAATAGCGAACGCCTTCGAGCAATCCTTGGACAAAGTCCTGCACCAATGAGCGGTTCGCCGCCATGAAGTCGTTCCGCGTTACAACGGACAATTGATAGAAAGGCAGGCCCAGATCGGCGAACAGCATCATCTTGGCAGGAAAATTGTTCGCGAGGAATGCCGGGACACTGCTGATGGCGAACGTCGATATCGCGTTGACCCTTCGCGAAATCAACGACTGTTCGAGCACGTTGGCGTCGAGCGACACGCGGGTCACGCGGCTTGCGTTGATCCCTGTCAGAGCGAAGAAGGCAGGGACGTATGGCGCCTCGCCCGAGTTCCCGACAGTTCCAAGCGTCTTGCCTTCGAGGTCGCGCGGCTGATTGATGCCGGAATCAGCGGGAACGGCAATGCCCATCGTCGAGTCGTACCCGCAGGTCGCGGGCATGTGCAGATTGAGCCCCTTGATGACGCTGAGGATCGCTGTGCCGGTCGCCGCCAGGGTGATGTCGTTCTGGTTGTTGGCCACGGCCTGAATGGCCGCGCCCGAACCATATCCGCGCTGGATCGGAACGTCGAGGCCGCGCGCGCTCCAGAACCCCTTTTCCTTGGCGACGATCGTGAAGAGATTGCCGCCGGTTGGCAGCCACGCGAGCTGGAATCGGACCCGACGCAAGCCCTGTGAAAGCGCAGGAGCGCTCAGTCGGGTCGCCGCGAGCGATCCCGCGGCAGCGGCAAGCATGAAGCGGCGGGAGAGAGCATACTTGGTCACGGCAAGCCTCCTCTCGGTCGGGTTTGGAAAAGTCAATCGGTCGGTGTTGCTTTTTCAGTTGGTTTCAGATTTCATTCATCAGTTAATTAAATTGGATCATACATCGCAGACCGGCGACGCACAAGCCACCGAGTCAAAAGCGTCCGAAAAGGAATCCTTGGAGGCAGTCATGACCGAGCATGCCAGCGACATCTTCGATCCGGCACATTACAAGAAGGTGCGCCTTCCGCTGGAGGAAGCGGAGACGCTTCCGCCCTGGGCCTATACGTCCGAAGCGTTCTATCGGCGCGAAGTCGAAACCATCTTTACGCGGTCCTGGTACGCCGTTGGTCGGATCGAGCGCGTGCCCGAACCCGGCGACTATTTCAGCGTCGACGTGACCGGCATACCGATCATCATCGTTCGCGGTGTCGATGGAACGCTCCGCGCGCTGTCGAACTCCTGCCGCCACCGCGGAGCCAAGATGCTGGAGGGATCAGGCAACACGCGATCGTTCCGCTGCCGGTATCACAGCTGGACCTACGACACGGCCGGATGCCTCCGCGGAGCAGGCGGCATGGAGAAAGTCAAGGGATTTGAACTTGCGGACTACGGCCTGCCAGAAATCAGGCTCGAGACCTGGGGCGGATTTGTGTTTGTGAACTTCAATCGCGAGGCGGTCGGGCTGCGCGAATGGCTTGGTGACCTCGACGAGCGCGTCGCATCATACGGGCTCGCGGACCTACGATGCACGCGAACGATTGAGCGGATCGTCGCGTGCAACTGGAAGGTCTACATGGAGAACGCGATGGAGGAGTACCACCTCCCGACCATTCACCGCGCCACCATCAGCAAGCTGAAGATGAAGCACCGTGAGGAAGGCGGTAAGGGCCAATACTGCGTGATCGTCGAGGAGCACGAGGGGACGCGCGCCGTGCTGCCGGGTGAAACTGGATTCCCTTTCATCCCGACGCTGACCGGCGCGGCGGCAAAGGGTACCCACTACGTCCAGATCTATCCAAATCTCAACTTTGCGGCGACGAAGGATTGCGTGTTCTTCCTCGAGATTCATCCGCTGGGCGTCGATCGCACGCGGCTTACCCTCACGTCGATGTTCCCGCAGTCGACAATCGCACGGTCGGATTTCGCGGAGGTCGTCGAGCGCTACTATCGCAGGCTCGACAAGTCGGCCCCGGAAGACTTCGTCATCGCGGAAGTCCAGCAACGCGGCCTGAGTTCGCCATTGGCGCGGGCGGGGCGCCTGTCGTTGCAGGAGCCGCTCGTCCACCACATCGCAAATTGGGTCCTCGATCGGGTGATCGGTCCGGCGCCCCACGCCGTTCGCGCCGTCGCGTAGTCCGGTCGGGCGGTGCCAGCGCGATCGGCGTCGGCACCGATTCGGTCCACGCCCGAACGACGACGACCTGGCCGGCCTCAGTACTCGCGACCGGGATCGACCTGGGTCGGCAGCGCCTGGCCGGTAAGGTCCGCGGCGGCGTTGCGAAAGAACACCTCGATGACGTTCTCCCTGAACGTCGCAGGGTCGTTCGTAAGGCAGTGTGGCAGGATCAGAAGATTGCGCGTCGTGAACATTCGCGGATCGCACGGAACCTGGTCGGGATTCTCCAGATCGTAGACCGCGCCGGACAGCCGGCCGGACTGAAGGGCGTCGATCATGGCTGCCGCGTCGATCACGTCGTGGCGCGCGATGCTCACCAAGCCCGCGCCGGGCTTGAAGCACGCAAATTCGGCAGGGCCGAAGAGGTTGCGATTGCGGCTGGTCAGCGGCACCGCGACGACCACGAAGTCGGCCTGCGGCAGGACGCGGCGGAGTTCGTCCACGCCGTTGTGTGTACCGAGAATTCCATCCGGTTGACTCACGGCTGAATCGCGCTAGCGTCGAGCGTGATGACCGCGCTGC
>VGEP01000090.1 GCA_016869215.1 Alphaproteobacteria bacterium | reverse complement strand
GCCGCTGCCGCGGGCTGTACCCGCAGATCGTGGCGGGCCGAATCGTCACGCAGACAAAATCCTTGGACTGGTGTTTGAAGAGCAGCGGCTCGCAGAGCCCCTTGAATTTGTTGTAGAGCGTCAGTGGTACGAGCGGATGCTCTTCCGTCACCCGCGGGGACTCGGAGAAACCATAGACCGAGGAGGAGGAGGCATAGATGAATCGCTTCACCCCCTGCGCCTCCGCCGCCATCACCATCGGCTCGAAGCACTTGTAGTTGATCTCCTCGCTGAGCTTCTCATCCAGCTCGAACCCGGCGTCGTTGGAAATACACGCCAGTTGGATGACCGCGTCGATCCCCTTGCACGCCTCCTTGAATTTGGCGGTGTCGCGGATGTCGCCCTGGACGATGCGCAGCCCGGGCCGCGGCTTCAGTTCGCACCCGTAATACATGATGTCGTAGACCGTGACGTTGTATCCCGCCACCACCAACTGCGGCGCCAGCAGCGTTCCGACATAGCCGGCGCCGCCTGAAATTAAGACATTTTTCAAGATCGTGCCCTCCGGTTAATCAATGACTCGCATCGCTCAGGCCGATATCGCGCGCTACGCGCACGCGATGGTGTAGCCTGCCGCCGACGCGTCCTTGTAGAACATCTGGACCGTCTCCAGCGAGTAGTCGCTGTGATCCTTGCCGAGCAGCGACAGCTTGTTCAGGATGTCGTTGGTCGCCGTGATGATGTGACAACCGATCTCGTTCGCCTGCACGATGTTCAGCAACTCGCGCGGGCTGGCCCACAACAACTCCGCCTTGGGTTTGGCCTTCATGATCGCCAGGGCCTGGCGCATGACCGGCACCGGATCGGTTCCGGTATCGGCGATGCGGCCGGCAAACACTGAAATAATCGCCGGGGTTTTTGCTGACAGGTGTTCCGTGATCCCTTTCACCTGATCGAGGGTCAGCACGGCCGTGATATTCAGCTGCACGCCGGCTTCCGACAGGCGCCGGATCAGCGGGCCGGCGAACTGCCGCTTGGTGTTGGTCACTGGAATCTTGACGTTGACGTTCGGACCCCACGAGTTGATTTCCATCGCCTGCGCTTCCATCTCGTCGAACTCGTCGGCGAACACCTCGAAAGACACCGGCCGGTCCGGCACGGCGCGCAGCACCTCCAGCGCAAACGCCTTGTACTCGGTGATGCCCGCCTTGCGCATGAGCGTCGGATTGGTCGTGAAGCCCTTGATCCAGGGCTTGGCATACATCGCCTTGATACCCGCCAGATCTGCGCCGTCGGCAAACAACTTGATCTTCAGATCGGACTGCTTGGACATAGAATCACCTTAGCTTGGGTTGACTGCAGATGAATGTTTCAGGATAAAGTCCGCCGCCTGCGTCAGGTCGGCGCAGGTTTCGTCCGGCGTCTCCACCAGGGGCTCCGTGTAGCCCCGATCGATGAAAATGGTGACACACCCGGCCCGCCGGCCGGCGCCCACGTCGCGCCAGCGGTCGCCCACCATGTAGCTGCGCGTCAGGTCGATCTCCCGCTCGCGCGAGGCTTCCAGCAACATGCCGGGCTTCGGCTTGTAGCAGGTGCTGGTCGGGCCGTCGAGCTCGTAGCACACCTTGATGTCGTCCAACGGAAGTTCTGCCCGCAGCTTCGTATGCATCGCCTCCACCACCTCGCGCCGCTGCTTGCCGCTCGCCACATCCGGCTGGTTGGTGGCAACGATCAACAGGAAGCCGGCCCGGCTCAGAGCCCTCAACGCCTCTGCCACACCGGGCAAGATCTCGAACTCCTCGATCGTCTCGGGCGGATAGGGCTTGCCGTTCCTGACGACGACGCGGTTCAGCACCCCGTCCCGATCCAAAAAGACAGCCCTTCGCACGGGCGTTACGGCTTGGCGGCCTGGACCGCGGTCTCCCACTTGGTGCCGGTGATCTGCAGCTTGGGATGCGAGACCAGGCAATGCCAGACGACGGCATGAAAGGCTTCGGTGTGCGGCGTCACATGCGCGGCGTTGACTGTCGGAACCACCACAACGGCATCGCCCACCTGCTTGGTGTAGCCGCCCTGCCGGCCGACGACACCGTAGATTTTCAGGCCGCGCCGCTTCGCTTCATCGAGCGCGCGGACCAGATTGACGCTGATGTTCTTTTCCGCATCCCCGCCGCCCACGGAAAACACGAAGATCGCGTCCTGATTGTTCGCGCGGCTGACTTTCAGCCACGCGGCGAAGACGGTTTCCCATCCTTCATCGTTCGTGCGCGCGGTCAACTCCGACACGTTGTCCACCGGTGTGTAGGCTTCAATCCCGCAGAGCTTCCTGAAATCGTTGACGGCGTGGCTGCAATTCGCGGCGCTGCCGCCGACGCCGAGGAGGAAGAGCCTCCCGTTCCGCGCGCGCATGTCGGCCAGTCCCTCCGCGATGCGCTCGATCGTCTCGTAATCAATGCGCTCGGCAATCTGCCGGGCTTCCGAAAAATACTGGGCTGCATGGGCCATAGTCGCTTGTACCTCCATCAGTCGGCCAGTCTGATTAACATGAGAAAGTTCCGGCCTCAAGAACATTTTTGCGCATGGACAACCGGCCCGGTCAGCGGTCCAATTTCATCGCGTTGACGACGTACTCCGCGAAGGGCAGGGACGAGGTGAACGCGGGGGACACGGCGTTCAGCACGTGGGTGGATTTGGGTCCATGTTCCATCACGAAATCGTTCAGCAGCTCGGCCGTGCGCGTGTTGACCAGCTGCGCGCGGATGCCGGGTTCCTTGCCGGGCAGCAGATCACGCAGCTCCAACCCATCGGCCAGCCCCTTGGCCTCCCGGTAGAAACCCCGGCGGGACATTTTCGCCAGCTCCTTCCAGGCCAGGGACCGGAAGTGGTCGAGGTTCCTGCCGAACAGCCGCACAAGATAGCGCACCATCGCCGAGCCGTCGGACACGTTGGCGCCTTGAAGGCCGCGGTATTGCTCGCGCCCCAGCAGCGGCAGTGCCGACGGCCCGACCGTCACCTCCCCCTCGGGACGGCGCGTGAAATGCACGCCCAGGAACGGGTTACGCAGATCCGGCACGGGGTAGATGTTGCCGTTGACCCTCACTCTGGACTGTGGCCGGAGCAGGTAAAACTGCCCTCGAAACGGCAGGATGCGGTACTGCGTCCCGACGCCGTAGGCATGGGCAACCCGGTCGGCGAACAGGCCGGCGCAATTGACGAGATGCCCGTATGCGATCCGACCCTGCGAGGTGTCCACGAGGCCGTCATCCCCCGCGCCGCGCCAGGCGCAGCCGTGCCGGAATTCCACGCCTTCGCGCGCCGCCTCGGCCACCATCGTCTCCATCACCTTCTGCGGGTTGACCACCGCGGTATCCTGCACGAACAGCGCCCGGTCGACGGTCGTCGCGCAGGGCTCGACCTCGCGCAACGCCTGCTGGTCGATCAGGCTGACACGCACCCCATTGGCCTGCGACCGCTTGTACAGTTCGTGCAGGGCCGGCAACTCCCCTTCGTGGCGCGTGACGATCACCTTCCCCTTGTCGACCATGGGGATCCGGTTGGCCCGGCAGTAGTCCCTCATCCGCCGGTTACCCTCGACGCACAGGCGCGCCTTGAGCGAACCCGCCGTGTAATACACGCCGGTATGCAGCACGCCGCTGTTTCGCCCGCTGGCATGCCAGCCGGCGACGTCTTCCTTCTCGATCACCAAGACCCGCCCGCCGTACCGACGCTTCAGCTCACGGGCGATCGCTACACCGATCACACCGGCGCCAATCACAACGATATCCCGAGCCTGCTGCGCTGCGGATCTCTCCGTCACTGGAGTCTTCTCTCTCAGTTGATGCCACGTCAGGCACATCGAACGATGACTTTACTCCGCGAACGGCTGGATCATCGTGCGCGCCGGCATGGTCCCGTCACGCACCTATCAGACGCCCGGCGGCCAGCCGGTAATGCTTGCCGCAACTGACGCAGCTGGCCCGCTTTGCCTTCACGGCCAGCTTGATCCCGTACGCGCACATCCAGCCGGTCAGCCGGCCTGGATTGCCGACGACCAGCGCATAATCGGGCACGTCTTTTGTAACGACTGCGCCCGCGCCGATCAGCGCATATCGCCCGATGGTAATGCCGCAGAGGATCGTGCAATTGGCGCCGAGGGTTGCGCCGCGCTTCACCAGCGTGGGACGCAGCTCCTTCTTGCGGGGGATCTCGCTTCGTGGGTTGAAGACGTTCGTGAAAACCATCGAAGTCCCGCAGAAGACGTAATCCTCAAGCGTGACCCCCTCGTAGACAGACACGTTATTTTCAATTTTGACGCCGTTACCAACCGTCACGTTCGGCCCTACGACGACGTTCTGGCCGATCTTGCAGTTTTTGCCGAGCTTCGACCCCTTCAGGATGTGCGACGTATGCCAGATGCTGGTCCCTTCGCCAATCTCAACGCCATCATCGATAAAGGCTGACTCGTGGGCGAAATAGGAGCGAGTGGGTTTGTCTGGTTCATCTGGTTTGTCTCGCGCGACTGGTTTTTCGGTTTATTTGCTTTGTCTGGTTCTTCTGGTTTGTCGCGTTTATCTGGTTTGTTTGGTTCGTTTAGTTCGCACAAGACAAACCAGAAAAACCTCTTAACTAGATAAACCGTGGTCCCTGTTTAAACAGGGACCACATCGGAGTCGTACATTTCCACCGAGGCGGCCTGCTGGATCAGGTGCACGGCGATGACCAGCCGATGCCGCTTCCCTTTCCGCACCAGCAACCCCCGCACCCCCTTGAGCGACCCCTTCGCCACCTCGACCATCATGCCCTCCCGGAGATAGGGTGACGCATCGAAGCGGAGGGTGCTGGCCATAAGGGTTTTGAGCGCGTCAATTTCTTCGTCAGGTATCGGCTCGAAACGGTCCCCACCGCCGACAATCTCGACCACACCGGGGGTTTTCTGCACCGCGAGACAGTCCGGCCAGGCAAACCGGGCAAAACAATACCCAGGAAAGAGAGGAACGACGACCTCCTTCCGCCGATCCTTCCATTGTCTGAGCTCCGTGATGGTGGGCAACAGCGGCTCGCCGCCCTGAGCTGCCAGCCGGTCACGAACGAGTTTTTCATGACGGGAGTGAGTCCGCAGCGCGTACCAACGGGGCGCTTGGATGAGCTCGCTCATCTGGCGCCCCGTGCGAGACTCGCGGGACAAGCGATACTGGCGCGCCGGGCTGTGCCTGCGCGACGCGCGGGAAAAGCGAGAAACGCGAGACTGGATAATCCTGCTGGACTCGCGGGAAAGGCGAGAAATGCGCGGTGCGCGAAGCCGGCAAATTGCTCAAGCATGAGAGTCGCACTACTTCTTTTTGAGAGTTCTAATTAACGCACCGAGCATAGCGCTCACTTTCTCCGCTCTTTGCCTGAGATTCTTCTCGGAATCTTGCGCGATATAGCCAATTCGCTAGGCGATCATGAGCTGAGTCTTCAGTTCACCTGCAGAGCCCTTGGCTATATACAGATACCGGATAAATTCTGGAATCGTCTCTCGCTCCTTGCCTTCCGCAATGTTGGACGCTACCGAAACTGCAGCTCTCCGAATCTGATCCCTGAAACCAAAGTTTTGGCTAAAGCCTCCATTCCTTGAAACGGCATATATCTCCACTGCCAACGAAGTTGCCTCCTGCCAGACTTCCAAATATTCAAAACAAGTAACCGCCATTTTTGCTCCAACGCGAGACTAGCGGGACTTGCACGAAAAGCGTGACTCGTAGTTGACGCTCATGACTGCCTGTCTCGCGATCCTGCTCGTCTCGCTTTTCGCGCGCCTCGCGGACAAAGCTTCGCCCCGTCACTTACAGTTCGCATGTGCCCGCTCCCTCTTTCGCAAGCCCAAGCCTGCGACCGATGGAGCGCTATGCAGCCTGCTACCTACCCATCTTCAGCGTAAAGATCTTGTTCTTCGGCACGCCGACACGGAGTAGCCGCGCGTGATTTTTTTTCACATCCGTTAGATCAGCGATCAAGACCGCGTCGTAAGACCACCCCGACAGGACTTCAACTGACCTCAACGGATAGGACAGAAACGTCTCGCTACGCGCACCATCCACAAATCCCACGATGGTGAGATCCATTTCACAGAGCGTCAAATAGGTCAGCTCCGCCAGTTCGCCGGTTCCATACACGACGATCCGCTTGGCGCCCGCCTGCGACAGCCCGAACAGCACGTGCTTCAGCCGTTCGCGCATGTCACGGTAATACGAAAGGGAATATTGCATGTACTCGTGGGTGAGGCGTGATTTCTCGGCCATGCCGCTGGGCGTGAGCAGATACTTGATGCGATGGCGTGGGATCGTCGTGATCTTGATGTAGCCGTTGCGGGCCAGCCGCTTGAGATAGAGGTTGGTCAGCCCATGCGCACCCCCCCATCTTGTCGGACAGGGATCGCTGGGTGACCTCTCCGTCCCGCTCGACTTCATTGAGGAGCTGGAGGTGTCTTTGACCTTGTAAGCCCATGTCAATTCTATGGTTTTATGAATCTGTTTGAGACTTGAACATAAAAGTTTGAAACGGTCAAGAGGAAACACACTTATATAGAGGCCTACTACCTAGGTGAAATGTACAAGCCGTTCAAAAGAAAAGACTTGGCGGAACGGCTAGTCGAGTTGGAACTCGGCTTTCCAGTCTGAATCAGCGGTCAGTTTGGGCTGGACGTCCTTCCGGAGGAGACAGTTGCCGAGCACGAGCGCATCCATTTCGGTCCGCATGAAGCACCTGTAGGCGTCCTCCGGCGTGCAGACGATCGGCTCCCCGCGCACATTAAACGAGGTATTCACCAACACCCCGTACCCGGTCCTGGTGGCAAAGGCCGTCAGAAGGGCGTGGAACCGTGGATTCGTCCGCTTCGAGACGGTCTGAATGCGGGCCGAGTAATCCAGATGCGTCACGGCAGGAATGTCCGAGCGCGGCCGGTTGAGGCGCTCGATGCCGAACAGACTCCGGTCTTCGTCTGACACTGGCACGCAGCGTGTTTTTTTCACCGGCGCGACCAGCAGCATGTAGGGCGAGGGCTCATCCAGCTCGAAATAGTCCGCCGCCCGCTCCTCCAGCACAGCCGGCGCGAAGGGACGGAACGACTCCCGGTATTTGATCTTCAGATTCATCACCGACTGCATTTTCGGCGAACGGGCATCGCCGATGATGGACCGGTTGCCCAGCGCCCGCGGACCGAATTCCATCCGATCCTGTACCCAGCCGATGACCGATTCCTTCGCGAGCAGGTCGGCCGTCGCGTCGAAGAGCGCTTGATCCGTCAGCCGTTCATAGGGATAGCCCTGCCGCTTCAGAAACACTTCGACCTCGTCGGACGTGACCGCCGGACCGAGATAGGAGCCCTCCATGCCGTCGGGCCCGTCCGCCGGGCGGCGCGCGCCGCCCGCGTGGCCGTGGTAGGCGGCCAGGGCCGCACCCAACGCGCCGCCCGCATCACCGGCCGCCGGCTGAATCCAGAGGCGGTCGAACACCTTCTCGCGCAGCAGCTTGCCGTTGGCCACGCAGTTCAGCGCCACGCCGCCGGCCATGCAGAGATGTTTCATGCCGGTTTCCTTACGCACATGCCGCGCGATTTTCAGGACGGCCAGTTCCGTCACATACTGGATCGAACGGGCGAGATCCATCTCCCGCTGCGTCAATGGCGACTCCGGCTTGCGCGGCTCGCCGCCGAACAGGCGGTGGAAGCGATCGTTGGTCATCTGCAGGCCCGTGCAATAATCGAAATAGTCCATGTTCAGGCGGAACGATCCGTCGTCCTTGAGATCGATCAGGTGCGTCAGGATCGCGTCCACGTACTTCGGCTCGCCGTAGGGCGCCAGCCCCATCACCTTGTACTCGCCCGAATTGACCTTGAAGCCGGTGTAGTAGGTGAAGGCGGAATAGAGCAGCCCGAGTGAATGGGGAAAGGTGATGTCCCCGCGCAGCGTCAGGGACGAACCGGAGCCGACGCCGAAGCTGGTCGTGGCCCATTCGCCCACCCCATCCATCGTCAGAACGGCTGCCTCCTCGAAGGGCGAGGGATAAAAGGCGGACGCCGCATGCGAGTAATGGTGCTCGGGAAAAAGAAACGGCCCTGTCCACGGCGGCGCGCCCATGTCATCGGCCACCCGATCGAACTCGTCACGCAGCAGTTTCTCCAGGAACAGCTTTTCCTTGAGCCAGACCGGCATCGCCGCCACGAAGGACCGCCAGCCGCGCGGCGCGAACGAGAGGTAGGTTTCCAGCAGCCGCTCGAATTTCAACAAGGGCTTGTCATAAAACGCGATCCGGTCGACATCGGCCAATGTAAGGCCCTGCTGCCGCAGACAATAGGCCGCAGCATGGCGCGGAAATCGCGCGTCATGCTTCTTGCGGCTGAATCGCTCCTCCTGCGCTGCCGCCACGACCCGGCCGTCCACCACCAGCACGGCGGCGGAATCGTGATAGAAAGCCGAGATGCCCAGCACCCGCATGAAATAATCTACCGATCAAAACAACGTGTAAATGAACGGGGCTACCGCCGACCCCTCAGTTAGTACGATCAGCGCACCGAATACCATCAGCACGAAAATGATTGGCGCCAACCAGAATTTTTTCCGATCGCGCATGAAGGCCCAGAGTTCGTTCAGAAAAACGCCCACTGATACCCTCCCTTCGGTTGCACGTGCCCGTGAGTGTCGTCTCGCTAAAACTGCCGCTCCATCCGCTGCGGCGTGAATTCGTCAACTTTTCGCATCCGCCAATAGGACGTCGTCCCGTCACGGAATCCCAGGTCCAGCGGCAGCCTGTTGGTCAGCTTCATCAACATGGCCATCGGCGTAATAAGGCCCGCAAACAGGATGGTCAACAGAATTCTGGAATTGACCAAGCCGAGCATCGCTGCGAATTTCATCCAGTAGATACGAAGCAGATGCAGCAGGGCCGGAGCCACCAGCGCGGCAACTCCGAACACCGTCACTGCGCCGATCAGCCACCATGCGATCTCACCGGCTAACACGAAACGAGCAAGCGCAATCGCGCTAAGTCCGCTCGCCATGACCAGACCGAAGCTCCGGTTCTGGTCGGACCAGAATGATTTCGACTGTGCCCGTGTGCCGTTCATCGAACTCCCAGCCTCCTCAAAACGTGCCAGACTCTACCGTCCGCCCTCCGGCTTGTCACGACTTTTCCTCACGAATATGCCCATCAAGGCACTCACAAAAAACTGCCGGCTCAATTCGTCCGGTCAATGTGAGGCCCGCCGTTTTCTGCAAGCCGGCTAAAATTGCCTGCGTCCCGTCGCTCGATCCATCGTCCACGACAATGATTTCAGCATCCTTCACGGTCTGTGCGCGAACGCTGGCGACGGCCTTGGCCACGAACGGTGCACCATTGAACACCGGAATCACCACAC
>VGEP01000089.1 GCA_016869215.1 Alphaproteobacteria bacterium | reverse complement strand
GGCTGCGAGGTCCTCGTGATTCTCGACCAGCACGCGCACGCCGGCACGCTCGGCAACGGGCGCCACGATCTTCAGGTCGCGCACCGCGTCCTCGACCTGCTGGCGCGCGCCGCCGGGCGCCGGGCGCGTGTAAGTGCGCAGATGTTGCGCGCCAAGCCGGGCAGCGAGGTCGATCTGCGAGGTCAAGTGATCGACACCGGTGCCGTTGCACTCGATATCGATCAGCATCCTGGTCGCTTCGAGCCGCTCGCGGACGGCACGGACATGATCGGCTCCGGCGCCGCCGAGATAGTTGAAATCCGGCGGGAAGGCCGAGCAGTTGATGCCGCTGAAGCCGAGTGCCGCCGCCTTGTCGATCAGCGCGAATATGTCGAAGCCCGGCTTGAACCGGAAGTGAAAGCGGTAGCCGAAGGAGTGGATGAACAGCTTGAGCAAAGCACGGACTCCCTGATGTCTCAAACCGGCCGAAGCGGTTGCGCCAAGGCGATGCCGGCCTCGGCGAAGTTCCGCGCGAGCCATCCGACCGATTCGTTGAAGGCGCGGTCCTCGAGCGCCACCAGCTCGCCGGGATCGCGGCGCGCGACCGCGTCCGGGTCGGGCAGAATTTGCCAGGGCCGGAATGGCGGCCGGCGATAGGCAAAGGCGCCTTGCCCCAGCACGCCACGACCGCGCTTGACGCGCAGCGGCGTGCGGTAGGCCCAGACATTCTCGAAGCAGATGCGTTTCAGTCCGGCCGCGACCAGACGCTTCGTGATGTCGACGACCGGCAAATTGCCCTGCCCGACCGGCACGCCCATGATGTTCGGGCGATCGATTCCGTCCATGCCTTCGGCGAGCATGACATGGTCCTTGAGATGCGCCGTGCCGACCCAGCGCGCCATGATGTCGAGCGCGTCGAGCGGCTCCTCGAGGAAGACCATGGAGTTGCCGTAGTCATAGACCGCGCGGATGTGCGGATGGTCGACCTCGCGAAGGATCGCCGCCACCTCCGTGCCCGCGAGCTCCTCGTGGTTCTCGAGCAGGATATTGATGCCGGCACGCTCTGCGAGCGGCCCGACCTCGCGCAGATCGGAGACTGCCTGTGCGATGCGCTCCTCCAGGGTCGGCGGCGGACGGGCGCCACTTTCCTCGTGACGGTCGGCCGAGTGGCCCGCCGGCGTGCCGCGCCGCCGCGTGTAGGTGCGGATCTGTCCCGCGCCGAGCCGGTCCGCAAGCTCCATGAGCTTGCCGAGATGCTCCGCGTCGGTGCCGTTGGTCTCGATGTCGATCTTGAGGCCGCGCGCCTCCAAGTGCTTGCGCACGCGCGCGGCATGCGCCGGATCGCCGCCCGACAATTCGAAGAAATCGGGCCCATAGGCCGAGACGTTGATGCCGCTGAAGCCGGTCGCCGCCGCCCGGTCGATGAAGGCGAAAATGTCGAAGCCCGGCTTGTGCCGATAGTGAAAGCGCAAACCGAAACTATGGACGAACAACTCGATCATGACAGCGCATTCCCCCGTCCGCGGCGGCCGTCAGCCCTTCAACGGCCGCGCCAACTCGATTCCAGCCCGATCGAAGGCCTGCTTGAGCCAGGCGACCCCGCTCCAATACGCCTGCTCCTCCAACCGGCAGATCTCGGCCGCCCCGCCTGACGTGGCGCGCGCGCGCGCGTCGACGCAGCAGCGCGCGGGATCGTAAGGCGGATGGGCATAGGTGAACACGCCCTGGTCGAGCGCCGCGCCGCCGCGATGGTCGATCACAGGAATGTGGTAGCCCCACACGCTCTGGAAGCAGGCACGCTCGACGCCGGCCGCGATGAGCCGCTGCGTAATCTCGACGACCGGTATATTGCCTTGTCCGATCGGCACGCCGAGCACGCTCGGCTTGTCCATGCCGTTCGGCCCGGCTGGGATCATGACATGGTCCTTGAGGTGGGCGGTGTAGATCCAGGGCAGCAGCGCGTCGAGGCACACCATCGGCTCCTCGAGCAGCGCCATCGAGTTGCCGTAGTCGTAAACCGCGCCGATCCACGGATTGTCGAGCGCGCGCAGGACCGTGGCGATCTCCTCGCCGGTCAGGTCCTCATGGTTCTCCAGCACGATGCGAATTTGGGCGCGCTCGGCGAGCGGCGCTACCCGGGCGAGGTCGCGCGTCGCCTTGGCGATGCGTTCCGCCGGCGTGCCCGGCGGGCGCGTGAAGGTACGCACCACGCGCGCGCCGAGGCGCTCGGCGAGATTGATCATGCCGGTCAGCAGCTCGGGCTCCGTGCTGGCATTGTCGAGGTCGACGAGAAAGCCGTCGGCCTCGAAGCGCTTGCGCACACGCTCGAGATGCGCCGGGCTGCCGCCGGACAGCTCGAGATATTGCGGCGCATAGCCCGACAGCGCCACGCCGCTGAAGCCGGCCTCGGCCGCCAGGTCGATGAAGCGGAACACGTCGAACTTCGGATTGAACAGATAGTTCAGCTTGAAGGTGTAGGTATGCAGCATCATGTGCAGCATGACGAGCTCGGCTCCGGTCGCTAGGCGAGAAGATCGGCGTCGAAGGGATAGGTGGTCAGCAGCTGCACGCCGCGGCCCGTGACCAGCACTTGCTGTTCCAGCTTGACGCCTTCCGCGCCGTCCTCGCGGCCGATATAGCTTTCGATGCACAGCACCATGTTTTCCTGAATGACCCCGCCATAACCATATTCGGCCCAATCCTGGCGGTACGGGATGTTGGGAAATTCGAAGCCAACGCCGACGCCGTGAGCGATCTTGCTGTAGCGCCTGGGCACGAATTCATCGGGCAGCCGCCAGCTCTTCTCGACCAGCTCGCGGAAGGTCATGCCCGCCTTGACCTGGCCGATGTTGTACTCGATGTTCTCGTGAGCGAGCTGATAGAGCCGGCGCTGCTCGGCGGTCGGCCGCGACGAGCCGCACAGCCAGGTGCGGGACATATCGCAGCCATAACCGAATGGCCCAAACAGGTCGGTGTCGACTGCGACCAGATCGCCCTCGCGGATGACGCGGTCGGACGCCTCCTGGAACCAAGGGTTGGTGCGCCCGCCCGAATTGAGCAGCCTTGTCTCGATCCACTCGCCGCCCATGGCGATGTTGGTCTGGTGCAGGATCGACCAGAGCTGGTTCTCGGTAATCCCCGGCTCGAGCGCGGTGCGCATGCGCGACAGCGCCGTCTCGCACACGGCGATACCCATGCTCATGCAGGCGATCTCGTCAGCCGACTTGACCTGGCGGGCCATCTCCATCGGCTCCTCGACCGACGACACCATGGCCCCCTCGGTCTCGAGCGCCTTCGCCGCGCGATGGTCGAACATGTCGAGCGCCAGGCGGCGGTTGTTGCCGCAATGCCGGTGCATCAGATCGAGGATCTCGCGGGCGAACCGCTTGACGCGCTTCCCGCCTTGCTCGCCGGCGCTCGCCAGATCCCAGGGCACGGCCGGCCGCACCTCGCTGATGAGCTCGAGCCCCGATGCCAGATGCTCTGAGCCGAAATAGTCGAACAGGATGACCGGCCCCGTTACCGGCACGAACAGGTAGCGCAGCGGCAGGCGCAGCGTGTAGATGTGCATGTTGCGGCTGCCGCTCGCGTACCGGATGTTGCTCGGATCGAACAGCACGCACGCGCCGAGATCGCGGCGCGCCAGCTCCGCGCGCAGCCTGCCGAGGCGATGGGCGCGCATGCGCACCATGTCGACCGCGCTGCCGACGTCGGTCTGCGCCATGCCCGGGCTGCGCTTGGCGGTCAGGGCGGGATCGACGCGCGATCGCACCGGGCGTTTGGCGGGCTTTTTCATGGCCAAGCTTCTCCGTGGTGGCGCGCCATCGTGGACCACCGTCCGACGCGCGCACCGGCTTTGATCTTGGAAAGGCAGGCTGGAACCGTTAGCATCCGGCCGCACCGGGAATGCGATTCCCTCTGGAAATGCGAAGGACCGGCCTCGTGAGCGCCGCAGACAACTCCCAGGCCAACGATCTCAATCCGCGGCAGCGCCGCATCGTCGAGATGATCGGCGGGCGCGGCTTCATCCCGATCGATGAGCTGGCGCGCCATTTCAGCGTGAGCCCGCAGACGATCCGCAGCGACGTCAACCGACTGTGCCAGGGCGGCACGCTGCGCCGCTATCACGGCGGCATCGGCCCGGTCTCGACGCTGGAGAACGCAACCTTCGACAAACGTCGCGTGCTGCGCCACCGGCAGAAGATCAGGATCGCCACGCTGATCGCCGCGCATATTCCGGATCGCGCCTCGCTGTTCATTCACTATGGCACAACCATGGAGGCGGTCGCGGCGGCGCTCGGCAAGCATACCGGCCTGCTCATCGTGACCAATAATCTGAGTGCCGTGCCCGGCATGACGCCGGCCAACTCGTCGCAGATCATTCTGGCCGGCGGCAAGGTCAGCCTGCCCGAGCAGTGCACGCAGGGCGAGGCCGCCGTCAATTTCATCGGCCAGTTCAACGTCGACTTCGGCGTGCTCAGCGTCGGCTCGGTCGGGCCCGACGGCACGCTCTACGAGTTCGGCTATGAAGTCGCGCAGACCGCGCGCCCCATCATTCAGAACGCCAAGCAGGTGTTTCTGGCCGTCGACCGCAACAAGTTCGGCCGCAAGGGCCTGATCCGCATCGGCCATCTGCGCGACGTTTCGGCCGTCTTCACCGATGCCGCCCCGCCGGCGGGGCTGGGCAAGATTCTCAAATCCCATCGCGTGCCCGTTCATGTCGCCTGACCGGCGCGGCCTGATTGCTGCGCCGAAAGCAGCGCATCGCCTAGCTCGGCAAATCCGTCGCCGCCCATGCCGGCGGTGACGTAAGTCGGCTCGGTCTCGATCGCACCTCTGAAATTGAGCACATTGGCGACGCCGACCGAGTTCTCGAAGAAGGAGAACATCGTCGAATCATTGGGCGAGTCGCCGACGAACACGAAGGCGCGGGCATCGTTCCAGGTTTCCGCCGCGAAAACGTCGTCGATGAAGCGGCGCGTCATCGACAGCTTGCTGAACTCACCGAACCAGATGTTGATGTGGATCGACGAGACCCGAACCGTCGCGCCGGCATCCTCGGCCAATGCGACGATGCGGTCGATCTCCGCCTGCGACAGGCGGGCGACGTCCTCACACCAGTCGATCGCGAGGTCCGTCTCGCGGTAGCGCTGGTCGGAGGCCAGCGCCGCCGCCGGCACAGCCGACAGGATGGCCTCGGCCAGAACTGCGAGCCGCGCACGGTCTGCTTGCCGCCGCTCGTCATCGAACCAGAACTGGCGCACCACGCGACGCTCCGCGGGCGCGTAGCGAAAATAGAAGGCGCCGTTCTCACCAATCACGCCGGTGACCGGCCACTGGCGGGCGATCAGATCGCACCAGCCCGCGGGCCGACCGGTGACCGGGACGACGGCCAACCCCGCCCGGCTCAAGCGCTCCATTGCGGCATAGGCGCTCGAGGTCAATCGCCCGTCAATCGTCAGCGTGTCGTCGATGTCGCAGAGCACGCAGCGGATGCCGCGGCGCACCGCGTTCGGAAATGTGCTGAGCGGCCGGAGTTTCGCTGGCATCCCGCGATGAAATCCTGGTCTCATCTGGCAAACGCGACCAATGCGCATCCTAAATGTATCGCTGCCGCAATGATTTTCGCAAATGAAAAGCACGCGGCGACGGTTCATGCCACGTGTCCTATTAGAAATTTATTCGACTTCCTGAAAATGAATCTACTTGATTTATGGATCATCGCAACGGATCGTGATTCAGACTCGGGCAGGGTCAGCGGTGTTGCGACTTCATAAAGTTGCGATGTGAAAGGCGTCCCTGGGCGCATAAGTCGATGCCCGCCCGCGCGCGCCGCTGTCACGGGGCGGTCTCTTTCTTGTCGTAGGCTGCCGATGGGGTGCTGGAGCGGACATCATTGCGGATCCTCGGCAGCTTCGAGGTCAGTTTCGCCTTGACTTTCGGAAACGAAAATTCTGAAATTCGATTCCGAAAACCAGCGTGCTTTCCGCCCCACCCGGCGGCCGGCTTGCTGGCGAATGGCCCCGCCGGATGCGGCAGCCGATCCGTCGGGTCGTCCAGTTCGTTGGTCTGCCCCATCAACGCGAGGGAGGGAACGATGAGCAGCAAGCGGATTCCAATGGTGCAAGCCGCCGCGTTTGCGGTGGCGGCGCTCGCCGGCACAGCTACCGGCTTCTCGGCATTGGCGGCGCAGCGCGACATGGTGCTCGCGGTTCCAGCGATCACCTACACACTCGATCCCATGGGCTGGAACTCCAACGTCAACGAGCGTGTCTCCAACAACGTGATCGAGAGCCTCGTCGAGTACGACTACGAGAAGAACACCTTCAAGCCCATGCTGGCGACCTCGTGGAAGATCGTCGACGACAGGACCATCGAATTCACGCTGCGCCAGGGCGTCAAATGCCACAATGGCGAGGATTTCGACGCCAACGACGTCGCGATCAGCCTGGGACCGAAACGCTTTCTTGGCGAAGGCGCGCCGGGATGGCAGACCGGTCGGTACTTCTTCGGCAACATCAAGACGATCGAGGTCATCGACAAGTACAACGTGCGTTTGCGCAGCGACATCCCCGATCCGCTGATGCTCAACCGTCTCAGCACCTGGATGTCCCAGATGGTGTGCGGCGACGCCTATCTCGCGGCGAAGTCGTGGGAGGAATGGGGCCGCACCGTGGTCGGGACGGGCCCCTACAGGCTGGCCGAGATGAAGGCGCGGGAATCCCACAAGCTGGTCGCTTTCGACGGGTACTGGGGCAAGAAGGCGCCAGCCAGCAGCATCACCTTCAAGGTCGTGCCCGAGACCGCGCCGCGTGTCGCCGGGCTGATCACCGGCGAATACGACGTCATCACCGAGATCGTGCCCGACCAGTTCGACACGATCGAGAAGAGCGGAAAGGCGACCATCTCGGGCGGCCCGGTCAATAATCTGCGCGTCATCCTCTATGACAAGCGGCATCCCTCGCTTGCCGACCCGCGCATGCGCCAGGCGCTCAGCTACGCGATCGACCGCAAGCTGATCGCCGACACCCTGTTCAAGGGCCGCATCGGCATACCGCATAGCCTGCAGATGAACACTTTCGACCACATGCTGATCAAGGAGCACAAAGCGATCGGCTACGATCCGGCCAAGGCCCGCCAGCTCGCCGCCGCCGCCGGCTACAAGGGCGAGGAGATCGCCTATCGCTACCGCCAGGACTATTACACGGGCGAGGTGCAGACCGCGCAGATCCTGCAGGCCATGTGGAAAGCGGTCGGCATCAACGTCAAGCTCGAGATGAAGGAGAGCGGCGACGAGATCACGGGCGCCAAGGCGCTCCCGGGCCTCGGTGTGTTCAATATCTCCAACGGCGCCTATTGGAATGATCCGCTTGGCCAGATCTGGCGGCTCTACCAGCCCGGCGGTCTGATCCAGGGCTACAAGACCTGGTGGAACGCCGAGTTCGACGCCCTCGGCAAGGATCTGCTCGGCACGGACAAGGACAAGCGCCGGGCGGCCTTCGCCAAGATGCTCGAGATCTACGACTACGCCGATCCACCGGGCACGACGCTGCACAACTTTCCGCTGTTCTATGGCGTGAAGAAATCCGTCAAGTGGAAGGGCGGGTTGACCGGCTTCATGGACTTCCGCGCCGACAATCTGTCGTTCGAGTGACGCAGCCGGTCGCCTCGTACTATCCTGATCAGGTCCGGCGGCGGAGGGGCATGCGCCTCTTCGCCGCGCGGGCTTGAAACCTTCGCGGGGCAGGATGCAACCGGCGTTGCTGGAGGTACGGGACCTTACCCTCTCATTCCTGACGCCGGCCGGACCGATTTCGATCCTGCGCGGCGTCGACCTGACGATCAGCGAGGGCGAGATCGTCGGGCTGGTCGGCGAGAGCGGCAGCGGCAAGAGCCTGACCTGCCTGTCGCTGCTGCGCTTGTTGGGCGAGCGCGCGCGTTTGGGGGGGCGAATCTCCTTTCTCGGCCGCGACATCGGCGCGCTCGCCGAGCACGAGCTGGTCGCCCTGCGGGGCCGCGAGATCGCCATGATCGTGCAAGAACCCCAATCGGCGCTCAATCCGGTCCAAACCGTGGGACGGCAATTGGTCGAGGCCATCGGCCTCAGCGCCGCCAATGGCGGTGCGCGCGGCCATGACCGGGCCGAGCAATTGCTGCGCGATGTCGGGCTGCCCGACCCGAAGGCGCGCCTGAGCGCCTATCCCCACGAGCTGTCCGGCGGCCAGGCCCAACGGGTGCTGATCGCCATGATGCTGGCGCGCGGCCCCAAGCTGCTGCTCGCTGATGAGCCAACGACGGCGCTCGACGTCACCGTTCAAGCGCAAATCCTCGCCCTGTTGCGCCGGCTCCGCCGCGATCATGGCATGGCGATTCTACTGGTCACCCATGATCTCGGCGTCGTCGCCGAAACCTGCGACCGGGTCGCGGTCATGTATTGCGGCCGGATCGTCGAAAGCGGGCCGGTCGGCGCCATCTTCCGCGCGCCCCGTCATCCCTACACCGTCGGCTTGCTCGGCGCCCGGCCGCGCATCGATCACCGCGTCGCCAAATTGGTCGCCATGGACGGCGTGGTGCCCGACCCGCGCGACCTCCCGCCTGGCTGCAGCTTCGCGCCACGCTGCCAACGGGCGAGCGCGCGATGCGCCCAGGTTCCGCCATGGCAAGTCGATGCCGTCGATCGCGGATTTGCCTGCCATCACCCCGTGGGCGGGGACGCGACGCCATGACGGCCCCTCTGCTGCAGCTCGACGAGCTGCGCCTTCACTTCGACATTGGCGGCGGGCTGTTCGCCCGACGCCATCGCATCCAAGCGGTCGATGGAGTCAGCTTCAGCCTCGAGGCTGGTGAGGCCTTTGGCTTGGTCGGCGAAAGCGGCTGCGGCAAGTCATCGCTTGCCAAGGCCATACTTCATCTTCACCGGCCCAGCGGCGGAAAGGTAGCCTTTGACGGCACCGATCTCGGCGCGCTGGGTCCCGAGCAATGGCGGCCGCTGCGCCGGCGCATTCAATATGTCTTTCAGGACCCGCTCGCCGCCCTCGATCCGCGCATGACTGTCGTCGATCAGGTCGCCGAGGCCTTGGCCATCCACGGCATCGGCGACCGCGCCGCCCAACAGGCGCGCGCGTTCTCCCAACTGGAGCTGGTCGGCCTCAGCCACGAGCAGGGCCGAAAATATCCCCATGCCTTGTCCGGCGGTCAACGTCAGCGCGCCGTGCTGGCGCGTGCGTTGGTGCTGGAACCCGATTTGCTGATCTGCGACGAGCCGCTATCGGCGCTGGATGTCTCGATCCAGGCACAGGTCGTCAATCTTCTGGTCGAGCTGCGCGAGCGATTGAAGGTGACCTTGCTGTTCATTAGCCACGACCTGTCCTTGGTGCGGCATCTGTGCAGCCGGGTCGCGGTCATGTATTCGAGCCGCATCGTCGAGCTTGGCCATGCTGACGCCTTGTTCGACCGGCCTCGCCATCCCTATACGCGCGCGCTGGTCGCCGCCATTCCCGTGCCCGAGCCGCGCGAGCGCGAGCCGGAGCTGATCGCCTCAGGCGAGCCGCCGAGCCTGCTCAACCCACCGCCGGGCTGCCGCTTCCATACCCGCTGTCCCGCCGCCACCGCCCAATGCCGGGCCGAGGCACCACCCCTCATCCCGCTCGCTGACGGCCGTCTGGCCGCCTGTCACTTGGAACGCTGACGCCATGCCGTTTCGCATTGTCGTCCAGAAAACCTTGCGCGC
>VGEP01000088.1 GCA_016869215.1 Alphaproteobacteria bacterium | reverse complement strand
CTTCTGGTCGATCACGATGCCCTTCTGGGTCTTGAGCTTGTCGACCAGGCCGGTGACATCCTTGTGCGGCACCACCGCGTCCTTGTCGCCGTGCACGATCAGGCCAGACGACGGGCAGGGGGCGAGGAACGAAAAGTCGTAAAGGTTCGCCGGCGGCGCGACCGAGATGAAGCCTTCGATCTCGGGGCGCCGCATCAGAAGCTGCATGCCGATCCAGGCCCCGAACGAGAAGCCCGCGATCCAGCACGAGCGCGCCTCGGGGTTGATCGACTGCGCCCAGTCGAGCGCGGAGGCCGCGTCCGACAATTCGCCGGTGCCGTGGTCGAACGAGCCCTGGCTCCGGCCGACGCCGCGGAAGTTGAAGCGGATCGCGGCGAAGCCCCGGTGCACGAAGGCGTAGTAGAGCTGGTACACGATCGCATGGTTCATCGTGCCCCCGAACTGGGGGTGCGGGTGCAGGATAATGGCGATCGGCGCGTTCTTCTGCGGTCCCGGATGGTAGCGGGCTTCGATCCGGCCGGCGGGACCGGCGAAGATGACTTCAGGCATGGGCGTCACTACCTCGATCGGCGATGTCCCGGCGGCGGCAAGGCCTACGGAACGGACTTCAGTGTGCGCTTGACGGCAATGGGGTGCGCACGTAGCAGTTCAACGAAAGGGTCGAAATTATTCTGAAATCGCGAGAATTTCGGCTGCCGGATGGGGTGCGACGGTCCTCGTTCGCACCGGAAGGCTGCGGTTTCTAGCATGATCTGCGGTCCCGAAATCAAGTAAAATGAACTCATTCAGGGGCTTGGGCCGCGCGATTTGGCGCACAAGCCCCACACCGTGGAACATGGCAACGCGCGCCTATCTCGACTGGAACGCCACTGCACCGCTGCGGCCGGAAGCCCACGCCGCGGCCGCAGCCGCGCTCGACGTCACCGGCAATCCGTCCTCGGTCCATGCCGAAGGCCGCGCCGCGCGCCGGCTCGTCGAGGAGGCCCGCGAGCGGGTCGCGGCGCTGGTCGGGGTCGGCCCCCGCGAGGTCGTGTTCACCTCCGGCGGCACCGAGGCCAATGCGCTCGCGCTCTCGCCCGCGCTTGGCGACACGCTGCTGGTGTCGGCGATCGAGCACCCCTCGGTGCTTTCGGGCGGGCGGTTCGACACAGTGGACAAGGTGCCGGTCCGAGGCGACGGCGTGGTGGACCTTGCGGCGCTGGAGCGGATGCTCGGCGGCCGGTCCCGGCCGCTGGCGTCGCTGATGCTGGCCAACAACGAGACCGGTGCCGTCCAGCCGGTCGCCGAAGCCGCTGCCCTGGTGCACGCGGCGGGCGGCCTGCTGCACGTCGATGCGGTCCAGGGGCCGGGGCGGATCGTGTGCGATTTCAAGAAATTGAACGCGGATTTTATGACGCTGTCTTCACACAAGATAGGCGGCCCGCAAGGCGTCGGCGCGCTGATCCGGCGCGAGGGCCTGTTTCCGGAACCGCTCATCAAGGGTGGCGGGCAAGAGAAGGGTATCCGGGCTGGGACCGAGAATGTGGCGGGAATTGCCGGCTTTGGCGCGGCGGCGGAGGCCGCCCGGCGCAACCTTGCCGTCGACGCCGCCCGGATGGCGATCCAGCGCGAGCGCCTGGAAGCGGGCCTGCGGGCGTCGAACCCGAACGTCGTCATCTTGGCCTCGGACGGGCCCCGGCTCCCCAATACGACGCTGTTTTCGGTTCCCGGCATGAAAGCCGAAACCGCCGTGATCGCGTTCGATCTGGCGGGCGCGGCAGTGTCGTCCGGCGCGGCCTGCTCCTCCGGAAAGGTGGCGCCATCGCATGTCCTGGAGGCCATGGCGGTTCCGCCGGAACTGGCCCGGGGGGCCATCCGGCTGAGCCTTGGCTATTCGACTTCGGACGACGAGATTGGTCTGTTTCTAAATGCTTGGGCGAAAGTCGCAGAGGGCATATATAAGTCTGCGAAAGACGGCGAAATCGCCGCCTGAAACGGCCGCAAGAGGGCGCACAACCCAAACGCGAACCGACCATAACCGACATCCAACCCACGGGCCTTGACCCCGTGAGCGGAGGAGAGAATGCCGGCCGTGCAAGAGACGATCGAGCGGGTCCGCCGCATCGACGTCGATCAGTACAAGTACGGGTTTGTCACCGACGTCGAGTCCGAGAAGGCCCCCAAGGGCCTGTCCGAGGACACCGTCCGGTTCATTTCCGCCAAGAAGGGCGAGCCCGAGTGGATGCTGGCGTGGCGCCTCGACGCCTACCGGCGCTGGCTGACCATGCGCGAGCCCTCCTGGGCGAGGGTCGAGTATCCGAAGATCGACTACCAGGACTACTACTACTACTCGGCGCCGAAGAAGAAGGCGCTGGCCTCGCTTGACGAGGTCGATCCGGAAATCCTCAAGACCTACGAAAAGCTCGGCATCCCGCTGCGCGAGCAGAAGATTCTGGCCGGCGTGGTCGAGGACAAGCCGGCCGACCCGGACGAGGACGGCGAAGCGCGCGCCGGCAGCGGCTATTCGCGCGTCGCGGTCGACGCGGTGTTCGACTCGGTGTCGGTCGCGACCACCTTCAAGGAAGAGCTGAGGAAGGCCGGCGTCATCTTCATGCCGATCTCCGAGGCGCTGCGCGAGCATCCGGACCTGGTGAAGAAATATCTTGGCACCGTGGTGCCGATCTCCGACAACTTCTTCGCCACGCTCAACTCGGCGGTGTTCTCCGACGGTTCGTTCGTCTATGTGCCGCCGGGCGTGCGCTGCCCGATGGAGCTGTCGACCTATTTCCGTATCAACGAGAAGAACACCGGCCAGTTCGAGCGCACGCTGATCATTGCCGACAAGGGCTCCTACGTGAGCTACCTCGAAGGCTGCACCGCGCCGCAGCGCGACGAAAACCAGCTTCACGCCGCGGTGGTCGAGCTGGTCGCGCTCGACGACGCCGAGATCAAGTACTCGACGGTGCAGAACTGGTATCCGGGGGACGCCGAAGGCCGCGGCGGCATCTACAACTTCGTCACCAAGCGCGGCGATTGCCGGGGCCGGAACTCCAAGATTTCCTGGACCCAGGTCGAGACCGGCTCGGCGATCACCTGGAAATATCCGAGTTGCATCCTGCGCGGCGACAATTCGAGCGGTGAGTTTTACTCGATCGCGATTTCCAACGGCCGCCAGCAGGTCGATAGCGGCACCAAGATGCTGCATCTCGGCAAGAACACGTCGAGCCGCATCATCTCCAAGGGCATCGCGGCTGGGAAATCGAACAACACCTACCGCGGGCTCGTGACCACGCACCGCCGGGCCAAGGGCGCGCGCAACTTCACCAACTGCGACTCCCTCCTGATCGGCAATCAGTGCGGCGCGCACACCGTGCCCTATATCGAAGCGAAGAATTCCTCCGCCGTGATCGAGCACGAGGCGACGACATCGAAGATTTCCGAGGAGATGCTGTTCTATTGTCGCCAGCGCGGCCTGTCGGCGGAGGAGGCCGTGGCGCTGGTCGTCAACGGCTTCGTCAAGGACGTCCTCCAGCAACTCCCGATGGAGTTTGCGGTCGAGGCGCAGAAACTGATTTCGATCAGCCTCGAAGGCTCGGTCGGTTGAGAACCTTGGACGGGGCAGCGATGTCGGCGCTGGACAAGGCGGTGGCCGAGCTTGAGGCCAAGCGCAGCAAGGATGCGGCGGAGCGGCGGGCGCGGCGCGAGGCCGCGGCCGCGTTCCTGAAGGAGTTCTTCGAAGGCGACATCGCTTCGTCGCAGGCCTTGAAGCGCAGCGGGGTGGAGGCGGCCTTCGACGGCCAACGCATCCTGCTGCACAAGCCGGAAGAGGGCGTGTACGCGGAAGGAATGGCGATCGTGATCGGCGAGCAGGGCGAGATCGACGTGAGCGGGCGCTCATTCGGTCCCGTCAACGCAGCCGGCAAGGACGCAAAACGGAACGAGCTGATTGCCGAGATCATCTCGCATTTCAGCTTGTGAAAAGGAACGAACGACGTGGCGATGCTTGAAGTGAAGAATCTGCACGTGACGGTGGACGGCAAGGCCATTCTGAAAGGCCTCGACCTCACCGTGAACAAGGGCGAGGTGCACGCCATCATGGGTCCGAACGGCTCGGGCAAATCGACGCTTGCCTATGTGATGGCCGGCAAGCCGGGATACGAGGCGACCGAAGGCGAAGTCCTGCTTGACGGCGAGAACATCCTGGAGATGGAGCCCGACGAACGCGCGGCCGAGGGCGTATTTCTGGCGTTTCAATACCCGCTGGAAATTCCCGGCGTCGCCACCATGACGTTCCTGCGCACGGCGCTGAACGCCCAGCGCAAGGCGCGGGGGCAGGCCGAACTGTCCACGCCGGAATTCCTCAAGACCGTGCGCGAGGCCGCGGCCAAGCTCGAGATCGGCCAGGACATGCTGCGCCGGGGCGTCAACGTCGGCTTTTCGGGCGGCGAGAAAAAGCGCAACGAGATTCTGCAGATGGCGCTGCTCGAACCGCGGCTTTGCGTGCTCGACGAGACCGATTCCGGCCTCGACATCGACGCGCTCAAGATCGTCTCCGACGGCGTCAACCGGCTGCGTTCGCCGGAGCGCGCCATGATCGTCATCACTCATTATCAGCGCCTGCTCGACCACATCGTGCCGGACGTGGTGCATGTGCTGTCGAAGGGCCGCATTGTGCGGACCGGCGGCAAGGAGCTGGCGCTCGAACTCGAAGCCAATGGCTACGCGCAATACCAGGACGAGGCCGCGCTCGCGTCATGAACGCCGAAGTCCGAGCCATGAAGACGAGCGCAGAACAGGCGCTGGCGGAAGCCTACGCAGCGGCCAAGGCGCGCCTGCCAGGTAACGGCGCGGTGCAAGCGCTGCGCGAGGCGGCCTTCAAGCGCTTCGAGGCCGACGGCCTGCCGAACCGGCGCATCGAGGAGTGGAAATACACCGACCTGCGCGTACTGATGCGGGAGGCGAAGCCGCCCGCCGGCGCGCCCGATGCCGCGGCCAAGGCGCGTGCCGCCGAAGCCGGCAAGCTCGCGGGCGACATCGACGCGCGCCGCATCGTGTTCGTGGACGGCGCCTTCGTTCCGGAACTGTCCGACCTCGCGGCCCTGCCGCCCGGCCTCACTGTCCGCCCGATGGCGGAGGCGCTGGCCGCGGGAGACCCGCGGATCGCC
Source organism: Alphaproteobacteria bacterium (assembly GCA_016869215.1). Taxonomy (GTDB): domain Bacteria; phylum Pseudomonadota; class Alphaproteobacteria; order Rhizobiales; family Xanthobacteraceae; genus Z2-YC6860. The sequence goes on along the minus strand of VGEP01000088.1, from coordinate 4,836 downwards.
GCGCATCTCGGCAAGGTCATTCCGGGCGACGGAATGGTCGCGCTCAACACCGCGCTGATGCGCGACGGCGCGCTGATCCACGTCGCAGCGGGCGCGACCGTCGAACGGCCGCTTCATCTCATCTTCGCCGCGGCCGGTACGCAGCCGGCTTCGGTGTTTTGCCGCTCGCTGGTCGTGATCGAGCCGAATGCGCGCGTCATGCTGGTCGAGAGCCATGAGGCCGCCGCGGGCCACCAGGTCAACGCCGCGCTGGAATTGATCGTCGGCGCCGGCGCGCACGTCGACCACGTCAAGATCGTCGCAGGCGCCGGCGACGCCTTGCACGTTGCGACGCTGATTGCGGCGGTTGGCGCGCGGGCGCGCTTCAACGACTTCAGCTTCAACATCGGATGCGGCGTGGTCCGCAACCAGCTCTTTGTGCGCTTCGACGGGGAGGCGGCGCTCGCCAACATCGGGGGCGCGAGTCTCCTCAACGGCGACCAGCACTCCGACACCACACTGGTCGCAGACCACAAGGCCGGCGGCTGCCAGAGCCGCGAGCTGTTCAAGGCCGTGCTCGACGGCCGCAGCCGCAGTGTCTTCCAGGGCAGGATCATCGTGCAGCCCGGAGCGCAGCAGACCGACGCCAAGATGATGACCCGCGCGCTGCTCTTGTCCGAGGAGGCGGAGGCCGACAGCAAGCCGGAGCTGGAGATTTTCGCCGACGACGTGCAGTGCGGCCACGGCGCCACGATGGGATCGCTGGACCGGAGCCTGAAGTTTTACCTGATGGCGCGCGGTATCCCGGAGCCCGAGGCCGAGGCGCTCTTGGTGCAGGCTTTCGTCGGCGAAGCGGTCGAGAGCATCGAGGACGCAGGCCTGCGTGACGCGCTGATGGAGCAGGTCGCGGCCTGGCTCAAGGCGCGGGGAGGCTGACATGCATCCCGCCGTCCGGAATGGAGCCTACGACGTCGCGCGCATCCGCGAGGACTTTCCGATCCTGGCGATGCAGGTCTATGGCAAACCGCTCGTGTATCTCGACAATGCCGCGTCGGCCCAGAAGCCCAGGGCCGTGCTGGACCGCATCCAGCAGGCCTATACGTCGGAATATGCCAACGTGCACCGCGGCCTGCACTATCTCGCCAACGCCGCGACCGAGGGCTACGAGGGCGCGCGCGAGAAGGTGCGCGCGTTCCTCAACGCGCCGCGTCTGGAAGAGTGCATCTTCACCCGCAACGTCACCGAGGCGATCAACACGGTGGCCTACTCGTTCGCACCCACCATCAAGCCTGGCGACGAGATCGTGCTCTCGATCATGGAGCACCATTCCAACATCGTGCCGTGGCATTTCCTGCGCGAGCGTTACGGCGCGGTCATCAAATGGGCGCCGGTTGACGAGGAAGGCAATTTCCCAATCGACGAATTCGAGAAGCTTCTGACGCCCAAGACCAGGATTGTCGCGATCACCCACATGTCGAACATGCTGGGCACGGCCGTGCCGATCAAGGACGTCGTGCGGCTCGCCAAGGCGCGCGGCATTCCGGTGCTGGTCGACGGCGCGCAGGCGGCGGTCCATCTCGACGTCGACGTGCAGGACCTGGGCTGCGACTTCTATTGCTTCACCGGCCACAAGCTCTACGGCCCGACCGGCATCGGCGTGCTGTGGGGGCGCTACGATCTGCTCGCGCAGATGACGCCGTTCAACGGCGGCGGCGAGATGATCCGCGAGGTCCGCGAGGACGGCGTCACCTACGGCGAGCCGCCGCACCGCCTCGAGGCCGGCACGCCGCCGATCGTGCAGGCGATCGGGCTTGGCGCTGCGATCGACTACGTCAACTCTATCGGCAAGGCGCGCATCCGCGCGCACGAGGCTGCGGTCTCGGCCTACGCCCACGAGCGGCTGCGCGGAATCAATTCGATCCGCATTTTCGGCAATGCAAGGAACAAGGGGCCGATCCTTTCGTTTGAGATGAAAGGTGCGCATCCGCATGATGTGGCGACCGTGATCGACCGCGCGGGCGTGGCGGTGCGCGCAGGCACCCATTGCGTGATGCCGCTGCTCGCCCGCTATGGCGTCACGGCGACCTGCCGGGCGTCGTTCGCGCTCTACAACACGCGCGAGGAGGTGGACGCGCTCGCGCAGGCGCTGGTCAAGGCGCAGGAGATTTTCGCATGACCGAGGAAACCGTCCGCAAACGCGACGACGTCGGTATCGAGAGCAGGGCGACGTCGCTGCCGGAAGCCGAGCTGACGCGCATGACCGACGATATCGTGGTCGCGCTGAAGACCGTCTACGACCCGGAAATCCCGGCCGATATCTACGAGCTCGGCCTGATCTACAAGGTCGACATCGAGGACGACCGCTCGGTGAAGGTCGAGATGACGCTGACCACGCCGAATTGCCCCGCGGCCGTCGAACTGCCGCGCATGGTGGAGGACGCGGTGGCGGCGGTTCCGGGCGTCAGCGGCGCCAAGGTCGACGTGGTCTGGGACCCGCCGTGGGACCAGAGCCGTATGTCCGATGAGGCGCGGTTGGTGCTCAATATGTGGTGAGTTGCGGTTCGAGACGTGAAGGACTACATAGGCGTCATACAAGCTGTTGGTATGTTTGATTTATTGTGATTCCACGGTGCGTTCGCCGGAGCGCGCGGAGCGCAAGGAGAGATGGACATGGCCACGGCCCGCCCAAAGCCTCAGGTGATGCGGCTCACCGAGGCTGCCGCTGCGCGCATCAAGGAACTGATCGCAAGAGCGGACCGCCCGATCGCGGGCCTGCGCGTGGGCGTCAAGAACGGCGGCTGCGCCGGCATGGAATACACCATGGAGTACGTCGACACCGCCGCCCCGGCCGACGAGGTGGTCGAGGACAAGGGCGTCAAAATCTTCATCGATTCCAAGGCGGTTCTGTTCCTGCTCGGCACCGAGATGGACTGGAAGGTCGAGTTGCTCTCCGCCCAGTTCGTCTTCAACAATCCCAATCAGTCGTCCGCCTGCGGTTGCGGAGAGTCGGTGCTGCTGACACCGGCGAAGTTGGACGGCGCCGAGGCGCGCTGAGCGCGCGGTGGCGGCGTTGACCGGCGCCGAACATCCCGAACACATTGCCGAGTTATTTTCCGCATTCGGGCCGGTTGCGGTGCGCCGCATGTTCGGCGGTGCGGGTATCTTCTCCGACGGACTGATGATCGGCCTCGTGGTCGACGGCGTGATCTACCTGAAGGCCGACACGGACGACGTCCCGCGGTTTGAGCGGGAGGGGCTCGAACCGTTCCGGTACCGCCGCAAGGGCGCTTGGCAGGTCATTCGCTCGTTCTGGCGGATGCCTGAGCGGCTCTATGACGACGCGGACGAACTCGCCGATTGGGCCAGGCTGGCGCTTGCGGCGGCTCGGCGCTCGGGCTTGCGGCCGGCGCGCGGCTCTGCGAAATCGGCAAGGAGAAGCAACCGCGGCAGGCAAAAACCGGCATCGCGTGCCGCCGCGCGGCGCAGCAATCCAAAACGATAATCGAGGCTTGATCGTCGCCGGTCAGGCGACCTTGGGTTCGGGTGCGCCGCCGGCGACCTCCGGATCGGTCTCGCAAATGACCCGGTTGCGGCCGTTGCGCTTGGCGGCATAGAGGCAGGCGTCGGCCCGGTCGATCAATGTCTGCAGCGTGTCGCCTTTGCGTACGGCCGCGACCCCGAGCGAAATCGTGACGCGGCCGAGGTTCTGGCCGGTCGAGCGCTTCATCAGTTCCTTGGACATGACCGCGCGGCGGATGTGATCGGCCACGTTGAGTGCGGATCGCAGCACGGTATTCGGCAGGATGACAGCGAATTCCTCGCCGCCGTAGCGCGCGGCGATGTCCTGGCCTTTGACGTTCTGCTTCACCGACATGGCGACGAGGCGCAACACCTGATCCCCTGTCAGGTGTCCCCAGGTGTCGTTGAACGTCTTGAAATGGTCGATGTCGGTCATCACCAGCGACAGCGGCTCGCTGCGCTCGACCGCTTCCGCGATCGCGCGGGCCATGCGGTCGTCGAAATGCTTGCGGTTGGCAAGGCCGGTCAGCGGATCGGTCAGGCTCTCGGTGCGAACGACCTCGAGGTTTTCCTGGAGCTGGTTGATCTCTTCCTTCGACGCGCTCAGCCGCTGCTCCAGGGCCCGGTTGTCCTTGTGCATGTCGTTGGCGGTCTGGACCAGGCTTTCGATAATCGAGCGAAGCCCCTCGCGGTCCTTGGCGTTGCCGAGCCGATTGGTGACATCGGCCAGGCTCTCGTTGTAGTTGCTCGCCGAACCGATCGCGGCGTCGATCATCGACATCACTTGATTGATTTCGTCCATAACGCGCGAGCCGACGTTGTCGAGCTTGTCGGTGATGCGCGTGGAGGAAATGTAGCTGGCGTAGAATTGCTCCATGTCGCCATCGGTGAGCGTGCCCTTGCTCGCCCACTGTTCGTTGATCGACTGGTTCAGCGATTGATTGTGCCCGGTGGCGTAGGCGTACCAGATCTCGTAGTTGCGCGGCGTTGCGGACTGCCGCAGCGCTTTGAGCTGTCCCAATGCGATTTCGGCGAACGCCATCGTGCGTTCGTGCTCGCCGGGCTGGTCAGCCATCGAAGTGCCCCGTGCTGCGCGGCAAAATGCGCCGGCCAACTTGTCGCAACGCCTTGCGGCGGAAGTGAAATTTCGGGGCGGATGCTCCGACAAATTGGTAAAAGCTGAGTAAAAAATCGGGCGGGGTCCGAGCAAAAGCCCGCCGATTTGACGTCCGATCAGGCCTTGCGCTGGACCGGACGCAGCAGAAACGCCGGCAAGTGCGAGCCGGCGTCGTCGGCCGGCGCGGGAGCCGGGCGGGGGCGGGCGGGCTGCGGCTGGCG
>VGEP01000087.1 GCA_016869215.1 Alphaproteobacteria bacterium | reverse complement strand
GTCGCGCCCCCGGCGGTGCGCGATCGCTTCGACCTGGACGCACGCGCCCGGGTCGGCGAGCGCGGCGTGCACCGTCGCGCGCGGCGGATAGGGCCGCGTCACGAACGCGCCGTAGCCCGCGTTGAAACCTGCGTAGAGGCGCCAGTCGGTGAGGATGTTGTTGGTGCGGACCACGTCTTCGAGCGCCATGCCCGCAGCCTCGAGCGTGGCCGCGATCCGCTCCCACGCGCGCCGCGTCTGCCGCTCCACGCCACCTTCGCCGTCACCGCCCCGAGCGCTCACGAAGAGCCAGTCTCCAGCGAGCATACCGGCGGATGCGGCCACTCCCCCCACGGCGCTGCCATCGGAGCCGACCGGTTGTCCGCCCCCGTACGCGGCCACGGATTCGAGCTCGACGAGCTGATCCGCGCGAGCGAGCGGGCAGCCGAGCACGCTTCGCGCCGGATACGGCGGCTGGAAGAAACGACGGAAGATCTCCTCGAATGCCGGCAGCACGCGGATATCGGCGAACGATGCGGTCAGCATCACCACGTCCCGCAGGCGCAGGCCCGCCTGTTCGAGCGATGTTGCGAGATTGCGTAGCGCGAGTTCCGACTGCGCTCGCGGCTCAAGCGGCGCAGCGATCGTGCCGCTGACATCGCCCGGAGCGGCGCCGCAGTAGTGAAGGCCGCCCGCACGCACGCCGGCGAGCGACCCCGGACCGGCGCTGCCGATCCGCTCGCTGGCTTCCAGGTAGGCCACCAGTTCGGTCTCGAGCAGGATCTGGGGGAGCGGGAATCCCCAGGTGCCGACGACAGATGCAGCCGGGGGTGATACGCTGAACTCCCTAGCCTGCGCCGCGTCGTACGTCGGCTGGTCGCGCCAGTCCACGAGGTAGGTCTTCACCTTGACCACGTCCCGCAATTTTCCGCCCAGCGCTTCGAGCGCGGTCCGGAGGTTGGCGAAGAGCTGCACGCACTGGGCGCTCATGTCACCGACCCCGACCGTGGCGCCCGCGAGCCGTCGGCTGCGATCGACGCCCGCCGCCGCGCCAAGATGGATCGTCGGGCCGACGCGAGCACCGTGCGAGAAGTGCGCGATCGGCTGCATCAATCGATCGCTGGCGACGACGTGTTTGGGCATGGTGGATGGCGGGCTCGGAGGCGACGTTACCGGTACTCGATCCGCATCGATGGGCGCGGAGCGCCCTCGAAGGCGAGGTGCGCATCGATGGCGTGGCCGCAAGCGGGACAAAGGAGCAGGCGCAAGCCGAAGCGTCCCCGCGCGTAGTCTTCGCCCCGAGCCGGGCCTGCGGCGGTCACCGGGAGTACGTTCTCCTTCAGGCGAGGCAACAGGTTCTCGCCGGGCGCGCCAATCGGCTCACGGCAGCGCGCACAGGAGATCCGGCGCTCGTCGAGCGCGAGCAAGAGGGCCGCGCCAAAGCGATGCGAGCCTGCGCCTTCGAATACCAGCATCGCGTCGGAGGGGGAGGGGGTCTTGCCGGCGAGCAAACGCGCCATGCGCGTCGCATCCCGCTCACGCACACTCGCCTCGAGGTCAGCGCTGCCGTCGCCGCGCAGCACGATGCCGTAGATCGTGCGTGCAGCGCCCGCAGACACTGCGCCCCGCGCCACGTCCACGGCCACCCGCGCCGGGTCGCGCTCGAGCGGGTCGCCGTAGCCGGCACCCGCCTGCCAGCTGTGATGCCAGACCTCGCCTTCGAGGATCGGCGAGCGCTCGTGCTTGCACTCCAGGATCTCGAGCTTTCCTGCGATTTCCGCGAGCTGCGCCGGCAATGGCTCGGCGCGTGCCATTCGCGCTCCGAGATCGGTCTGGACGACGCGCGCGACGCGGATCGCCGCCCCCGGCAGTCCCCCCGCAATTCCGATCGCGTTCGGCATCTCCGCGCCTGTTCCTGCGAATAACCCCTCAAGCCGCCCCTCGGGTGCGCCGTACACAGTATAGGCAAGCTCACCGGAACGGCCGCCGCGAAACCTGCCCGCGCCGCCCGAGTCGGGCAGGTGCCGCCGGTAGAGATAGAGCACCGGGTACTCGGCCTCCTGGTCTTCGATGTTCGGCATGTTGGGCGTCGTGTTGAACACGATCCCCGAGGTATCGACCCCGTCGGCGTCCACGCGCGCCCCGCCGCCACCACCGAAATGGCTCATCTCGGTGGCCGCGAACCGGAAACCGTGCTGGCTCACTCCGGCGAAGATCGGTGCCATCGACGTGCCGGACCAGTTGGCCATCGCCTGCCGGTGATGGCGGTCGGACGCAAGGAGCAGTTGCGCGAGGCAGCGCCAGGTCACGTCGATCGTCACGATCACCGCCGAGATCGTCGCCATCGCGCAGGGCGCGGGATAGGCCGCGTTGTTAACGGTTCCCGGCTCGGCGCGGATCTCGACGCAGTCGCGCACGCCCCGGTTCCACGGGATGTCCCAGCACAGGTTGATGTAGACCGACGACAGCACCGCCGCCTGCAGCCCGGACCAGGTGGAGTTGATGAGCCCACGCGCGTTCGGGCTGGTGCCAGCGAAATCGAACGCGAGACGGGTGCCGCGCTTGCGCATTGTGCAGACGACGCGGTAGATCTCGGGCGAGTGGCCGTCGTGGTCGATGTACTGCACGTCGCGCCATTCGCCCTCGGGCAGCTCTGAGAGGCGCTCGGCGAGCTTGTCGCGCGCATGCTTGATCGAGCGCTGCATGACCGCCTTGACCGTGGCGATGCCCCACGCCTCGATCAGCTCGGCGATCCGCGCCCGGCCAGCGTTCAGCGCGGCGATCTGACCTCGTACGTCGAGACCAACGAGCGGATCGCGTACCTGGTTGATGATCCATCGATACACGTCCTCGCGCACGCGCCCGGCCTCGGCCAGCTTGACCGGCGGCATGCGCAGGCCTTCCTGGTGCACGTCGACCGCCTTGACCGAGAAGCCCCCCGGATCCATGCCGCCCGTATCAAGCTGATGGCCGGAAGCGCCGAGCCACGCGACGAGCTCGCCAGCATGGTAGATCGGCGCGACCGTCGCGAAGTCCGGTGCGTGGATCGCGCCGAGGTAGGGATCGTTGCAGATGAAGATGTCACCGTCGTTGCAGCCGACGTCGGCGGCGAGCCGCAGGGTGCTCTCGACGATCAGCGGCAGCACGTTGCCCTGGGTCACGATGTACGGTCCGACGGACACCAGCGCCCCGTCGGGCAGCATGATCGCCGTCGCGGCGTCGTTGCCGGTGATCAACACGTTCGATCCCGAGCAGCGCATGTACTGGATGCCCATTTCCTCGACGATGTTGAGCAGCCGGTGATTCAGCACCTCGAAGGTGGCGGGTCCGATCGTGGCGTCTGGCCGATTCGCCGAGCGTTGCAGCACGTCAGGATCCCGCATGCGTGAGAAGATGCGTGTGGCGCCACTCGTCGATGCGCACCCGCTGTCCGGCGAGCGCTACGATGGTCGTCCCGGGGTGCTCGATCACCGCCGGCCCGGTCAGCTCCGAACCGGGTGGCAGCGACGGTCCGTCGTAGATCAAGGTGGGCACCATCTCCTCGCGACGCGGACACCAGGCGTCGCGCTTGGTGCGCGGCATGGGCTGCCCCCCGGGCGCGGCGCGCTCGAACGCGGGCCTGTCGGTGGCGCCGATGGCTTCGACGCCGTAATTGACCAGCTCGATGCCGGCGTCGGCGAGCGCCGAGCCCGGTCCGAAGAGCCGCTCGTATTCGCGCCCGAACGCCGGTTCGAGCGCGGCGAGCGAGCGCTCGCAGAACGACGGCGGCGCCTCGATCCGCACAAGATGTACCTGCCGGCGGAAACGCGCTTCGACCCATCGGCGATAGCTGCGGCGCTCGGGCGGCACGTCCGCACCGGCGAGTTGTCGTGCGCCGGCCTGCTCCAGCTTGGCGTAGATCGTCTCGAGGTGGGCCGGATCGACCGGCAGCACGATCGGCTCCGAATGCCGCAGACTGAACCGGGTGTCCGAAAGCGCCGCCCCGACGGCGGAATGAACAGTGGCGAAGAACGGAATGATGATCTCCACCGCCCCGGCGTCGGCGCCGTAGGAGGCGGCGTGCGCGGGCCCGCAGCCTCCGTAGGCCATCATGGCGAAGTCGCGCGGATCGTAGCCCCGCTCCAGCGTGACCTTGCGGATCAGATCGGCCATCTGGCTGTCGATGACCTGTCGAATCGCGGCCGCGGCCGCGACCACGTCGCCGTCGAAGAGCGGCGTGGCGACGCGCGAAGCGATCGCCTTGCGCGCCTGGTCCGGATGCAGCGCCATCCGCCCGCCGAGGAAGCGCTCGGGGGTCAGGTAGCCGAGAACGAGGTCCGCATCGGTCACGGTCGGCTCGGTCCCGCCGAGCCCGTAACAGGCAGGCCCTGGCTCGGCTGCGGCGCTGCGCGGCCCCACTCTGAGGCGCCGGCCGTCGACCCATGCGATCGAGCCGCCGCCAGCGCCAATCGAGGCGACGTCGATCATCGGCAGGCGCAACTGGTACTGGTTGAGCACAGTCTCGCGGGCGTAGCCCCATTCCCCGCCGCGGATCAGCGCGACCTTGAAGGTCGTGCCGCCGACATCGGTCGCGATCACATCGGGCTGACCGAGTGACCGGGAGAGGTGCGCGGCGCCGACGACACCCGCGGCGGGGCCTGACTCGACCGTGAAGATCGGCACCAATTGCGAGGTCGTCGTCACGCCCCCGTTCGCCTGGACGACGAGGAGCCTTCGCTTGAGCCCGGCCTCGGCGAGCGTGCGCTCAAGCCGGGCGAGGTAGCCGGCGACGACAGGGCCGACGTAGGCGTTCAAGAGCGCGCTCGCCGAGCGTTCGTACTCGCCAATCACCGGCGCGACTTCCGAGGAAATCGAGACGAACACGCCTGGCGCCTCCTCGGCGAGCAGTTCGGCGGTGCGGCGCTCGTGCGCGGCGTTCTGATGCGAGAAGAGATAGGCGACCGCGACGGCCTGGTAGCCGCGCCTCAGGATCTCGCGCGCCACGCCGCGCACCGCCGCCTCGTCCAGCGCAACCACGACCCGGCCCCGGGAGTCCATCCGTTCTGGGATCTCGAAGATGTCGCGCTCGTCGGCGATCAGCCGCGGCTTGTCGGTCGCGCGGTAATGATGCCGCTCGAACACCGAAAGCCCCGCGACACGGCCGGTCGCGCGCATGATGACGAGCGTGTCGCCGAAACCGCGGGTGGCGAGAACGGCGGTCTTCGCGCCCGAGAAGGCGAACACCGCGTTAGAGGACTGGGTGGTGGCGTGCGCCATGCGCTCCGCCCCCGCGAGCAGCGCTCCGAGCTCGAGCCCGAACCCCTGCGCCGCCTCGACCAGGCCGTCCAATACGCCGCGCCGGAGGTCGGCGGGCGTGGTGAGCGCCTTGCCCATCGCCATGCGGCCGCTCGCGCCGTCGATCGCGACAACGTCGGTGAAAGTCCCGCCGATATCGACTCCGACGCTATACACGCGAGCGTTACTCGATCGCCTGCAACGTGCAGTCCTCGCCGCCTTCGCGCCAGATGCGCAGGCCGACCTCTTCGATCAGCGGCCAGTACTGCGGCCGGACGCGGCCGATGTGGTTCACCGCATGCGGCCCGCGCCAGTCGCGTACCACTTCGGCGGCGTAGAACCAGCCGATCGCCTCGAAGCCGGTGTAATCGCGGTCTTCCCATTCTCGGCCGTAGAGCACGTCGCCGATCCCCATCTGCGAGGTCTGGTTCTCGCGCGGCGGTTTGTGGGGGAGAGCGAGCGGGGTGTGCGTCTCGCGGCCCGACCAGCGCGCGTTGTAGCCCTTGATCGTCCGGGGCAGGAACGCGCTCAGCAGATTCCAGGTCTGCGGCACTTTCGCGACGAAGATGTCGGCGACGAAAACCCCGCCCCGCGCCATCGTGAACTCCAGTTTAGCCATGATCGGGTTCCTTACGTGCTTGAGGGTCAGGACATGAACAGGCCGCCGTTTACCGCGAGCGTCTGGCCGGTGACGAAACTCGACTCGTCGGCCGCGAAGTACAGCGCCGCGCCGACGACCTCGCCGGCCGCGCCGAAGCGCCCGAGCGGCGTCATCGCGACGAGCCGGGCGCGAATCTCCGGCGGGAAGCCCGCGGTGATGTCGGTCTCGATGTCCGCCGGGGAGATGGCGTTCACTCGGATCTGGAGCGGCGCGAAGCGCCGGGCGAGCGACTTGGTGAGCCCCAGCACCCCAGCCTTCGCGGCGGAGTACGCCGGGCTGCCGGCGATGCCGCCGATCTGGCCGGCCACCGAGGCGACGTTCACGATGCTTCCGCCGCCGCGTTCCTTCATCATCCGCGCCGCATCGCGTGAAAGGAAGAAGACGGTGCGCAGATTCACGCCCATCACGAGGTCCCAGTCCTCGGGCGTCGTCTGCCACTCGTTGCTGCGGCTGAGGGTACCGGCGTTGTTCACCAGAATGTCGATGCCGCCGAAGCGCGCGGAGGCCCGTTCCAGGATCCGCGCGCCGTTGGCGGGATCGCGCAAGTCCGCGACCACGCCCTCGGATTCGGCGCCTGCCGGCAGCGCGCCGCGCGCGCGCGCGAGGCTGGCTTCGGACGTGCCCGAGAAGACGACACGCGCGCCCTCCGTCAGAAACCCCTGCACGATCGCGAGCCCGATGCCGCGCGTTCCGCCGGTGACGATCGCGATCTTGCCTGCCAGACGGTTCATTGGGTAAAGAGCGGCGGGTCGGCGGTGTTTACGCCGGCGCGCATCGCTTCGCGCAGGCGCGCAGTCTCGGCCTCGTCCACCGCCAGCGTCGTGGGGTCGAGCGCGACCCCGTAGTCGCGGCGCGCGGCTGCGGGCGTCACTTTGCCGTCCCGCACGTCCTCGACGACGGCGGCCGGTTCGCGCTCGAAAGGCCAGCCATAGCCGCCGCCGCCTGCCAGCACGTGGCGAACGACCTCGCCTCGGGTGAGCGGTCGGCCTTTGACCTTGGCAGCGAGCGCGATGTCCTTGCCGTGAGGGTCGAGCCGGTTTGCGCTGCGTCCGCCCGGCCCGCCGCCGTAGAGGCCGTAGGGCGCGAACCGCACCCGGTCGGCGCGCATCTGCAGCGTGCCGCGCTCGGCGAGATAGCGGTACTCGCGCACGAGTGAGAGCCCGCCGCGATGGCGCCCGGCGCCGCCCGAATCCGGTACGAATCCGTACTGCACCATCTCTACCGGGTACTCGGTTTCCAGCACCTCGACGGGTGTGTTCGACTGCAGTCCGGTGACGTTCGATGCGCAGTCGATGCCGTCGGCCGTGGCGCGCGCGCCCCAGGCGCCCGAAATTGTCTCCATGTAGAGGAAGCGCTCGTTGTCCGCGGCGAGGCCCTCCATGACCACGATCGAGGTTCCGCCCTCATCGGCGGCGATCGCCCGCTCGGGCATGGCGCGGGCGAGCGCCCCAAACAGCACGTTGTTGATGCGGTAGATCGTCAGCCCGCGCATGAAGGTCGCGCCGGGGAAGGTGACATTCAGAACGCTGCCTTCGGGGGCGATCACCTCGATCGGCCGGAAGAACCCCGAGTTCGGCGGAAAGGGTCGGCGGCAGAAGCACTTCACCGCGGTGAACGTGGAGGCCTTGGTCACCGAGAGCGAGCAGTTAATCGAGCCGCGCACCTGCGGCGCGGATTGCGAGAAGTCCGCGATCACCCGGTCGCCGCGGATCTCGAGCGAGAGACGGATCGGGATCGGGTCGGGGTCCATCCCGTCCTCGTCGACGTAATCGGTGAATTCGTACACGCCGTCGGGCATCGCGCGGATCTCTTCCCGGACGATGCGCTCGGAATACTCGAGCAGCGCCGTCATGCCGTTCGTCACCGTATCGACGCCATAGCGAGCGATCAGCCGCTGCAGCTCGCGCTCGCCGATCAGGCAGGCCGAGCGCTGGGCCTCGAGATCGCCCTCCAGCATTGACGGGAATCGCACGTTGCGCAGGATCAGCTCGTAGAGCGCCGCGTTCGGCTTGCCGCGCTCGTAGAGCTTCAGGATCGGGATCCTCAGGCCTTCCTGGAAGATCTCGGTGGCGTCGCTCGAGCCGCTGCCCGGCACCATGCCGCCCACGTCGGCGTGGTGCGCGCAGGTGGACGAGAACGCCACCAGCCGTCCCTCCCAGAAGATCGGGACGAACATGAAGATGTCCGGGAGGTGCGATCCGCCCTCGTAGGGGTCGGATAGGATGATGCAATCGCCCGGGGCGAGCGTGGCACCCAGCTTGCGGATCGTCGGCAGCAGCGCATCCGGGGTCGAGCACATCATGACGGGGATGTTGACCGCCTGCGCAATCAGTTCGCCCTGCGCAGTGCACAGCGACGCCGAGTAATCCATGCAGTCCTTGATCATCGTGGAGCGCGCGCTCCTCACGATGGTGTAGGCCATCTCGTCGGCGATCGCGTCGAGCCCCAGGCGTAGCACTTCGAACGTGACGGGGTCGATGCCCGGCGTGGCCGCGGCGTCGCGCTTCATGGCTGCCTCTCCAGGTGAACGAATCCGTGCGCGCCCAGGCGGGCCGTCCAGCCCGGTGGCACGACGGTCGTCGAGTCGTACTCCTCGATGACGAGTGGTCCTGCGGCCGGCGCGGGACCGAGTGCCGCGCGCCCGAGCACCCGAGTCGCCAAGCCGCGCTCGCGGCCGAAATGCGCGATCCGTTCGCCGTGCGGGGCCGCGTCCGAGCCCATCCGATCCCAGGCCGGTGGCGCGGCATTGCGTGCACCGCGCGCCCGCAGCTTGAGCGAAACGATCTCGATCCGCTCGTCGCGCATCGCGTAGCCGTATGTGGCTTTGTGCTCGCCGTGGAAGGCATCGGCGAGCCGCTCCCGATCGGCCGGCTCGAGCGCTCGCGCGGGGAGCGGCAGGAGCAGCTCGGAGATCTGCTTGCGGTAACGCAGGTCAGCGAACCGCTCGAGCTTCATGTCGCCGGCGCCGAAGCCTTCGGCGCCGAGGTCCTGCACCGCGCGCGCCTCCATTTCGCCAAGTAGCGCCTCCGCCGCGCCGAAGTCGGCCTTGCCGAGTTCGCGCAGCAGCGAGCGGGTATAGAGCTGCTGCACCTCGGCGGCCAGCAGTCCGATCGCACTGAACAGACCCGGGTGCGGGGGAACGAGAATGCCGCCGATGCCGAGCGCCTCGGCGAGCCCGGCGGCGTGTACGGGCCCGCTGCCGCCAAAGGCGACGAGGGTGAAGTCGCGCGGATCGCGCCCGCGCTCGATCGAGACCGAGCGGATCGCGCGCTGCATCGCGGCGTTGGCGATGCGGTGGATGCCCAGCGCCGCTTCGACGAGCGAGAGCCCGAGGGGCTCGGCCACGTGCTGCGCGAGCGCGCGCTCGGCGTGCGCCGCGTCGAGCCGCAGCTCACCGCCGACGAGATAGCCCGGATTGAGATAGCCGAGCACCACATTTGCGTCGGTGACGGTCGGCCGCTTGCCCCCGCGACCGTAGCAGGCGGGGCCGGGCACCGCGCCGGCGCTCTCCGGCCCGACGCGCAACACCCCGCCGGCGTCTATCCAGGCGAGCGAGCCGCCGCCCGCGCCGACCTCCGCGACGTCAATCGCCGGGATGCGGATGAGATGACCGCTGCCTTTGATCAGCCGGCTGCCCAGATTGAGCCCTCCGCCGACCTCGTATTCGGCGGAGAGCGCGATTGCGCCGCGCTCGACGATGGACGCCTTGGCGGTGGTGCCGCCCATGTCGAAAGTGATCAGGTTCTCGAGCTCGGTCGCACGGCCTGCCGCCGCGGCGGCGATGACGCCCGCGGCAGGGCCGCTCTCGATGATCCGCACCGGGCTTGCCGCCGCGGCGCGCTCGGAAAAGATGCCGCCGCTCGACTGCATCACGAGCAGCGGCGCCGGCACGCCCGCTCGATCGAGGTTGGCGCGCAGGTTGTCCAGGTAGCGGCTCACCACCGGCTTCAAGTAAGCATCGACCACGGTCGTCGCCGTGCGCTCGTACTCCTTGAGCTCCGGCAGTACGCGGCACGAGAGCGAGACGAACGCGAATTCGCGCTCCAGCAGCTCGCCGACGGCGAGCTCGTGCGCCGCATTGGCATAGCTGTGCAGGAAGCAGACCGCCACCGATTCGCAGCCGAGCGCCTTGAGGCGCTCGATCGCGGCCTGCACGCTCGCCCGGTCGAGCGGCCTGCGCACCTCTCCGCCGGCGCCGACGCGCTCGTCGACCTCCAGCCGGCGCTCGCGCCGCACCAGCGGCTCGGGCTTGCGCCAGGTGATGTCGTAAAGAACCGGCAGCCGCACGCGCCTGATTTCGAGCACGTCACGGAAGCCTTTGGTCGTGAGCAGCCCCACCCGGGCGCCCTTTTGCTCGATGATCGCATTGGTCGCGACCGTGGTTCCGTGAACGATCTCGGCGATCGGCTGCGGCGCGGCGCCGGCGTGTGCGCGATCCTCCTGCAGCCCCTCGAGAATCGCCCGGCCGTAGTCGTCCGGCGTCGACAGGCGCTTCGCGGCACGCAGGGCACCGTCGCGACCGAGAAAGACGATGTCGGTGAAGGTGCCGCCGATGTCGGCGCCGACGCGTAGCATGCAGCCCGGCTCCTGGTGGATGCGAGGGTCGAGCTGAATTTGACCAAATTTATGCAAGTGCTGCAACTCCGCCGGCCTTCTCAGCCGGCCTTGCCTGTCCGGGGTTTGGGCCGCCGGCCGCGAGGCGTGACGGCAGCCTCGCCCGACTTGGCCTCGCGCATCAGGCGATCGGGCAGCCGGCTGCCTGCGACGATTTCGGCCTCGATGGCGTGGCGCGCGCCCTCCGCGTCGCGCTGCCTCAGGCTGGCGACGAGCGCGAGGTTGTTGCGGTTCTACGTCTCTGAGTACTCGTGCAGCTTGCGCGCGGCACGGAA
>VGEP01000086.1 GCA_016869215.1 Alphaproteobacteria bacterium | reverse complement strand
CCGCACCGCCGACGCAGCCGGTCACGCGGACAGCTCCGCCGCCACAGCGCCCCGCATCCCCGCCACCCGCTGCGGCCAAGCCGCCGCCGCCGCCGCCAAAGCCTGTGGTGAGGACCGCCCCGCCGCCGCAGCGGCCGGCGTCGCCTCCGCCGGCAGCCGCCAAGCCTTCGCCACCGCCGCAAAAGCCCGCGGCCGCAGCGCCGGCGAAGCCGCCTGCGTGTCCGGCCGGCAAGACGCTCAAGACCGTCAACGGAAAGCCGGTCTGCGCATAGCGGATCCGCAAACAAAAGCCGCGCTGGAGCGATCCGGCGCGGCTTGTTCGTTTTGACGCGACGTCAGCGCTTCGACGGATGCGGCTCGACCGGCGCGCCTCTCGGCAGGTCATATTGATCGCTCGGCAGGCTGTCGAAGAACTCCAACACCTCGGAGGTCTTCACCACGTCGGCGTACTTGGCGTTCATGTCGCACAGGTTGATGGCGTGGCTGGCCTGCGAGCGGTCGAAGCAGCCTTCCTCGGCGAGCGAGATGCGGTAATTCAGGCTGAAGGCGTCGAGCACGGTGGCGCGCACGCAGCCCGACGTGGTGGTGCCGGTGACGATCACGCTGTCGCAGCCGAGCAGCGTGAGATAGCTCGTCATGTTGGTGCCGAAGAAGCCGGACGGCTTCTGCTTGTAGATCACGATGTCCTTCGGGCCCGGCGCGATCTCGGCGACGATCTCGTTGCCGTCGACGTTGGTGTTCGGCCGGCTGGAGCGGTCCTCGCCGGCCCGGCTGTTCTTCCAGCTCCAGCTTCCGCGGTCCCATCCGTCCGATCGCGCGACGCCGGTGGTGTAGATTACCGGGATGCCCTTGTCGTGCGCCTTCTCGATCAACTGCTTGAGATAGGGCATCGCGACCCAGGCGTCCTCGCCGCAGGAATTGCGCCAGCGCTTGATGGATTCGAGGATCGGCGTCGGGCGCTCGTCGCAGAACGCGTAGTTGACGTCGATGACGAGCAGCGCCGGCCGCTTGCCGAAGCCCTGGCGCGTGGCGTAGCCGGACGTGTCGAACACCGCCTTGTCGCGCTCGGTGAGGAACTTGTTCCAGATGGGTTCGTTGGACATGGCGAAGGTCTCCCGAACGAGGCTCATTAAATGAAGCCTAGCACGTCATCGCGGGTTCAGCGATCCAGTCTTGCAATCAAACTCGACGTGTCCCAGCGGCCGCCGCCCATCTTCTGCACTTCCGAATAGAACTGGTCGACCAGCGCGATGGCCGGAAGGTGCGCGCCGTTCTTGCGCGCCTCGGCGAGGCAGATCGACAGGTCCTTGCGCATCCAGTCGACCGCAAAGCCGAAGTCGAACTTGTCGGCCGCCATGGTCTTGTAGCGGTTCTCCATCTGCCAGCTTTGCGCCGCGCCCTTGGAGATGGTCGCGATCAGCTTCTCGATGTCGAGGCCGGCCTTCTTCGCAAAGTGCAGGCCCTCGGCGAGGCCCTGGACCAGCCCTGCGATGCAAATCTGGTTGACCATCTTGGCAAGCTGGCCGGAGCCCGGCGCGCCCATCAGGTTGCAGGCGCGGGCGTAGGCCGCGATCACCTTCTCGGCGCGCGCGAACGGCGCCTCGTCGCCGCCGCACATCACGGTGAGCACGCCGTTCTCGGCGCCGGCCTGGCCGCCCGACACCGGCGCGTCGATGAAATCGAAGCCGCCCTTCTTCGCCGCCGCATGAAGCTCGCGCGCGATCTCGGCGGAAGCCGTGGTGTGGTCGACGAACACCGTGCCCTTGCCCATGCCGTGGAACGCGCCGTTGCTGCCCAGCGCGACTTCGCGCACGTCGTTGTCGTTGCCGACGCACATCATCACGAAGTCCTGGCCTGAGGCGGCCTCCTTCGGCGTCGCGGCTTTCTTTCCGCCGAACTGAGCCACCCACTTGTCGGCCTTGGCGGCGTTGCGGTTGTAGACGGTGACCTCGTGGCCGCCCTTGTTCTTCAGGTGCCCGGCCATCGGATAGCCCATCACGCCGAGCCCGAGGAATGCCACCTTCGCCATCGCGTCCTCCCTTGATCGATTGGGGCCGATCAATAACTTGAGCTTGCGGCGTTGACCAGGGTGCGCCCGGCACTATGGTGACGGCCGCAATCGACGGGATGGAACATGCCGGTCACCAAGGACGACGTGCTTGCGGCGTTGGGCAAGGTCGCAGCGCCCGACGGCGCGACTTTGCCCCAGGCCGGCGTGCTCTCCGACATCGTCGCCAACGACGGCAAGGTGTTCTTTTCGCTCACCGTCGACGCTGCGGTGGTGCAGGCCTGGGAGCCGGTGCGAAAGCGCGCCGAGGACGCGGTCAAGGCGATCCCCAGCGTCACGACGGCGATGGTGGCGCTGACCGCCGAGCGCAAGGCGGGGGCTGCTGCGTCGCGGCCCGCGCCCGCCGCACCCGGCGCTCGCGCGCGTCCGGGAGCCTCCGGCGCCGAGCCGGCCGGCGTACCGGGCGTAGCCTCGATCATCGCGGTCGCCTCGGGCAAGGGCGGCGTCGGCAAATCCACCACCGCGGTCAATCTGGCGCTCGGCCTGCGCGACCTCGGTCTGAAAGTGGGCGTGCTCGACGCCGACATCTACGGACCGTCGCTGCCGAAGCTGCTCGCGATCCGCGAGAAGCCGCAGACCGTCGGCGGCACGCGGCTCAAACCGATCGAACGCTACGGCCTCACGGTCATGTCGATCGGTTTCCTGATCGAGGAAGAGACGCCGATGATCTGGCGCGGGCCCATGGTCATGTCCGCACTCACTCAGATGCTGCGCGAGGTGGAGTGGGGCACGCTCGACGTGATGGTGGTGGACATGCCGCCGGGCACCGGCGATGCCCAGCTCACCATGGCGCAGCAAGTGCCGCTGAAGGGCGCGGTGATCGTCTCGACGCCGCAGGACCTGGCCTTGATCGACGCGCGGCGCGGCATTGCCATGTTCAAGCGCGTCAACGTGCCGGTGCTCGGCATCGTGGAGAACATGAGCACCTTCATCTGCCCGAAGTGCGGCACGCGCTCCGACATCTTCGGCCATGGCGGCGCGCGGCGCGAGGCCGAGCGGCTGGGCGTGCCGTTCCTCGGCGAAGTGCCGCTCGAAATGACCATCCGTGAGACTTCGGACGCAGGCCTTCCGATCGTCGCCACCCAGCCCGACAGCCCCCACGCCGCGGCCTATCGCGCGATCGCTGCCAATGTCCGTGATCGGCTGAGCGGAGGCGGTGCGGCCAAGCCCGCGCCCAAGATCGTGATCGAGGCCTAGCGTCAAGGAGCGGTTTGTGGAGCACAATGCCGGCTGGTGCAGGCTGGCGCGGTGTTTATTAGAATACGGGCCAGTCCAGGGTGACCTCCAACCGGAAACCAACATGAAACGTCGTGAATTCCTCAAAGCCGCGGGCCTCGGTGTCGCCGGCTCCGCCGTCGCCGCGCCCGCCATCGCGCAGTCGACGCCCGAGATCAAATGGCGTCTGACGTCAAGCTTCCCGAAGTCGCTCGACACGATCTACGGCGCCTCGGAGACGTTCTCCAGGGCGGTTGCCGAAGCGACCGACAACAAGTTCCAGATCCAGGTGTTCGCGGGCGGCGAGATCGTGCCGGGCCTGCAGGCGCTCGATGCGGTGTCGAACGGCACGGTCGAGATGTGCCACACCGCGTCCTACTACTATTTCAGCAAGGACCCGACCTTCACCTTCGGCACCGCGGTGCCGTTCGGCATGAACCAGCGCATGCTCGACGCCTGGATGTTCTACGGCGGCGGCATGGACCTGATGAACGAGTTCTATGCCAGGTTCAAGGTGATCGGCTTCCCGGCCGGCAACACCGGCGCGCAGATGGGCGGCTGGTATCGCCGGGAGATCCGCTCGCTCGACGATCTGAAGGGCCTGAAGATGCGGATCGGCGGCTTCGCCGGGCGCGTCATCTCCAAGCTCGGCGTGGTGCCGCAGCAACTCGCCGGCGGCGACATCTATCCGGCGCTGGAGAAGGGCACGCTCGACGCCGTCGAATGGGTCGGGCCCTACGACGACGAGAAGCTCGGTTTCCACAAGGTCGCCCGCTACTACTATTACCCCGGCTGGTGGGAAGGCGGCCCGATGCTGCACAACTTCGTCAACCTGGCGAAGTGGAACGATCTGCCGCGGCACTACAAGTCGATCGTGCAGTCGGCATCGCACGTCGCCAACACGCTGATGCAGGCGCGCTACGACGCGCTCAATCCGGCGGCGCTCAAGCGTTTGGTCGCGGGCGGGGCGCAGCTGCGGCCGTTCTCGCAGACGATCCTCGACGCCAGCCTGAAGGCGGCCATGGAGGTCTATGCCGAGACCTCCGCCGCCAACGCCAGTTTCAAGAAGGTCCTCGACTCGTTCCTGGCCTTCCGGAACGACCAGTACCTGTGGTGGCAGGTCGCCGAATACGGCTTCGACACCTTCATGATCCGGGCCCGGACCCGGACCTGACGGGCAGCCGCCCAATCGAGAGCCCCGGAAGTCCCAGGCTTCCGGGGTTTTGCGTTTCCGCGGCGATTTCCGTCCTGTAGTATGCCGCTATCGATCGTCCGCGGGATGCGTGCGACGGCGATCAAAACATTTGGGGAAACGCCATGAAACGTCGTGATTTCCTGAAAGCGTCGGGTGTGGGCCTGGCGGCGTCGGCCGCGGTGGCCGCTCCGGCCATCGCGCAGTCGATGCCGGAATTGAAGTGGCGCCTGACTTCGAGCTTCCCGAAGTCGCTCGACACGCTGTGGGGCGGCGCCGAAGTCTTCGCCAAGGCGGTCGCCGAAGCCACCGACAACAGGTTTCAGATTTCGATCTTCGCGGCCGGTGAAATCGTGCCGCCGTTCCAGGCGGTCGACGCGGTTCAGAACGCCACGGTCGAGATGTGCCAGACCGCGGCCTACTACTTCCTCGGCAAGGACATGACCTTCGCGCTGCCCTGCTCGGCGCCGTTCGGGCCGAACGCCCGGATGCAGAACGCCTGGCAGTATCACCATGGCGGCATCGAGCTGATGAACGAGTTCTTCAAGAAGTACAACGTGTACGGACTGCCCGCCGGCAACACCGGTGCGCAGATGGGCGGCTGGTTCCGCAAGGAGATCAAGTCGGTCGACGATCTGAAGGGCCTGAAGTTCCGCATGGGCGGGTTCGCCGGCCGCGTGCTCGGCAAGCTCGGCGTCGTGGCGCAGCAGATTCCCGGCGGCGAAATCTATCCCGCGCTTGAGAAGGGCACGATCGACGGCGCCGAGTGGGTGGGACCCGCCGACGACGAGAAGCTCGGCTTCTACAAGGTCGCGCGCTTCTACTACTACCCCGGCTGGTGGGAGGGCGGTACGCAGGTCCACCACTTCTTCAACCTCGCCCGCTGGGAGGCCCTGCCGCCGACCTACAAGTCGATCCTGCGCTCGGCCAGCGACAAGGCCAACGTCTGGATGATGGCGAAATACGACGCCGCCAATCCGCAGGCTCTCAAGCGGCTGCTGGCCAACGGCGCGCAACTGCGCGCGTTCCCGCAGCCGGTCATGGAGGCCTGCCTGAAGGCGGCCAACGAGGTCTATGCGGAACTCTCCAAATCCAACGCCGAATTCAAGAAGGTTTGGGACAACCTTCTGGCGTTCCGCAACGACCAGTACCTCTGGTGGCAGGTCGCGGAATACAACTACGACACCTTCATGATCCGCACCCGCCCGCGCGGCTGACGCCCAGCGCGGCCGAACGCAGAACGCCCCGGAGGCTCGCCTCCGGGGCGTTTTTGCTGCGTCGTCGTTAGCGTCCCGGCGGCCCGAAATTCAGGTCGATCGGCGGCGGTTCGATCTGCGGAATCTCGATCTGGATCTTGGACGGATCGACGGTGGGACCGCTGCCCTTGTAGTGCATGACCATGCCGGGGAACAGGATCACCAGCGCCACCATGATGCACTGGATGAAGACGAACGGCACCGAGCCCCAATAAATCTGGCCGGTCGTCACCGGCTCCATGCGCTGTCCGGTGACGCGGTCGATATAGGCCTCACGCGGCGCGACCGAGCGCAGATAGAACAGCGCGAACCCGAACGGCGGATGCATGAACGAGGTCTGCATGTTCACCGCGAGGATCACGCCGAACCAGATCAGGTCGATGCCGAGCCGTTCCGCCGCGGGCGCGAGCAGCGGAATGACGATGAAGGCGATCTCGAAGAAGTCGAGGAAGAACGCCAGCAGGAACACGAACACATTGACGAAGGCGAGAAAGCCGATCTGGCCGCCCGGCAGCGACACCAGCATCTCCTCGACCCATTTGTGGCCGTCGACGCCGTAGAAGGTCAGCGAGAACACCCGCGCGCCGATCAGGATGAACAGCACGAAGGCGGACAGTTTGGCGGTCGACTCGGCGGCCTGCCGCGTCAGGTCCAGAGTCAGGCGCCGCTTGATGATAGCGAGCACGAGCGCGCCGGCCGCGCCCATCGCGCCGCCCTCGGTCGGGGTCGCGACGCCGATGAAGATCGTGCCGAGCACCAGGAAGATCAGCGCAAGCGGCGGCACCATGACGAAGATCACCTGCTCGGCGAGCGCCGAGAGAAGCTTCAGCCGCAACAGCTTGTTGAGCACCGCCACAGCGAACGCGATCGCGACGCCGATCGACATGGTGAGCACGACGAAGTCAGCGCCGGCCCGGACCTCGGTGGTGCGCATGTAGGCGTAGGACGCCAGGCCGGACAGCAGCACGACGATGCCGAGCGACAAGGTTCCGCGCCGCCCGTCGGACTCCTTGTAGACGATCGCCTCCGGCGGCAGGCCCGGCGCGGCCTTCGGAACCAGGTTGGCGACCAGGAAGACGTAGCTGGCGTAGAGCGCCGACAGCACCATGCCGGGGACGAAGGCGCCCTGATACATGTCGCCGACCGAGCGCCCGATCTGGTCGGCCATCACGATCAGCACCAGCGACGGCGGGATGATCTGAGCGAGCGTGCCGGAGGCCGCGATCACGCCGGTGGCGACTCGGCGGTCGTAGCCGTAGCGCAGCATGATCGGCAGCGAAATCAGCCCCATCGAGATAACCGAGGCGGCGACCACGCCGGTGCTGGCGGCCAGCAGCGCACCGACGAAGATCACGGCGTAAGCGAGGCCGCCTTTGATCGTTCCGAACAATTGCCCGATGGTTTCCAGCAAATCCTCGGCCATGCCCGATCGTTCGAGGATCAGCCCCATGAAGGTGAAAAACGGAATCGCGAGCAGCGTATCGTTGCTCATGATCCCGTAAACGCGTTGCGGCAGCGCCTGCATGAAGTCGGGCTGGAACAGACCGAGTTCGATGCCGATCAGCCCGAAGATCAGCCCGTTGGCGGCAAGCGCGAAGGCGACCGGATAGCCCAGCAGCAGGAACACGACCAGCGATCCGAACATGATCGGGGCCATGTAGTGGATGATGAATTGTGTCACGGCCGCCGCTCAGCGCTTGTCGAGGGTCTGGGCGAGGCTTTGGACCTCGCTTTCGATCGGGTTGGCCTGGGCCTCGTAGGGATCAGGAATCAGGCCGCGCATCACCGCAATGCGCTTGAACAATTCCGACAGGCCCTGCAGGAACAGCAACGCGAATCCGATCACGATCAGCGACTTCGCAGGCCACTGCGGCAGGCCGCCGGCGCTGAACGACTGCTCGTTGAGCCGGTAAGATTCCATGAATACCGGCCAGCTCGTGATCAGCATGATCACGGTCAGCGGCAGCAGGAACAGCGCATGTCCGACGACGTCGATGCTGTCGCGCACGCGCTTGGAGAACATCGTGTTCACAATGTCGATGCGGATGTGCTCGTTGACCAGCAGGGTCCATGGCGCGCAGAGCAGAAACACCACGCCGAACAGCACCCACTGCAGTTCAAGCCATGCGTTCGAGGAGGTGTCGAAGACCTTGCGGACGGTGGCGTTGACGGCCGAAACCAGCACCGCGGCCAGGATCAGCCACGCGAGCCACTTTCCGATCCGCATGTTGAACGCATCGACAATGCGGCTGAACTTGAGAAGCGCATTGAAAATGGCGTCCAAGTCCGTTCCCCCGCGTGCGGCCGCCGCTGCGGCCCGCACGTACGTATCCCCCCGACCGCGTCCGGGGCCGTGCGCGGCCCTCGGACTTGCAAGCTAATCTGAATGCCGATGCAGCCGTCAATTGAAACTTGGTCTGACGAACGCAAAGCTGCGGGTGGTGCGAACGGTCGTTACGTCACTCAGCCGGGGCCGGTTTTGCGGCAAGCATGCGCTTGCGGACCGCTTCGCGGTGCAAAATGTAGATGCCGCTGCCCACGATCAGGATCGCGCCCGCGACGGTCAGACCGTCCGGCAGTTCCCTAAACACGATATAACCGCCGATGCCCGACGTGATGAGGTAGGCATAGCGGAACGGCGCCACCACCGACAAGTCGACGTCGCGGAACCCGACCGCCAGCAGATAGATCGCAATCCCGACGAACACGGCTGCCACAAACAGTTGGAACAGATCGCCGGGGGCGAACATCCGCCATTCCTCAGCCGCGACGAAGAACGCGCCGCAAATCGTGATCGCCACCGAGGCCCAGAACGCCACGACGATGGCCGGAAAGCCGTGGCCGATGCGCCGCGTCTGCAGCTCGCGCAGTGCCGCAAACAGCGCCGATGCCGCACCGACGATGGCCCAGATGTTGAATTGCGAGGGGATAGGCTTGATGACCAGCAGTGCGCCGCAGAAGCCGATGCCGATCGCCGTCCACCTCCGCCATCCGACGACCTCGCGGTAGAACGCAACCGACAGCGCGGTAATCATCAGCGGCGCGATCTGCAGCACGGCCGCAAGATTGGCGAGCGGCATGTGGGCTAGTGCGGCGATGAATCCGACGGTGGACAGGCCGTCACAGGCCGAGCGCGCCGCGAGCAGCCGGCTCATCGCCGAGCGCAGCATCGTGGCGTAACCCATCGCCACCGCGACCGCGCCGATCAGCAGCATGCACATCACCCCGCGCACGAAGATCACTTCGCCGATCGGGTAATCGCGCAGAATCTGCTTCACCAGCACGTCGTTGACGGTGTACGACGCCATGCAGGCGCAGATGGCAATGATGCCGCGCTGGTTGTTGCTGAGCGTGGACACGAATTCTCCCCGGCGTCTCGCCGCGGACCGGCGATTATCCGCCGGTCACGCTCATGTGGCGGGAGAGCGCCGGGCGCTTGTGCCGACGGTCGATGACGAAGTCGTGGCCCTTGGGCTTGTGCGCGATCGCCGCGTCGATTGCGGCGTAGAGCGGCTCGTCGGACTCCGAGGACCGAAGCGGCGCGCGCAAGTCGGCCGCGTCCTCCTGCCCGAGGCACATGTAGAGCGTGCCGGTGCAGGTGATGCGCACGCGGTTGCAGGATTCGCAGAAATTGTGCGTCATCGGCGTGATGAAGCCGAGCCGTCCGCCGGTCTCTGCGATCCGCACGTAGCGCGCCGGGCCGCCGGTGCGGTGGTCGATGTCCTGCATCGTGAAGCGTTCGGAAAGCCGCGCGCGCACCATCGAAAGCGGCAGGTATTGGCCGAGGCGGTCGTCGCCGATGTCGCCGAGCGGCATTACCTCGATGATCGTCAGGTCCATGCCGCGGCCGTGCGCCCAGCTCACGAGGCCGGCCAGTTCGTCCTCGTTGACGCCCTTGAGCGCAACGGCGTTGATCTTGATCTTCAGGCCGGCGGCCTGCGCCGCGTCGATGCCGGCGATGACCTTGTCGAGTTCGCCCCAGCGGGTGATGGAGCGGAACTTGTCGGGATCGAGCGTGTCGAGCGACACGTTGATGCGCTCCACGCCGCAGTCGCGGAGTTCGGCGGCGTACTTCACGAGCTGCGAGCCGTTGGTGGTGACGGTCAGCTCGTCAAGCGCGCCGCTCTTGAGATGCCGCGACAGCGAGCGGAACAGCGTCATGATTCCGCGCCGCACCAGTGGCTCGCCGCCGGTCATGCGGAGCTTGCGCACGCCCTTGGCCACGAACGCCGAGCACAGCCGGTCGAGTTCCTCCAGGGTCAGCAAGTCGGCCTTGGGCAGGAACGACATGTGCTCAGACATGCAATAGACGCAGCGGAAATCGCAGCGGTCGGTCACCGATACGCGCAGATAGGTGATGGCGCGGGCGAACGGATCGACCAGCTGCGCCGGGCGTGCGGCCGGGCGGTCGAGTTCCATCGTGGGCGCGGCGGTATTCATGGCGTTCCTTGGGGGCCGTTCGACTCTGACGGACCGGCCCGTCAGCGTCTAGGCTCTTGGCAGGCATTATATATATGCTGCAACGCCTTGTGGGAGGTCGAAATGTCACTGGCCGCAGGCCAATCGCCCTGGCCGACCGAATTGCGGCTCGCCAAGGACCGCAAAACGCTGTCGATCGCGTTCGACAACGGCGAGCGCCACGATCTTGGGGCCGAATATCTACGGGTTACGAGCCCGAGCGCCGAGGTGCAGGGCCATTCGCCGGACGAGCGCAAGACCGTGCCCGGAAAGCGCGATGTCGCCATCCTCGAAGTGCAGCCGGTGGGCAATTACGCCGTGCGGCTCGTGTTCGACGACCTGCACTCGACCGGAATCTACAGCTGGGAGTACCTGCTGGAGCTCGGCCGCGGCCATGCACGCAAATGGCAGGATTATCTCGACGAACTGGCGGCGAAGGGACAGTCGCGCGACCCGCCGAAGCGGGGCTGACGGAAACGATAAGGGCCGGCGTCAGGCCGGCCCCGAACGCGGAATACCGCGACCGTTGCTATCGCACCACGACCGTCGTGCCAACCTGCACGCGGTTGTAGAGATCGACCACGTCGTCGTTGGTCATGCGGAAGCAGCCCGACGACACCGCTTGCCCGATGGTCTCGGGCTCGTTCGAGCCGTGGATGCGATACAGCGTCCCGCCGAGATAGAGCGCGCGTGCGCCGAGCGGATTGTCGAGACCGCCGGGCATGAAGCGTGGCAGGTTCGGCTGGCGCTTGAGCATCTGCGGCGGCGGTGTCCACGACGGCCATTCCCGCTTCTCGGTCACCTTGCGCACGCCCTTCCAGGTGAAGCCGATGCGGCCGACGCCGATGCCGTAGCGCAGTGCGGAGCCGCCCTCCTGAACCAGATAGAGGCGCCGCTCCGCGGTATCGATCACGATCGTGCCGGGCTTCTGCTCGGTGGCATAACGGACCGTGGTGCGCGTGACGACGCCGTCGCCGGCAAAGCCGAAGAAGTTGTAGTTGCGGCCCTTGGGCGAGCCGCCGCTCAGCATCTGCTCGCGCTCGTCCCAGTTAGCGGCCGAGGGCAGGACCATGGCGAACCAGGCAAACGCGGCGAGAACGGTCGAAAGGTAACGCAACGGCATTCCATGCTCCGTCGGGTTCGGTGGCGAGCCCCGGCGGGAGTGAGTCCATAAATTGCGCTGTCCGGCAACCTGCAAAGTTGCCACGGCGGCGAGTTGTGAGAAGCGTCTTTCGAGGCTGTGGCGCGGATACAACGGACCGGCGGCGGGGCGCGGTGCTGGCGCGGCCGGAATGCAATTGCCGGTAGTCGGTTGGAATGGTGGGCGCTGTAGGGATTGAACCTACGACCTCTCCCGTGTGAAGGGAACGCTCTCCCGCTGAGCTAAGCGCCCGACCGCCTGCGTTTTAGGGAGACGGTCCGAGTGGTGTCAAGGAAGCGGTCCGGCAGACTTGCGACTGCACGGCAAATTGCGATGGCGGGCCTTTGGAAATCAGCGCGATGGCGCGGGCGCAGGGGGCG
>VGEP01000085.1 GCA_016869215.1 Alphaproteobacteria bacterium | reverse complement strand
GGATAGGAAAATCTATCCGCCCCAGGCTGCGTTGCACCGCAGGATTTGGCCATTCTCCCGCTCCCCGGTCCCGGTTTGACGGCGCACAATGCAGCTTATGTCGCCCCACGAGCCGCTATTGGTAAAAGAATGCGCCCAGGCGCACGGCTTCAGCCTGCGCGCGGGGGTGCGCTGCTAGGAGCATCAGCGCAAGGAACTCGAACGCCTGTGCCGCTATATCACCCGCCCCGCGATCGCCAATGAGCGTCTCAAGGAAGATGGCGCAGGCAACGTCGTGCTGCAACTGAAGAGCCCCTGGCGCGACGGCACCACGCACCTCAGGATGACGCCGCTGGGCAGGGGGCGCATCGTCATCGAGAGCGGGGAATCCTCGCCTGAGACCGCGTGATCGGCCGCCTCTCGGGAAGGCGATACCGTCGCGAATCAGGGGAAAAGGTGGTTTGAAATTCCCATACCCATCTCTGCGCGAAGCTCGAGGACACCGACGGCAGGACGGCGCTCGAGGAGCTGACGGCCTACAACGCCGCAGTGCAGACGCAGATTCCCTTCGACCCGAACGTGAAGGACGGGCGCTGCACGAGGGGGCTCGCGATCGACAAGAGCAACTGGGCGAACACGCTCGATACGCCCCCCTTCGAGGCCTACGCGGTGACCTGCGGCATCGCCTTCAGCTTCGGGGGGCTGAAGATCAATACCGAGGCGCAGGTGATGTCTTCGGACGGCGTCCCGATCCCGGGTCTCTATGCCGCGGGCGAGCTGATGGGCGGCATCTTCTGATTCAACTATCCCGGCGGGACCGGACTGACCAACGGCTCCGTGTTCGGCAGGATCGCGGTCGCCGGCGCGGCGGCATATGCGAGCAACTGATGCGCGAATCGATCCTGTCGAAAAATCTTACATATGACCACGATATGTCTGTCCCTGGTTTCCCTATGCGATTGAATTCATTTAATAAGGTCACTCAGGTGCGGAAATTGCTTGTGCGCTGGACAGTCGCGGCAGTGAAAGGGTGACCGATGAAATTGCACTTGGCGATTGGAACGCTTGCCCTGGTGGCACTGCAAGCAACTGCCGCGGTGATCTACAACAACGGTTCACCCAACTTGACCGGTGCGCAGCTAAGCGACGTCGACGGCGCGGAGTTCCTCGCTGAGAACTTCACGCTCGCGAGCGCGAAGACCGTGCGGGACGTTCACTGGTGGGGCATCTACTTCCCGAGCGACACGCCCGGTCCGGACAGCTTCACGATCGAGTTCTTCAATGTGGTCGCCGGTACGCCCGCTACGGCGGCATTCGCCTCGTTTGCGGTGGCGGCATCCCGGGTCGACGACGGCACCACGATCCTCGGACGGAAGAACTATCGCTACGCCGCCGTGATTCCCGATCTTCCTCTGGCTGCGGGCGATTATCTTCTTTCCATCGTGAATAGCACTTCCGCCGACAGCGACGACGGCTGGTACTGGTCCTCCACCACCTTTGCCGATGGCATCATGTACCGCTTCTCGTCTGGCGCAGCATGGAGCGGCCCGTACGGGTTCGAGGCGGCTTTCTTCCTCACCGACGACGCGGCCGTCGACGCTCCCGAGCCCGCCAGCCTGCTGCTCATCGGTGTCGGGCTCGGACTGTTCGCCTGTCGCACCCGCCGCCGCGGCCGCGACGGCAGGTGAGCCGCGGCGGCTAGGCCGCGGCGAGCGCCACACCCGCGGGTAACGGTCGCTGCCGTGCCGGGCTGGCCGGTGGTGCGCGCCATGCCTGCGCGCATTTCCGCGCGACGCGGAAACAACTCGACTCGCATCCTCTTTGCCGCACCGTCGTCGATGGGGAAAGAGGTGGTTTGAAAATCCTAGACGCCGCAGATCGATCCTGGTCTGTCCTTCCTGCCGCTCTACGGCGTCGGCATTGCCGCGCTGGCGCGCACGGCAACCGTTCGCGCGGCAGGCGGAATCAATCGCCCTTGATGCCCGCCTTCCTGATCACCTCTGCCCAGCGCGCGACATCCGACGCGATCAGCTTTCCGAGCAGTTCCGGGCTGCCAAGATCGATCACGGTGCTGAACTGGGTGATGCGCTTTTGCACCTCGGGATCCTTGAGGATGGCGGTGATTTCGCGATGCAATGTCGCGATGATCGCCGCCGGCGTGCCGGCAGGGGCGACGATGCCCGTCCAGTTGGGCACGTCGATCTCGGGGTATCCGAGTTCCGCCATGCTGGGCACGTCCGGCGCCGAGGGGATGCGTGATTTGCCCACGATGGCGAGGGCGCGCAGCTTGCCGGAACGGATATGCGGCAGCGTGGCCGGAACATTGCCGAACATGAGCAGCACGCGCCCGGCGAGCAGATCCTGCACTCCCAGACCGGCCGCCTTGTACGGGACGTGAACCATTTCCGTCGCGGTGTTCTGCTTGAAGAATTCCCCCGCAATATGGGCAGGGGTGCCGCTGCCCCCCGAGGCGTAATTGACCTTGTTGGGATTGGACTTGATATAACCGATCAGTTCCTTTACCGAGGCCACCGGCAGCGAGGGATTCACCACCAGGATATTGAAATCCCAGCCGATCAGCATGATGGGCGCAAGATCGCGGCGGGTGTCATAACCCATGTTGCTGACCAGCGACTGCTGGATGGTCGCCGGCGACAGCAGCATGCCGATGGTGTAACCGTCCGGCGCCGATCTGGCGACGGTCCCCATGCCGAGCGCGGTGCCGGCGCCCGGCTGGTTCTCGACGACCACCGGCTGGGCGAACTTCTTCGCCAGGCCGTCGGAGATCATGCGCGCGGTGAGGTCAAACCCCGAGCCGGCGGCGCCGGGCACGATGAAGCGAATCCGCTTGGTGGGGTAGTCCTGGGCACGGGCGCCGGAGGCGAGCGCAAAAACCGGAACCGCCAGTGCCGCAATCCATTTTGCCGTTTTCATGTCCGATGCTCCCTGTCAGTCATAAGAACCGGTTGCGAGATGAAATACTACAACCCCGACATCGGGGGTATCCCCCCGCACTGAAACCGTCTCCAGATCTATGCCGGCCACAACTCCCGTGACGCAAGCGCCGCGCCCTCGGTGAGGGCCTGAAGCTTCGCCCAGCCGATCTGCGGGTGCACACGGCCGCCCATGCCGCAGTCGGTGCCGGCGATCACGTTTTCCCTGCCGATGACGCTGGCAAAACGCATGATTCGTTCAGCCACGAGCTCCGGATGCTCGATCACATTGCTTGCGTGACCGACGACCCCGGGGATCAGAATCTTGCCCTCGGGAAGCTTGATATCCCGCCACAGCTTCCATTCATGCTCGTGGCGCGCATTGGCAGCCTCCAGTGAATAGCCCTGGGCGCGCACCTTGAGCATCAGGTCGACAATGTGCTTGAGCGGTATGTCGTCGGTATGCGGGCCATGGTGGCTGCCCCAGCAGACGTGATAGCGAACCTTGTCCTCGGGAATGCCCTCGAGGGCGTAATTGAGCGCTTCGATGCGCACGGCCGCGTAGCGCCGGTATTCCTCGATGCTTGGCGCGGGGATGAAGGTGGGCCATGCATCGGGCAATCCCGGGTCGTCCACCTGCAGGAGGAAGCCCGCATCCACCACTCCCCGGTACTCGGGCCGCAGAATGTCGGCGATCGCGTAGATGAACTCCTCGTCGGAGCCGTAGTACTCATTGAACATGAAATGATCCAGCCAGCCCGGCGCGATCACCGGAAAGAACGCCTCTTCGCAGCGGACATGCGCAAGCGCGGCGCGAAATGCTTCGAGCTCCTCCTGCAGCTTTCCCAGTCCGAGGTGAACCAGTGGCGCAGTGCAGACCAGCCGCGTACCAGGTGGCACGGCGAGGCGCGTGTCGATTTTCTGCAGATAGTCGTAGAACTCGGCGAACTCCAGCCGCTCGCGGCTGCGGCGCACAGTGACCGGGATCTCGCCCGGTCGCAACGCGCGCTGCTCGATGCCGGTGATGCGTTGCGAATAGTAGGGATAGCCGCGGCTCTTGCCGAGCTCGCCGTCGCTGACGACATCGATGCCGATGTCGGCCTGGCGACGCACGGTCTTGAACGTGGCGTCGCGGCGCCGCGCCGCATAGTCCTGCGCGTCATAGGGCTTGCCGGTGCGCACCTGCAGATCGATGTCGGCGAATTCCGGCGGACCCGAAAGCACGCCGGCGTGGGTGGTGAGAATGCGGTTCGTGCTGCGTTTCATGATCAGGCGGCCTTCGCGCCCCAGAGTTCAAGCGACGCAATGCGCGCTCCCTCCACGAGGGAACCCAGCTTGGCCCACATGATGGTCGGATGCACCCGCCGGACCAGCGGCCCCTGGGCAAAGCCGCAGTCGGTGCCGGCGATGACGTTCTCCCTGCCCACCAGGCGCGCGAGCCGCACCAGTCGCTGGGCGACCAGTTCCGGATGCTCGACCACGTTGGTGTGATGGCTGACGACCCCCGGCATGAGGACCTTGCCGGCGGGAAGCTTCACCTTCTCCCACACCCGCCACTCGTGCTCGTGGCGCGCGTTCGCGCCTTCGATCGAGTAGCACCCCGCGCGCACGCGCAGCAGCAGATCGGCAATGTCTTTCAGCTGCACGTCGGCGACGTGCGGACCGCTCCAACTGCCCCAGCAGATGTGGTAGCGGCAACGTTCCTCCGGAATATCCTGCAGCGCGTGATTCAGCGCGGCCACGCGCATCTCGGCCCACTTGCGGTAATCGGCTAGGGTTCCCGGCGGGACGATCCGCTCGTAGGCCCCGGTCAGGTGGGCATCATCCACCTGCAGGATCAATCCGGCATTGATGATGGCGCGATATTCGCTTCTGAGCGCTTCGGCCACCGCGAAGGTATAGGCTTCGTCGCTGGCGTAATGTTCATCTGCCCGTTCCGGAACGACGCTGCCGGGCGCAACCACCGGCAGGAACCCGGACGGTATCTTCGCGGCGGCCATGCCGCGCTTCAGGTTATCGATGTCGCGCCCGATCAGCGCCTGCCCCCGGTAGCTGATCGCGCCGTTGCAGACCCAGCGACCGGGCGCCCGCAACAGGACGCTGTCCTGCGTCTTGTCCCATTCCGCATAGAACTCGGGAAACAGTTCGCGGTCGCGCCCGGTGAGCGCGGCGGCGCCCGACGATGCGGCCTCGCCGGGACGAAGCCGGCGGAATTCGAATCCGTTCAGGCGGTCAAGCACATAGCGGGACCAGGTCTGCGTCTTGCCGAATTCACCGTCACTGACGATGTCGATGCCGATTCCGGCCTGTTGGCGCACCACCTCCGTCACGGAGGTTTCAAGGCATTGGCGGAAGGCCGCCTCGTCGCAGGGTTCGCCGTCGCGCATGCGGCGATAGAAGTCCGCGAGCGCGGGCGGGCGCACCAGGCTGCCGACGTGGGTGGTCAGAATGCGATCGACGCTGTGTGTCATTGCAGCACCTTTCGAGAAGCGCTCAGCACTGCGGGACCCGTTGATCGCAACGACCCGCGCATCGCAATGATTGTTGGGCACCTGGTCTTGTCGGTCAACTCGCCGGTCTCGAGCAAGGCGGCCATGGCACCGGCGCGATCGTGATGACCCTTCACAAATTCTCGGGTACGACCACTCCACACTCCCTGGCATATTCGTTCCAGGCGGCAATGAGATCCTGCAGCTTCCCGGGCTCTGCCGAGGAGAGATCCGTGGTTTCACCCGGGTCGCGCGCGATGTTGTACAGCAGCCAGCGGTTGATCGGGATGTCCGCTGAAATGTTGTGCGCGGCGCGGGTGAGGAAGATGGCTTTCCAGTCGCCCTTGCGCACACCGCGGCAGTAGGCAAGTTCCCAGGCGATGCGCTCGTCCGGCGCATGCACCTCGGCCTGCGTGCCGGCGAGCACCGGAGCCGCGGAAACGCCGCGCAGCGGAATCTTTCCGGGCGGGGTCGACGCATCGACTCCGGCGAATTCGAGCAGGGTGGGGGCGATGTCCATCACATGGAGAAAGGCGTCGCTCTCGGTGCGCGCCTTGATGCGCGGACCGCAGGCGAGGCCACAGGTGCGCACGCCGCCTTCGCTGGTGTATCGCTTGAA
This sequence comes from Alphaproteobacteria bacterium, assembly GCA_016869215.1. Lineage (GTDB taxonomy): Bacteria > Pseudomonadota > Alphaproteobacteria > Rhizobiales > Xanthobacteraceae > Z2-YC6860. The sequence continues at coordinate 5,797 of VGEP01000085.1, read as the reverse complement.
CAGGAAGAACGGCGCCGCCTGCGCCTGCGCCCAGCGCGGCCCCATCGAGACGTAACTGTTTGCCCTGCCGATATTGTCGAAGCGGTTGTCGGCATGCTCCTTGATCCATTCGCGCCAGCCGGGCGCGGCTTCGCGCAGCGACCCGGCGGGGCCGTTGTCCGAGAAGAAAATGATCTCGGTGTTGTCAAGGCGGCCGGTCGCCTCCAGGGACTCGAGCACGCGCCCCAGCGCGTCGTCCATGGCTTCAATCATCGCGGCATAGATCTCCATCTTTCGCGACTCCAGCCGGCGCTGCTCGGGCGGGAGTTCGTTCCAGTGCTGACCGCCGCGGATCTCCGCCGGTGTGGCGAGGGCTGCCAAGAGCCCCATGTCGCGCATGCGTGCCAGCCGTTTCTCGCGCATCGCCTCGGGCCCGTCGTCGTACATGCCGCGGTACTTCGCGATCAATCCCGGCGGCGCCTGCAGCGGCGAGTGCGGTGCGGTGAAGGCGAGATAGCCGAACAGCGGACGCGGATCGTCTTTCGCCGCGGTGACGAACTCGATCATCCTGTCGGCGAAGCAATCGCTGGAGTAGGCCCCCTCGGGAAAGCGCGCTTCCATGCCGTCGTGCTGATACTGGGAGACGCCTAAGTAACCCGCGGTCTCGGGGCTCTGGTCGGCACCGTAATGATTGTGCTCACCCTGCACCAGCGCAAAAGAGCGTTCGAATCCCCGGGCGGCGGGCATCGACAGGTAGGGTTTCTTCACCCCCATGTGCCATTTGCCGGACATCAGCGTGTGATAACCCGCGTCGCGCAAGCGTTCGGCGATGGTGACCGAACGGTCGTTGAGATAGCCCTCGTATCCCGGCTTGCCGCGCTGCTCGGGGGTCATGATCTCCACCATGCAACCGAGACCGACCTCATGGTGATCGCACCCGGTCATCAGCATCGCGCGGGTGGTCGAGCACACCGGAGACGTGTGGAAATTGGTGAGTCTGACACCGCGCGCGGTGAGAGCATCGAGGTGGCGCGTGCTGGCCTCGCCGCCGAAGGCGCGCAAGTCGGACCACCCCATGTCGTCGACGACGACGACCAGCAGGTTCGGCCGCTTCGCGGTGTGATCAGTTTTCGTCGTGTTCGCCATGAATCGATTCTCCGAGGTTCAGGATTTCAGTGCGCACGGGGCGCGGTGCGCCGTCGCAGGGGCGCCGGCGCATCGCGCCGGGGCCGCGCGCCGGTCGGAAGGTGCTGAGACGGATAGGAAAATCTATCCGCCCCAAGCTGCGTTGCACCGCACGATTTGGCCATTCTCCCGCTTCCCGGTCCCGGTTTGACGGCGCACAATGAGGCTTATGTCGCCCCACGAGCCGCTATTGGTAAAGATCCGCATGGCAATCTATCATGCTGGCGCCGCCACAACTAATGGATGCACCGCGTAGGGCGAATCCACCCCTCGCCAAGCGGTTTCAGGCGATGTCGGGGACGGGGTGGTAGGTCAGGAGCACGACCGGCTCCTTGCCGAGCCGGTCCAGAACCGCCTCGAGGTCTTCGACATGCGAGAAGGTCTGGGTCGAAGCGGAGGTCTCGCCGAAGCCGCGGCGGTCGTAGGCGACGACCCGATGGGTATCGGCGAGCGCGTCCATCTCGGCCGCCCACATGCGGCGGTCGGCGACGCCGGCGTGCAGGAAGACGACGGGACGGCCGCGGCCCTGGGACTCGACGGCGAGGCTGGCGCCGGGGACGGCGACGGCGAAGGTCTCGGTCATGGCGCGGCCTTTTACAGGCCGCGTCCGCGGTTTGCTAGCGGCCTTGGAACTTCGGGGTCCGCTTCTCGAGGAAGGCGGCGCGGCCTTCGGCATGGTCGGCGGTCTGGAACAGGGCGCTCTGGCCGTCGAGCTCCATCTGCAGGACCTCGTCCAGCGATGCCGGCATCCGCGCCAGCGCCGACTTGGTCAGCGCGAGCGCCACCGGCGGCGAGGCGGCGAAAAGCTTCGCGCGGCCGATCGCGGCCGCAAGCACCTGGCCCGGCTCGACCAGGCGGTCGACAAGGCCGATGGTCAGCGCCTCGGCGGCCTCGACGATCTCGCCCAGCATCAAGAGCTCTCGCGCCTTGCCCATGCCGACGCGGAGCGGCAGCGTGTAGAGGAGACCGAGGTCGCCCATCAGCGCCACCCGGTTGAAGCTGGCGCAGAAGCGCGAATCTTTCGCGGCAACGACGTGATCGCAGGCGAGCGCCAGGGAGACGCCGGCGCCGAAGGCATAACCGTCGACCGCGGCGATCACCGGCTTTTTCCCGGTCAGCAGGATCCGCGCGACGCGGTGGAGCCGGTTCAACCGGTCGCGGATCTCGACCAGCGGTGCGCCCGGATCGAACGACTTGATGTCGCCGCCCGAGCAGAAGTTGCCGTCGGCGCCGGCGAGCACGATGGCGCGCGCGTCGCTGGCCATCGCCTCATCCAGCACCTCGAACAGTACCTCGCGCATGGTGAGCGACAGGGCGTTCCGCCGCTCCGGCTCGTTCAGCGTGACGACGGCGACTTCGCCGTCACGGGTGAGCAGGACAGAGTCGGTCATGGCATTGTCCTCCGAAGGCGCATGAACTCATCGGCCATATCGCGCAGGCGATGGCGCTGGACCTTGGTGCCGTTGGGGCCAGCGGTGCTGGGAAAAGCGTCGAGGCAAAAGACCCGCGCCGGCACCTTGAACCCGGCCAGCGATGCCTTGCAGCGGGCGATCAGCGCCGCCTCGTCGAAGCTGCCGCCGGGCTTCAGCGTACGCTCGTGCTCTTGTTCGCGTTCCAGGGCGAAGCCATCCTTAAGCAGCCTTAGAGGCGCGCTGTCGGCCGCCTGTGCATAACCCTGCACTTGCTTGCAAAGCACGCTCTCAACCCCTTTCACTCATCGACAGGATCAAGCACAATCTACACACCGCTCGCTACGCGATTGAACTGTCCAATTTCCGCTGGAATCACTGTCCAAGCGTCGTGGAATACGCATCTGCGCAAACAGCGGCCGGTCAAGGCGCACGTCGTGGCCGAGCCGCTCCAGCTCAGGCCCGCGTGCTGTAGGGGGAACGAGGGGCGCGGCCATGCGCGGCGCGCGTTTCGTTCAGCTAGCCAGGAATCCCGCGCACACGCGGTTGAACTCGTCGGCATGCTCCCACTGGGCCCAGTGGCCGCAGCGCGGCAGCACATATAGCCGCGCCTTGGGAATCTGCTTGAGCAGCACGAACACGCCGTCGATGGGCATCACGCGGTCTTCCCGGCCCCAGATGAACATCACGTCGTGCGGCAGGCTGGCCAACCGCGCATCACGCCAGATTTCCTGGCGTGGTTTGCCGGGGATCGGGCGCATGGGCGGGTTGTCCACGATCTCCGGCCGCATGGCCGCGGCCATGCGTTGGTCCAGCAGTTCATCGGTGATCTGGGAAGGGTCGAACACGAACTGGTTGACGAACCCCTTCAGGCGCGCCTTCGAAGGCCCTTCCCCGTCGTAGAAGAAGAACAAGGTCTTGATGGCATCCGTGGGTGCCACCGCGAACATCGGCAGGCCGCCGGCGCTGCCCATCAGGACCATGCGCTTAATCTTCTCGGGCCGGTGCAGCGCCAGCACCAGCGTGGTGGCGCCACCCAATGAGTTGCCCACGAAATGCGCGCTGGAGATGCCGAGTTCGTCCAGGAAGCGGCCCAGCAGCGGCCCGTACCACTCCCAGGTGTTCTGGTCGCGCGGCTTCATGTCCGATTTCCCGAACCCGGGCAGGTCCGGCACGATCACGCGAAAGCGCTCGGCCAGCGTCGCGATGTTGCGGCTGTAGTTGGACCAGCCGGTGGCGCCCGGCCCGCCGCCGTGCAGCAGCACCAGCGGTTCTCCGGTGCCGGCTTCGTGGTAGTGAATCAGGCAGCCGTCCACCGTGACAGACCGGCTGGTCCCGGCTTCGGTGATCGCCGCGGAGGTCGATTGAGTGGTCATCGTGTTCAGCTTCATCCTCTTTTGTGGCCCCACATGCTGGGCTTGTGGTGAAGGGCTTCGCTCCAGGTGGCATCGTCCACGGTGCGCGCGCCATACCCAAACTCAACCTCGATGCCGCCGGGCGTGGCCGCATAGAACGAGAACATGTGGTCGTTGGTGTGGCGGCCGAGCGTGGCCACGATCCTGCCGCCGCCGGCCTGCACGCGGTCGTAGGCAAAGCCCACGTCGTCGAGGCTGGCCGCCTGCAGCATGAAATGGAAGATGCTGCGCGGCCGCCGCATGGGCACCAGGGCCAGCGAGTGGTGGCGCGCATTGCAGTGGAAGAACTCCATCTGCACCGACACACCGCCAATGGGCATTCGGATGCGATCGCTCAGGCGGAAACCCAGGCCGTCCACATAGAAGCGGCGCATGGCCGCAATGTCTTCGCACCCCAGCACGATGTGGCCCAGACCCTGTTCACCGGTCACGAAGCCGCTCACGCCGGCGGGCGAGGCAAACGGGCGTTCGAAACGGTCGGTGGCGCCGCAGGCGATTTCCACGCGATTGCCGGAAGGGTCCACGCCGTGCAGCAGCGCGGTCACCCCGCGGTCGGCCAGCAACGCCGCGTCACCCGGCGTGGTGGCGATACCAAGGCGGGCCAGGTGCTCGGCCAACGCAGCCAGGTCGGCCTCGCTGGCCACCTCAAAACCGGCGAAGGCCAGGTCGTTCTGCGGCCCTTGCTGCACGGCAATGCGCCAACCGCGCTGGTCGATCCGCAGCCGGTTGGAACCGTCCGCCGCATCGGCCGGCATGGCGCCCAACACCTCCGTGCCGAAACGCAGCCAGGCGGCCGGGTCGTCAACCGCCACGCCGATGTAGGCCAGCGCGCGAACAGCCGGCGCCTGTCGAATACTCATGATGAAGCCCCTGGCTTGGTTTGCGCAATGCGCTGCGGCAGTTCGCGCCCACCCATGGTCTGGCGCAGGCCGCGAATCCCGAAGCCGCCGTCGTAGTTGAGGATGCTGCCGGTGGCCGGAATGTGGTCCTGGCGGCTGGCAAAGAACACATAGGCCGCCGCGTAGTCGCTGGCATTGGGCACCATGCCGATCGGTACACGATCCGGGGCGGTCTTGTTCAGGTCGATGCTGGCAATCGAGCGCTGCGCCATGCCCAGCGACTCCGGGCCGCGCAGGTCGGTGGAAATGCCGCCCGGCGCCACGCCGTTGACGCGCACCTGCGGCGCCAACTCAAAAGCCAGCTGCTTCACCAAGCCCACCACCGCATGCTTGCTAGCGTAGCGCATCGCCTCCAATACATTAAAGGTGGCGACGGTATTGTGTTCAAGATCCTTCTTCGGATGGTGCAGTCCTAACCGAACGTCAGCATTGGCTGCCAAATGAAAAACGAACTCGGCGCCGTCTATCGCCGAGGTCAAGGTCGACGCATCAAGGCTATCACCCTCAATCAGCCTGAATCGCTGATGCCTCAGCGCTTGGTCCAGGAACTCCCGCTGACCGGTGGAGAAATTGTCCCAGCCAACAACCTCGCACCCGATTCCAAGCAACCGATCCACGAGGTTGCTTCCGATAAAGCCAGCGCATCCCGTAACAAATGCCTTATTGATTGTCATCGAAGGCCTCAACTAGGTGCATCCTCCTGACATCGACGCGACTCCCCAGGAGGCACCTTGCTACCCCCTTTTCTGGAGGGATTGCTCGGATAAACTCGTTTGCTTCGACCCGGATCACCCGAGCCGCGATTCCGTTCAACGAATAGTTTTCAATCAATTCGGCCATCCCGTCCGTGCTTTGGCCGTCCGCGACGATGAGTTCCAGCCGATCGTGTGGATAGGACTGTGCCCGTATC
>VGEP01000084.1 GCA_016869215.1 Alphaproteobacteria bacterium | reverse complement strand
GCAACGGGTCGGGGCGCTGCGCTCAACATGGGGCTCCGCGCCCCGCCCCGTTGCTTCGCCGAGCCAACAAGGCTCAAATCAACCTGGGGCTCTACTCATCGCTGGATGAAAGTTGGGGCTCAGGTCAGCATGCCCCCGGCCGCGAGCCAGGGACACAAAAAGAGGTCTTCGATGCGAATCGCGCGATTCGACCACCTGCTGGCGGGTTCGGCCGCCCTGGCATTGACCCTGGCACTAACGCCCTATTCCGGCAGCGCTTTTGGACAGTCGACCGCATCCGTGACGACGCCGGCAGGCGCGGAAGCGGCGGCACCGGCCGCGACCAGCGCCGCCCCTGCCAAGCCCGAAGTCACAAGCTCCATCCCTGCCGCAGGCAGCGGAGCCACTCCGGCCGCAGACACCGCGATGTCCGAAAAGCTGCGGGAGCTGCTTGCGTCCGGCAAGGCCGACCGCCAATTCGGCGGCCGCAAGGAGCGTGGCGCGGTCGAAGCGTTCTATCAGAGCCGCGGCTTTGCGCCGCTGTGGATTTCGGGTGGGACGCTGAGCGATCGCGGCAAGGCGGTCGCGGGCTATCTCGCTGGCGTCAATGCGCACGGCTTCGAGCCGTCCGAATATCCGCTGCCCGAGGTGCGCGCCGGCGCCGATGCCACCGCCCTCGCCGAAGCCGAGTTGAAGTTCACGGACTCGGTCCTGACCTATGCGCGCCATGCGCTGACCGGCCGCGTGCACTACAGCCGGATTGCAGCCGATATCGAATACAAGCTCGAACGTCCCGAACCTGCCGATGTGCTGGGCAAGCTCGCCGGGCTCACGCAGGTGGCGGACGTGATGGAGAGCTTCCAGCCTCAGCACCCCGCCTATAAAGCGCTGAAGGCGAAGCTCGCCGAAGCCCGCGGCCGCAAGGAGGAGGCGCAAAAGGCGCGCATCCCCGACGGCCCGCTGCTGCGCTACCGCAAGGATCCCAAGGGCAAGGAAGTCCTGATGCAGGACCCGCGCGTGCCGCTGCTGCGCGAGCGGCTCGGCGTCACGGGCGATGCGTCCAACACCACCTTCGACAAGGAACTGGCCGACGCAGTCACCAGGTTCCAGAAGGAACGCGGATTGAAGCCCACGGGCGTAGTCGGGCCTCAGACCGTCGAAGCCATCAACGGTCCGCGGCGCGACCGCGATGCCGACGTCATCGTTGCCAACCTCGAGCGCTGGCGCTGGGTGCCCCGCGAGTTGGGCAAGATTCACGTCATGCTGAATATCCCGGACTTCAGTCTCCGGATCATGCGCGACGGCAAGGTCTATTGGCAGACGCGCGTGGTGGTCGGCAAACCGAGCCAGGCAACGCCGATCATCAGCGCGGAGATGAGGTTCATAACCGTCAATCCGACCTGGAACGTGCCGCCTTCGATCATCCAGCACGAATACCTGCCGGCAATGCAGCAGGACGGCGGCGCGCTCGAACGCATGGGCATCAAGGTCGCGCAGGACGCGGACGGCACGGTGCGCATGTGGCAGCCGCCCGGCGACCGCAACGCGCTGGGCCGCATCCGGTTCAACTTCCCGAACCGGTTCCTGGTTTACCAGCACGACACGCCGGATAAGCACCTCTTCAAGCATGAGCGCCGCGCCTACAGCCACGGCTGCATGCGCGTCGAGGATCCGCTGAAGTACGGCGAAATGCTGCTGTCGCTGGCGCTGCCGAACGAGAAGTACACGGCAGAAAAGCTGCGCAGCATGTACGGTCCGAGCGAGATCAACATCAACTTCCCGACTACGATCCCGGTGCACCTGACCTATCAGACCGCCTTTGTGGACGATCAGGGCAAGCTCGTGATCCGTGACGACGTGTACGGCCGCGACCAGCGGCTGCTGGCCGTGCTCAAGGGGCCGGATCGCCGCGTCGCCGACGTCCCGATGGATCGCCCCCGGCAGAATTTCTCCGCGCCGGTGCGCGTGACGCCGGGATCGGTGGGCGGACCGACGGGCTTCAGCGGACCGTCGTTCTTCGACCGCCTGTTCGGCGCCGCACCAGCCGCGGCCGCTCCCGCCCGCCCGGCGGCGCGCGTGGGCCGGGCCAACGATCGCAGCAGCGTTCGCTGATCGCCGGTCAGGCTTGAATGGTTGACGATGGCCGGGTCCCGCCCGGCCATCGTGCGTTTCAGGGCATGAGCACGGCGGCGCCGTTGAGCCGACCCGCCCGCAAATCGTCCAGCGCCTCGTTGGCGCGCACGAGTGGATAGGTCGTCACTTCGGTCCTGATCCCGGCTTGCCGAGCGACGCTCAGGAAATCCAAGCCATCCCGGCGCGTCAGGTTGGCGACCGACACGATCCGGCGCTCCTGCCAAAGCAGGCGATAAGGGAACGCGGGGATGTCGCTCATGTGAATGCCGGCGCAGACCACGCACCCGCCCTTGCGGAGCGCGGCCAGCGCCTGCGGCACGAGCGCCCCGACCGGCGCAAAGACGATGGCGGCGTCGAGCGGCTCGGGCGGCGCGCGATCGGACGGCCCGGCCCAGCGAGCGCCGAGCCGGCGCGCAAACGCCATTCCGGCCTGATCGCCCGGACGCACGAAGGCGTAGACATCGCGCCCCTGCCATCTCGCAACCTGGCAGACGATATGGGCCGCAGCACCGAAGCCGTAGAGGCCCACGCGCCTCGCGTCTCCGGCGAATGCCAGCGCGCGCCACCCGATCAGTCCGGCGCACAGGAGCGGCGCCAGTTCCGCGTCGCCGCCGTCGGGGCCGAGCGCAAACGTGTAACGTGCGTCGGCCAGTACATGGGAGGCATAGCCGCCGTCGCGAGTGTAGCCGGTGAACAGCGGCCGGTCGCAGAGGTTCTCACGCCCGCCGGTGCAATAATCGCAGGCACCGCATGTGTGGCCGAGCCAAGGCACCCCGACGCGGTCGCCGATGCGGAACTGCGATACGCCGGACCCCAGCGCGTCGACATAGCCGACGATCTCGTGGCCGGGCACGATGGGGAGCCTGGGTTCCAGCAATTCGCCATCGACCACATGCAGATCGGTCCGGCACACGCCGCAGGCAGCAACCCGCAGCCGAAGCTTGCCTGGCCCCGGCTCCGGAACGGGGCGCTCCTCCATCCGCAGCGGCTCGCCCGGCCGGGCCAGCACCATCGCACGCATGGTTTGACCGCTCATTGAGACGAACCTTACGCCCGCGCTTTGCCGGGGATTTGACCGCGCTCAACTCGCACTCTGAACCCTGGGCATTAGACTATCAGCCGACGAACAACGCCGCAGACATTGCCGGAGACCGCCATGCACGTGGGTGTGCCGAAGGAAATCAAGGACAACGAATTCCGGGTCGGGCTGACGCCGTCGATCACGGGTGAGCTGGTGGCGCGCGGCCACCGCGTCACCGTCGAAAGGCAAGCCGGCGCCGGCGCGGGATTTTCCGACGACGATTATCGCAACGCGGGAGCTGAAATCGCAGATCGGGCGGACTCGATCTTTAGCCAGGCCGAGCTGATCGTGAAGGTCAAGGAGCCGCTGACCACGGAGCGCAAACTGCTCCGGCGCGGCCAGGTCCTATTCACCTATCTGCATCTCGCCCCCGATCCCGAGCAGACCAAGGCCTTGATGGAATCCGGCGTGGTCGCCATTGCCTACGAGACGGTCACCGACCGCGATGGCCGGCTGCCGCTGCTTACGCCGATGTCGGAGGTGGCGGGGCGCATGGCGGCCCAAATCGGCGCGCAATATCTGGAACGACCGCACGGCGGGCGCGGCATTCTGCTCGGCGGCGTCCCGGGCGTAATGCCGGCGGAGGTGCTGGTGATCGGCTCGGGCACGGTCGGCGGCAACGCGGCGCTGATCGCAAGCGGCATGGGCGCGGTGGTGACCGTAATCGCGCCCGATCCCGATTTTCTGCGCCCGATCGCGGCCCGGTTCGGCACCGCAGTCCGCACGCTCGTGTCGACGCCCGATACGGTCGACGCGCTGTGCCGCCGGGCCGATCTGGTGATCGGCGCGGCACTGGTGCCGGGCGCCACCGCGCCCAAGGTGGTCAAGGCGGAAACCGTCAAGACGATGAAGCGCGGTGCGGTCATCGTGGACGTCGCGATCGACCAGGGCGGCAACGCCGAGACCTCGCGCCCGACCACGCATTCGCATCCGACCTACATAGAGCACGGCGTGGTCCACTATTGCGTCACAAACATGCCGGGCGCCGTGCCCCGCACCTCTACGTTCGCGCTGACCAACGCCACCCGGCCGTTTGTGCTGGCGCTCGCCGACAAGGGCTGGCGCAAGGCGCTGGCGGAGAACAGCCATCTACGTAACGGGCTCAACGTGCTGGACGGCAACATCACCCATTCGGCCGTGGCCGAGGCGCTCAAGCTGCCGTATAAGCCCCCCGAACTCTGACGGGGAGCTATCAATGGATGTCGATCTGCCGGAGGTGCTCGCCGAGGTGCGCGCCGCCTTCGACCGCTACGAAAAGGCACTGGGCGAGAACGACGTCGCGGTGCTCGACGACACGTTCCGCATCGACCCGCGCACCATCCGCTACGGCATGGGCGAGATCCTCTACGGCCACCATGAGATCGCTGCCTTCCGCGCCGCCCGTTCGCCGGTTGGGCTCGCGCGCACCATTTCGCGCACCGTGATTACCACCTACGGCCAGGAGTTCGCCGTCGCCTCGACGCTATTCCACCGCGAAAGCATGCCGGGCAAGGTCGGGCGGCAGATGCAGACCTGGGTGAAGTTTCCCGACGGCTGGCATGTCGTGGCGGCCCACGTAAGCACGGTCGACGAATCGAACGTGTGGAAGCCGCCCGCTACCCTTTGAACAGCAAGTCGCGCGTCAGGTCGCCGACCGGCGCGACTGCGTTGAACGCATCCCGCAGCCGCTCGCGGTCGCGGCGCGACAGGCGCTTTACGACGACGGAATTCGACGGCGGAATACCTTGCTCGGTGTCCTCGATCTGCTGCGCCAGCAGAAGGTCGAGGAACGTCGCCTGCGCCTCCGCAAGCGCATCGAGGTCGGACGCGCCGCCGATGCCGAGCGACTTGATGCCGGAGATCCGTGCCGGCGTCGAATGCTCCAGGACGTGATGGCAAATCGCGAGCGCGCGCGCCGCGCTGACGATGCCGAACAGGCCGGTCTTCTTCAGGTCGATCCGCCCCTGCTCGGTCCGGAACGTCCGCAGCAGCGTCAGGCCGGGCTCGACCGTGCCGGCGGTCTCAACCAGAAGCTTGGCGAAGGCGACCTGCCCGCGGGCAGTGTCGAAGGCGGCGCGCCAGATCGACTGGCTGAGCGCCGCATCGCCGTGCACGCCGAGCATGTCGAAGAAGATGTCGACGGAGAGCAGATCCTGCGGATTGGAGCGCCCGATCCAATGGCCGATCCGCGCGCGCCAAGTTGCGACCGATCCGCGCCACTGCGGGTTGCGCGCCATAACGCCGCCCTTGCAGTAGGGCACGCCGACCTCGTGCAGAATGTCCGCGACGTGACGGCCGAGTTGCTCGAACCAGGCGTCCTCGGGCCCGTCCGGCGCGCCTTCGGCGAACACTAGCGCATTGTCCTGATCCATGGCGAGCAGGCTTTCGCCGCGCCCGGCGGAGCCAAGCACCGTGAGCGCATAGGCGCAGGGCGGGCCGCCCTGCCCGCTTTCGCGCATGCGTTGTTCGGCGAGTACGGCGGCGCGCTCGGTCAGCGCACACAATTGACGCGACACGACGGCGGCGACCTGGCGTCCGGACATGTCCTCGCCGAGCAGGGCCGCGGCAACGCGCGGCAGGCGCGACCAGGCGCGGCCCAGAGCCGGGACATCGGGCGCGTCGTCGATTTCGTCGCCCAGCGAGGCTGCGCCCTCGGCCCGCAGACGAAGCAGATCGCGCGCCGACAGGGCGCCGGCCACGCGCCCCGACGCGTCGGTCACACCGAGATGGCGAACTCCCAGCCGGTTCATTCGCGCCACCGCCAGGAAGGCGAAGGCATCCGCCGGCACCGTCGACAACGGATGGCTCGCAAACGCCGAAACCGGCGTCTGCAAGGCGGCCGCGCCGTCGCGCGCAACCGCGCGCAGGATGTCGCGCTCGGTCACGATGCCGGTTTCATACGGCAGCGCCGGATTGTGGCCGGCGTCGCGGTGCACATAGAGCGATGAAATCCGTTCGCGCATCAGCCGTTCGAGCGCCGCCCCGGCCGTTGCATCGGGCGCGATGAAGCGGGCCGGCGCGCGCATGATCTCGCCGACCCGGTGGCGATACGGCTGGCTGTCGATGCGGCGGCCCGCGTAGGGCTCGGACGGCTCGCCGGGCGCTGCGGGCTCGACCCAGCCGGCGCGATGCTGGCTGTCGAGCGCGTCGGTCAGGGCGCGGCAGGCGCGCTCGGCCTCGGCCAGCGTGCGGACGCCCACGGCACGGAGCTTGGGGACCAGCGCGAGGAACACCCGCCCGGCAGTTTCCGCATCGCCGCGCGCGGAATGACGGCCGGACACCTCGACCTCGAGCCAAGCCGCGAGGCTCTCCAGCGAATAGCCTGCGAGACCCGGCGCCGCAATCTCGGCCAGCAGCCGCGTATCCAGCGCCCGCGGCGGCGTCCACGACCGGCCGGCCCGGGCGAACTCCCGCTTGAGGACCGCGAGATCGAAACCGACGGCATGGCCGATCAGGACCCGGCCCGCGAGCGCCTCGGCAATGTCCGACGCGACGTCAGCAAACGTCGGTGCGTTGGCCACCGCACGGTCGTCGATGCCGTGAATGGCCGTCGCCGCTGCCGGAATCGGCTCGCCGGGGCGCAAGCGCCGCAAAAGTACGGCGTCCGGCGCCAGCTTGCCTCCACTCAAACGCGCTGCTGCGATTTCAACCACCCATGCCTTCGCGGCGTCGAGGCCGGTCGTCTCGGTATCGATGGTCAACGCGTCGAGGGCGATCAGAGGGGTGGCGCTGACAATGTCCCCCATATCCGCGTCTCCGCAGCGCCCCAGCGGCCCCGTTCAAGCCGGCGGCGCAGCCGGCGATCCGGCAACGGCGGCAACGTCGAGGCGCTTTTCCAACTCGTCGAAAATGTTGGCCATGGTGATGCGCAAGTAGTTCCGGGTGGTCCCAAATTCCGCGCTGCGCAGTTTGGCGTGGATCGGAAACAGGTCGAAATACTCCTGCGCATAGATTTCCGGAATGTCGATGGCACGCTTGGGCGCATGCAGGCCGACCTGATGCAGGCGGCGCGCCAGTTCGGCGCGAAGCTCTGCCCACACCGTTTCGCCGAGCACAGTGGGCACCGGATAGCGATCGAAGATCGACATGACGGTCGCCAGAAACGCTTCGCGTTGCACAATCCTATCGTCGCCCCACGCCGGACGCAGCATTCCCTCGGCAAGCTCGCCCACCATAGCAAGCCCCAGCGGGTAGGCCCGCCATCGCGAAATTTCGACCGCCTCCTGGAAGCCCGCCTCGCCGAACATCACCTTGGAAAAGTGGCCCGCGCGAGCGCGGGCATATTCATAGATGCCCTTCTGCACCAGGAATGCTGCGTTGCGGTCGATGAATTCGGCGAGCGCGGCCCGGTCGGCGATGCGCGGCGGCCGACGGCGAAACAATGCGCCCAGGTCCATGCTCGGTCTTCCCCAAGGCGACCAGCGTCGGTCACGAGCCAGCGCGGTGCAAGTCTCCCATGCACAGGAGACGCAGTTCTAGCCAAAAGTCGTATAGGGAGGCCATTTCCGCGCTGCCTATACTTAATGCCGGGACCTGCATCAGCAAGAAGTGCAGGCCGTTCGATGACGGGGGAGACGCCGTGACCGGCGCAGGTGGCAGCGGCACCCCCTCAATCGTCGTTTCGGCCGACTGTTGCGGTCCGTGGCAAGGCAGGGGGTAACCGATCCATGGCACAGCCCGATAATCAGGCCAATCAGGAAGAGCATTGGCGCAAGACGTCAAAGCTCATGTGGACGCATCTCGGTGTTTGGTTCTTCTTCGGATACGTCGTTCACATGTTCGTCGTTCCACTCAACAAGATCGTCATTCCGGTGCTCGGCTTCCCGCTCGGCTTCTACATGGCCGCGCAGGGCTCGCTGATCGCGTTCGTGGTCATGCTGTTCATGTTTGCGCGACAGCAGGACAAGATCGACCGCGATCACGGCTACGCCGAAGACGATCAATAGGGGGCGCGCCATGTCCATGCAAAGCGCAGAAAAGGCCGACTTCTATAAGCAGCTCGGCCGGATGTACGGCACCTACACGGGCGCCTTCATCGCGTTCATCATCCTGATCGCCATCATCGAAAAGCTCGGCGTCCCAAACCGGGTGCTGGGCTATATGTTCGTGGGCTTCACCATCGCGGTCTACGCCATCATCGGCGTCATGACCCGTACGGCGCAGGTCTCCGAATATTACGTCGCCGGCCGAAGAGTGCCGGCCTTCTACAACGGCATGGCGACCGGCGCCGACTGGATGTCCGCGGCCTCGTTCGTGGGCATGGCCGGTTCGCTGTTCCTGCTCGGCTACGACGGCATCGCCTGGGTGCTCGGCTGGACCGGCGGCTACGTGCTGGTGTCGATCCTGGTCGGTCCGTACCTGCGCAAGTTCGGCGCCTACACCGTTCCGGACTTCCTGGCGTTCCGCTTCGGCGGCAACTTCGCCCGCTTCCTGGGCGTGATCGTGCTGGTGTGCTGCTCCTTCACGTATGTGACGGCGCAGGTCTTCGGCACCGGCATCATCGCCTCGCGGTTCCTCGGTATGCCGTTCGAATGGGCGGTGTTCGCGGGGCTCGCCGGCATCCTGCTCTGCTCGATGCTCGGCGGCATGCGCGCGGTGACCTGGACACAGATTGCCCAGTACATCGTGCTCATCATCGCCTATCTGACGCCGATCGTGATCCTATCGACGGCCAAGTACGGGTTCCCGATCCCCGAACTCACCTACGGCTTGGCAGTCCAGGACATCACGGCGCGCGAACAGCAGATGATCGCTCAGGGACTGGCGACGACGGCAAATCTCAAGCCGCACGTTCAGCCGTTCCTGTCCTATAGCCCGCTGAACTTCTTCGGCATCATCTTCTGCATGATGGTCGGCACCGCGTCGCTGCCGCACATCCTGATGCGCTACTTCACCACGCCGACCGTGCGCGAAGCGCGGCAGTCCGTGGCGTGGTCGCTGTTCTTCATCTTCCTGCTGTACTTCTCGGCGCCGGCCTACGCGGCGTTCTCCAAGCTGGAAGTCTACACCAACATCATTGGCTCCAACGTCAGTGAGATCAAACCGTGGCTGTTCACCTGGGGCCAGCTCGGTCTGATCCAAATCTGCGGCAAGGCTGTCGCCAACGTCGCAGACGCGGTGGCGGCGTGTAAGGCGATCGCCGGTCACGCCGGCGTCATCCGGTTGCAGGACTTCGTCATCAACACCGACGTCGTCGTGCTCTCCACACCGGAAATCGCCGGCCTGCCCTACGTGATCTCCGGCTTGGTTGCGGCCGGCGGTCTCGCGGCGGCGCTGTCGACGGCGGACGGACTCCTGCTCGCCATCGCCAACGCACTCAGCCATGACGTCTACTACAAGATGCTCGATCCGAACGCGCCGACCATCCGGCGTCTCACGGTCGCACGCGTCCTGTTGTTCGTCGTGGCGGTCTGCGCGGCATACCTGGCATCGACCAAACCGGGCGATATTCTGGCCATGGTGGGGTGGGCGTTCTCGCTCGCCATGGCCGGCAACTTCCCGGCGCTGGTGATGGGCATCTGGTGGAAGCGGTGCACGACGACCGGCGCGGTCGCCGGCATCATCGCGGGCTTCGGACTGTGCCTGTTCTACCTGGTCACCACCCGGTATTACCCGCAGGCTGGCGTGTCGTACTTCGGCATGTCCTCGCTGACCAACCCGCAAACCGGCGCTGCGCTGGTCGACGTGGCCAAGTTGATGGCCGATCCGAAGTGGGTGGCGGACGTCCCGGCGAGCGCGGCCAACCCGATGCAGTCCAGGGTAGGCTGGTTCGGGCTGAACAACATCAACTGCGGATTGCTGGGCATGCCGCTCGGCTTCCTGGTGATGTATGTCGTCAGCCTGATGACGCCGGAACCGTCGAAGGAAATGCAGGCCTTCGTCGACGAGATCCGCAAGCCGCGCGGCAAGATGATCCTGGAGGAGAAGACCTGACCGGTCCGATCCTTCGCATCGAGATGGAACGGGGCCTTCGGGCCCCGTTCTTTTTTTCGCGCGCGGGCCGGCATCCCGGGACGTGACGCGTCCGGCCCGACCCGCTACTCTGCGGACCGCAGCTGCGGGGCTCGGGCCCGCAGCGGGGGGCTTTGGTTTCGTGAACGTCGGCGGCTCGTTTCTCACGCACTGGTACTACCACCTGCCGGACTATGCGCTGGCGGTGCTGATGTACACGCTGCTCGGCCGCGCCATCCTCGGCCTGATCTTCCAGCCGGAATCCGAAAATTACATATGGCGCGCGTTCTGCCGGCTCACCGATCCGGTGGTCGCCGTGGTCGCCATCGTCACACCCAAGGCCGCGGCGCCGGTGGTGATCTGGCTGTTCGGTGTGGTGTGGCTGTTCTGGCTGCGCGCCGGGCTTCTGTACCTGTTCGTGCTGACCCACGCCGGTCCGAGAGCGAGCTGAGCGCGCCATGGAACGGCAATGGTACTACATCGGCATCGCCTTCTTCGGGATGGTCAACGGCATGTTCAACCCGTTGCGCATCGTCTCGTACGTGTTCACCAACACCTTCATGTCGGTGACGCTGTTCGGCAGCGAGTCGCTGGTTTTCTACATGTCGTCGCTGATGCTTTCGACTGCGACCGTGATCCTGGGCGGCATTCCCGCGGCGATCTACGAGCGTTACGCCGGGGTGACCGAAGACTCGACCGTTACGTCGCTTTGGATCTGGCTTGCCGCGACCGCCGTTCTCACGATCCCGGCGATAGGCGGATTCCTGGCCACCGGCCTTTGAGGCGCCGCCGCTCGATTGTGGCCGAACCGGCCGCGGGGTAGTCTCGGCCTCGCCGGGGAAGCGGATGGCTGCGCGGCAACGACCGCGGCGGCAAGTCGAAGGGCCCTCGCCATGGAGCATATGCGCCGCGTCGCGTATGAAACCGTGTTGCGCGCGTGCGGCTTTGCCTCGCTCGCGATCTTCTGCGTCATGATCGGAATGTCGTTCCAGCCGAAGCTGGCGTTTCAGGCCGGTGGCATCCTGACCATCCTGATGTCCGCGATCCTGATGCTGAAGGCCTACGAGGCCCGCACCAAGGACTATCGCCGCACCGAGATGTGGCTTTACCTGGAGAAGCATCAGCGGCCGCCCGCGGCCTACGCGCAATGGGCCAGCGCCACGGTGCTGCGCGAGACCTATCTCCGGTTTGCGCTCTGGACCTCGATGATCGCCATTGTCATGTGGGTCCTCGCGCTGATGATTCCCATCACGCTGATCCTGCGCTGAGCCGGCGCGCGCTTCCGGTCCCAGGCCGTTGCGGTAAGGTGCTGCCGTAACTTGCCCAGGCGAAGGAATCAGCATGTCCGCAATCGACAGCCGCATCGTCGGAACCTGGCGGCTCAAATCCACCCTTGGCCGCGACGACGCCGGTAAGGAGCTCGAACCGCCCTACGGGCCGCTCGCCATGGGACTGGTCGTGTTTCAGCCGGACGGCCGGATGATGGCCGTGCTGTGCGACGGCCGAAAGGCGCTGCCGAACGGCGCGCCGCGTCAGTTCATGTCGTATGCAGGCAACTACACCTTCGACGGCACGACGCTGTCGACGCGGGTCGACGCCTCGTCGGAGGCAAGCCGCGTCGGCGGCGACCAGGTGCGGACGGTGCGGTTCGAGAACGGCCTGATGGTGCTGGCTCCGCCGCGGCGGCTCTATGCCGGCTTCATGCAGCACCAGGAACTGGCCTGGGAGCGGGTGATGTAGAGGCGGTGTTGGTTGAAAGAGAAATGGTGCCAGGGGCGGAAGCATACTGGCACGATAAGATTTTGATGGAATTTCGGAAGTCATTCGGCATTTTTGCCTAGTACCCGCGAACGTACCCGCAAAAAACTTTTGCGCGGTGGTTCGATTCCCGGCGCGCCGAATTTTTCAATGCCAAACACTACATTAACGCACGGTCGTCGACAACGAAAATGAGACACCATGCGCAGCCATGTGCACATTGTCGCGTCCGGTATCTGGCTCTATGCTTCCCAGTGCCCAGGGCTAACCGGGCATCGCGATGCCCCTCTCACAGAGGGACTTGCGATGAATCGGAAGCTCGTATCGAAGAAGGAACTCAAATCGACCTACGGCATCCCCTACTGCTTCGCGCACATCGCGCGACTGGAAGGCGCCGGCCAATTCCCCAAGCGGGTCCAGCTTGGCGCCTGCCGAGTGGCGTGGGTAGCGGAAGAAGTGGAAGCCTGGATCGAGGAGAGGATCGCAAACCGCGCTCACACAATTCCTTCCTAAGAAGGGCGGAGCCCCGGGGTCCAACCAGAGATGGTCCCGGTTTCCGGGACAGTTTGGCGGCTTGGCTAAGATGGATTCTGGGTTTGATTACGCCGCCAATTTTTCTGGCTCCATGTCGATATCATAGA
>VGEP01000083.1 GCA_016869215.1 Alphaproteobacteria bacterium | reverse complement strand
GGATCGCCTCAAGCGCGACCTTGGCTTTGAACTCCCCGGAAAACCGTCTCCGCGTCCTCATGGTGGATTATCCTTCGCATCGGCGAATCCACCTTAACCGCCTGTCTCAGGAAGTGGGACCACCTCAGACCTATGATTCAATTCTAGCAAGGAAAATCAAGACTGCATCGCTACAAATCTGTGGCCTGTTCGGAGTTCTCATTCTCCTCGGATTCTTAAAGCTCTTTGATCTGGCCGACATAATTTGGAATCGACCTGGGCAACAATGGCAGCTTACGACAGCGTATGTTCTAGCAATCGGAACGTTTGGCTATACGATTCTGCTCATATGGATTGCGATTGTATTAGGACGTATAACCAAAACCGTGCGTGCCGTGGAGCAGGAAGCAGCTGAATTCGTAAAGCAAGCAGAAGTTCTTGCGGAAGCAGATCGTGCCCGCAACGTTCCTGTGAACAATCGCCGCAACAACGGAACGTAATTTTACAGTTTTGTGTTCGAAAAGTTTTTCATCCTTTTAAATGTACCCCTCCAAGATTTCTTTGATTGCTGCCGCATCAATCTGATTGCATTTATCGTGGCGCAATGTCCGATCAATCAGAATATGATTATCCGACGGTCGCGCCTGACCCGCGCAACAAGCCGAACGGAGACTGCGGTATTTGCTACCTTCGCTATCTCCAGCCTGCCCCTATCCCTTGCAGGGGGAGGGAACACGCAGCGGCATGCGGTAATGCAAGGAGTTGACGAATGGACCTTGGACTTTCCGGGCGCGTGGCGCTTATCTCCGGCGCGAGCAAGGGCATCGGCCGCGCTACGGCGCTGGCGCTCACCGCCGAAGGCATGGACGTCACTCTCGTCGCGCGCAACCGCGGCGAGCTCGAGAAGGTGCGCGCCGAGATCGTCGCCAAAGGCCGCCGTGCGCTGGTGCAGGCGGGCGACCTCAAGGACGCCGCGGTCGCCCAGGCCGCCATCGACGCCACCATCAAGGAATTCGGTCGGCTCGACCTGCTGGTGAACAACGCCGGCGCGACCAAGGGCGGCAGCCTGCTGACGCTCTCCGACGAGGACTGGCGCGACGGCTTCGAATTGAAGTTCTTCACCGCCATGCGGCTGGCGCGCCTCGCCTGGCCGCATCTGAAGGCGTCGAAGGGCGGCATCGTCAACATCGCGGGCGTGCAGGGCCGCACCGGCGCGAGCGACTTCATTGCGGTCGGCGCGGTCAACGCCGCCTTCCTGCTGGCGACCAAGTCGATGGCCGACATGGGCGTGGCCGACGGCGTGCGCGTCAACGCCATCAACCCCGGCACCATCGAGACCGGGCGGCTGAAGGCGCGCATCGACCGCTACGTGGCGGCGAACAAGGTCACGCCCGAGCAGGCCTACGAGGCGCTGCGCAACGAGGAGCGCGTGGCGCGGTTCGGCAAGCCGGAGGAAGTGGGTGCGCTGATCGCGACCGTCGCGAGCAGGCCGCTGGAGTTCCTGCACGGCGCGATCATCGAGTTCGACGGCGGAAAGACCAGGGCGTTGTAAGTCTGCTGTTGCAGGCTGAGTTGCCGCTTGTCGCGGTCTTTACCTCGCCCCGCTTGCGGGGAGAGGTCGACTTGCGAGCGAAAGCGAGCAAGTCGGGTGAGGGGCCTTGCGACGAGTCCGAGCGGCTCAGAACCGCGGCAGCGCCCCCCTCATCCCGACCCTCTCCCCGCAAGCGGGGAGAGGGAGCGCACCGTGCCCGTCAGCCATGCCCCGTCGCCATCCGCGCAAGCTTGTCCGGATTGTCCGGCAACGCATCGCCGCGCCACACCACATGCAGGTCCGGCCGCACCAGCACAAGGTCGCGGCCGTAGATGTCGCGCGCGGCGTCGCCTGCGGCGGTGAATTCTTCGTAGGGCGCGCCGAGCGCACCGAACGCGCGCCTGAGTGCCGATGTATCGGCTTTCGTGCCGCCCAGCCGAACCAGCGTGTAGCCCTCGCCGAGCCGGTCCTGGATCGCGCTGCCGTCCGGCAGCCACACGTGCGGCAGGCGCACGCCCGGCATCGCCGTTGGCGTATAGGCGATGAAGTCGTAGGGCGGTGCGTCCGCCTCCGACGCGATCAGGGCCGAGCCCGCGTAGTGATAGCCGAGCTCCGCGCCGATCATGTCGTTGCTCTTGCGCTGCTCGACGTCGGCGACCGCAATGAGATTGGCGCGCGCGGCGCGGCCCTCCGGCGTGTCGTCGTGCATCTCCGGCTTGTACTGCGCGCGCCACTTGCGGCGGCCCGTCGTGGCGTAGCGCGACGCCGCGACGTTGTTCTTGCCGACCGGCCGCCGCTCGGCCTCGTAGGAATCGAGCAGACCCGGCCCGCCCCAGCCCTGCAGAGTGGCGGCCAGCTTCCAGCCGAGATCGACCGCATCGCCGCAGCCCGAATTCATGCCGAGCCCGCCGGTCGGGATGACGAGGTGCACCGCGTCGCCGGCGAGGAACACCCGGCCGTCCCGATAGCGGTCCGCCAGCAGCAGGTTCTGCCGCCATTCGTTGCACGACAGCATCTCGTACTGCACCGGCATGGCGCAGGCCTTCTCGAACATCGCCGCCATGGCGGCATCGGTCTCGACCACCGAATGCAGGGTGAAATGCCGCGTGTCGTCCTGCATGATGAGCTGTGTCGCCTGCCCGTCGGCGACGTGATAGTGCCTGCCCTTGCCGATCGGGATGCGCGCGTAGAGCTCCGGGCAGTGGAACAGCGCCTGGCGAAGTTGGAGCAGGTTGCCGTCGCCGGCGAGCGCGATGCCGAGCTGCTTGCGCACGCCGCTCGATCCGCCGTCGCAGCCGACAAGATACTTCGCCTTGATCTCCGTCTCCGCGGCGCCCGGTCCGCGCACGCGCGCGGTCACCGACGAAGCGTCCTGCGTGAACGACACGAACTCGTGGCCGAAACGGACCGAAACACTCGGCAGCCGCTCGACGACCGACTTCAACAGCGGCTCCAGCGTGTATTGCGAAATAAGCTGATACGGCTCCAGCGGCAGCGTGCCGTCGTTGCGCGCCGCGATCTCCTTCCTGGCCTCGTCCACGGACGGATAGGGCAGATGCAGCAGCGGCGGATCGACCAGCGACGTGACGATGAACACGTCCATCGGGCAGTGCCCCGGCAGGCCCGCGGCGCGGACGCGCTCGGCAAGCCCCATGCGCCGGAAGATTTCCATCGAGCGCGCGTTGCAGCGCTCCATCTTGGGGAGCTTGGCGGGCGTGGGCTTCTGCTCGATCAGGGTCGCGCGCACGCCGCGCCGGCCGAGGTCGAGCGCCAGCGTCAGCCCGACCGGGCCTGCGCCGACAATGAGGACATCCGTATCCATGGCAATGCGTGTCGATCCGGGACTGGAAACCGCACGCCATTTCTAGCGGCCGCCGGCGGCGCCAGCCAACTGCGGGAAATCCCTTAGTCGCGGCCCGCCGCCTATTCCATCCACTCGATATGCGCCTTGATGGCGTTGCGCTTCTCGTCGATCCAGCCGTGTGGCTTGGCCTTCTCGATCATGGCGTCGAAGTCCTTCTGCCAGTCGGCGTTGCGCGCAACCTCCGCGCGTCCGCGCAGCGCCGCCGCGAACACCCAGGCGGTGGCCTGGTCCTGCACGTCGGCGGTGCCGGCCAGTGCGCGCCGGGCGCCGTCGAGCGCGGCCGGTCCCCCTTCGATCACCACCTTGAAGGCGCGGAAATTGCCGGAATCCTCCAGCGAAACGATGCCGGCGGCCGAAACCTTGACGAACATAGAGTTGCCTTTCGTTCAGCCAAACGGCCGCGAGCCGTCGGACGGCGGGACATCGAAGCCGTTCAACACGGTCGACACCATGCTGTAGAGACCGGCGATGGTGATCAGTTCGATGGTGGTGTCGAGCCCGTATTGCGCGATGAGCTTGTCATAGGTCGCGGCGCTCAGCACCTTGCCCGCGAGCAGTTCGGTTGCCGCGTCGTAGATCAGCGCCTCGTCGGCCTTCGCGAAGTTGGGCTTGCGCCGCGCGCGGATCGCTTCGATCGTATCGTCCGAAAGTCCCGCCGCGCGCGCCGGCGCCTCATGCGCCGCCCAGGCATACGGCGCCGACCAGTGCCGCACCACGACCAGCACGATCAGCTCGTAAAGCCGCTTCTCCAGCTTGCCGTCCTGGCGCACCGCGCGCACGACCTTGTCGGCGGAATCGGCCAGCGCCGGGTTGCGCAGCCACACCCCGAACGGGCCGCTGAGCTGCTTTCGCGTGCCGATCATCCGGTCGTGCAGCGCCTTCTGCTCCGGCGTCATCTTCTCCACGGGAATGGGATCGAGTCGGGCCACGGCATTCTCCAATTATGACTGCGTTATTTCTTTGCTTCGAGCATGATCTTATCCGAAAACCGGTTCCCCCTTTTCGGGAACATGCTCTACACGTTCAGCGGCGCGAGCGTCGGCCGCCCGCGGATCATGTCGGCAGCCTTCTCGGCGATCATCATCACCGGCGCGTTGATGTTGCCGCTGATCAGATCGGGCATCACCGAGGCGTCGACCACACGCAGCCGGTCGACGCCGCGCACGCAGAGACGCGGATCGACCACGGCGGTCTCGTCGGTTTCGCGGCCCATCTTGCAGGTGCCGAGCGGGTGGTGGAGCGTGATCGCGGTGTTGCGGATGTGATCGTCGATCTCCGCATCCGATTTCGCGCCGACCAGATCGCGTTCGACGAACGGCGCGAGCTGCGGCTGCGCCATCACGTCCTGCATCAGCCGGACGCCGCCGCGCAGCGTCTTCCATTCGCGCCCGGTCGACATGAAGTTCTGCCGGATGCGGATCGGTTCGGCGGGATCGGCAGAGGCCAGCGCAACTTCGCCGCGGCTTTCCGGATGCAGCATGATGATCCGGCCGCCGAACGCGTCGGCATACGGCTGCCGGAACGGCTTGAGGTAGGGATGCGCGGTCATCGGCGCCCCCGCAAGCAGCAATTGCGTGTCCGGCACGGCGGCGTCGGGCATGACACGCGCGAACGCAGCGAAGCCGCCGGGGATGTCGCTTGCGACGCTGGTGCCGCCGAACAGATAGGTGTCGGCGAGCGCCGCCGCGATACGGTCGACACGCATCGCCTGGTGAATGGTGCCGGGCGGATCCTTGCGCGCATAGGACAGCATCACGGTCACGTGGTCCTGCAGGTTCCGCCCGACGCCGCGCAGCGGCACGGCGGCTTCGATGCCGTGCGGGCGTAGCGCATCGGGATCGCCGATGCCGGACAGCATCAGGAGCTGCGGCGAGTTGATGACGCCGCCGCACAGCAGCACCTCGCGGCCGGCGCGCGCGGTGTGCGCGGCGCCGCCCCGGCGGTATTCGACGCCGGTAGCGACGGACTTGTCGAGCGTGACGCGCGTGACGAGTGCGCCGGTCTCGACCGTGAGGTTCGGCCGCTGCATCGCGGGCCGCAGATAGGCGACCGCCGCGCTGCAGCGCCGCCCGTCGCGGATGGTGTTCTGGTTGCGGCCGACGCCGTCGTTCTGTCCGCTGTTGAGATCGGCGTTGAATTTCAGCCCGGCGCTCTGGCTCGCCGCGAAATAGGCGTCGGCCAGCGGGTCCTGGAACGTGGACCAGCAGGTCGACAGCGGCCCGTCGCCGCCGCGGTGGGCATTGGCGCCGCCTTCCCAGGTCTCCTGCTTGCGGAAGTAGGGCAGGGCATGCGCATAGGACCAGGCCGGCAGGCCGTTCGCGGCCCAGCGGTCGTAGTCGCCGCGATGGCCGCGCGAATAGGTCATGGCGTTGATCGAGGACGAACCGCCGATCACCTTGCCGCGCGCGCATTCGATGCGGCGGCCGTTCATCTGCGGCTCCGGCTCGGTGAAGTACATCCAGTCGTGCAGGCGGTTGGTAAGGATTTTGCCCCAGGCGAGCGGGATGTGAATCCAGGGGTCGCGGTCCCAGCCGCCGGCTTCAAGCAGCAGCACGGTGGTTTCGCGGTCCTCGGTCAGGCGGTTCGCCAGCACGCAGCCGGCCGAGCCCGCGCCGACGATCACGTAGTCGTAGCTTTTCGCCGCCGCCATTGCGTGAAATCCAGCCCCCGTGGGACAAGCTTGGCGCATGGCCCAGGGCAATGCTAGCCCTTGCCCGAAGTAGCGTTGAGCAAACCTTACGGCGGAGCCCAGCGATGCCCGAGTCCGGCGGTCCGGTGGACCGCGCCATCCTCGAAGACGTGGCGGCGGCGAGCCGCATCCTCGCCGACCAGGGCGTGTTTGACGCCGCGGGCCATGTCTCCATGCGCCATCCCGGTCACGCCGAGCGCTTTCTGATGTCGCGCTCGCTCGCGCCGCAGTCGGTGCAGGCCGACGACATCATGGAGTTCGATCTCGACTGCAACGCGGTCGATGCACGCGGCCGCAACGGCTTCATCGAGCGCTATCTGCACGGCGAAATCTACCGCGCGCGCCCCGATGTGATGGCGGTGGCGCACAGCCATTCGGCGGCCACCATCGCCTTCGGCCTGACCAGCGTTCCGATGCGGGCAATGTATCACAACGCCGCGTTTCTCGCGGCGGGCGTGCCGGTGTTCGACATCCGCGAGAAGTTCGGCACCACCGATATTGTCATCAGCTCGGCCGCGAAGGGCGCGGCGCTGGCGCAGGTGCTGGCGGACAAACCGGTGGCGCTGCTGCGCGCGCACGGCATGGTCGCGGTCGGGCCGTCGCTGCCGGTCGCCGTGTTCCGCGCCATCTTCACGGTCGCCAGCGCCAATATCCAGCACCAGGCGCTGGCGCTCGGCGGGACCATCGCTGTACTCGACGCCGAGGAAGGCCGGATCGCCGATGTCGTCAACGTGCAGACCGTGGGGCGGTCCTGGGATTTGTGGAAGCAAAGGGTATCATAGACGTCATCACCGGGCCGCCGCGTAGCGGCGAGTCCCGGTGATCCCGACAATAGGTTACCGTGCCATTCGGTCGGGATCGCCGGGTCAAGCCCGGCGATGACCACTGAGATTGGGAGAGGTCAGCGCCCATGCCGCAGCCGTCGCAGCACGAGATCAAGCAGCAGCTTGTCGACGCCATCCGCATGCTGGAGCGCGCCGAGTACATCGACCACAACGGCCATTGCAGCGCGCGGCGCGACGCGAACTCGTTCTACATCAACTCCGGCGCCTCGGTGCGCGGCACGCTGACGGTCGAAGACATCGTCGCGGTCGATCTCGACGGCCGGCCGGTCGACGGCGGAAACGTCAAGCCGCCGCTGGAATTCCCGATCCACGCCGAGGTCTATCGCGCGAAGCCGAAGGTCAACGCGGTGTTTCACACCCACCCGCAATGGTCGACGTATCTCACCATGACGGGCGTGGAGCAGAAGGTGGTCTACGCGCAGGCCTCGCTGCTCGGCGACATGCCGGTGATGAACTCGCCGATGTCGGTGAACACGCGCGACAGGGGCGAGAAGATGGTCGCGGCGATGGGCGACAATCCGGTGGTGCTGCTGAAGGCGCACGGCGTGGTCGCAGCCGGCGAAGACATCCTCGAATGCTTCGCCTACGCGGCCTATGTCGAGGAGAACGCGCGGCGGCAATACATGGCGATGCAGATCGGCGAGCCCTACGTGTTCAGCGACGAGGAGCAGGCGGCGTGCCGGGCGAAGCTGCGCTCGCCGAGTCTGTTCAAGAAGACCTGGGACCACTACCGCTCGAAGATCGGCTAGGGCCGCGATCCGGAAATTTGCAGACGATCGTGCAGGCTGCGGGTCCCGAGCGACGACGCCCGGCCGCGAATCACTCGGCGGCATTCGGCCTCGCCGGCGGCGCGCAGCGGCAAGTTCCATCATTCATGTTGTGTCGTTCGCGCAACAACACGGCGGTAAAATGAGGCCGGAACCATCCACATTCGGCGCGCGATAACACGGTCAACAAATGTTTCGCTTTGTTTCCGCGATGCGCGCGCAAGCCCGCAAATGCAGGCTGAATGGGCATTTGCCGTTAACGTTAGTTAGGACCCTGTGCATTTGCGGCACAGACGAGCGCGTTTGCCGCCCATCGCGGAACCGGTTGCGCGTGGAACCGCTATCCACCGCGGTTGTTGTCGGGCGTGCGCATAACGTAAATCCTCCGCCTCCACAAAATGGTCACGAATCGAAACCACCAAACACCCCGCCACGGCGATCATGCCGACAGGCAGATGAAACAGGGAGCGGGCCGCCGGATCACAGGCGCCTGCAAGGCGCGAGTGAAAATCGGCAATCGGCTGCTGCTCGTCTGCACGGTATTTTTCCTCTCCGCGCCGGCGACCTCTCGGGCAACGTCCTGGGCGTCGTCGGACATCGCCCCGCCCAGCACGACGTCCTTCGCCTATCGCGTCAGTCATCCGGTCACGCCGCTGCCGGACTCGGTCATCGAGAAGATCGCGGATGCCGAGAACACCGCCGACGCGGCGTTCGAGGAGGACCTGACGAAGGACGCCGAGGCGGGCACGCCGCGCGTGCTGTCGCGGCCCGAGCTTTGCAGCACGCTCGCCTCCGTTGCCGAGGCCAACGGGCTGCCGGTGCCGTTCTTCGCCAACCTCATCTGGCACGAGAGCAGCTTCAACACGATCACCATCAGCCGCGCCGGCGCGCAGGGCATCGCGCAGTTCATGCCGCGAACCGCGGCGATGTACGACCTGATCAATCCGTTCGAACCGATCCACGCCATCAACGTGTCCGCGAAATTCCTGCGCGAGTTGCAGGGGCAGTTCGGCAATCTCGGGCTGGCCGCCGCCGGCTACAACGCCGGGCCGCGGCGCGTTGCCGACTGGATCGCCGGTCGCGGCGCGCTGCCGGCTGAGACGCGGCGCTACGTGCTGCGCATCACCGGCCGGCCCGCGGAATACTGGCTGCAGGGCAAGGCGCACACCGGCCCCGAGGCGCTGCTGATGCCGGCAAAGGCGCCGTGCATCGAGGTCGCCGTCGAGGTCGAGGCGCAGGTCCAGCGTGTACGCGTCGCGCGGCTTGTCACCCAGCTTGCGGATGCTGCCGCACGGACTCGGCAGATGGCTGCCGGCGAACGCAAGCCCGCCGAGACCGATGTGAAAATCGCGAAGGCCGATCCGCGCAGCGCCAAGGCAAAGGCGCGGCTGGCCAAGGCCGAGGCGAAGGCGGCTCGCGACGCCAAGAAGCAAGCCAAGGCGGTGGAAGTCGGTGCCGCGCGCAAGCCTGTGAAAGCTGAATCCAAATCCGAACCGAAGACCGCGGACAAGGACAAGGCAAAGACCGCAACAAAGCTTGCCGCCAAAGTCGAATCCGGGAACGACGGCCGGAGCGAACCCAAGAACAAGGGCAAGACCGAGCCTGCGCCGAAGATCGAAGCCAAATCCGACGCGAAGCCCGAAGCCAAGATCGACGCCAAGCCCGACGCCAAACCCGATACCAAGCCCGCCGCCAAGTCTGAAACCGGACCGAACGCGGCCGGCGCTGCGGCCGACACGCCCAAGGACGGGACCAAGAGCGAGACCGAGCCCGAGGCCAAAGAGGACGCCAAGGAAACGGCCGAGGAGGCGCCGCCGCCACGCCGGGTGCGGCGCGCCCGCGTGGCCGAGTTCGACCGGCACACCGGCCAGACCTATTAGCGCGAGCGGCGGAGCCGCATCTGAATCGCGGCCTGCGGACTACAGCGTCGCCTCGATTTTCGCGCGCAGCGCTTGCGTCACCTTCGGCTCGATCCCGAACCACGCCTTCCAGGCCGGAATGCCCTGGTGCAGCAGCATGCCGAGCCCGGTGACGGTGCGGTTGCCGCGTTCGCGGGCGGCGGCAATGAGCGGCGTCTCGCGCGGAATGTAGATGATGTCGTTGACCAGCGCCGTCTTCGGCAGCTTGTCGAGGCGCAGGTCGAGCGCAGCCTGGCCGATCATGCCCTGGCTCGTGGCGTTGACCAGCATGGCGCAGCCGTCGAGCGCATCGTGGCGCCGCTCCCACGGCAGCACCGCGATCGGCCCGCCGAAATCTTCCGCGAGCTTCTGCGCCCGCGTCTGCGTGCGATTGACCAGCCTGATCTCGCGTGCGCCGCGCTCCATCAGCCCGTAGACCACGGCGCGCGCGCCGCCGCCCGCGCCCATCACTGCGACCGGTCCCGCGCCGGTGCTCCAGTCCGGAACGAACTCCAGGATGTTGTGCACGAAGCCGTACCAGTCGTTGTTGGATCCGAACAGCGTGCCGTCCGGCCGCACCGTGACGCAGGACATCGCGCCGATTTTCCTTGCGGTGACATCGACTGCGTCGACGATCGTCATCGCGTCCTGCTTCAGCGGGATGGTGAGGTTGCAGCCGGAAAAGTTCAGCGCCGGCAGTGCGCGCAGCGCGGCCTTGAGCCGCTCCGGCGGGATCGCGAGCGGCACATAGGCGCCGGAAAGCCCGTGCTCGGCGAACCAGTGATTGTGCAGCGCCGGCGAGCGCGATTGCGAGATCGGCCAGCCCATGACGCAGGCGAGCAGGAAACGGTCGGTATTGGCCATCGGCAGCACTCTTTTGAACGGCAGCGGCGGGCAACAAGCACGCACCGGCGGCGTCTCGTCAAGCGCCGTCCGGCCGTGGCACGATGGTCGCGCAACAGCCGTCAGGAAACGCCATGCCCCGAAGCTTCCGCCGCGTCGTCACCGGCCACAACGCGCAAGGCCGATCGATTTTCGTCATGGACGGTGTGCCGCCGGTGGTGCATTCGCGCGGTGCCGGCTCGACCGCCGTCACCGAGTTCTGGCAGACCGACCGGACGCCCGCGAGCAACGCCGGCAACGACGATCCCACGCCGGGCCAGCCGCAGCGCGTGCCGCCGCCCAAGCATGGCAGCAAGTTTCGCGTGGTCGAGTATCCGCCGGACTCCCAGCGGGTCGCTGCGCTGCGCGCGCCGGGCTCGTCGCACGACGCGAAGTCCGAGGGTTACGTCCGCGATCTCGCCAACAAGCGGCACCCCGGCTTCCACAAGACCGACTCGATCGACTACGCCATCGTGCTGTCGGGCGAAATCTGGGCGCTGATGGACGAGGGCGAAGTGCTGCTCAAGACCGGCGACGTGCTGATCCAGCGCGGCACCAGCCACGCCTGGAGCAATCGCACCGAGGAGCCGTGCTGCGTGGCCTTCGTGCTGATCGACGCGGAGCCGGTGTAGCCAATGTGGCATGCCGTGGGTGCAGGTGCCCGCGATCGCGCCCTTGTAACTCTCAATTCCGCGACTCGGATAGTGTTGTTGTCGCGGTGACGGGCGGGAGCCCGAAGCGCCCTTGGTCGTTGCAGGCTACGCCGCCCGGATACTCGCCTTCGGCAGCAACTCCGCCTGCACCAGCGCCGCCCGGATGCGGTCGATCTCGGCGCGCTCGATCTTGACCAGCGGCGGGCGCACGGTGGCGCGCGGGATGCGGCCGAGCAGCACCAGCGCCTCCTTCATGCGGTTGTGCATGTCGACCCAGGGCTGGGCGTAGAACACGGTGGCGAGCGGATAGATGCGGTCGTTGATCGCCTGCGCCGTTTTCAGGTCGCCGGCCTTCATGGCGCGGAACAGCGCCGACTGCAGGTCGGGAATCACGCTGCCGGAGCCGGAGAGCAGCCCGTTGCAGCCGAACGACAGCGAGGCCATCAGCCACGAGCTCTGCGTCGACAACACCGTGAACGGCCGCTTCAGGTTCTGCAGCGTGCGCACGTGCCATTCGTGCTGCTGCGGCGTGCCGGCCCAGTCCTTGATGGCCCGGAGATTGGGAACCTCGTCGATCATCTTCAGGATCGTGTCGTTCGGATAGCCCTGGCCGGTCGCGAGCGGATACTGGAACGCGATGATCGGCAGGTCGGTGACGTCGGCGATGCGCTTGAAGTGCTCGACCGCCATGGCGCTGTTCTGGCCGAGCGTGAACGGCGCCGGCGGGAACACCAGCAGCGCCGAGGCGCCGCCTTCGGCCGCCATCCTGGCGATGCGCGCGGCTTCGAGCGAGCCGTCGGCCCACACGCCGCTGACGATCGGCAGCTTCGCGCCGACCTCGTCCTGCGCGATTTCGAGCACGCGCCGCTGCTCCTCGAAGGTGCAGGACGCGACCTCGGTCGAATGCGCGTTGACGGTGATGGCCGACAGGCCTTCGGTTGCGGCCACGTCGCGCAGGTGCTTGCGGAAGCTCGCCTCGTCGATCGAGAGGTCGTCGTTGAACGGCAGGATCACCGCCGGGATGACGCCTTGCGGGGTGAAGCTCGGGTGACGGGGCATTTCGGTCTCCCTTGGAGAATGCAAGCCTGGGGAATTCAAAATCGGGGATTCGAAGCGTGGCGGCAGCATAGCCAAAATCGCCGCTGCCCGACACCCCGGCCGGCATCCCGGAATCGCATGGGCGGCCGCGCGTCCGGGCGGCGGGCGCTATTTCGTGACGGCGGTCAGGAACGCCACCGAGCGCTCCAGAGCGGTCCGGCCGGCCGCGACGTCGAGGTTGAACTGGTACTCGTGCGGCAGCGGCGGCTTGTGGTCGTCCGCAAAGAACAGCCGCTCGACGCGCACGCCGGCCTTCTCCAGCGCGTCTGCAAGCGCAAGCGACTGCGGCAGCAGCGGGTCGGCGTTGCCCGCAGAAATGAACGTCGGCGGAAACTCTGAGGTGGTCCCACTTCCTGAGACAGGCGGTTAAGGTGGATTCGCCGATGCGAAGGATAATCCACCATGAGGACGCGGAGACGGTTTTCCGGGGAGTTCAAAGCCAAGGTCGCGCTTGAGGCGATCC
>VGEP01000082.1 GCA_016869215.1 Alphaproteobacteria bacterium | reverse complement strand
GTCTTCAACCACAATCTCGAAACCGTCCCCTCGCTCTATCTGACGGTGCGCCCCGGCGCGCGCTACTTCGCCTCGCTGCGGCTGTTGCAGCGGGTGAAGGAGGTCGATCCGGCGGCCTTCACCAAGTCCGGCATCATGGTCGGCCTGGGCGAGGAGCGGAACGAGGTGTTGCAGGTGATGGACGACCTGCGCTCGGCCGGCGTCGACTTTCTCACCATCGGTCAATATCTGCAGCCGACGCGCAAGCACCATCCGGTGATGCGCTTCGTGCCGCCCGACGAGTTCGAGGGGCTCAAGACCGTCGCCTACGCCAAGGGCTTCCTGATGGTCTCGGCGAGCCCGCTGACGCGCTCCTCGCATCACGCCGGCGACGACTTCGCCCGCCTGAAGACCGCGCGCGAGGCCGCGACCGCGCGCTAGTTTTGGGTTCGGGACACTAGACCGCATGCCGCATTTCACCAGCAAACGCCGGGTCCGGCACGCGCCCGCGGATATGTTCGACCTCGTGGCCGACGTCGAGCGCTATCCGGAGTTCGTGCCGATGTGCAGCGCGCTCAAGGTGCGCGAGCGCAGCCAGGCGGGCGAGGGCGTTGAGGTGCTGGTCGCCGATATGACGGTGTCGTTCAAGCTCGTCCGCGAGAGTTTCCGCAGCCGCGTGACTCTGGACCGGCCAAATCTGCAGATCCTGGTCGAATATCTCGAAGGCCCGTTCAGCCGCATGGAGAACCGCTGGACCTTCCGGCCCGCGAATGGCGGCAGCGAGGTCGAGTTCTATATCGACTACGAATTCCGCAGCCGCACGCTCGGCATGCTCATGGGCGCGATGTTCGACGCGGCGTTCCGGCGCTTTGCCGCAGCATTCGAGCAGCGCGCCGACCGCATCTACGCGCGGAAAACGGCCTAGCTGCGCGGCGTTGCGCTGGTTGCCAATTCCGACAAAAGGCCCAAAGCATCGAGCACCGCGCGCCGCCGGACCTCGGCACGGCCGAGGTCGCCGTAGCGCCGCTCGCGGTGCAAGACACGGCCGCCATGCGATGCGGCCGCGAAATGCACGAGGCCCACGGGCTTTGCCTCCGACCCGCCGCCAGGTCCCGCGATGCCGGTGATCGACACCGCAATGTCGGCTGTGGCCTTGGAGACGGCGCCCTTGGCCATCGCCTCGGCGGTCTCGCGGCTGACTGCGCCGTGCTTTTCGATCGTCGCCTTGGGCACGCCCACCATCGCCTGCTTGGCGGCGTTGCTGTAGGTGACGAAACCGCGGTCGACCACCGAGGACGATCCGGCAATGTCGGTGAGCGCCGCGGCCACCAGGCCGCCGGTGCAGGATTCCGCGGTCGCGACCATGAGCCCGCGCGACTTGCACAGATCGAGCAGGGCGGTTGCGGCCTTGCGGGTGGCGTCGTCGAGCATCACCAGGACCAGGGCAGGCGGACGGTCGCGGTCGCCATGGCGGCCATGCCTTCCTTGCGGCCGGTAAAGCCGAGTTGCTCGCTGGTGGTCGCCTTGACCGCCACGCGCTCGACCGAGATGTCGGCAATCTCGGCGATGCGCTGGCGGATGGCGTCGCGGTGCGGTCCGATGCGCGGGGCCTCGCAGACGATGGTCAGATCGAGATGCGCGATGCGGCCGCCACGCTTGGCGACGCGCTCGCAGGCGAACTTCAGGAACTGGTCGGACGGCGCGCCGCGCCAGCGCGCGTCGCTCGGCGGGAAATGCTTGCCGATGTCGCCATCGGCCAGCGCCCCGAGAATGGCGTCGACCAGCGCATGCAGCGCCACGTCGGCGTCGGAGTGGCCGGACAACCCGCGATCGTGCGCGATGCGCACCCCGCCCAGCATGACGTGATCGCCGTCGCCGAAAGCGTGCACGTCGTAGCCGGTCCCGGTGCGCAGGTCGGTCAGGCTCGCGATCCGGCGCGCCTCGGCGCGCGCGAAATCCTCGTCGGTGGTCAGCTTCACGTTGCCGCTTTCTCCCGCAAACACCGCAACCTCGAGGCCGGCCCATTCGGCGAGCGCCGCGTCGTCGGTGAAATCCTCGCGGCCGTCCCTGGCGGCGCGGCGATGCGCGTCGAGCAGGGCCGGGAAGGCGAAGGCCTGCGGCGTCTGCACCGCCCGCAATTCGGCGCGATCGACGGTTCCGGCAACCCGGCCGCGGGCGTCGACGCGCTTGATCGTGTCGGTGACTTCCATCGCCGGGATCGCGGCGCCGGTCGTGGCGCAAGCGGCGATGGCCCGCGATACCAGGGCGGAGGAACAGAAGGGCCGGGCTGCGTCATGAATCAGCACGATGTCTGGCTTGCTGCCGCTCAGCGCCTCCAGGCCGGACCGGACAGAAGCCTGCCGGGTTGCACCGCCCATGACCGGGCCCATCAGTTGCAGCCCCGTAGCCGCCGCCTCATATGGGGCTTTGTCGTCGGGGTGGATCACCGGCTGGACCGCTCCAACCTCGCCGTGCCAGGCGAACAGCGAAAGGCTAGACCGGATCACAGGTTCTCCGGCCAACATGCGGTACTGCTTGGGTAAATTTCCTCCGGCGCGCAGTCCGCGCCCGGCTGCGACGATCACTGCCGCGACAGATGGAGCCATTGGAAGACCGGCACTTAGGAAAACCAGAGCAAGGCTTTAGCGCGTTCGCGCCGGGCACAAAAGGATTTCCACCGGGGTTCAGTATGCTGCATTGCAACACTTGCGCTGACGCCAAAAATGGCTAAACTATAAGCAGAAATCGCTTCGCATATTTTGTAGGCAATGATGACCTCCATGGCCTCCGGTTGCCCGGAACCGAAGTTCTGCATCGGCAATGTTGCGGTGCAGAATGGGGTGGTGCTCGCCCCGATGTCGGGCGTGACCGACGCACCGTTCCGAAGGCTGGTGTCGCGGCTGGGCGCTGGGCTGGTTGTGTCCGAGATGACTGCGAGCGACGCGCTTGTCGAAGGACAGCGCAATGCGCTCTTGCGCGCCGAGGTGCATGGCGTCGGCACTCACGTCGTTCAGCTTGCCGGCTGCGAGCCGCACTGGATGGCGGAGGGCGCGCGCATCGCCCAAGACAGCGGCGCGCAAGTCATCGACATCAACATGGGTTGCCCGGCCAAGCACGTCGCCAACAAACAGTCGGGCTCGGCGCTGATGCGCGACCTCGATCACGCGCTGACGCTGATCGAGGCGACCGTCGCCGCGGTCGCCGTGCCGGTGACGCTGAAGATGCGGCTCGGCTGGGACCATCAGTCGATCAATGCGCCGGAACTTGCCCGCTGCGCGGAAGCCGCAGGCGTCCGGCTCATCACCGTGCACGGACGCACCCGCAATCAGTTCTACAAAGGCTCGGCCGATTGGTCTGCCGTGCGCGCGGTCAAAGGCGCGGTTTCGATCCCCATCGTGGTCAACGGCGACATCTGCGATTTCGCCGACGCGGATGCGGCGCTGGCCGCGTCGGGCGCCGACGCGATCATGGTCGGACGCGGCGCGCAGGGGCGGCCGTGGCTGCCTGGACAAATCGCACGCTACCTGGACACCGGCGCCCGCGAGACGCCTCCGCCGCTTGCCGCCCAGCTCGCGCTGGTCACGTCGCTGTACGAGGAGATGCTCGCGCATCACGGCCTGCGGATCGGCCTGCGTCACGCCCGCAAGCATCTCGGCTGGGCGCTTGACGCGGCGGCCGCCAGCGCCGGCGTCGCGATCGAGACACTCAAGCGCTGGCGCGGCGCGGTCCTGACCACGGAAAGCCCGTCCGACGCGCGGGCGCGGCTCGCCGAGGCCTACGATGCGTTTGCCGGCGGGGCACCCGCATGAGCGAGGCCGAGCTGCGCCACGCGGATCTGCCCGCCAAGGCCGCGGCCGACGCGGTGCTCAATGCCCTTCCGCTGCCGGTGCTGACCGTCTCGCCGGACGGCAAGATCGCGGATGCCAACGTGGCGGCCGAAACATTCTTCGAAGTGTCGGTGCCGCTGCTTCGCCGTCACATGCTGCGCGACCTGGTGCCGTTCGGCAGTCCGTTGCTGTCGCTGGTCGAACAGGTGCGCGGCCGCGGCGCCGCAGTCAACGAATACAAGGTCGATCTCTCGACGCCGCGCAATCCCGGCGACCGGCTGGTCGATCTGCATGTCGCACCGCTGCCGGAGCGGCCGGACCACGTCGTGGTGATGCTCCAGGAGCGCACCATCGCCGACAAGATGGATCGCCAGCTCACCCACCGCGGCGCGGCGCGCTCGGTCAGTGCGCTGGCCGCGATGCTGGCGCACGAGATCAAGAACCCGCTGTCGGGCATTCGCGGCGCGGCGCAGCTTCTGGAGCAGGCCGCAGGCGACGACGACCGCACACTGACGCGGCTGATCTGCGACGAAGCCGACCGCATTGTGAAGCTGGTCGACCGAATGGAGGTGTTCTCCGACGAGCGTCCGGTCGAGCGCGAGCCGGTCAACATCCACGTCGTGCTCGATCACGTCAAACGCCTCGCGCAGTCCGGTTTTGCGCGCCACATCAAGTTCGTCGAGACCTACGATCCCTCGCTGCCGCCGGTGCTGGCCAACCGCGACCAGCTCGTCCAGGTGTTTCTCAACCTGGTGAAGAACGCCTCCGAAGCGATCGGCGACTCGGGAGCCGAGGGCGAGATTCAGATTTCCACCGCATTCCGGCCGGGCGTGCGTCTGCAGCTGCCAGGCTCCAAGGCGCGCGTGTCGCTGCCGCTGGAGTTCTGCGTCAAGGACAACGGACCGGGGGTGCCCGAAGATCTGGTGCCGCACCTGTTCGATCCGTTCGTGACCACCAAGCCGACCGGTTCGGGGCTCGGCCTCGCGCTGGTCGCAAAGATCGTCGGCGATCATGGCGGCATCGTCGAATGCGAGTCACAGCCTCGGCACACGGTGTTCCGTGTGCTGATGCCCATGTTCACCGGTGACGGCGCCGGGCCGGCACCCGCTCAGAGGGCTTGAGGACCCGAGAGGACCCCAAGAGGACATCATGGCAGCGGGAAGCATTCTGGTCGCCGACGACGACGCGGCCATAAGGACCGTACTCAATCAGGCGCTGTCGCGCGCCGGCTACGAGGTGCGCTCGACCGGCAACGCCGCAACGCTGTGGCGCTGGGTCAGCCAAGGCGAGGGCGATCTCGTCATCACCGACGTGGTCATGCCGGACGAAAACGCCTTCGACCTGCTGCCGCGGATCAAGAAGCTCAGGCCGAACCTGCCCGTGCTGATCATGAGCGCGCAGAACACGTTCATGACCGCGATCCGGGCGTCGGAGCGGGGCGCCTACGAATACCTGCCCAAACCGTTCGATCTGAAGGAGCTGATCGCCATCGTCGGCCGGGCGCTGGCCGAGCCGAAGGATCGTCCGCGCGCCACCGGCGGCGGCGAAGAACTGGATTCGATTCCGCTGGTCGGCCGTTCGGCCGCAATGCAGGAAATCTACCGGCTGGTCGCCCGTCTCATGCAGACCGATCTGACGGTGATGATCTCCGGCGAGTCCGGCACCGGCAAGGAGCTGGTCGCACGCGCGCTGCACGACTACGGGAAGCGGCGCGCCGGTACCTTCGTCGCGATCAACATGGCCGCGATCCCGCGCGACCTGATCGAGTCCGAATTGTTCGGCCACGAGAAGGGTGCGTTCACGGGCGCCAACACCCGCAGCTCCGGCCGCTTCGAACAGGCCGAAGGCGGCACGCTGTTTCTCGACGAGATCGGCGATATGCCGATGGAGGCGCAGACGCGGCTTTTGCGCGTGCTGCAGCAGGGCGAGTACACGACGGTCGGCGGCCGCACCCCGATCAAAAGCGATGTGCGTATCATCGCGGCGACCAACAAGGACCTGCGCATCCTGATCCAGCAGGGCCTGTTCCGCGAGGACCTGTTCTTCCGCCTCAATGTCGTGCCGCTGCGCCTGCCGCCGCTGCGCGAACGTGTGGAGGACATCCCCGACCTGATCCGGCATTTCTTCACGCTGGCCGAGCGGGAAGGGCTGCCGAAAAAGCAGATCGATCAGGCGGCGCTCGACCGCCTCAAGCGCTACCGTTGGCCCGGAAACGTCCGGGAACTGGAGAACCTCGCAAGGCGGCTGGCTGCGCTTTATCCGCAGGAAACCATCACCACCGCGGTGATCGACGCGGAACTGGCCCAACCCACGGTCACCGCCACCGAGAAGCCTGCTGTCGAGGACACCCTGTCGGCCGCGGTGGAGCGCAACCTGACGCGGTATTTTTCGGGCTTCGATAACAGCCT
Organism: Alphaproteobacteria bacterium; assembly: GCA_016869215.1. GTDB lineage: Bacteria > Pseudomonadota > Alphaproteobacteria > Rhizobiales > Xanthobacteraceae > Z2-YC6860. The sequence continues at coordinate 6,891 of VGEP01000082.1, read as the reverse complement.
GCCGCCACCGGGGCTCTATCACCGCATTCTGCGGGAGGTGGAGTACCCGCTGCTGTCGGCGGCGCTCGCCGCGACCCGGGGCAACCAGATCCGCGCCGCGGACCTCCTGGGGCTGAACCGCAACACGCTCCGCAAGAAAATCCGGGATTTGGACATTCAGGTTATCCGAACCAGCGGTTGAGAGGCCTGAATTCCGGGAAAATTGGCCACGGGGCTGGATTCTCGCGCCAAGGAATTGTCTCAATTCGGCAACATTGTTGTAGAAGTGCATCAGTGGGCCGATTCAGGACCGGCTGAATGCGCCTTTCTGGCGTGTCCTCGAGCGACCGCCCCACCGGACGCTCAAGGGCCGAGATGACGAGCATCGCGAGCGTGGACCAGACGACACCTGCCGAAATTGCCGGGTCGCCGGACGGTAGCCGTGCCGTGCGCGTGCTCGGGCCAGTCGCCGCCGGCCTCGCCATGCTGTCGGCCATCGTCACATTCGTGGTGCTGGCCGACCTGACACCCGTCACGCCCACCCATCAGGTGGTCGTCACGCTTCTCCTGACCAACGCCTTCACGGTGTTCCTGCTGCTGGGCGTGATTGCGCACGAGGTTTGGCTCGTGGTGCAGGCGCGCCGCCGGGGCCGGGCCGCAGCGCGGCTGCACGTGCGGATCGTCGCGCTGTTTGCGGTGATCGCCGCGGTCCCCGCGATCATGGTCGCCGTGGTGGCCAGCATCACGCTGGACCGCGGGCTCGACCGGCTGTTCTCGAACCGCACCAAGGCGATCATCGAAAACTCCTTGATGGTGGCCGACGCCTATCTTCAGGAACACGCCCAGATGATCCGCGGCGACATCCTGGCAATGGCCTTCGATGTCTCGCGCGCCAAGCCGCTGTTCGATCAGGAGCGCGAGCGGTTCAAGCAGTTCTTCACGGCGCAGGCGACGGTGCGCGCGCTCTCGGCGGCCATGATCATCGGGCCGGAGGCCAATGTCATCGAGCGCGCCGACATCCAGAACGACTACGCGATCTCGCTGCCGGGCGCCGCCGGATTGAAGACGGTGAATGAATCCGAGCCGCAGATCGGCATGTTGCTCGCGACCAATTCGGTCGCGGCCGTGATCAAGCTTCGCGGCTACGACGACGCTTATCTCAATGTCATACGCCCGCTCGACCCGCGCGTGATCGCGCAATTGCGCGAGACCCAGGCAACGGTCAGCGACTTCGCGAACCTCGAAGCGCGGCGCTTCGGCGTGCAACTCGCCTTCGCGCTGATGTACACCGTGATTGCGCTCGCGGTGCTGTTGTCCGCGGCGTGGCTCGGCCTGAGCTTTGCGAACCGGCTGGTGGCGCCGATCCGCCGGCTGATCGGCGCGGCCAACATCGTGTCGACCGGCAATCTCTACATCCAGGTTCCGGTCCAGCGGTCCGAAGGCGATCTGGCCCAGCTCGGCGAGACGTTCAACCGCATGACCTACGAGCTTCGCACCCAGCGCGACGACATTGTGCGCGCGCGCGACCTGATCGACCAGCGCCGCCGTTTCACCGAAGCGGTTCTGGCCGGCGCGAGCGCGGGCGTGATCGGCGTCGACGCGGAGGGCCGCATCAGCATTCTCAACCGCTCGGCCGAGCGCCTGATCGACCGGGCCGAGGCCGACGTCATCGGCCGTCCGCTGATCGAGGTCGTGCCGGAACTTGCGGAAATGCTCGCCAATGCGGATTCCGGCGCGCAGCGCCTTGCGCAGGGTCAGGTGACGCTCAACCGCCAGGGCCGCGAGCGCAATCTGTCCGTCCGCGTGACGACGGAGCAGTCGCCGGGCGCCGAGCGCGGCCACGTCTTCACGCTCGACGACATCACCGAACTGGTGCTCGCGCAGCGCACCTCGGCCTGGGCCGACATTGCGCGCCGCATCGCGCACGAGATCAAGAACCCGCTGACGCCGATCCAGTTGTCGGCGGAGCGCCTGCGCCGCAAGTACGGCAGCGTCATCACCGAAGACCGCGCGGTGTTCGAGCAGTGCACCGACACGATCGTGCGCCAGGTCGACGACATCAAGCGGATGGTCGACGAATTCTCCAAGTTCGCGCGCATGCCGAAACCCGTGATAGCGGCCGAGGATGTGGCCGACACGGTGCGGCAGGTGGTGTTCCTGATGCGGGTCGGCAACGCCGACATCGACATCGACCTGGACATTGCCGAGGACCCGATGCCGGCACGCTTCGACCGCCGGCTGATCTCGCAAGGGCTCACCAACATCATCAAGAACGCCAGCGAAGCGATCGCCGCGGTCCCGCACGACGAGCGCGGGCGGGGTCATATCCGCGTCGTCGCGGCGCGCACCGAGGATGGCGTGACCATCGACGTGATCGACAACGGCATCGGCCTGCCGAAGGAAAATCGCAACCGGCTGCTCGAACCCTACGTCACCACGCGCGAGAAGGGCACGGGGCTCGGCCTCGCCATCGTCGGCCGCATTCTGGAAGAGCATGGCGGCGGGATCGAGCTGAACGATGCCGATGTGAAATTCCCCGGCCAGCGCGGCGCCTGGATCCGGCTGCGGTTCGTCGCCGAGCGGACCGCTGCGGACCCCGGAAAACCAGCACGAAGTGAAGCAGTCAGCGAGCATTGACACATGGCGTCCGATATTCTGATCGTCGATGACGAGTCCGACATTTGCGAACTGGTCGCAGGCCTGCTGCAGGACGAGGGCTATACGACGCGCACCGCGCGCGACAGCGATTCCGCGCTCAACGAGATCAAGAACCGCCGTCCCAATCTGGTGTTCCTGGACATCTGGCTGCAGGGCAGCCGGCTCGACGGCCTGCAACTGCTGGATTCCGTGAAGGAGCAGCATCCGGAGCTTCCCGTCGTCATGATTTCCGGACACGGCAACATCGAAACCGCCGTGGCGGCGATCAAGCGCGGCGCCTACGACTTCATCGAAAAGCCGTTCAAGGCCGACCGGCTGGTGCTGGTCGCCGACCGCGCGCTGGAGACGTCGCGGCTGAAGCGCGAGGTGCGCGACCTCAAGGCGCTCGCCCCGCTGCCGACGCGGATCGTCGGGCGCTCGCCCGCAATCAACCAGCTTCGGCAGACCATCGAGAAGGTCGCCCCGACCAACAGCCGCATCCTGATCGTCGGACCGTCGGGCGCAGGCAAGGAGCTTGCCGCGCGCACGCTGCACGGCGCATCGGGCCGTGCGCACGGGCCGTTCGTCGTCATCAACGCCGCCGCGATCACGCCGGAACGCATGGAGATCGAGCTGTTCGGCGTCGAGCAGTCCAACGGCACGCAGCAGCGCAAGGTCGGCGCGCTGGAGGAAGCCCACAGCGGCACGCTGTTCATCGACGAAATCGCCGACATGCCGCGCGACACCCAGAACAAGATTCTTCGCGTGCTGGTCGACCAGACCTTCCAGCGCGTCGGCGGCTCGACCAAGGTCGCCGTCGACGTGCGGATCGTGTCCTCGACCAGCCGCAACGTCGAGGCCGAAATCTCCGCCGGGCGCTTCCGCGAGGACCTGTACCATCGGCTTTCGGTCGTGCCGGTGCGGGTGCCGCCGCTGGCCGAACGGCGCGAGGACATCCCCGACCTGGTGCACTACTTCATGGAGCAGATATCGCAGGCCACCGGCCTGCCGCAGCGCAAGATCGGCGAGGATGCCATGGCCGTGCTGCAGTCGCACGATTGGCCGGGCAACGTGCGCCAGCTGCGCAACAACGTCGAGCGGCTGATGATCCTCGCCGGCGGCGATCCAGGCGCCACCATCAGCGCCAGCATGCTGCCGCAGGACGTGGGCTCGATGGTGCCGTCGATGCCGAACGGCAACGGCGGCGAACAGCTCATGGGCCTGCCGCTGCGCGAGGCGCGCGAATTGTTCGAGCGCGAATACCTGCTGGCGCAGATCAACCGCTTCGGCGGCAACATTTCGCGCACCGCCGAATTCGTCGGCATGGAGCGCTCGGCCCTGCACCGCAAGCTCAAGGCGCTGGGAATCGGATAGGAGCGCCGGCGATGGCCGCGCGGCGTTGAGCAGTCGCGCGCCCGCAGCATCCGGCGCGGCAAATCAAAGAGGTCTTCCTTGTCCCGCATCGCCTATGTCAACGGCCGCTACCTTCCGCTCGCCCAGGCGAGCGTGAACGTCGAGGACCGCGGCTACCAGTTTTCCGACGGCGTGTACGAAGTCTGCGAGGTGAGGGGCGGGCGGCTGGTCGACGAGCGCCGCCATATCGAGCGCCTCAGGCGCTCGCTGTCGGAGCTGCGCATCGCCATGCCGATGTCGGACGCCGCGCTCGGCGTCGTGCTGCGCGAGACCGTCCGCCGCAACAAGGTGCGCTGGGGCATCGTCTATCTGCAGGTCAATCGCGGGGTGGCGCACCGCGATCACGCTTTTCCGCCGGCGGGCACTTCGCCGAGCGTAGTGGTCACGGCGCGCAACCTCGACGCCGCGGGCGCCGACCGCATGGCCGCGGACGGCGTCGCCGTCATCACCGTCCCGGACAACCGCTGGGAGCGGGTCGACATCAAGTCGGTGTCGCTCTTGCCGAACGTGCTGGCCAAACAGGCGGCACGCGAGCAGGGCGCCCGCGAGGCGTGGTTCGTCGACAAGCAGGGACGCGTCACCGAGGGCTCGTCGTCCAACGCCTGGATCGTTACACGCGACGGCAAGGTGGTCACGCGGCACGCCGACCACGCGATCCTGAAGGGCATTACCCGCGCCGTTGTAATTGACGCGCTGAAGGAGCAGGGCCTGGAACTGGAAGAGCGCGCCTTCACCGTCGACGAGGCGCTGGCCGCCCGCGAGGCCTTCATCACCTCGGCGAGCCAGGTCGTGCTTCCCGTGGTGCGGATCGACGGCAAGCCGGTCGGCAACGGCGCGCCCGGCCTGATCGCAAGCGCGCTGCGGCGCGACTTCCACCGCTTCGCGGAAGCGACCTGAGGACGCGCGGCGCGGGTGCGGACTTGGGCCGATTTCGGCTCGATTTTATGCGTTTCCGGCCCGAACTTGGGCTTGCGCCGACCCAAGACGTGCCATCTAATACCGTTGCCCCAAGTCCTATGGCCCATAACGATTCCCGGCCGGGGACTTGCGAACAATGTCTCGCGGCAGGGGTCCGCGGGCGATAAAGAACGGAACAACGGCAATGGCAGCCGACCGATCGCAAAATCTGCAAGATACCTTCCTCAATCACGTCCGAAAGAGCAAAACGCCGCTCACCATCTTCCTGGTCAACGGCGTCAAGCTGCAGGGCGTCGTGACGTGGTTCGACAATTTTTGTGTGCTGCTGCGGCGGGATGGCCACTCGCAATTGGTTTACAAGCACGCCATCTCGACGATCATGCCGGGTCATCCGATCCAGCTGTTCGAGGGCGCCGAAGAACCGCCCGCCGGAGACAAGCCCTGATTGGAGCCGCGCGGCCGTGACACGCGACAGGACGGACTGAGCCCGCCGGGCTCGGCGACCGGACGCGCGCTCGTGATCGGGCCGTACCGCCGCCGTGCGCCGGCGCGCACGGCCGCGGCCGTGCGCAGCCAGCAGCCGGAGCGGACCCACGCCGCGCGTCTCGACGAGGCCACAGGCCTGGCGCGTGCCATCGACCTCGACGTCGTAGCCTCCGGCATCGTGCCGATCGGCGACATCCGGCCCGCGACCTACATCGGATCGGGCAAGGTCGACGAGATCGCGGGCCTCGTCAAAAGCAACGAAGCCGGCATCGTGATCGTGGACTGCGCGCTCTCTCCGGTGCAGCAGCGCAATCTGGAGAAGGCCTGGAACGCCAAGGTGCTCGACCGCACCGGGCTGATCCTGGAAATCTTCGGGCGCCGCGCGCGCACCAAGGAAGGCTCGCTGCAGGTCGAGCTCGCACATCTCACCTATCAGAAGAGCCGGCTGGTGCGCTCATGGACGCACCTCGAGCGTCAGCGCGGCGGCTTCGGATTCCTCGGCGGGCCGGGCGAGACGCAGATCGAGACCGACCGGCGGCTGATCGAGGAGCGGATCGCGCGCATCGAAGCCGAACTCGAAAAGGTCAAGAAGCGCCGCAAGCTGCACCGCGACAGCCGCGCCCGCGTGCCGTATCCGATCGCGGCGCTGGTCGGCTACACCAACGCCGGAAAGTCCACGCTGTTCAACCGCATCACGCAGGCGAGCGTGCTGCAGGCCGACATGCTGTTCGCGACGCTCGATCCGACCCTGCGGGCCGTCTCGCTGCCGAACGGCTTGAAGATCATCCTGTCCGATACCGTGGGCTTCATCTCCGACCTGCCGACCATGCTGGTGGCCGCGTTCCGTGCCACGCTCGAAGAGGTCATCGAAGCCGACGTCATCCTGCACGTGCGCGACGTGTCGCACGAGGACACCGAGGCCCAGTCGAAGGACGTCGAACAAGTGCTGGAGTCGCTCGGCATCGAGCCGCACGACGAGCATCGCCTGATCGAGGTCTGGAACAAGATCGACCGGCTCGGCCCCGAGGCGCGGGCGCGCATCGAAAACCTCGCGCAGCGGCGTCCCGCCGGCAGCCGGCCGGTTCTGGTGTCGGCGCTCAGCGGCGAGGGCACGGCCGCGCTGCTTGCCGCGATCGAGGAACGGCTCGGCGCCCGCCGCATCACGCTCGACCTTTCGCTCGATCCGGCCGACGGCTCGGGCGTGAGCTGGCTGCACCGCCACACCGAAGTGATGGCCAAGGCGCTGGACGAGGGCGGCCGGCTGGCCATGACGGTGCGCGTCGATCCGTCCAAGGCCGACGCGGTGCGCAGCCGGTTCAAATAGCGCGCGGCGCCACGGTCCGCGCGACTAGAGCGTTTCACGTTTTGACGGAAGCGTATCCTGCGTTGGCGAAGTATGCGCTGCATTCGCGGGAGCCGATGGTCGTGACGAGGCTGCCGATGTGACGCCAGACGTCG
>VGEP01000081.1 GCA_016869215.1 Alphaproteobacteria bacterium | reverse complement strand
GTCGGCCTCAGCCCTTCGGAGTTTCAGGCAACCCGAGCAGTCGGCGAAGGGGTGCGGTTGGGACGACAATGCGGCCACCAAGTCGAATCGATGGAATATCCCCTCGCTTGATGGCGTCATACGCCGGGTTCTTGCTGAGTCCCATCAGCTTGCGGAACTCTTCCACCGTGCAGGTCGGCTTGTCCAAAACGTCGGAGTGAGTGTGCTTCATCGGCTGCTTCCTTGTTGACCGTTTCCTTTGATTCGTTTCGTGGATGAAAACTAATCAACCAATCTTGACGCGTCACTCGGATAATGAAAATATCCGGGTAGACGAATAGAGGCGTGTGATGGGCGAGATTTGGATCGATTTCGAGTGGCCGATCGCTAAATCGTATCGGATCGTGTCGTATCCGCCGGCGCCGGTGGTCCCCGGCCGCGTAACGCTGACTGGAAACCCCCACGGCCCGCACATCAAGCCCGACGGGCCCGTGATCATGAAGCGTCCGCTGGAGGTGTGGCCGGACCTCTATTTGCAGTTTGCAAAGTTGGAACCTACGCCCGAGAACTGCGTCAAGTTTGCGAGGAAGTTCGGCCAGCTCGGTACATACCGCGAGAATGCGGACGAGGAGTCCATCTCCGACTGGCAGTATCACGCCGCACAATTCAAGCTACTCAAAAAAATGGTGGACGGTAGGAAGCTGACACCGCAGAGCAGCGACGATTTTCGCTTAGCTGACATTGATCTGAGGCTGCGCCCTCGGCGGGGGCAGTTGAAGTTGGCTTTAGTGCCGCGTTCCCTTCTTACGGCCATGAAGCTGCAATTCGCTCAGCGCGTCAGCTCGGGAGCGTCCGTTCGAACCTGTGAGCACTGCGGCGTGTGGTTTGAAGCCGGGATCGGCACAGATCGACGCGCCGACGCGAAATTTTGCTGCGACTCACATCGCTACGATTTCAACAACCAAAGGAAAGGACAGCAACGATGAAGGGCCACATCCGGGAACGCGGCCCGAACCGGTTTGCAATCGTGCTCGACATTCGAGACCCGAGCACCGGCAAGCGAAAGCGCAAATGGCACAGCTTTCGAGGGACCAAGCGCGAGGCGCAAATCGAATGCGCTCGATTGATCTCGACCATGAACGGCGGCACCTACCTGGAGCCGGACAAGACGACGCTTGCCGCCTACCTGGAGCGATGGCTAGAACACATCAAACCGAACGTCGCGACCCTCACGCATGAACGGTACTGCGACCTCGCCCGCAAGAACATCGTTCCGCTGTTGGGCGCGACGATCTTGTCCAAGCTTCAGATGGTCCAAGTCTCGGCAGCCTACGCCAAGGCGCTCAAGTCCGGGCGCAGAAACGGGAAAGGCGGATTGTCGCCCCGCACCGTCCATCACATGCATCGGGTTCTCAAACAAGCGTTGGCCCAGGCCATGCGCTGGAACCTGATCGTCCGCAACCCCGCCGACATTCAGAAGAAAGACCGGCCGAAGATCGACAAGAAACCAGTCGCCACTATCGATCCCGCCACGACCATGCAGACCATTGAGGCGGCTCGGCAGTCCCGGTTGCTGGTGCCGTTGCTACTCGGCTCAATGGGCGGGCTGCGCCGCGGTGAGATAGCTGCCATTAGGTGGAAATCGCTCGACCTCGACCGCGCTCAGGCCGCAGTGGTCGCCAGCATCGAACAGACCAAGGCCGGCTGCCGAGAAAAGGAGACCAAGGGCAGCAAATGCCGCACGATCGCATTGCCGTCGATCCTGATTGACGAATTGAAGGCATGGCGGGTGCAACAGGCGCAGGAGTTGCTACGGCTCGGTATCCGGCCGGATGGCGAGACGCGCGTTGTGACCTGGCCGGACGGATCGTCGCTCCAGCCGCGGAGCCTGACACACGCCATTGCAGCCTTCATGAAAGGGCAGGGGCAGGCGGTACGCCTTCATGGCCTGCGACACAGCCACGCCAGCCACCTACTGGCCGAGAACGTGCATCCTAAGGTCGTGCAGGAGCGGCTTGGGCATTCCAGCATTGCGATAACCATGGACATCTATTCGCACGTCATGCCGAATATGCAGACCGATGCCGCTGCCAAGGTTGACGCCGCGCTCAGAAGCGCCAAGCAGTCGGCCTAGCGCGGCTCAGGATTCGACGGAATGCAGTGGTGGCCACATCGGCTACCAATTCCGCTAGGGACTCACCAAAGGCCAGTTCTGAAGCTATATCTTGTGGCGCGGCGGGCGCACAGTTTTGTACGTTCGGTAGCAAAGCGGTAGCAAACTGACTTTCGTTGGGATGGGCGCACGCGAGAAACCCAAGCAACATCGGGCTTGGACAGGTGGCCGAGCGGTTTAAGGCACCGGTCTTGAAAACCGGCAGAGGGGCAACTCTCTCGTGGGTTCGAATCCCACCCTGTCCGCCAGCGCCGTTTCCGATATCGGCTGCCGCCGCCCCGACCGGTCCGCGCACGCGGCCGAACGCCCGCTCGGATAACACGAAGCCCCGGCGCCAAACGGACCCCCAGGGCCGATTTCGAAAGCGGCAGTACGCCGCACCGGCGAGGGAACGGCCGCGGTCAGCCCTTGCGATCCGCTTTGCGGATCGACTTCACCTGGAAAATGTCGTTTGATTTGCACCAATCCGGCTGCCGAGGAGAACGTGCCGGAACTCAAAAAACATAACGCCGCATCGTCGGTCGACCAGGGAGGTAGACATGCCGTCGAGGAGGACTCTCGCCGCATTGAGTCTGGGATGCGTCTTCATGCTTGCTGCGATGCCTGGAACGGGCCTCGCGCAAGACTCCCAGCGAAGCATGCTTCAGCTGACGACCGGCGGCGTCACCGGGTCGTTCTATCTGATCGGCGCCCCGATCTCGAACTACGTCAACAACAACTCGGGCCGGCTGCGGCTGACGCCCAGCACGTCGGGTGGCGGTTATGAGAACCTGCGCCGGGTGAATTCCGGCCAGGCCCAGCTCGGCATGGCGACGCCGGACGCGATGTTTGAAGGCTGGAACGGCGAGAAGCCGTTCACCGCACAGATGCGCAACTGGCGGGTCATCGGACAGGTGGTGCCGCCGATGGCCAATCACCTGGTCGTCCTCGACGATCCCAAGATCAACACGTTGTCGGACCTCAAGGGCAAGAACGTCGCAATCGGCGCGCCCGGGTCCGCTGCGGCGACCGGATTGCAGCGGCTGCTGACGGTGACGGGGCTTCTGAGCCAGATGAAGGCCCAGATGCTGCCGCATCAGGATTATCCCGACATGCTGGTGGACAAGCGCGTCGACGCCATCACGCGGCTTGGCACCATCCCTGCCGGCACGGTCGAGGAAATCGCCGCGCAGCGGAAGATCAAACTGGTCGATATGAGCGCGGAGATGGAAAAGAGCGGCTTCTTCAAGAAGTATCCGTTCTATCAGCCGATCAAGATCGCGGCGGGCACCTATCCCGGCCAGAATAAAGACGTGACCGTGTTCGGCAGCAACGGCTTCCTGATCGCTCACAAGGACGTGCCGGACGACGTGATCTACGAATTCACCAAGCTGACCTACTCCGAGCCCGGGACGCGCCACGTCACCATGGCGTTCAAGAGTCACGGGCTCAACGCCAAGTCGCCGCTCACCGGCAATCCGGGCCCGGTGCATCCGGGCGCGGCGAAGTACTGGCGGGAGCAGGGCATCCCGATTCCCGATCCGGTTTTGAAATAGGTCCGAGGCGGATGCGGGCCGCGCATCGCGTGCGGCCCGCGCAACTCTATTGGCGGTTGAACTCCGACTTCGAAACCGGAAGATCCCCATGGCCGGAACGAACGCAGGCGCCTTGAGCGTTTTCCTTCGCTTGCTCGAAAAGAGCGAAGGCACGCGGCGCACGCGCCAGTTCACATCGGGCTGGAACGTGACGTACCGGCTGATTGCCGCCTTTTACAGCGTATTTCTGATCGCCTCCGTCGTTTCGAACCTCTGGTCGACGTCGACTTTGCGCGCGACGTTCATCCTGCTTGTGACCTCGATGGTGTTCCTGAGGTTCCCGGCCAACCGGCATTCGCCGCAGGACAGACCGAGCGTCATGGACCTCGGCCTGATTCTTGCGGCGGCACTCGCCCTCGGAAACTTCATCGTCGAATACGAGGAAATGGCGTGGCGGAGCGGCGATACGACGACGCGCGACATCGTCTTCGGGGTGCTTGCCATCGCGGTCATCCTCGAAGCCTGCCGCCGGGCGATGAGCGCCATCCTGCCGACGCTCGCGCTGCTGGCCCTGATCTACGCATTGCTTGGGCCGTATTTCCCGGGTGAGCTGTTCGGCCACGCGGGATATTCGGCGTCATTGATCATTTCCGACACCTACGCGTCGATGAACGGGATTTTCGGCTTCGTCGCCTATGTGTTCATCGCCTTCGTCATGCTGTTCGTCATCATGGGAGCGATCTTCGAACGCTTCGGCGCCGGCGCGTTCTTCATCGAGCTGCCGCTGGCGCTGCTCGGCCGTTTTCGCGGCGGTCCGGCCAAGGCCGCGGTGATGGCGAGTTGCTTCTTCGGCATGATCTCCGGCAGCGCCACCGCGAACACGGTCGCAACCGGCACGTTCACCATCCCGCTGATGAAACGATCCGGCTACCGGCCGCACGTCGCCGGCGGGATCGAGGCGGCAGCGTCGACCGGCGGAATGTTCATGCCGCCAGTCATGGGCGCGGGCGTGTTCCTGATGGCGGAGATGCTGCGCATTCCGTACGGCCAGATCATGCTGGTCGCGCTGGTTCCGGCGCTGCTCTATTTCTTCGCGGTCCTGTCGATGACTCATTTCGAGGCGCTGAAGAACGGCGTCGAGGCGACGCCGCCGGAGCAGCGCAAGCAGGTCTGGCCGGTGCTGAAGTCGGGCTGGTACTACATCGTCCCGATTGCGATTCTGTTCGGCGTGCTTTTCAGCGGCGCGACGGCGTCGAAGGCCGCCTTCGATGCGATCGTGGCGTTCCTGGTTCTGATGGCCATCCGCCATCTGCTGACGTGGGACATCAAGGGCTTCTTCGTCGCGCTGTTCGACGCGCTCGCCGAAGGCGGCGACAAGTCGCTGATCGTGGGTTCCACGGCCGGGCCGGTTGGCATCATCGTCGGCATGGCGCTGTTGACCGGGCTTGCGTTCAAGTTCTCCGCGCTGCTCCTGACCTATACCTTCGGCATGGTGTGGGTGGCGCTGCTGATCATTCTGGTCGCGACCTTCATCCTCGGCATGGGGATGACGGTGACCGCGGACTATCTGATACTGGCGGTGCTGGCGGCCCCCGCTCTCGGCGAAATGGGCGTGCCGCTACTGGCGGCGCATCTCGCGGTGTTCTGGTTCAGCCAGTCGTCCAATGTGACGCCGCCGGTCTGCATGGCGGCCTTTGCCGGCGCCGGCATTGCCCAGTCCAACCCGTACAGTACGGGTTTCCAGGCCATGCGCTTTTCTAGCTTTCTCTACATCATGCCGTTCATGTTCGTGTACACGCCGATCCTGATGCTGGACGGGTTCAACTGGAGCGTCGCGTACACCTGGGCGGTGATGTTCTTTGCCGCGGTGCCGTTTGCAGCGGGCGTTTCCGGTTACTATTTCGGCCATCTCGGCGCGCCGGCGCGGGTGCTGCTCATTGCCGGGGCGGTGATGCTGGTGTTCCCGAACTGGTATGTCGACCTGCCGGCCTTGGCGATGATCGTCGGCGTTACGGCCTATCAATTCTGGAGCCGCTCGCGCCCGACTCCGGAAGCGAGCGTTGCCGATGCTCCGACATCGCGAGCATAGAGGGCGCGGGCTCCTTTTTTCGCTAAATGCCGACGTGGATGGGTCCTCTCCGGGGATATGAGACAATCGATGGAGCTGAAGCTCGGGGATGCAAGAGCGATCGTTGTCGAAATCCTGACCTCGCGCGGAATGCCCGCCGACTACGCCGGAATGGTTGCCGACCACCTAGTCGACGGCTCGCTGGTGGGTGACGAGCATTTCGGGTTGCCGAGGGCGATCGGCCTGGTCGAGGTCCTCGACAAAAGGCCGCCGGCAAAACGCGTCGCGGTTATCCGGGAGGACTCCAATTCCGCTGTAATTGACGGATGTGACAACAACGGCTTCGTCACGTCTGTGATCGGAGTCGATAAGGCGATCGAACTGGCCCGCAAGAGCGGAGTGGGCATCGTCGGCGTCCGCAACACCTGGTTCAGCGGCAGGCTGGCCTACTATGTCGAGCGGGCGGCGCGGCAGGACCTAGTTGCGTTTCACACCGCGAGTGCCACGGCGCGCGTCGCGCCTTACGGCGGGATCGATCCCGTCTACGGCACCAACCCGATGGCCTTCGGGTTTCCGGGCCAGGACGGCCCGTTGATCGTCGACATCGGCACCAGCGCAGCCACCTGGGGCGAGATGCTGCATCGCCGGAATTCGGGACGGGCGCTCGATCCGGAGATGGCGGTCGACCGGCTGGGTCATCCGACCGAGGACGCGGCGGCGGGTCTTGCGGGCGCGATCCTGCCCTGGGGCGGGGCGCGCGGCGGAGGACTGGCGCTGGTCGTGCAAATCCTCGGTCTGCTTGCGGGCGGAAAACCAATCGTCAAACAGCTTGGCGAATACGGCTTCTTTTTCCTTGTCTTCGATCCAGAGATGCTCATGCCGATCGATGAGTTCAAGGCTCGCTCGGCCGAACTGCTCGAGGCCGTGCGGGCCTCGCGGCCGGGACAGGATTTCGAGCGGGTGCGGATCCAGGGCGAGGCGAGCGCAGCGCGGCGGGCGCAGGGTCTGGCGCGCGGCACCATCGTCATCGGCGACAAGGATTATGCTGCGCTTCAGGCGCTGCGCCGCAATCGCTGATCCCACATGCCGTCCGGAATGCTGACGGATCGATGGGGTTGGGTGTACGATTTGGGTCCGAACCGGAGCGTCGGGCTCGTCGCAACACATTGCGAGGCCGAGCAGGGAGATGGCCGTGGCAAAGTCACCGGATGCGGCGCTTGAGGTGCATGTCTACGCCGGTACCGGCGGCCACTCCGCATGGTTCAGCGACGACGCCGGCGAGAACTGGGTTCACCCCAATAGCCATTCCGGCATGTATCTGGAAGCGCGCGTGTGGTCGCTCGCGAGCCACCCGAAGACGCCCGAGCGGCTGTTCGCCGGTTCCGACATGGGCGTCTTTCGCTGGGACGAGCCGGACGCGCGGTGGGCGCATCTGCCGTCGCCGATGCAGGACGTCTGGTCCGTGGCGGTCGATCCCAAAAATCCGGATGTGCTGATTGCGGGATCGCGGCCCGCCGGACTCTACCGTTCGGCGGACGCGGGCCGCACCTGGAAACCGCTGACCGCCCCGGGCGTCATCCCGGCGTCGGAGGTCAACGGCGGGCCGACGCGCGTGACGCAAATCCTGTTCGACCCGGTCGACCGCGGCACCGTATGGGCCACGATCGAAATCGGCGCCATCTACCGCAGCACGGACGACGGCGAAACCTGGGAGCGGAAGGAAAGCGGCCTGGTGTCCGGCGACGTGCACGGGATCGCGGCGCTGCAGGTTCCGGGGCGCGGCAAGGTGCTGCTCGCGACCACGAACCGGGGGCTGCACCGGAGCGAGGACAACGGCGAAACCTGGACCGTGCAGGAGATTCCGTCGCCCTGGCCCTATTGCCGTGCCGTGGTGCCGCGCGCCGACGACAGCGGTGTCGTCTTCCTCACCAACGGCAACGGCCCGCCGGGCAACGATGGGTTCCTGCTGCGCTCGCGCGATCGCGGCCGGACCTGGGAGAACGCAAGGCTTCCCGGATCGCTGGAAAGCACGGTGTGGTGCGTGGCCGTCAATCCCGCCGATCCGATGCTGATCTACACTTGCACCAATCTCGGCGAACTGTTCCGCAGCATCGACGGCGGGGAAAGATGGACGCGTCTGCCGCACCTGTTCGGTGAACTGCGGGCGTTGCATTGGCGCGCCTTGCCGCCGGGGACACGCCGCGCTGCGCACTCGTTGACGCGCCCCGTGCTCAAGGCCGCGCACCTTGGCTGGGTGGCGGCATGACCGGCACGGCTGCACCGCTCAAGGTCGGCCTGATGGTGCCGGCCAACAACACGACCATGGAGGTCGAACTGGCCGCCTGGCTGCCGGCGGGCTCCGCGGTCACGACGGTGAAGATTCCGCGCGGGGCAGGGCTCCTGAACAAGGATACGCTGCCGGCCTATCGCGATAGCGCGGTGTCCCTGGCACGGGAGCACTTTGCAGGCGCTGGGCTCGACCTGATCGCCTACGGCTGCACCGCGGCAGGCTTCATTTCGGGTCCGTCGGGCGACGCCGAACTTGCCGGCATGCTCTCGCGCGAGACCGGCCTGCCGGTTGTGACCACGGCGCGCGCCATGGTGCACGCGCTCCAGCATGTCGGGGCGAGGCGCATCGCCGTCGTGACGCCATATTCGGACAACGTCAATGCGCAGCTTGCGGCCTTCCTGGCGGACGGCGGCATCGGTGTCGCCCGGATGGACACGTTTCGCGCCCCTGACGTCATGGCACTCGGACGTATCACGGCGGATGAGGTGCGTACGCTGGCGCGCGCCACCATGGCGCCGGACTGCGACGCCCTGTTCATCGGCTGCTCGCAACTGCCGACCCACTCGATCCTGTCCGGACTGCAGGCCGAATTCGGCAGGCCGGCCTGGTCGTCGATCTATGCGACGGCATGGGACGCGATGCGGCTTCCGAAGGTGGCCTGAGACTGCAGGAGGGTGGCACACGCCACCGGCGTGCGCCGGCCCGTCACGTCATGTTGCGCCGGAAGGCCGAAGGCGTCGTTCCGTTCACGCGGCGGAAGGCGCGGGTCAGCTGCGTGATGCTGTTGAAGCCGCTGCGCGCGGCAACGTCGCCGATCGAAATGTCGACATCCGCCAGCAAGTCCTTGGCGCGCTCGATGCGCCGTTGAATCATGAATCGGTGTGGCGGGACGCCCATGGTCTGCTTGAAGGCGCGCATGAAATGAAACCGCGTCAAGTCGAGCAGCGCGGCAAGCTCGGATACGCTGGTCTGCTCCAGCAGATGGCTCTCGATGTAGTCGGCGACGATGCGCATCTGCCGGGCCGTCAGTCCGCCCTGATGCCTTACCACCGGCACCTGTTTTGAGGCGACCCGCTTCATTTCATAAGACACGAGAATGCCGAGAGACTCCGCATAGCCGGGCATGTCCTGCATCTGGCCGTGCAGCATCAACTGGAAATGAGACAACGCCAGACGCAACATCGGATCGTCGAAGCAGATCTGGGGCGACAGCTTTGCCAGGTCGGGAACATCGTCCCCGGAACTCGACCGGTCGATATAGAGCGCGACAAAGGCGCCGGGCCTATCGATCACACTCCAGCCTTCGACGGGACAACCTGCCGGTATGAACGTGATCTTGTTCCGCAAGTCCTTCTGGTAACTTCGCGGAAGCCCCGGCACGGTTGTCGTGCCGTCGCTGCGGTAGATGTCGTGCAGCGCGATGTAGTTCGACGTCGAAGCCAGTTTGAAATCGAACGTCGACGGGGCGGCGATGCGCATGAATTGTGCCATCACGGACGGCCATGATTTGCGCTTCAGGTCTTGCAGATCGATCGCGCCGCCGCCCGGCCGCGCCGTCAATTCCACTTCTTTGCTCGTCGCCATGACTGTTCTATTGGGTGTCGAAAGCGCCCCGCTTCTGACACGTTTACATATGCGACAAAATGCCTCGATGTGCAGGCCAAGTCATTCAAAAAATGCGGTGTTTGGACGTTAATTGCTGACAAAAATTTTCGCCGAAGCCGGGACTAATTCGCGGTGTGGCGGCCGGCGGGCTGGCGTTGCTTTGCCCGGCGGTGCCCCCGGGCAAGGCGGCTTGTGTACGCTTCCCGGCGGCCCGCAATTGCGCTCCGCTGGCGCGATCCTAAGCAACCGCAGGCATGACCTTGAACGCGCGATCCGCGCGGAGTCGAAAAGTGCGGAGACTAAAATGTGCGGCATGGAATCGCAGGTTGCTGTTTTATGTCCATTCCAAGGACATGCAGTGCATAAGCATTGTACTTCGATTTGTTGATTTCTTAAGAATTGATTGTCCGGAACGGTGCGTCATCTAGCGTTTGCTCTATGCCCCGCGTGCAACTCACCCCGACGTTCGTGCGGACCGCAGCCTGCCCGGAAGGCGCGAAGAAGGTCGACTACTTCGATCTGGAGCAGCGCGGCTTCATGCTCGAAGTCCGCACGTCGGGCGGCATGACCTATTACCAGCGCTACACCGACGCCCGCGGCAGGGAGCGGCAATACAAGATTGGACCGGCGGACGTCCTTTCGCTGTCAGCGGCCCGGCGGCAGGGACGGACGATCGCAGCGCAGGCCCTGGTGGGGGCCGATCCACAGGCGCGCCGGTCGGAACTGCGCGCCATCCCGACCTTGGCGGAGCTGGTCCGGGACCGCTATCTGCCGCACGTCAAGAGTTACAAGCGGAGCTGGCGCACGGACGAGACCGTGCTGCGTGTCCACATCCTTCCGGAACTCGGGCCGCAATGCATCGACCTGATCCGCGCCGAGGCCATCGCCGCGCTGGTGGAGCGGATGCGGCAGAAGGGCTACGCGACCGGCACGACCAACCGGGTCGTCATCGTGTTGCGGCACGCCTTCAACCTCGCCCGCAAATGGCGCGTTCCCGGCGCCAACGACAATCCGACCGCCGGGATCAATCTTGCACCCGACGTGAACCGCGAACGGTTTATCGATTTCGACGAAGCGCAGCGTCTGGTTGCCGCCATCGAAAGCGACGAGAACCGGGTGGCGGCGCGCTCCATCATGCTGCTGCTGCTGACCGGCGGCCGGCGAAACGAAATCACTCATGCGAAATGGGAGTACGTGGACTGGGAGAACCGCACGCTCCTGGTGCCGCTGTCGAAGTCGGGCAAGCCGCGGAGCATTGCCTTGAACGCAGCGGCGATGGATCTGCTGCGCTCGATCGGCCGGGAATCGGATAATCCGTACATCTTTCCGTCGCCGGTCACCGGCCGGCCGTCGCCGTCGTTGCATTTCCCCTGGGAGCGGATCCGCAAACATGCGCGGCTTCCCGATTTGCGCCTGCACGACCTGCGACACTCGTTCGCGAGCTTCCTGGTGAACAAGGGTGTGTCGCTTTATGTCGTGCAGGGACTGCTGGGGCATGCCCACACCCGGTACACGCAGCGCTACGCCCATCTCACGGCCGACACCTTGCGCGAGGCGGCGGAAGAGGTCGCCGGCGTCATAGGTGCGGCCGGCCGGGGCACGGCCGCGAGCGGTGCGCATGCCGGCGGTTCCGTTCCCGCGCGCAACGCGACCTAGGCCAAACCTAGACACATCGATCGGCAGCGGACCGCGCCGAATGCCGGCCGGGCCGCGACGGACCGATGAATGGGGCGCGCTGCATTTGCGGCTCTGGCCCGGGCGACCTAGGGCGGACCTAGACCGCGGCATCGGGATTCCGGACGCTTTCGGATCGCAAAGGAAAGTCCCGGACCTGCGCTCGCCATCGAGGCCTACGCGGCCGCAAATCAGAAGAGTACGTGAAGGTCTGCTCCCTGTACGGCGCCGGCTACTACTACATCCCCGGCACCGATATCTGCATGAAGATCGGCGGCTACGTGCGCACCGAATGGTCGTACGGCTCGGGCGCCGACGCGACCGCCGGCCCGTGGGGCGGCAACCACGGCTACAACACGCGGCTTGACTCGTCGAGCGCATCTGCCGCGACCGGCACGACGATCACCAACAACGCCGCCGACACCACCTGGCGTACGCGCGCCTACATCAACTACGACGCGCGTCAGCAGACCGCTTACGGCACGCTCCGCACCTACTTCCAGGTGGGCCTCAGCGGCAACAACAATGTTATCTTCAGCGCCAACCGTGCGTTCGTGCAGATCGCCGGCTTCACGGTCGGTCTGGCCTCGTCGTACTTCGACTTCTACTCGGTGGCGGCGATCGCCTATATCGTCGACTCCTCGTCGGATACCGGCGACGGCGGACAGCAGGTGTTCGCGTATACGGCACAGCTCGGCAACGGTCTGTCGGCCACGCTCTCGCTCGAGCAGCCGAACGCCAAGCGCCGCACGCTGTTCCATCGCGGCATTGGCTTGAGCCCGGTGCTCGGCGCTGCGACCGGCAACGGCTACGCCAAGCTGGTTGTGCCGGACGTCGTCGGCAACATCCGGATCGCCCAGGCCTGGGGCAGCGCGCAAGTCATGGGCGTCCTGCATCAGGTGACGTCGAGCTACTACATCCCGTCGGCGACGGGCTCGAGCAACGGCCAGAACTCCGGCCACGCCTCCGACAAGTGGGGCTGGGCGGTCGGCGCCGGTCTTCGGGTCAACACCCCGATGATCGCTCCGGGCAACTACTTCTCCACGCAGGTCGCATACTCTCAAGGCGCGACCCGTTACGTGTACAACTCGGCGCCGAACAACCCGATCGCCATGAAGGGCGGCCAGTCGCTCGGCTACGGCATCACCACCGACGGCGTGGTGGGCCTCACCGGCGAGATCGACCTGACCACGTCGTGGGGCGTCGCGGGCGGCTACGAGCACTTCTGGACCCCGTCGCTGCGGACCTCGGTCCACGGCTCGTACATCGACAACAAGTACAACACCAACGCCAACGACAACATCTGCGCGTTGCAGACTACGACCACCGCGGGAACGATCAACTTCACCGCGGCCGGCGCCAGCGGTCTGTCGACCTGCAACAACAACTGGTCGGCCTGGCAGATCGGTTCGAGGACCCAGTGGAACGTCACTCGCGACTTCTACATGGGCTTCGATGTGGTCTACCAGAAGCTGCGCAGCGCCTCGCGCGGTGCGATCGTGAACTTCAACGCGGCCGGCTCTCAGCCGTCCGGCCTGCGCACGGTCGGGGATCAGGACGTGATCCACACGCGCGTGCGTTGGCATCGCGACATCGCGCCCTGATCGGCGCGTAGCCTGATCCAAACCTCAATGCCCCCGGCGGGAAACCGCCGGGGGTTCTTCTTTGTCCGGACTGGAACGGGCGTGCGGAGCCGGCGCGGTCCCGTCTAATGCGGCCTGGCCGTCTCGCAGGACGCGATGAAGGCCGAAATGCCGCCGATCAGGTCCGGCGCGGTCAACAGCGGCGCGTGGCCCTGGTCCGGCACCGTGACCGATTTCAAGGTCGGCCGCCGCGCCCGCATCTGCGCCACGGTTTCCTCGGACAGAATGTCGGAATTGGCGCCGCGGATCGCCATCAGCGGTACCCGGCCCAGCGCGTCGAATTCGGCCCATAGAGCGTTTCACGTTTTGACGGAAGCGTATCCTGCGTTGGCGAAGTATGCGCTGCATTCGCGGGAGCCGATGGTCGTGACGAGGCTGCCGATGTGACGCCAGACGTCGTCGACGGTGCGTTTCTGC
>VGEP01000080.1 GCA_016869215.1 Alphaproteobacteria bacterium | reverse complement strand
CGGACCTGGCGCCGCGCGGACCTGGCGCCGCGCGGACCTGGCGCCGCGCGGACCTGGCGCCGCGCAAACTTGGTACCGTGGCCGCAGGCAGCGGCCCGCTTACTTCTTGGCGATGTCGCCGAACGCGCCCTTCTTGGCAAGCGCGGCCCACTTGTCGGTCTCGGACTTCAGATGCGCGGCAAGCCGGTCCGGCGTGCCGCCGATGAAGCGGTAGCCGAGCGCCAGCTCGCGCTCCTTCATCTCGGGCGAATCGATCACCGTCTGCAGGTCCTTGTTGACCTTGTCGATGATCGCCTTCGGCGTGCCCTTGGGCGCGAAGAAGCCGTACCAGCTCGATTCGTTCTGCATGTCCACGCCGACCTCCTTCAAGGTCGGCAGTTCCGGCAAGAGCTTGGAGCGCGCCGGGCCGTTGACCGCGAGCCCGCGGACTTTCCCGGAGCGCACGTGCGGCAGCGAGCCGCCTGCGGTGGTGAACCAGACTTCGGTGCGGCCGGAGAACACGTCGGTATAGGTCTGCGACATCTGCGCATAGGGGATGTGCTGCATCTTGGTGCCCGTCACCTCCATGAACAGCACGGTCGCAAGGTGCGCGCTGGTGCCGAGCCCGACCGAGGCGAAGTTCAGCTTGCCGGGATTGGCCTTGGCGTAGTCGATCAACTCCTTGACCGACTTGAACGGCGTCGCGTTCGCAACCATCAATATCTCAAGCGCGGTGCCGACCAGCATGATCGGCTCGAAGCTTGTCACCGGATGGAAGGCCGTGGTCGGCGACAGCGTGACGTTGGTGCCGAGCGTCTGCGCGCCGAAGTGCAGCGTGTAGCCGTCGGGCGCGGCCGCAGCCGCCGCCGCAGCCCCGATGTTGCCGCCGCCGCCGGGCCGGTTCTCGACGATCACCTGCTGGCCCCAGATCTTGCTCAGCCGCTCGGCGATCAGGCGGCCGAGAATGTCGATCGCGCCCGCGGGCGAGAAGGCGATGACAATCCTGACCGGGCGGTTCGGGTAATCCTGCGCCGCGGCGGGCGCGTTCGGCGCAAACAATGCGGCCAGCGCGACGGCAAGCGCCGCGAACGACTTCTTCCACATGACATTCCTCCCCATGACGCGGCCTTGACGGCTCTTAAAGCCAAGCATGACCGCGCACCGGAGCGAAATCAATGCGGCTGGCATGCGCGCCGGGCGTTGCCGCCATGTTGCGGCCATGTGCGCGGTTCGGTACTTTTTGCGCAGTCCAGATTGCGGAGCACGGCGATGGCGGAGTTTTTCGTCGCGAAGAGTTCGGACTTCCAGGACGGCGACCGCCGCATCGTCACCGCGGGCCAGCGCGAGATCGGCGTCATCTACAAGGGCGGCCACTACTACGCCTACAGCAACACCTGCCTGCACCAGGGCGGACCGGCCTGCGAGGGCCTGCTGATCAACAACGTGGTCGAAGTGCTGAACCCGGACCGCACCTACGTGCATCACGCGTTCGGCGACAAGGTGCATTTCGTCTGCCCGTGGCACGGATGGGAATACGATCTCGAAACCGGCGAATGCGTCGGCGACCGCAAGCAGAAGCTGCGAAGGTTCGAAGTGGTCAAGCGCGGCGACGACGTCTACGTCGTCGCCTGATCCGGCATTCAAGCGAAGGGACCATTGTCATGGACATGCCCCGCAACGAAGTCCGCCCGGTGGAGTTCGGCACGTTCTCCACGCCGAAGCACCTGGAGCACGCCAGCGAACAGGCGCGCCGGCGCAACTACCAGGACTTCCTGATCGTCGACGTCGACTCGCACCACTACGAGAACGAATCCTACGCCGAGGTGTTCGAATACATCGAAAGCCCGGTGATGCGCCGTGACGCGATCGAAAGCGCGGGCCGCTCGACGGGATTCCTGAACACGCAAGTCGGCGGCCAGAGCCTTTCGGGCCGCATCATCCGCAACAAGGCGCGCCGGCTGGAGAAGCCCCGCGCCGCCAAGCACCGCGACATCGGCATGACGCTCGACTGGATGGACGCGATGGGCGTGGACTACGCCTGCCTGTTCCCGACACCGATGCTGTTCCTCTCCGCGCATCCGGTGCCGGAGGTCGAGGCCGCCATGGCGCAGGCCTACAACCGCTGGCTCTGCGAGCGCATCCTCGCGCACGAGCCGCGCATCGTGTCGATGCTGTACCTGCCGTTCAACGATCCCGACGCCGCCTACCGCACGGTGCAGGAGTTCGGCGGCAGGAGGGGCGTGGTCGGCTTCATGGTGACGTCGCCGCGCTACAAGTCGGTGCACGACAACGCCTTCATGCGCACCTATGCCGCGATCGAAGAGATGGGCAAGGTGCTGTCGTTCCACGCCGCCTACAATTGGGACGACCGCGCGCTCGCCATGTGCAACCGCTTCATCGCCGCGCACGCGCTCGGCTTCATGTGGTTCAACATGGTGCATATGACCAACTGGGTGGTGAACGGCCTGCCGGAGCGCTTCCCCAAGCTCAAGGTGATGTGGATCGAAAGCGGGCTCACGTGGGCCTATTCGCTGATGCAGCGGCTCGATCACTCGTTCCTGATGCGCACGTCCGACTGCCCGTCGCTGAAGCGCAAGCCGTCGGAATACATGCGCGAGATGTACTACTCGACGCAGCCGATGGAGATGCCGGACGACAAGTCGCTGATGGAGGCGACGTTCAAGCAGATCAAGGCCGACACCCAGCTCTTGTGGTCGTCGGACTATCCGCACTGGGACTTCGACCTGCCCTCGACGATCTACGACCTGCCGTTCCTCGACGAGAAGGCCAAGCGCAACATCCTCGGCGGCACCGCGGCGAAGCTGTTCAACCTCGATCCCAGGCCGGTGAAGAGGATTCCGTAGCGGACGCTTCGTCCCACTGCCCACCAGCCGGGATTTTGCCGCAGCCATCCTCGTTTTGAGACCTTGCAGCCCCGTCGTTTCCGGCGGATGCTACCCGCGTGCGCGCCGATCGCAGCGGGAACTGGCGACCCGCGCGCCTGCAATCGAAATGAGGGGGATGCCATGGGAATGCGAATTCCGCGGTTGCGAATCCTTTTTGCTGCGCTCGCGGCGCTGACGATCCTGAGCAATGGCGCGGCGGCGCAGGCCTATCCGACCAAACCGATCCATTTCATCGTCTGCTTCGCGGCCGGCGGGCCGAACGACATCGTGGCGCGGCTGTTCAGCCAGTACCTGTCCGAGGTGATGGGCCAGCAGTTCGTGGTCGAGAACCGGCCCGGCGCCGGCGGCAACATCGGCATGGCGTCCGCGCTCGCGGCGCAGCCCGACGGCCATACCATCGTCTTCGTCGGTCCGAACAACTTCATCAATCCGTCGATCTACGAAAAGATGCCGTTCGACCTGATCCGCGACAGCGCGCCGATCGCGGGCACGCTGCGGCTCACCAACGTGCTGGTGGTGAATCCCTCGGTGCCGGCCAAGTCCGTGTCCGAATACATCGCCTATGCCAAGGCCAATCCAGGCAAGGTCAACTTCGGTTCCGGCGGCATCGGCACCTCGCCGCACATGTCGGGCGAACTGTTGAAGTCCATGGCGGGCGTCAACATCGTGCACGTGCCCTATCGCGGCACCGCTCCTGCGCTGGTCGATCTGCTGGGTGGCCAGTTGCAATCGGTGTTCGACAACATTCCGAGCGCCATCGGCCACGTCAAATCCGGCAAGCTGCGCGCGCTCGGCGTCACCAAGGCGACGCGCAGCGAAGCGCTGCCGGACGTTCCGGCGATCGCCGAGACGATCCCGGGCTATGAGGCGAACGTGTACTACGGCGTCGCAGCCCCGCGGGGCACGCCGCCCGAGATCGTCGCCAAGCTCAATGCGGCCTTCATGACGATCCTCAAGAACCCCAAGCTCCTGGCGCGCGTTGCCGAACTCGGCGCCGAGCCCATGCCGCTGTCGTCGGCCGATTTCAGAAAGCTGATGGTCGGCGAAACCGAGAAATGGGCCAAGGTCATCAAGGCCGCGGGCATCAAGCAGCAATAGCGGGCTGCAACGCGGCCGGCACGGGCCGAGGAGCCCGCAAAACAGCGGCGCGCGCCCCGATCGGACGCGCGCAATCGTGGCCGTTCCCGGTTGCGGCCCCTCCCGCCATATGCAGGAATGGTTGCAGAGCAACCAAGCTTCCGGGAGGACCAACGTGCGACATCGACAGATCGTGCCGGGAGCTCTCGCCCTCGCCTTCACCCTGGCCATGCCGTTCGCGGCCGCGAACGCGCAAACCGTGTTGAACACCAGCGTCTGGGTGCCGCACACCCACCCCCTGGTCGCCAACGTCACCGTTCCGTTCTGCAAGGACATCGAGGGCGCCACGCAGGGGCGCGTGAGATGCAACCTGCTGCCCAAGGCCGTGGTCGCTCCGCCGCAGACCTTCGACGCGGTGCGCGACGGCCTCGCCGACCTGTCGTTCACCGTGCACGGCTACACGCCTGGCCGCTTCGCGCTCACCGACGCGGTCGAATTCCCGTTCATGGGCGACACTTCGGAGGCGCTGTCGGTCGCCTACCAGCGCGTTCACGACCGCATGCTCGCCAAGCTCGACGAGCACAAGGGCGTGCGCGTGCTCGGCGTCTGGACCCACGGGCCGGGACAAATCTTCAACACCAAGCGTGCGATCAACTCGCTGAAAGACATCGAAGGCATGAAGATCCGCGTCGGCGGCGGACTGGTCAACGACGTCGCCAAGGCGATCGGCACCGTGCCCATGCTCAAGCCCGCGCCGGAGAGCTACGAGCTGCTGGCGCAGGGCGTCGCCGACGGCGTGTTCTTCCCCAAGGAGGCGCCGGTCGCCTTCAAGCTCGTGCCGCTGATCAAGCACGCCACCTACGTTCCCGGCGGCCTCTATAATGTCAGCTTCGTGATGATCGCAAACGAGGCGAAATGGAACCGCATCTCGCAGGCCGACCGCGACGCGATCATGAAGCTGTCGGGCGAGGCGCTGGCGCGGCGCGCGGGCAAGGCCTGGGACGCCGCCGACGTGCGCGGCGAGAAGGCGATGCGCGACGCCGGCATTCCCATCGTCACGGCAAGTCCGCAGTTCGTCGCCGAGATCAAGTCGCGCACCGGCGGCCTCGAACAGGCCTGGGTCGACAAGGTCAAGGCCAAGGGCGTGGACGGCGCGGCGGTCCTGCGCGCGGTACGTGCCGAACTCGCCGCAGCGGCGAAAAAGTGAAATCCGCGTCCCGGCCTTGAGACCGGCGCCAACCACTCCGTTCGTCCCCGCGAAAGCGGGGACCCAGCGAAGAAAACTGGATTTCCGCTTGCGCGGGAATGAGCGGCGCAAGGGGCGCCGCCGCCATTCGGCCTAGGCGCCGCACTGAGGGCTGGCATGGGTTTCGGTGACAAGCCGTTCGCGCTGTTCGACCGCGCCGTGGAGCCAGCGCTCGGCGCGGTTTCGGCCGTCGTGCTGTTCGGCATGATGGCGCTGACCTGCACCGACGTGATCGGCCGTTATTTCTTCAACCAGCCGATCTACGGCGCGTTCGAAATCACCGAGATGCTGCTGGCGCTGCTGATCTTCGCGGGCCTGCCGCTGGTCACGCTGCGCAACGACCACGTCACCGTCGACGTACTCGATCCGGTGACGCCGGGCTGGCTGCTGCGGCTGCAACATGCGGCCGCCTGCGCGGTCGCCTTCGTGTCCACCGGGTATCTCGCATGGCGGCTGTGGCTGCGCGCCGACACGCTACTCGGCGCGGGCGAGACCACGGCGCAGCTCAAGTTCAAGCTCGCCTGGCTGACCTACGCCATGAGCCTGCTGATGGCGCTGACCGCGATCGCGTTTCTGATCCTGGCGTTCCGCCCGGCACAGCGCGCGGCCCAGAGCGACGGCTCCGCGAGCCAGGGTCTGGGCCCGTGATCGAGACGCTCGCAGGCTTCGCGATCTTCCTTGCGCTCGCGCTGATCCGCGTGCCGATGGCCTTCGCCATGGGCATCGTCGGCTTCGGCGGCGTTGCCTACATGCTGAGCTTCAACGCCGCGTCCTCGATGATCGGCCAGATCACTTACGAAACCGGCATGTCCTACACGCTGTCGGTGATCCCGCTGTTCATTCTGATGGGCAACTTCGTGGTGCGCGCGCGGCTGTCGGACGAAATCTACCACGCCGCCTACTGCTTCCTCGGCCACCGCCGCGGCGGGCTTGCGATGTCGACCATCGTGGCGAGCGCGGGCTTCGGCGCGATTTGCGGCTCCTCGATCGCCACCGCGGCGACGTTCTCCAAGGTGTCGTATCCCTCGATGCGCCGCTACGGCTATGCGGATGCGCTCGCCGCGGGATCGATCGCTGCCGGCGGCACGCTCGGCATCCTCATTCCTCCGTCGGTCATCATGGTGATCTACGGCATCCTCACCGAAACCAGCGTCGGCAAGCTGTTCATCGCGGGAATCCTGCCGGGCATCGCCGGCACCGTGCTGCTCTGCCTCGCGGTGCGCTGGATGGTCTGGCGCGATCCGGCCGCGGGCCCGCCGGCCGAGCCGCATCCATGGGCCGAGCGATGGGCGTCGCTGCGGCACGTGTGGCCGATGATCGGGCTGTTCGTGCTGGTGATCGGCGGCATCTACGTCGGCGCCTTCACGGCGACGGAAGGCGCGGGCATCGGCGCCGGCGGCGCGTTCCTGTTTGCGCTGTGGCGGCGCGCCCTGACGTGGCGCGTGCTGTTCGAAATCCTGGTCGAAAGCGCGCGCACCACGTCGATGCTGTTCATGATCCTGATCGGCGCGCTGATGTTCGCGAGCTTCATCAACTACACCACCATGCCCGCGGACCTCAAAGACTTCGTCACCCTGTTCAAGGACATGCCGTTCCTGGTGGTGGTCGCGATCTGCGTGATCTACGTGGTGCTCGGCAGCGCGATGGAAGAACTGTCGATGATCCTCCTCACCGTGCCGCTGTTCTTCCCGGTGGTGACGGGGCTCGGCTACGACCCGGTATGGTTCGGCGTCGTGATCGTGATCGTGGTGCAGATCGGGCTCGTCAGCCCGCCGGTCGGCATGAACATCTTCGTGGTCAAGAACCTGCTGCGCAACGTCGACATCGTCACCGTGTTCCGCGGCGTGACGCCGTTCATGGTGGCGCTGATCGCGCTGATGGCGCTGGTGGTGGCGTTCCCGCCGATCGCGACCTGGCTGCCGGGCTTTATGAAGTAGCACCGCGCCCGGCCGAGGATGTGTTGGAGTTTCGTCGAGTTGGTAGCGGGGGAGGGACTCGAACCCCCGACCTACGGATTATGATTCCGCCGCTCTAACCAGCTGAGCTACCCCGCCATACCAACGCGGCCGTTCAAGGCCGCCATTCCAACCCGATCGTGCCGGAATGGCCGCGATATAGGTACCGCCGGCGAAGACTGTCAAGCACGCGCGGCAACGGGCGACGGCTGCGCCGCCCGCCCGAACCGGATCAGCGAGAAATGCCCCATCGGCGGCATCGGCCGGCGCTCGATAGTGCGGTAGCCTGCGCTGTCGGCCCAGTGCTGCAAGCGCGCCCAGGGAAACTCCGGCCGCCAGCCGAGCCGGCGAGCGATCGGCGAGAAGCCCCGCTCGAAGGCGCGGCGCAGCCCCGACTCCGCGCCGATGTGGTTGACCAGCACCATCTCGCCGCCGGGCTTGAGCACCCGCGCGAACTCGTCGAGCGTCGCTTCCGGCTCCGGCACCGCGGTGATGACGTACTGCGCCACGATCGCGTCGAAATACGCATCCGGAAAGCCGAGGTGCTTGGCGTCCATCACCGCCAGCGCCTCGACGTTGTCGAGCTTGTGCTCGATCACGCGCGCGCGCGCCTTGCGCAGCATCGGCTCGGAATAGTCGACGCCAACGATGCGAAAATCGCGCGAATAGTCCGGCAGCGAGATGCCGGTGCCGACGCCGACGTCGAGGATGCGTCCGCCCTTCGGGCAGGCCCGCTCGGCGGCCGCAATCGACTCGGCCCGCCCCCGCTCGAACACCGCACCGAACACGAAGTCGTAGACCGGGGCCCAGCGCGCATACGCCTTGGCCATCGTCCGCTTGTCGATTTCTTCCGCCATCGCCCCTCAACGCAGACTGAAAAACGCTGGAGTCCGATTCAACTGCGTTGAATCGGACTCCAGGCTCTACTTATATCGTTTGGGCATGATCTTTTCCGGAAACCGGTTCCCACTTTTTGGGATCATGCCCTAGGCCGCCCGCGCCGCGGCGGCCGCAGCGCGAATAAAACCGCCGCCAAGCACGCGGGACTGGCCCTGCGCGCCGTCGTAGAACACACAAGCCTGTCCGGGCGACACGCCGTCCTCGCCGTCTGCGAGTTCGACCGCGTAGCCGTCGGCCGCGGCCGACAGGAAGGCCGCCTGCGGCGGGCGCGTCGAGCGCACCTTGACGTACACTTCGAGCCGGCCTCCGCCCAGCGTCTCATCGAGCGTGCGGTCGCCGATCCAGTTGACGTCGCGCAGCGCGATGCGCCGCATGGTCAGCGCCTCGCGCGGGCCGACCACGACCCGGTGCGCCGAAGCGTCGAGCGCCACCACGTAGAGTGGCGCCGCGGACGCGATCTTCAGGCCGCGCCGCTGCCCGACCGTGAAATGGATGATGCCGTCGTGGCGGCCGAGCACCTTGCCGTCGACGTCGACGATATCGCCGGCCGCGGCCGCGCCCGGCTTCAGCCGCTCGATGATGTCGGTGTAGCGGCCCGACGGCACGAAGCAGATGTCCTGGCTGTCGTGCTTCTCGGCGACCGCGAGCCCGAAGCGGCGCGCCAGCTCGCGGGTCTCGGGCTTGGTCATGTCGCCGAGCGGGAAGCGCAGCAGATCGAGCTGCCCGTGTGTGGTGCCGAACAGGAAATAGCTCTGGTCGCGGTCTTCGTCGCGGGCGCGGAACAGCGCGCGTCCGCCGGAGGCCAGCGCGCGGGAGGCGACGTAGTGGCCGGTCGCCAGCGCCTTGGCGCCCAGTTCGCGCGCGGTGCCGAGCAGGTCCTTGAACTTGATCGCCATGTTGCAGTCGACACACGGCACCGGCGTCTCGCCGGCGACGTAGCTCTCCGCGAAGCGGTCGATCACCGCCTCCTTGAAGCGGCTTTCGTAGTCGAGGACGTAGTGCGGGATGCCGATCCGCTCGGCGACCGCACGCGCGTCGTGGATGTCCTGGCCGGCACAGCAGGCGCCCTTCCTGTGGGTCGCCGCGCCGTGGTCGTAGAGCTGCAGCGTGACGCCGACGACGTCGTAGCCCTCGGCCTTGAGCAGCGCCGCGGTCACCGAGGAATCGACGCCGCCCGACATCGCGACCACGACGCGGGTGTCTTTGGGCTGGCCCTCGATTTCGAGACTGTTGAGCATCGATGTCGCGGCAAAGGCCGCGCTCCTGGATTCCGGCGATCTGGCGACGGCTTCTTACTATAGGTGGCGACCGGGGCTGCGCAATGCAGCGGCGATCCGGCGGCCGCGCAGCCTGAGGAGCCGGCAATTCTTGCCGGGCCAATTCGGACAAATGCGGCTCGGCGCCGGCGGCTGCCGGGAACCGAGACCTAACAAATTGAAAAATATAACGATTCTTTGGCGGCTGCATGGCCCGCCGATTGCAGAGCCTTTGGCGCCAACCGGCTGTTTTCGTTCACCGTACCCTGACGAGGTGTTCCGTGCCCAGCGTCGCGTCCGACCCCAATGCCATTCTCCCGCCCCGCCAGCTTCCGTCCGCCGCCCGCAGCGGCGCGGCGGCAGCGGACAAGGGCGCCGCATCGCCGTTCTCCCAGTTCCTCGACGAGGCCGCGCCGCAGGCCGACCCTCCTCCCGCGCAGCGCCGCGAACGCGCCGAACGCCCCGACCGCAGCGAGCGCACCGAACGGCCGGACCGGCCCGCCAAGCGGCGCGCCGACTCGCAAGCCCCGCACGGCCATCGCGCCGACGACGCGGCAAGATCCAAGCGCGCCAAGTCGGCGAAAGACGGCGCACCGGCGGACAAGTCTTCCGACGCCGCGTCGCCAAAGAGTGTCAGGGATGCCCAGGACGCCGAGGGCGCACGCGACACCGAGGCCGCTTCCGCAGCGGCGCAGTCCGGCGACAACGCCGATGAACTGGCGGATAAGCTCGCAGCAACCGCCGAAACTGCCGGCACGGCCGAAGCCATAGCGGCGGCCGGAATCGAGGCGCCCGTCGAGCCGGTGACCGAAGACGGCGAAGCCGCTCCCGACGTTGCGACACCCGCGATCGCGGAGACGATGCCGGCCGAAACCGCGCCCGCAGTCGCCACCGCACAGCTGCCGGTCGACACCGCCAAGGCAGACACCGCAGCCGAGACGCAAGCGCCCGCCGCGCCGCAAGTTGCCGCGGGCAAGCCCGCCGGCGACGGCGATGCCCCGCAAACGCAGGCGCCCCAGCACGCCAAGGGCGCGGCCGGCGCTCCCGCGGTTCCGGCAATGCCGGCCGACGGCGAGACCGGTGCGCAGGCCGGCAACCAGGACGAGGCGGGCCGGCAGCAGCAGCATTCGGGCGAAGCGCCGAAAGGCGCTGATATCTCCACGAAGGCGCACGACATCGGCGAGACCGCGCGCGCGCGCCTGGCTGCGGCCGACGGCGCGCCGAAGGCCGCCGACGTCTCCGGCGCGGTCCGTGCGGTCGTCGAAGCGGCGCAAAGCACAGGCTCGTCCAACGCGCCGAACCCGGGCACAGCGCCCGCGCAGGCCGCGGCCGTGCAGGCCGTCAACGCGCCGGCCGCCGCCCAGGCTGCGGCAAACGCCCCCACCATGGCCAACGCACCGGTGCCGCTCGCCAATATTGCAATCGAGATCGCGAGCCAGGCGCTCGCAGGCAAGCACCGCTTCGAAATCCGCCTCGATCCGCCGGAGCTCGGCCGTATCGACGTTCGGCTTGAAATCGACCGCGAGGGCCGCGTGACCTCGAAGCTCGTCGTGGAGCGGCCGGAGACGCTCGACATGCTGCGCCGCGACGCATCGCAGCTCG
Organism: Alphaproteobacteria bacterium; assembly: GCA_016869215.1. Lineage (GTDB taxonomy): Bacteria > Pseudomonadota > Alphaproteobacteria > Rhizobiales > Xanthobacteraceae > Z2-YC6860. The sequence goes on along the minus strand of VGEP01000080.1, from coordinate 3,210 downwards.
AACGATCCCTGCAGCAGGCCGGTTTGAAGACGTCCGACCATTCGCTGGAATTCTCGCTGCGCCAGGAAAACACCGGCCGTGACGACGACGCGCCGCGCGACACCACCCGTCTGACCCTGTCGGAAGACGACCCCCAACCGCTCGAAGCGCTGCGCCAGGGCTATGGCCGTCTGTTCGGCCTCGGCGGCGGCATCGACATACGCGTGTAAGGACAGGCCATGAGCACCATCATCCCGGCGACCAGTTCGCAGGTGACGGCCACGATCAACTCGGCCGTCCAGGCAACCTCAAACGCGAGCCTGACCGGCACCAGCCAGAGCACGCTGGCGCAAAACTTCCAGGCGTTCCTTCAACTCCTGACCACCCAGCTGAAGAACCAGAACCCGCTCGACCCGCTGGACACCAATCAGTTCACCCAGCAGCTGGTGCAGTTCGCGCAGGTCGAGCAACAGCTGAAGTCGAACGACCAGCTCTCCACGCTGGTGTCGCTGCAGAAGACCGCGCAATCGACGCAGGCGCTGGAGTTCGTCGGCCACACCGTCGCGGTCGATGGCGCGACCGCGCCGCTCACCAACGGCGAGGCGCGCTGGAGCCTTACGATCCCCAAGCCCGCCGTGGCCACGATCAATATCCTCGCGGAGAACGGCCAGACGGTCTATTCGGGCACGTTCAACGTCAATGCCGGCAAGCAGCCGTTTGTCTGGGATGGCCGGGATTCCAGCGGCCAGCAGTGGCCGGCCGGCAACTACAAGATCGTCATCGCCGCCGAAGACGCCAACCGCCAGCCAGTGTCGATCCCAACCGAAATCGAGGCGCTGGTGGACTCCGCCGACCTGACGAAGAGCCCGCCCGTGCTGACCATCGCCGGGCAGGAATACACGCTCGACAAGATCAAGCGCGTGATTCGGAATTGATCCGGGGCCGGTAACACTTCGTTCACACCCGGCCGCCGGCTGCACGCAATCGCCCGAAATTCCGGCGATTGCGGGCTACACTCCAAATAAAATCTGGCGGCAATTTTTACCCAATTGTCTGGCGCGCTTAGCCAAATTTTAAGACGCGGCGGGTAATCTCCGCGCCAGTTAGTCAGTAGTTGTGAGTGTATCGATGACCGAACCCCACCGCCCCAGGGTCAAATATGTGATTGGACCCGACGGCAGCCCGCTTACAATTGCGGATCTGCCCGCGCCGGGGACCAAGCGCTGGGTCATTCGCCGCAAGGCGGAAGTCGTCGCCGCCGTGCGCGGCGGCCTGCTTTCGCTCGAAGAAGCCTGCGCGCGCTACACCCTCACGGTGGAAGAGTTCCTGGCCTGGCAGTACTCCATCGACCAGCACGGCCTCGCCGGCCTGCGCACCACGCGCATCCAGCAGTACCGGCAGTAGCCAGAATCTTACTGGACACTTAACGCTGCGCCGGCCCGGTGGCCGGCGCTTTCGTTTTCGGACGCGGCCAACGCAAGCGGCGCACGGTGGCTTTACAGGAGACGCAGGAAGTCTCTTTTCAGATAGCTGCGGTTGCCGGCCCTGGCGGTGGTACCGTTGGAGCCGCCATCGCCGCTGGTGTTGCCTTCCAGCGTGTCGAATGTCTGGTCCTTCACCGCCTGCACGAGACCCACATGCACCCAGTCGCTGGCCGTCTTGCGAACCACGAACAAGAATCCCGGCCGTAACTTCGATCTTCGCAGAAGCGGTGTCGAGACGTCGCTTTCCTTGATGAAACGACCGCTGGACTTGGCGTCGGCAACCAGCGCATCGACGCCGACCTGACGCCTGAACGGCAGCGAGACTTTGAGGTCTCGGGCTGCCTGCGCAATCATGAGGCACACGAATCCTGCGCACCACAACTGGTCGGCACCATCGGTGCCCTGCATGTACAAGCGCACCCATGGGCCGCGATTGTCGCCACCGACCTCGAGCGGCATCTCGGCGATGTGCTGTTGCGCCACGCGAATCACGGCATCTTCCAATGTCGATGATGCACCGTGATCGATGGCGGCCAGCGTGCGCCGCATCGGAGCGGTGAGCAGGGCCCAGGTTTCCTCATCCAATTGGCCGGTCGGCTGGCGGTTGTTGAGGGTCTGAAACTTCTTGAGCTGCTCCTCGGTCGAATCGCCGAAGCCGCTGTCGATCGAGGTGATGCAGTCGTGCAGGTTGAGCCATTCCTGTACGCGGCGGACTCCGCGTTTTTCGGTGGCGCTGCCGCCGGAACCGTTCTTGAGCAGTCCGGGATAGTCCAACTCGGCGGCGATATGCTTGAAGGCATTGCCGGTGAGATCGATCTCTAGTGACGGCGTGTGCCCGGTGGCAGCGGCGGGATTCGCCTCCACACTGAGTTGTCGGTCGATCGTCACGGCGCCGAGATCGATCAAAGCTTTTAGAAGTACCGCTGCGCCGACTTGCCCGGAGACCGCCTCAGGATCGAAGACATGATCGGCGACGTATTTGCCCTTGCGGTAATGCTGCGAGCCGCTCCAGAGGTACGGCGTCGGAATCCCGCCGCCACCTACCCCGAGTTGGCCAACCTCGACCCTCGCTCGGCGCAATACATTGAAAATTTCTGGAGTTCCTTTGTTTCGCAGAGTGGACAGCATGTCTCTCATGAGCGGATGTGCCGTCATGAACTGCTGTCGGAACGCTTCGCGGCTGGCAAACGTCGCGACTTGCTTAAAGATTGGCAAAGCGAGATTCCAGGTATTCCCCGTCTCACGGACCAGCGCATTGGCGGACGCAGTGGCAACCGGACCACCAAAGGCCATTTGCGATGCCGCGACAGCCGCTGCCATGCTGGTCACAAGCGTACCAACACGATTAGTCAAGGCTTCTGCCGCCTCGCCATTGGCCAACGCGCCGAGCGCCTCATTGTAAATTTTGATCGACTTGAGCGATGCGCGAATGGAAGCGGTAATCGGCGGATCGATGCCATCGACGTAATACGCAGCCTGATTAGGAACGAAAACTGACGCTCGTTGTCGCGCCTTAATGACTCGCAATCCGACGGTGCGTTCCGCATTGGCGAGCGCATTAAGGACCGCTTCGCCCTGCTCATACTGAAGGACAAATGATTGAGTGTAGAGTTGATATTCAGAGATGGTCCCGGTTTCCGGGACAGTTTGGCGGCTTGGCTAAGATGGATTCTGGGTTTGATTACGCCGCCAATTTTTCTGGCTCCATGTCGATATCATAGACCTCGTCGGGCGTCCTGCCGCCGAG
>VGEP01000079.1 GCA_016869215.1 Alphaproteobacteria bacterium | reverse complement strand
ACTCAATCCCGGTGGGCTTTCAAGCCGCATTCCCCTCTGGATTTACCCACTCGATTTTCTGATGAGCCCATGTGTTTTTAACACATCGTTTTTTAAACGTACATTTATTCTCTTGGCATGTCCAATCATCTGCGGTATCGGAGAGGCGGTTTTGCGCACGGGAAAGGCAGGGCATGCCTGTTCGATAGGCAGGTGTACGCGCGGCGGTCATGTCGCCCGCGGCGCCAGCGCGCCGCGGCGGCAGGTTAGCCGCGCGCCGCCGACCCGCCGCATTCTTCGCGACGTCGTGGCATTGCCGCCCGAGTCGGGGCGACGCCGCCCGGTCCAACCATAGGGATATCGCATGAACGAGGTCGTCTCGGGTCCAACCGTCGAATTCGAAGCGCAGCTGCGTTCCCGCGGCGTGCGTTACGCCCTGGCCAGTTATGTCGATATCCATGGGCGTTCGAAATGCAAGGTGGTGCCGATCGACCATCTCGGCCGCATGCTCAAGGGTTCGGAGCTGTTCACGGGCGCGGCGCTCGACGGCGTACCCCAGGAAGTCAACGACGACGAGATCGCCGCGGTGCCGGATATCGCCTCGGCCACGGTGCTGCCCTGGAAGCCCGACACCGTGTGGCTGGCCAGCGACCTCTGGCTGCGCGACCAACCCTTCGAGGCCTGCTCGCGGCAGATCCTGCGGCGCGCGGTGCGCAAGGCGGCGGAGCTCGGCTTCGTGTTCAACCTCGGGATCGAGACCGAGTTCTTCCTGTTTCGCGAGACCAGCGACGGCGGGTTCGAGCCGATCGGGCCGCAGGAGCCGCTCGACAAGCCCGCTTACGACGTCCGCACGATCCTCGACTGCATGCCGGTCGTGCAAGAGATCGTCGAGGCGATGAACGGCCTCGGATGGAATGTCTTCTCCTTCGACCAGGAAGATGCGCCTGGGCAGTTCGAGACCGACTTCCAATATGCCGACGCGATGACGATGGCGGACCGGTTCACGTTCTTCCGGCTAATGGCGAACGAAATCGCGCGCAATCACGGCATGTTCGCCAGCTTCATGCCAAAGCCCTACGGGCACCGCACCGGCAGCGGCGCGCACTACAACATCTCGTTGGCCGACATCCGCACAGGCCGGAATCTTTTCGAGGGGACGGACGATCGGCGGGGATGCGGCCTGTCGCCTCTGGGATACCAGTTCATCGCTGGCGTCCTGCGCCATGCCAAGGCGATCTCGGCGGTCATCGCCCCGACGGTCAACAGCTACAAGCGGCTGGTGGCGCGAGGCAGCATGTCCGGTTTCACCTGGGCGCCGATCTTCATCTGCTACGGCAACAACAACCGCACCAACATGCTGCGCATCCCCATGAATGGCCCGCGCATCGAATGCCGTGCCGCCGACATCGCCTGCAATCTCTATCTGGGCGCGGCGATGGTGCTGATGGCCGGCCTCGAGGGCATCCGCGAGGGACTCGATCCCGGCGAGCCGCATCGCGAGAACATGTACCTGCATTCACCGGAAGCGTTGCGGCAGATGCGGATCGAACACCTGCCGCGGACGCTGGGCGAGGCGATCGACGCATTCGAGAACGACCCGCTCAGCCGCGAGGTGATGGGACCGCTGATGTTCAAGACCTATGTCGACTTCAAGCGCGCGGAGTGGACCCAGTACCACACGCACGTCTCCGACTGGGAGATCAAGCGTTACCTGAAGTTCTTCTGAGCTGCCTCGCAGGTAACGCGCGGCTGCGGCCGCGCGGCACCGTCACGCTCCGTATCGCGCACGCCAGGCATCGGCGGCCGCGGCGAAGCAGGCCATGGGCGCGCGCACGATGCCGGCCCCGATCTGTCCACCGTCGCGCCCGGCGACGCCGATATCCATGACAGGGGCGATCCCCGTGTCGAGGACCTTAAAGACGTCGATCCCCGTCGGCGTGCCGCGATAGCGCAGGAACGGGATCTTGTAGCTGTCGTTCTCTCCCTGGGTGATGCGGTACATCTCGAGATTGCGCTCGACCATCGCCTCGGGCGCGCCGCCCTGATAGGCCTGTAAGGGAAACGCCGCTGCCTGGGCGAAGCCGCCAAGACCGATCGTCTCAGTGATGATGCTCTCTCCGCCCATCCAGGTGATCTCGTCCTCGGTATGGCCGTCGAACAGCTTCGCCTGGACGCTGGCATGGGGCCCGGTGAACCAGCGATCTCCCAGCCCGCCGACGCGGATGGCGAAGCTGCGGCAGTTGAACGCCATCGCAGTCACGATGCTCGAGCCCTCGATGCCATGGGCCGCGTCGGCTGTGGCCTTGGCCGCGGCCATCGAGAGGCGCAGGAAGAAGTAGTTGTCCTCGGTCAGCGCCGTCACCGCGGCAAGGACCGAAGCGCGGTCTTGCGCCGCAAGTTCGATCAGGTGCGGGAAGAGTTCGCGCGCGAAGAGCAGCGAGGCCGCCGTGTTGCGGCTGTGCAGTTCGTCGCCCATGTGCAGGGCGCGGCTCATGATGCGCTTGAGCCCGATGCCCCCGGCGCGACGCACCGCCTCGCCGACGACGGGCGCGACCACCTTGTGCACGTAGTCCAGCCTTTCGTGCACTCCGGAGTCGTAGACCCCGTAATTCAGGCGGCGGCGATGGGTTCCTTCGTAGAAGTTGCAGTGGCCGACGACGCCGGTCGTCGCATCGCGAACCACGAAGACCGGCATCGAAGCGGTGTAGATGCCGGCCAAGGACCCGACGGCGCCGCAAGGATGACAACCTCCGATCCGGATCGTGCCGGCCTCGAGCCTGGCTTCCGCTTCCGATCGATCGCGCGCAAGACCCTCGAACAGGGCGCCGCCGATGATCGCGTCGCGCTGTCCCCCGACATACTCGCGCCAGGGCAGCGTCGGGCCCGAAGTCAGGACGAGATCCGGGGCCATGCCCGGCATCGCCTCGATGGCATGCCGGACATCGGTCAAGACGGGATCCGCAGCGCACATGCGGCGCAGGCATTCGGCGTTGGCGGCTTGGCGCGCGTCTTGTGCGATCGACATGGCTTCGGGCTCCAGCTGGCCTCTTCGTGCTGTTCAGTTCTTTGCCGACGCGCCGGCTTCCACCGGGTGCGCACGTGCGGCGGCGGCGGCCTCGCCGGGTACGCCCAGATAATCGAATAGGATCCGCTCCAGATGGTTGACGCTTCGAGCGACGTCGACGGCAGGCCGGATCGTGGCCGCGATCACCAGCCCGTCCAGGTGCGTCGAGACGAACTGCGCCGTTCGCTCGACGTCGACGCGGCGAAAAAGTCCCTCGCGGATGCCCCTGCGTATGGCGGCCGAAAGCAGCGCCATCTCGGCGTTGTAGAAATCGGAGATCAGTCTCTCGACCGACGTGATGCGATTGCCCGCGGTTCGATACTCGAGCATCAACTTAAGCACCTGGCTGAGCGGCATCATCAGGCGGCGGTTATTCTCGAACCAGCGGCGGATGACCTCCGTGGGATCCTCCGTCTTGTCGACCGTATCCACCGCCTCGTGGCTGTCGAGCACGGCCGCGATCGCTTGGCGGAGCGCGGCGATCAAAAGCGCCTCCTTGTTTTCGTAATAATAGTAAAACAACGCCGGATTGACGTCGGCCGCGTCGGCGATCGCCTTGATGGTGGCATTGGCGTAGCCCAGCTGTGCGAACAGACGCAGCGCGTTGGACAGCATGTCGTCGGCACGCACGCGCCGCGTGCCGTTGCCGTCCTTGCGCGTCGCAACCGTACCGCGCGTCGCGCGCTTGGCGATCTTCTTCCTCGACGCTTTGCGTGTCTGCATCTTCCCGCCTTCCGCTCTATCTCCGCCACCGCAGCGATCCGATTCGTGTCACGATAACATGCGTGATCCCTGGCTGTCGCCCAGCTTCGCGCGCTGTATTGAACGCCAGTTTAATTTCTGCTTGTGCCGATGTCGCGGTATGATACGATCGTATATGTCGATGCGATCGATGCATCGGCATGGCTTGTCGCCGCATGAGACGGGGAACGGGACGCGCCGATGGGAATCTTCGATCCGGCCGCTTATCAGGGGATCCGACGCCAGGTCGAGCGCGCCGAATCCCTGCCGCCGCATTGCTACTCTTCCGAGGCCTTCCATCGCCGCGAGGTCGAGAGGATCTTCCTAAGGGCCTGGAACCTCGTCGGCCGCACGGACTACGCGCCGCGCCCGGGCGATTATTTCACCGTCGATCTGGTCGGCATCCCCGTCGTCGTGATCCGCGGGCGCGACGGCGTGGTGCGCGCCTTCGTCAATTCCTGCAGGCATCGCGGCACCAAGCTCCTCGACGGCGACGGCCATTCCGAGGCGATCGCCTGCCCCTATCACAGCTGGGTATACGACACCCAGGGCCAGCTTCGTGCCGCGCCAGGCGCGAAGGAGATGGCCGGCTTCACCCTCGCCGAAGGCAGTCTGACGCCGGTGCGTATGGAAATCTGGCTCGGCTTCGTCTTTATCTGCTTCGCGCAGGATGCGCCTCCGCTCGCCGACTATCTGGGCGACCTCGCGGACCATCTGCGATCCTACGACTTCGAATCGATGGTGACGGTGCGGCGCGCGACGTCCGAGGTGAAGACGAACTGGAAGCTCTACGTCGAGAACTCGATGGAGAACTTCCATCTGCCGACGGTCCATCGCAACTCGATCGGCGACGTCAAGGCCGTATGGACCCCGATCGTCGGCGATCCCGGAAACTACCTCATCCTCCATTCCAAGACGGAGCGGTCGCGCGCCACGCTTTCCGGCGAGACCGGGTTCGACCGCATCCCGTCGCTCAGCGGCAGGGCAGCGGAAGGCGCGCAATACGTCCTGGTCTACCCGGCCACCGTCCTGGGATGCGACTTCGACTGCATGTGGTTCAAGCAGATGGTGCCGGATGGTCCGGGGCGGATGCGCAACTTCGCCGCCTTCTGCTTCCCGCGGACTGCCCTGGAGCGGCCTGACTTCGCGGAAGTGATCCAGCGCTACCACCGGCGCTTCGAGCGCGTGATCGCCGAGGACAACGCGATATCCGAGCGCCAATTCGCCGGGCTCAACCATTCCCTCGCTCGCGCCGGGCGACTTTCCGGCCGCGAACCGCTCGTGCACGCCATCGACAACTGGATCCTCGATAGGGTGCTGGATCCGCCAGCCTCCGGCATAGGCCAGTGATACCAGGAGAACAGTAAACGATGACAATCGCTTCGGCCCCGCCGGGTCCGCGCTACGCCCATGCCGCACTCCTGCACTTCGCCACGCGTCTGGCCGAAGCGCTCGGCCTGCCGGCGGATCGCGCGAGGATCCAGGCCGAGATGCTGCTGGAAAGCGACCTCATGGGGCATACGACCCATGGTCTCAACCTGCTCCCGAGCCTGCTCTCGGATCTGGAGAGCGGGGGCATGAAGAAGTCCGGCATGCCGCGGGTGATCTCCGAGCATGCGGCCGCACTCCACTGGGACGGCGATTTCCTTCCCGGCACATGGCTGATGACGCAGGCCATCGCCGCCGCCAGTGCGAAGCTCGCTAACAATCCGGTCGTGACGGTGGTCATCCGCAAGGCCCATCACATCGCCGGCCTCGTCGCCTATCTGCGCCTCGCGACCGAGGCGGGGCATGCGATGCTGATCGTCAACTCGGACCCTTCCGGCAAGACCGTCGCCGCGCATGGAGGCCTCGATCGGCAGATCACGCCGAATCCCCTGGCCTTCGGATATCCGACCGACGGCGCGCCGGTGCTGATCGACATCAGCACGTCGACGACGGCAAATGGCTGGGTTCGCCGCTGGATGGCAGAGGGCAAGATGCTGCCGCATCCATGGATCCTCGACCACCAGGGCAATCCCTCCGCCGATCCCAAGGCCCTGTTCGGCGATCCGCCCGGAGCCCTGATGCCACTCGGCGGTGCCGATCTCGGCTACAAGGGGTTCGCGCTGGGCTTGATGGTAGAGGCGCTGACATCGGGCCTCACCGGATATGGCCGTGCCGACCAGGCCAAAGGCACCGGCGGCCCGGTCACGATCCTGCTTTTCGACCCCGCCGGCTTCGGTGGTCTTGGCGCCTTCACGCGCGAGGCGTCCTTCCTGGCCGACTCGGTACGCCGCAGCCGCGTGCGCCCGGGTGCCGATGCGCCGCGCATGCCGGGCGAGCGAGCGCTGGCGCTGCGGCAACACCAGCTCGCCGAGGGCCTCGCGCTCTATCCGACGATCATGCCGGCGCTAGCGAACTGGGGCGCCAAGCTTGGCATCGCAGCGCCCGCGCCCGGTGCATGACGCCGGCGCCGACGCATCCATAGGAACGCCCGCAGAGGAGAGGTCTTCGCCATGCTCACGATTTCGAACGTCCTCGATCGATCGCTCTACGAAGCGGCACGCCTGCCATTGCTCGAGGCCGAGCCGCTGCCTCCCTGGTGCTACACGTCGGACGACTTCTACAAGGCGGAGGTCGAGAACATCTTCCTCAAGACGTGGAACTTCGGCGGCCGTGTCGAGATGCTCCCCGAGACGGGGAGCTACATGACCTTCTCCTTCGTCGGCATCCCGCTCCTCTTCGTCCGCGACCGGGACGGCAAGATCAAGGGGTTCCTCAATTCCTGCCGGCATCGCGGTACGCCCGTCGCCTTAGGATGCGGCAAGTCGCAGATGTTCTCCTGTCCCTACCACGCCTGGACCTTCGCGACCGACGGACGCCTGGTCAGCGCGCCCGGCATGCAGGACGTTCCCAACTTCAAGCTCCGCGACCATGCGCTGATCCCCGTCCGAGTCGACACGTGGAAGGGCTTCTTCTTCTTCGCCTTCGACGAAAAGGCGCCGCCGCTGTCCACCCATCTCGGCAATATCGGCGAGCACCTCGATTCCTACGGCTTCGACGACATGGTCATGACGCGCCGCGTCGAATGGGATCTGAAGTCCAACTGGAAGGCCTATGTCGAGAACGCGATGGAGGCCTATCATACGCCGACTGTCCACAAGGACAGCATCGGACTCCAGGTCTGCAACGTCGTGGACTCGACCGGCCAGTGGCTGGGCTTGCACGAGGAGCACGACGGCACGGAAGCCGTGCTCGACGACGACGCGTCGAGGGCCTTTCCCTTCATCAAGGGGCTGAACGGTCTCGCCGCGAAAGGCACCTATTTCGCCCTGATCTATCCGAGCACAATGCTCGGCTGCACGCGCGATTGTGCCTGGTGGATCGAGCTGCAGCCGTCCGGTCCGGCCCGGACGAAGGTCATCAGCGGCTCCATGTTCCCGAAATCCACTGCGGCGCTGCCCGATTTCGAGCAGCGTGTGCAGCCCTATTACCGTCGCTGGGACAAGTCGCTGCCCGAAGACAACCGCGTCTCGGAACTCCAGCAGGAGGGGCTCACGCCCTATTTCAAGACGTCTTCCCGGCTCTCGACGCTGGAACCTCTGGTCCACACCATCGGCAACTGGGTGCTGGACCGCGTGGTGAAATAGCGTCGTCGCCAATGTCCGCAGTAAGGGCGGGATGACGGCGGCGCCCGCCCGGTGGCTGGAGCGCCTCGCCGGGGCGCGGATCGCGGCCCCGGTCTGGGCGATCGTCGCAGTCGGCTTCGCGACGCTCGCCCTCGCCTTCTCCAGCCGCGCGAGCATCGGGCTCGTGATGCCGGCGCTTGAAGCAGAGTTCGGCGCGACGCGCAGCCTGATCTCAGCCGCGGCGGCGCTCGGGCTCGGCGTGATGGCCGTTCTCGCCGTCGCCAGCGGATGGCTCGCCGATCGTTTCGGTCCGGCACGCGTCCTGCCGGTCGGACTGGCCTGCCTTGCGCTCTGCCTGCTCGCCCTCTCCCAGGCGCCGTCCGCCTATGCAGTGGTGGCGATCTACAGCATCCTGGGCGGAATCGCCTTCGGAACGGCGGCGATGCAGGTCGTCGCCGCGATGGTCACGCGCTTCGTGACGCAGGGTCGCGGCTTCGTCATGGGGCTTGCTGCGTCGGGTTCGACGGCAGGCCAGATATTCATCATTCCCGGCCTCGCGGCGCTGATCGCCGCCGTCGGATGGCGCGCCGGCTACGCCATGCTCGGCCTCGTCGTCGCGGCGATGGCGATCGCGACGTGGCGGCTGCTCGCCCGTCTCGGCCCGACAGGGAGCATGCCCGGACCCGAATCCGCGCAGCCTCGGTCCGACGCCGACGCCGGTCAGGGCTTCCTGCGTTCCTTTGCCTTCCAGGCCCTTTTCTGGAGCTACGTGATCTGCGGGTTCACGACCAGCGGCGTGATCGAGACACATCTCATCCCCTACGCCATCGCCTGCGGCTTCACCGAGATCCAGGGAGCGACGGCCTATGGCCTGCTCTCTTTCGTCAACTTCCTCGGTATCACCCTCGCGGGCTGGCTGTCCGACCGCGTCGAGAAGCACTGGCTTCTGGCGGCGATCTACACGCTGCGCGCCCTGTCATTCCTGCTGCTGATGCGAATCGTCGGCGACTATCCCGCACTGCTCGCTTTCGCGGTCGTCTTCGGCGTCGCCGACTACGCGACCATCCCGATCACCATCGGCCTGCTGGCGCATTACCTGGGCGTCGCGCGCATGGGCCTGACCATGGGGCTGCTCGCGGCCGGACATTCGCTCGGCGGGGCTGCCGGCGCCTTGATGGCCGGCGTCCTGTTCGACCTCTTCGCCAGCTATGCCGCGACCTGGATCGCGGCGGTCGTTCTCGCCCAGGCCGCAGCCGTGCTGGTCCTCGCCGTGCGCTATTTCGCCCCGCGCCGCGAGGGGGCCGCCGCATGACGTCGCGCGCGACGGCGCAGCAGCGCCTTCGGGAACATCGCATGCACGCCCTTGTTGCCGTCGACGCACTGCGTGATCCGCAGGTCCATCGCGAGGCTGCACAACGTGTAGGCGTCCTCGTCGTCGAGCCCGCCCCGTTCCTGCAGCAGCTGGATCATGCCGCGCGTCGCGATCGCCGCGGCGTCGTCGAGATCCTCGTGCAGCGCGATTGCGATCAGCGCGTCTGGCGTCTCGCCCCAAAGCGCGTCCGCCGTCAGGTCGGTGCGAAGGGTCAAGCGGAACCTGGCGGTGACCGCTGTCTCCAGCGCGGTCTGGCAGACCTCCCCGTCGCCCTGCGCGGCATGGCCGTCGCCCGCGGAGAAGCATCCGCCCGGAATGAACACCGGCAGATAGAGGGTCGCGCCGGGACCGAGTTCCTTGTTGTCCATGTTGCCGCCATGGGCGCGCGGGATCAGCGAGCTGATCCGCCCCCAGCCGGGCGGCGGCGCAACGCCCATCACGCCGCAGAACGGCCTGAGCGGAAGTTCCATTCCCCACGGCAGACGCGCGACGTTTCTCGCGCGATCAAGCGGAATGTGCAGATGGCGCGAGCGGGGGAACTGGTCGGGAAGCGTCCCGCGCAGCGCGATGATCTTGTTGAAGCCCCAATCCTGCCGCAGCCGCACGTCGAGGATGTCCACCTGCAGGACATGGCCGGGTTCGGCGCCGCGTACCGCGACCGGACCGGTCAGCAGATGCGGCCCCGGTCCCTTCGTGCATGCCGCGAGCACGGCGCGATGCTCCGGAAGCACGCCCTCGGCCGGCAGATCGTCGGGTTCGCCCGAAAGGCAGTCGAGCGTGACGGTATCCCCCGACTCGATCCAGAGCGCGGGCGCGATGGCGGCGTCGAAGAAACCCCAGTGGACCGTTTCGGGAATCGATCTGACATGATGATGCCTGCCGCGCATGCGCCTTCTCCCCGGCGGATCGGCCGCCACCCAGTTTAGAATGGACATTCAACATGAACGACCCAGAGAAGATCAAGGAAACACGCCGTCGTCTCGAAGCGGCCGGCGTGGAGTACTGCTACGCCACATATGTCGACGTCCATGGCGTCGCCAAGGCCAAGGCCGTGCCGATCGGGTCGTTCGAGAAGATGGCGAAAGGATCCGAACTCTTCACGGTCGGCGCGATGGACGGGATGGGACTGGTAGGGCCGCAGAACGACGAATGCGCGGCCGTCCCCGACCTCGACTCGCTGATCGTCTTTCCCTGGGACAAGCGCTTCGCCTGGTTCGCCAGCGACCTGCATTACCATGGCGCGCCCTATCCCAACTGTTCGCGCGTGATGCTCAGGCGGCATGTCGAGGCCGCCCGGCGCGCCGGCTACGTATTCAATCTTGGCGTCGAAACCGAGTTCTATGTCTTCCGCCGGCTCCCCGACGGCGCGGTGGCGCCGCTGGTCGAGGAGCGCTTCCGCGGCCCCTGTCCCGCCTACGACGTCTACCAGACCTCGCGCGCGATATCCTTCCTGGATCCGATGGTCCGCCACATGAACGCGCTTGGCTGGGGCGTGTACTCGTTCGACCAGGAGGGTGGCCACGGCCAGTACGAGATCGACTTCGCCTACGCCGATGCGCTGACGATGGCAGACCGGCTGACCTTCTTTCGCTTCATGACGAAGACCGTCGCCGCATCGCTCGGTGCCGTCGCCTCGTTCATGCCCAAGCCCTTCGCGGGAGATTTCCGCAGCGGCGCGCATTTCAACATGTCCCTCGCGGACGCAGGAACCGGACGCAATCTCTTCGATCCCGCCGGTCCGGGGCCGGGCGCGCTGGCCCGGCGCCATGGCATCGAGGTCCCAGACCTGACGCTCAACTTCGTCGCCGGCCTTCTCGAGCATGCGCCCGCCCTGACCGCCGTCTCGTGTCCGACCTTCAATTCCTACAAGGGCCTCATCTCCCAGGGCGACATGCCCGACATGTCATGGGCACCGGTGCTGCGCTGCTATGGGCGCAACAACCGCTCGGCCATGCTGCGGCTGCCGATGAACCGCTACTGCATCGAGAACCGCTCGCCGGACATAAGCGCAAATTACTACCTTACGGCCGCCTTCTCGCTGGCCGCCGGGCTGGATGGCGTGGCGCGCGGCGCCGATCCGGGCACGCCCTGGAACGAGGATCTCTACGCGGTCGAGCGCAAGGCCGGTACCGGACCGCGCAAGTCGGCGCCGACCCCGCCACGGCTGCCACGGACCCTGATCGAAGCGCTCGACACCTTCGCGGCCGATCCACTGGCCGAGGATTGCTTCGGTCGTGAATTCTGCGACATCTACCTGCGCCAGAAGACGAAGGAATGGGAACGCGGTTTCTACCGCGTGACCGCCGAAGAGCGCGCCGACATGCTCGACTTCGTCTGAGACCCGCGGACACAGGATCGAGGCCACACATGACCGAACACCTGCGCATCCATATCGAGAACGATTCGACGATCGGCCCGCTCTTCGAGATCACCCCCGAGATGATCGCGCGGGCGGAAGCCCGGAGACCGGAAGTCAAGGGCCGGTGGACCGCCAGCTATGGCCGCGATCTCGTCGAGTTCGAGCGCAACGTCGCCGCGGCCGACGGTCTGCTTGGCTGGCAGTTCCGGCATGCCGAGATCGATCGCCTCGGCCCCAGGCTGCATTGGATTCAGTTGACCGGTGCCGGCCTCGATCATCTGCTGCCTTTGAAGTGGCTTCCGCCGCGGATCGCGCTGACCAATGCCCGGGGCGCCCATAAGCCGAAAATCGGCGAAGCGCTGTTCATGTCGGTTCTGATGTTGAACAACTTCATCCCGGCACTGGTCCATCACCAGCGCGCGCGTCGCTGGAATCAGATGTTCGCCACGGGGATCGCTGGAAAGACCTTGCTGATCGTCGGTCTCGGCGAGGCGGGCGGTGATGCCGCGAGACTCGCCAGGACATTCGGCATCCGGGTCGTAGCGACGGCGCGCCGAACGACCAGCCACATCGCCGCGCACGAGGTCCATCCGCCCTCTGCGCTTCGCGATCTGCTCCCCCAGGCCGACATCGTCATGCTGACCGTGCCCTTGACCCCGCAGACGCGGGGCATGTTCGGGGCGCGCGAGATCGGCCTGATGAAGCCGGGGGCCGGACTGGTAAGTCTCGCGCGGGCAGGCATCGTGGACGACGTCGCGCTGAAGGATGCGCTGGCGCGCGGGCATCTCTCCGGATGCGTCTACGACCTCGAGGATCCGTCGCACCGGCAATTCGACACCGAGATGTGGGACTGCCCGAACATGATATATCTGCCGCATTCTCAGACCAACGATCCCGCGCGCTTCATGGAGAACGTGCTGGACATCTTCTTCGACAATCTGGCGCGAGCTCTCGGCGGCGAACCCTTCGCCAATCGCGTCGATCCGAACCTGGGTTACTGACATGAACGAGAAAACCCTCACTCTTCTCGTCGAGAACGAGTCCGGCCTCGGTCCGGTCTTCGAGGTCGATCCCGCCCGCTACCGGGAGGCGGCGGCGCGCCATCCCGACGTGGCCTCACGGGTGCGCGCCGTCTTCAGCACGGACCGCGACCGGTTCGCCCAGACGATCGGCGAGGCCGATGCGCTGGTCGGCTGGGTCTTCCCTCATCGCGAGCTCGACCGGCTTGCGCCGCAGTTGCGCTGGGTCCATCTCACCGGCGCCGGCGTAAATCATCTTGCGCCCTTCGATTGGGGACCGCCGGGCCTGGTCGTCACCAATAACCGCGGCGTGCATGCGCCGAAGGCTGCGGAGTTCGCGGCTGCCGCGGCGTTGATGATCGTCAACAAACTGCCCCGCCTGGTCAGCCGCCAATGGGACAGGCACTGGGAGCTCGACTATTCGGAGACGATCGGCGGCAAGACCGCCGGAATCGTCGGTGTCGGCAATATGGGCGCCGCGGTGGCAGGCGCCTGCCGGACACTCGGGATGCGCGTGCTCGGCATGCGCCGCAGCGGCGCCCCGAGACCGGAGGTGGACCATATGTTCGGTCCAGAAGAATTGGACGTTCTGCTGGCGCAGAGCGACGTGGTCTTCCTTTGCACCCCGCTGACCGACGAGACCCGCTCGCTGATGGATTCGGCGCGGTTCGCGCGCATGAAGCCTGGCTCCGGAATCGTCAACCTCGCCCGCGGTGCCGTCGTCGACAACGACGCGCTCCGCGCCGCTCTCGCCAGCGGCCAAGTTTCGGGGGCCATCCTCGACGTCTTCGATCCCGAACCGCTGCCGGCCGACTCGCCGCTCTGGACCACGCCGAACCTGATCGTCACGCCGCATTGTTCCTCAGACGACGCCCAAAGCTACGTGCCGCGCACGCTCGACCTCATCTTCGACAATTTGCGACGGCTGATGACGGGGCAGACCCTGCGCGGGATCGTCGATCCGCGGTTGGGCTATTGATCGATCTGCCGCGCGCGGCCGGTCAGTAACCCAGCGCGATATCGATCACTTTGTGCAGTTTCTGGCCGGCGAGGTAGCGGCGGATGTTGTCGAAGGTAACGTCCAGGGTAAGGGGGACGTAGCGCAGGACATCCGCTGAAGCGCTGTGCGGGCTGACGATCATGTTGCGCGTCGTCCAGAGCGGCGAATCGGCCGGCAGCGGCTCGGGATCATGGGCGTCGAGCACGGCGCCGCCGATGCGCCCGCTTTCCAGGCCTTCGATCAGGGCCGCGTGGTCGAGCGTGGCGCCGCGACCGATATTGACGATCCCTGCCCCCGGCTTCATCGCCGAGAGTGCGGCGCGATCGACGAGATTTCGCGTCTCCTCGGTCAGGGGCAACGCAAGGACGACGAAATCGGCCTGCGAAAGCGCCTTGGCCAGTTGGGCCGGGCGGTACATCCTGTCGACATCCGGATGCTTCGCTCCATCGCGACGAACGCCCACCACCCGCATGCCGAGCATCTTCGCGAGATGCGCGACGCCCCCGCCGACTGCGCCGACACCGACGACCGCGACGGTCTTCCCCTTGATCGACGTGCCGAAATCCTTCTGCCAGCGGCGCTCGCGCTGATAGGTGGTCATGGCCGGAACGTTCGCGTTCAGCATGAGCACGCCGGTGATGCCGAACTCTCCGAGCTTGTCGGTATGAACGCCGCTGTTATTGGTCATGACGACGCCTGGCGGCAGCCAGTCGAAGGGCTTGATGTGCTCGACGCCCGCCGAGGTCATCTGGATCCAGCGCAGCTTCGGCGCGCGGCTGGCGAAGCCAGCCGTATCCAGCTCCATGCCCATGAAAACCAGGACTTCGGCATCCTTCATGTGAGCGTCGAAGTCGACATAATCCCAGCCGAACGAGAAGTCGATACGGCCGGCAAGATCGCGATGCCTTCGCAGCGCCGCGGCGACATGCTCGCGCGTCACCAGAACATGCGGATTGTAATCCGTCCAGTTCTCGACGTGGACGCGCAGCCTGCCGGCCACACCGAAGGTCTTGCCCGCGGCCTTGCTGCGCGCCTGGCGCGGAGCCGTCTGCGTCTTCGCCTTGGTCTCGATCTTGGCCTTGGTCTTCTTCTTTGCCGCCACTGCAACCTCCCGTTTACTCGCCGCGACGCGCAGGCTACGATTTTTCAAACGGGCGATCAATTCTTTGCGACGCCCAAACACCGAGCCCTGGAGAGAGTCGCAATGGAGAAATTGGACCGCGCGGCCGAATTCCTCGATCGCGCCCATCGCGAGCGGCGACGCTACGAGAACCTGCCGTGCGAGATCGCGCCAGACGACCTCGCAGAGGCCTATGCGGTGCAGCGGCGGCTGCACGC
>VGEP01000078.1 GCA_016869215.1 Alphaproteobacteria bacterium | reverse complement strand
GAGCAGCCATGGCGCGGTGATCCGGTCGTGGCGTAGCGCGGCCAGGAAGGTCATGGTCCTCCAGCGGCCATCCGGAACTTTGGCGATCAGACGGCTGCCGCACGGCGCCCAGCCGCGCAGGGGCGCCATGTTGGTCCGTGTCCAGGTTTCGTCGATGAACACCAGGCGGGACGGGTCGACCCGGCTCTGGTACTTGATCCATTGCGCCCGTCGGCGCGCCACGTCAGGACGGTCGCGCTCGCCAGCCACCGCGCTTTTTTTTGAAGCTGAACTTCTCGTCATGGACAAAGGTCCAGACCGAGCGGTAGTCCACCTTCAGACCTCGCTCGGCGAGCTCTGCCACCAGCCCCTGCAGGGTGAAGTCCCTCTCTTTGATCCGGGCCAGAAGCCAAGTGCGGTGCTCACCCGCAATCGCGCGGGGCTTGTAGCCGCCGATCTTACTCGGCGCCACGCTGCCGGTCTTGCGCAGCCGGCCCACCCATCGGATCGCCGTGCTGACGCCGACGCCAAACTGGGCCGCCGCTCGGTGGCATGACAGCCCGCCGCTCTCAACCGCAGCCACAACCCGCTCACGAAGATCAATCGAATAGGCTCGACCCATCGGATGCTGGCCTCCAGCCCAGCCAGCATCTTGAATCAGAACCCAACTGATTTGGGAATCCCAAATCGATTCAGGGTAATCTCATGCCGCTCTAGCCCGCCAACTTGGTCTGCGAGAGGGACTACACTCCAACTGCTTCGTTGAAAATGCAAGAGAATATCGTTTGCTCAATCCGAGGCGGTCACATGGGCGCCTCGGACTGGCGGGTGTGCGACTACCGGCAACATCGCCGGCAACGGCGTCTGGTGCGGGAAGCTGGACGATTCAATCGCATCCACCTGCTCAAACAGCAGGAGGGTCGGTGCGCGGTCTGCAAGGCGGCATTCGATGCCGATCTTGATCAGCACGGCAACACCAACGTTGTGGTGCGTGACTACTGGGAAGATTGTTAATCGGCGTGGGCTCTCTCTACCCGTGATTCCGGACGTATTGCGGCGTCGCCGCGTACGCCGTCATCTCACTTTGAGGCCGGCGGCCTTCGCAATTGGCACCCATTTTGCGACCTCTCGCCTTTGAAAATCGGCGAGCGCTTCCGGCGTCTGCTGCTCGCGCGGGAATATCTGTTGTCCAAGGCCATCAAGTCGGGAGCGCACGCTTGCATCAGCCAGAATTTCGACGACCGTTGCATTGAGTTTGGAAACGATGTCTCTCGGGGTGTCTTTGGGCGCCCAAAGCGCGATCCAGACTGAGCCGTAGAAGCCAGGCAGACCGGCCTCGTCGACAGTCGGAACGTCGGGCGCTCCCGGGAGCCGGCGATCGGCCATCACCGCATATGCCTTGATTTTTTCGGCTTTCACCAACGGAATCGAAAGCGACGAGAGATCAATGATGATGTCGATACGTCCGGCGAGAAGATCCTGCATCGCGAGGTTGGCGCCGCGATAGGGCACGAAGGCAAAGCGGGTGTCGGTCAATTTCTGGAACAATGCGCCGCTGAGATGAAGAATGCTGCCGAGGCCGGTCGTACCTTGCGTTGCTTTGTCAGGATTGTCTTTGAGCCAGGCAATCAATCCCTTCAGGTCGTTTGTCGGCAAATCTTTCCTCGATACAATAATTAATGGTTGCGTTGACAGCAGAGCAATCGAAGTAAAATCGTCAACCACGTCGTACGGCAACGACATCGTTGCCCCATTGATGACGTGACTGCCAGCCGAACCCACGCAAAGCGTGTATCCGTCGCCAGCCGCTCGGGCGACCCGGCCCGCTCCGATGCTACCCCCGCCGCCAGTTACGTTCTCGACGACGACCGATTGACCGAGTCTCTGCTGCATCCCTGCGGCAAGAACTCGCGCAATCGTGTCCGCCGCTCCTCCTGCCGGGAAGGGCGAGACCAGCGTAATCGGCCGCGATGGATAGGATTGCGCGCGCGCGTCCACGGTTGCCGCGACGCCGAACGCCGCCGCGGCCGAAAGCACACTTCTCCTGCTGATCATGTATCGCTCCCTTTATTTTCGCCGTTGCTTGTTGTGTTTGGATTTCGCTGTGGGATCTCGATGACCGACTTGTCACGCAAGTTGCTGCCAGTCGCGATTATCGTTGTGGAATCTTCGAGTCGGCGACCACCTTTTTCCATTTCGCGATCTGGGACGAGATCATGGTCTCCATTTCCTTGGGCGTACTGGCCCCCGGGTTCATGCCGAGTTTGCGCAGGCGTTCGACGGCGCCCGTATCCGCCAAAACCGATCTGACCGCTTCGTAGAGGCGTTGAACGATCGGCTGCGGCAGGCCGCGCGGCGACGCCAGCCCCATCCAGCTCTGCACGTCGTATCCCGGAACCGTTGTGGCCACCGGCTCGATCTCAGGCATGCTCGGCCAACGATTGCTGCTGGTCACGCCGAGCACCCGCACAACCCCGCCTGTGTATTGAGGCTCGACGACGCTCATGGACTCGAAGGACACATCGATCTGTCCGCCGATCAGGTCCATGATCGGGCCGGTGCCCCCGCGATACGGCACATGAGTCATCTTGACCCCGGCCATCGAGGCGAACAGTTCGCCGGCGAGATGCTGGGTCGAGCCGACGCCCGGCGAAGAATAGGTCAGCTTGCCTGGGGACGACTTGGCGACCTTGATCAGATCGGCGACCGACTTGATCGCGCTGTCGCTTCGGACCGCGATCAGGAAGGCGAAATAGCCGTAGGTCGAGATCATCTGGAAGTCGTTCATTGGATCGAACGACAAGGATTTGTAGATGGCCGCGGAAACCGCGTGTGCGCCGGTCAGGGAAACCAGCGTGTATCCGTCCGGTGGCGACTTGAGCAGCCGTGCGGAGGCCGTGTTGCCTCCCGCGCCGGGCCGCGGCTCGACGGCGACCGGCTGCTTGAGACGCGTGCTCAGACCGTCGGCGAACACGCGAGATATAACGTCGCCGTTTCCACCTGCCGCGAATCCGTGAGTGAGCAGAATCGAGCGCGTCGGGTAAGATTCCTGTGCGGCTGCGCCTTCAATCAGCAGGAACGTCGATAGGATTCCGGCGCACAGAGTCCGCCAAGCGGTCGCCAACATGATCGCTCTCTCCATTGTTTGGATGTTTCCGTTGGCGCGCCCTTCGGCGTCCATTCGTAACGGCGCAGGAGTCCGACCAGTTGCCACTCAGATTTTCGCGATCCCGGCCTGGCCTATGATGTCCCGGTACATCGGCACCTCCTTTGCAATCCGTTCCGCGTGGCCCTTGCTTCCCCTGGCTTCCACGTTGAATCCGGACTTCACCAGCAACGCCTGCATCCCTGGATCGGAAAGGATATTGAGAGTGGCCTTTTCGACGGCCGATATGACTTCTCGAGGCGTTTTCGACGGTGCGACCAGCCCGACATAGTTTTCGAACACGTAGTCCTTGAAACCGGCCTCGGACATGGTCGGAATCTCAGGCAGATCGTGCCAACGCTTTGCGCCAGAGGTTGCGAGCCCGACGATCGTGCCCGCCTTGATCTGCGGATGCGCCGGAGCCAAAGCGCCGCAGCTGATCTGTACGGTATTTTCGAGAAGCGACTTGAGCGCCAGACCTCCGCCGGTAAACACGACTGTCGCCATCCCGCCCAAACCTTCGCGGACTTTGAGTATCTCGATCAGGAGCTGCGGCGTGGTGCCAATGGGGGGCGTCGAAACATTGAACTTTCTTGGATCGGATTTCACTTTGTCGACCAGTTCGCGGAGCGTCTTGACGCCGAGTTCTTTCTTGACGGTGAAGACGTTGGGCGTCGTTGCGATTTCGGCGATTGGCACAAAGTCCTTGAACGGATCGTAGGGTAAGGTTTTGTAGAGGCCTGGATTGACGACGTAGGCGCTGGTCGTGATCATCAGTGTGTAGCCATCGGGCTCCGAGCGCGCGACCATTCCCATTCCGATATTGCCGCCACCGCCGCCGCGGTTCTCGACCACAAACGAGCCGCCCATGGCCTGCTGAAGGTGAGCCGCCAATAGGCGCCCGATGATGTCGGAAGGGCCTCCCGGCGAATTGGGCACCACGATCCGAACCGGGCGATCCGGATATGCCGCAAGCGCCGAGCGAACTCTGAGAATGCTCGGCGCGGCGACGCCAGCGGCGATGATCGTCATACCCTTGACGAGACGGCGGCGGGTTAAGGCATTATGGCGGTTGCAGTGCATGGACTGGTGCTCCCCTTTCGTGTCGATTGGCTTTGCTATGCCGGAGTGTCCGTTGCCGTCTTCATCGCTTGTGAATCGGGCTGTTGGGTCTGAAGGCATGGAACGCGAAGGCGAACGTCACGTCGTAAACGACGTCGAGCATTCGGCCTCCGGTGCGGCGCTGAACGACAACATTGCCGACGTCGCGCCCGCTCGATATGGCCGCCTTGTCGAGCGCAGAGGCCTGGCCGGGTTCCCACCGTAGGATCAGGTCCCCCTGCTCGACCGTTCCCCGCTGCCGGAGCAGCGACAGGGCCCACGCCTCGTGCTTGCCGGGCGCGGTCTCGACGGCGACCACACGCTCCATCGGCTCGATGCCTTGCGGCAGGCTTCCGTCGTACAGAAACGGCTTCTGCCCGAGGGTGTCGTATCCGACATAGGGGTTGACGCCGTAGTTGCGGGCGTTGGGATCGTTCGGCACCAGAACCCGCCCCGCCGGATGCCGCTTCCGGAAGCGATCGAACGATTCCAGCCGCGACGGCACCAGCTGTAGCTCGGCGCCGGTCAAGGTCCCGACAATGGCTTGACCCGTAAATTGCTGCCACCAGCTTTCCGTCTGACGGTCGTACATCACCAAGTCGGAATGCCGAAGCTTGCCGGTGGCGCCGAAATCGAGCACGCGTCCGTCAAGACTGCGATCGAACGTCAGGGCTGCGTTGCACAGCGGGCAATACGTCACGGCCAGCGGCCGGCCGCCGACGGTATCGTTGACGATCTCATGCCAGATCAGAATGCGGATCGGATACGCGCGCGCGTCGCTGCCGACGGATACCGACACGACCGGTTCGTTGCCGGCGATGCGGGTGCTCCAGCCACGCGCGCCGCCCGCCGACAGCGTCTCGAACTTCGGCCTGTCGATCGACGGGATGCCGTCCTTGGGCGGCCCGCCGGACTTGATCTCACCGAAGGGCACGTTGTGCTTCGAAAAGTCGGTCTGCGGCCATTCCTGTCGCCACACGTCCGGCGCCGCGGCCAAAGGCGCAGCTGTCGCAATCGCACCCATAACGATGAAGGCCGTGGCTGAAGCTACGCACGTGATCGAACGCGGAAAGATCATGGTTTCCTCCGATCGGCGCTTCAAATTCGGCCGTTACTTGTCCTTCACCGCTTCGTTCGTGAGGGTATCGAGCGCCTGCTCCATGGCGGCAAAGACGTTGTCGCGGCCGGATATGGCGTACTCCGCCTTGAGGATCGCAGGCTTGGCATAGGCGAGCCAGACCTGTCCGCTGTCGTCGGCCCACGCGAGCACCTTCATGGGCAACTCAAGTCCCGCCTTGCGATTGGCCTGCATCAGTGGCGTGCCGAGTTTCGGATTTCCGAAGATCAGCAACTGGGTCGGCGGAAGCTTTTCGCCGACGCGCTCGGCGGCCGCCGCATGATCCACGCGCGCCGCGATCCCGATGCCGCGCTTCTTTAGCGCCTCGGCGAGGCGGTCGACGGTCGCCGCAACAGAATGAGGGCTCTTCTTGACGATCAGCTTGTCGTCGATATTCGCCGCCCAAGCCGGAATGGCTGCGAGAAGCGCCAGCGCAATCACAAATAACCTCATCGTCGTCTCCATTTTTTTAACAGTCGAAACCCGTCGTAACCGCTCCGTAGGACACGAAACGCCCGAATTCACATCGTCCTAGTCACGCGTAGTACTCGCTCCGATTGCCGTTGGGTCGTCTGAGCCACTCTCAAAGCAACAGGAGCAAAATCTTGGGGAACGCGATCAACGCCACGGTCACGATCAGCATGATCGCGACGTAAGGCGCAGCACCGATAAAGACCTGATTCAAAGTGACCCTCGGATCGTTGATTGTGGATCGCACGACATAGACTGCGATTCCGAGCGGCGGCGTCAGAAGACCCATCTCCACCGCGATCACCGACACGATCCCGAACCACACCAGGTCGCCTCCGAAGCCGGTCACAATGGGCAGCGTCAGCGGCAACACGATCAGCATGAGCGAGATCGACTCGAGAAACATCCCGAGCACAAGCACCATCAGAACGTACACCGCCATGAACGCGTAGTAGCCCATGTGGGCGTCGGCGATTAGTGAGCTCAGCATCTGGGGGAATCCGGACAGCGCCAGCATTCGCCCGTAGATGTTGGCCGCAAGGATCAGGAATAAAATGGCGACTGTGACGTGGCCGGTCTCAACCAGCACCGTCCGCAGCCGACCCCAGGTCAGTCGCCGCCGGACCAGTCCGATAACGAGGGCGCCGGCCGCGCCGGCTTCGACCGGCGTATAAAATCCGCCGTACATTCCGCCGAGAACGAGCGTAATCAGAGCAGCAATCGGCAGCAATTTGACGGCTGCGGACGCAAGATTTTCTTCGGCCATGTCGTCCACCGACGGGTTTCCGACGAACGCAGGCCAAAGATGCGCCATCGCAAACACGGCGACCGCCATGGCGGTCGCCAGCATCAGGCCTGGAACGATGGCGGCGATAAACAGAATACCGACCGACTGCTCCGCGACGAAACCGTAAACGATCAGCAGAAGGCTCGGCGGAATGAGCATGCCGAGGACCGAGCTTCCGGCAACGGTACCGACCGCAAACTTCGGAGTGTATCCGTGCTGGATCATGTGCGGAGCGGCGATCTTTGGTCGGCCCCCATCGAGTGGTCCAGGTGGAATGTTAGTTCAGAGTTGGCCTTTTCGCTAGTTGGAGCGTGGCCGGCGGAGCTGGTCGGCGTAGCGCAGCCGGCCACGCGGCGAATGCAGGTACGAACACCTCGGGTGCAGGCGGCTTGTAGCCGAGGGATTCATGCGGCCGTATGGCGTTGAAGTGACGTCGCCATCATCGAATTTGAGTCAGAGCCATTCTTGGACGCTTGTTCACAGTCGATCCTGACGACGAGACGGACTGGCCACGACAGCACGCGTGGCTGGCGAAGCAGCTCAACAAGCTGCATCAACTGTTTGCCGGGCGCATTGGTTCGCTCGACAATGAGAGGCACGAGGACGCGCTCTAACATCGGGCAACGCCCGGATCCGACTGCGCAACCGGATTTGCCGAATGACAGGTTATGGAACGCTGGGTGCGATAGGAGTGCCCCTCGACGCGCGCTTTTTCTCATCAATGCTCCTCAAGGATGCGCCCGTACCCACAAATCCGATCCTCGACGCCACATGTGCGGAGCGCATTCCAGTAGGACACCACGTTGAGACACAGCACGGGCTTGCCGAACCATCGTTCGGCTTCGGCCGCGGTGGTCGCGTTGGCCAGGTTGGTGCCGACCTGCAAGATCGCATCGATATCGTCGCCGTTGAGATCGCGCAGGTGACCGCGGACGATGTCCGGTGGAACTTCGGCAATGGCCCATGGTGAAGGGCACTTGAGGCCGACCAGCTTTGCGACATCGAAGCCGGCCTCCTGCAGATAGATCCGGACGATCTCGTCTCCGGAAGGCTGGTGTGGCGTCAGCACGGCGATGCGTTTGGCGCCGAACGCTTTCAGCGCGGCGACCGCGGCGGTTGAGCCGATCGTTGCTCCAACTCCCGCCTTGTCGGCGAGCGCCTTCTGGAATTGCTCGGCGCCCTTGATGCCGCCCGAGAACGCCTCGATAGCGACGCCGAAGATCAGATGGTCGGGCCGGCAGGTCATCAATTGTTCGATCGCGCTGTCCATGCCTTCGCGCATGGCTCGCATGTGATCGGCGAAGCCTTGCTCGGAAATGGTCTGCGTCTTCAGCGTCGAGCGGCCGATATGATTGGTCACGCCGCGCGGTTTCAGCAGTTCGCTTTCCGGCTGGACCACCGTGTTCGTGCTGGGAACCACGATCCCTATTTTCTTGCGGTTGCCGAGAATATCCACTGAGGCTCCTTTGCTTCTGCTGACGCAGACGGAAGGCTCGTGCGCGCATTCAGTGCGCGGCGCCTTTGACATTCATCTCGGTCATGATCTGCGCCTTGTACGACATGAATTCCGAACTCGTGAGGCTGTTGATCGAACGCGGCCGCGGCAGCGTAATCGGAATTTCGCGGGCGATCCGTCCGGGCCGGACCGACATGACAAGGACTCGGTCCGCGAGCAGGATGGCCTCGTCGATGTCGTGCGTCACGAACAGCACGGATGTTCGCCGCGACTGCCAGACGTCGAGCAGCAGTTGCTGCATCTGCATCCGGGTCTGTGCGTCCAGCGCACCGAACGGCTCGTCCATCAGAAGCGCGCGCGGCCGCATCACCAGCACCCGCGCGATGCCAACGCGCTGCCGCATCCCGCCGGATAGCTGTACGGGCAGGGAGTCCGTGAACGCCTCGAGGCCGACCAGCCGCAGCAACTCACGGGTGAGAGGCTCGAAGGTGTTGCGAGGGATCCCCTGGACCTCCGGACCGAAAGTCACATTTTTCCAGACCGTGAGCCAGGGCAGCAGCGCGGCCTCCTGGAACACCACGCCGCGGTCCGGACCGGGGCTCGAAACCGGGCCGCCATCGATCCGTACACTGCCTTCCGTTGGGTTTTCAAAGCCGGCGAGCAGATTGAGCACGGTGGATTTGCCGCAGCCCGAAGGGCCGAGCAGCGCGACGAACTCTCCATCGTTCACCGAGAACGTGACATCTTGCAGCGCGGCGATGTCGCGCGCGCCGTAAAATGTCTTGCCGACATGTTCGAAGCTGACTTTAGCCATCGCGCGCCTCAGGCTTGAAAGGACTGCATGCGGCGCCAGCCCAGCACCCAGCGTTCCAGCATCAGGATAAGCCGGTCGCTGAGGAAACCGAGCGCGCCGATCGAGGCCATGTCCGCGATCACGACGTCCATGCGGCCGACATAGTAGGCATCCCAAAGCACGTAGCCGAGCCCCGACTTGACCGCGACCATTTCGGACACGATCACCGCGGTCCAGCCGATGCCGAGGCCGACGCGCAGGCCGGTGAAGATCGACGGCAGCGACGCCGGCAATACCACGCGCCGCAGCACGGTCATGCGTCCTGCGCCCATCATCAGCGCCGCGCGCACGAGATTGCGTTCGACGTCGCGCGCGCCCTGGCTTGCGTTGATGACAATCGGATAGAACGCGCCGAGCGCGATGAGGAAGACCGAACCGATGTCCTGAATGCCGAACACCGCGATTGAGAAAGGCAACCACGCGGTGATCGGGATCGGCCGCAACACCTGAACCGTCGGATCGATGGTGCTGGTGGCAAGGTTGTTCCAGCCGATCAAGATGCCCAACGGAATCCCAATGATGATGGCGCATGCGAAGCCCTGCGCCACGCGTTGTGTCGAGAACAGCACATTGGAAAGCCACGTACCGCTGTAGGGATTGAGGCCCAGGCCGGCCTGGCCAAACGCCCACTGGTACCAAGCGTCCCAGACCCGCTCCGGCGTCGGCAGCACACCGCCGAACAGCGATCCGCCGGTGCCGGCCCATTGCCAGAGCGCGATGACGGAAACCGGGAGAATGATCGCGAGCGCAACATTCCGCACGCTTCGTGAAAGCGCTGGAGCTTGTCGCTTCGGCACCGTCGCGCCGTCCGGCCGAGCGGGTTTCGCGGCCGGCGAATGCGTGGGAGCAACGCTCATCCGGCTTTCCTCATTTAAGCCGGCACTACTTCTTCAGTGCTTGCGCCACGAGGGAGCCGTCCCAGAACTTTTCGATCTGGCCTGAGACGTCCTTCTGGATTACGCCGAGATCCGCGAACGCCTTGGCCTGGCGCTTGATCTGATCGACCGAAACGACCTCGCCAAGCTTGATCATTTTCGAGGCCTCGGCCGACACCTTGGGATCGATGCCGGTGAACTGCGCGTAGGCGCTTGCGAACTTGGCCGGTGAACTCGCCATTTCCTCCTGCGCCTTGAGATAGGACCACACAAAACGTTCGACAGCGGCGCGCTTCTTGTCGAGCGCGTCCTTCGACGCGGCGATGATGCCGAGTTCGGGCCCGACCGCCTTGGACTGGCTGTATTCGAGGTTTTTCGCGAAGAAGCCGTAGCCCTCCATTACCGGAGTCGACTCGAACGGCTCCCAAGTAATGATGGCGTCGACCTCCCCCTTCTTCAGAGCTTGATTGAAGTTGGCGCCGCCACCCTGGATGTTGACGGCCTGGAAGCTGTTGTAGGGAATTCCCTTCTCAACGAGCGTCGCGGCGAACTGGAACCACACCGCCGAACCAGGGGCGATCGCCACCTTCTTGCCCTTCAGATCGTTCCACGAGTCAAGTTTCACTCCGACGCGGCCGATGACGTACTTTGGCGACGACCCGACGCCCATGAGGCCGATTACGCTGGTCGAGCCTTGCGACAATGCAATCGCGAGATCGGCGGGCCCGACCGAAGCGATATCGAGGGAGCCGGCCAGCAGCGCGGTGCGTGCGTCGGCATAGCGGACGAACTCCACCATTTTGGTCTCGACGCCGAGCTTCTTCAGTTGATCCGGAACCTGCAAGATCGGAGCGAGATGTCCGACCTTCTGGTAGCCGATGTTGATTTGCATCGGCGGTGACACTGGTTTCGGTTCGGGACCGACGGCCAGGGCATAGGTCGATATGAGCGCGGCGGCAACGCCGGCCATGGCAGTGTTGAGGACTTTCATGCGTGTTCTCCTGTCGAGCACAAGTCACGGTTACTGCAATCGAAAGGGCGCGGCGTTATGTATTGGAGTATAGCACCGTCAGATCGCTTTTTGCCGCCGCAGCGCAGCGATTTCCTGTTCGGTACATCCGATTTCAGCGAGAACCTCTGCAGTGTTCGCGCCGATCGCGGGTAGAGGACTGCGGACTGTCGCCGGTGTTCGTGACAAATCGACCGGCTGGTTCACCACCTTGATGTCGCCCCGCACTGGATGGTGCATGGCGGCGGCCATCCCGAGATGGCGCACCTGCGGGTCTTCGAACACGGCATCCATCTTGTAGATCGGGCCGGCCGGCACGCCGGCGGCCTCCAGCAGGTCGAGCCAAGCCTGAGACGGCTTTGCGACAAAGATCGTCGCGATCTCCGCGTTGAGCTGGGGTCGGTTTTGGAACCGAAGTTTAGCGGTCTTGTAATCGGGACGCTCCGCCATCCCGGGATGGCCGATAGCGACGCAGAAGCTCTTCCACTGACCTTGCCCGCCAACGCCGATGTTGATGTAGCCGTCAGCGGTGCGTACGACGCCCATCGGCGTCGAGTAGGGGTGGTCGTTGCCGGCCTGCTCCGGCACCACGTTATCGATGAGATAGCGAGCGGCCTGAAAGTCCATCATGGCGATCTGCGATTGCAGCAATGACGTCCTGATCCATTGCCCCTCGCCGGAGCGGTTGCGTTCCGACAATGCAATCAGGATGCCAATGGCGGCGTAAAGACCTGACGACGTGTCCGCGACTGCGATCCCCGCCCGCATCGGACCTTCGCCGGGGAATCCGGTGACCCACATCAGTCCGCCCATGCCTTGCGCGATCTGATCGAACCCGGC
Organism: Alphaproteobacteria bacterium; assembly: GCA_016869215.1. Classification (GTDB taxonomy): domain Bacteria; phylum Pseudomonadota; class Alphaproteobacteria; order Rhizobiales; family Xanthobacteraceae; genus Z2-YC6860. The sequence goes on along the minus strand of VGEP01000078.1, from coordinate 2,853 downwards.
GCGGTTGCGGTATGGGCCAGTCTCGCCGAATCCGGAAATCGATGCGAGGATGATGCGCGGGTTGACCGCGCGAAGGTCCTCGTAGCCGATGCCGAGCCGCGCCTTCACGTCGGGCCGGAAATTCTCAACGACCACATCCGCCGACTTCACCAGCCGCTTGAACAGATCGACGCCGCTTGGGGTCTTCAGGTTGATCGTGATCGACCGCTTGTTGCGATGCAGATTCTGCATGTCGTAGCCGTCGCGGGCTCCGCTCATGCCTTCGTTTGGGTCCACGCCGGGCGGCGCCTCAATCTTGATCACGTCAGCGCCGAAGTCGGCGAAGATGCGGCAGCACGTCGGGCCTGCCCGCACGCGCGAGATATCCAGAATACGCAAGTGCGAAAGCGCACCGTGGGAGCAATCGGTCGTCATGCAGCTGCTTCGCCCTCGTTAGCTGTCGTCTCCGCGACGGCTGTCGGCACACGGCCATGCCAATCGGTCCTGCCCTGGAACAGTGCGGCCAGCGCCAGCAACTGGGCGTCTTGCTGTGGCTGTCCGACGATCTGAAGTCCCACAGGCCGGCCGTTACCGTCGAAACCCACGGGCACGGACATAGCCGGCAGTCCGAGGTAATTCACGAACCGCGTGAAGTTGCTGAGGCGGTACAGCGTTTGCGGCCGGAATTGATCCGACGCCGGATCGGTCTCCGCTGCATCCGGAACGGCAATCGGCATCACCGGAGTAAGCGCGACGTCCGCGCCGCCAAGCGTGTCGAGAAATTCGTCGCGCAGCCGATCTCGCTCGGCGAGACATTCGTCGATCGTGGTCGCAGAAATATCGAGTCCCTTTTGCATGCGCTTGCGGAGGAGAGCATCGCGGATGTTGCCGAGATCGCGGTGGATGCGGGCAGCTTCGCCCTGCATCACCGTCATCGCATGCTCGTCGGCCCGCTTTGGAAAGCCACTCGCGTTCGCGATGCGCACACCAAGACTGGCGAGTGTCACGATCGCAGCATCGCAGACCGTGCGGATCTCGGGCGCGCTCTGTTCGAAAAAATCGGCCAGCCGGACCGCGCGCGATACGTTTGCAGGTGGGTAGGTGCCGCCAGATACGACGGGCCACAGCAACGCCAGGTCCGTTGCGCTGCGCGCAAGCAAGCCGACCGTGTCGAGGCTCGGCGACAGTGTCATCGCGCCGGCCTCCGGAATCGCGCCGTGCGTCGGCTTCAGCGATGTCACGCTGCAGCAAGCCGCCGGAATACGAACGGAGCCGCCGGTGTCGCTGCCGAGCGCTGCAAACGCGCAACCTGCAGCGACAAGCGCAGCAGACCCGCTCGATGAGCCGCCCGTCACCGCTTCCAGATCCCACGGGTTCAGCACGCGCCCGCGCTCGGCATTGTGGCCGGATGGCTCATAGGCGAGCGTTGTCATTTCGGCCGCGGCGATGAGCGACGCGCCAGCACGATCGAGCCGCAGGAGAATTTCGGCGCGTTGGCCACCGGTTGAGGGTGATGTGCCAAGGCCGTGGCTTGGCTTGTGGACACCGGTCGCGAACATGTCCTTCACGACATAGGGTAGGCCCGCAAGCGGTCCGCTGCGGGTCTCCGGCTCCGGCAATATGGCGGCGACGGCGTTGAGGTGGACGCCCAGTGTGCCGGTGCGGCGACGGCATGCCGCAGCTGCGGCGGTCCGCTCGTTTTGGCTCAGCGACGGCCAGTCTGAAAGCCGCTTCACACCCGCCATCCGTTCGATGTTCGCCGGCAAAGCGTGACCGGAAACCGCATGCGCGGCCATTACAATAACTTCGAACCCGGTATCGAAATTTGCGAAATCTCGGAATCCACCGAGCCTGCAGGCAAAACAGCCTGGATTTCAGGCGGGACCATTGGCGGCGCGGATCGCCGTGAGATGATCGATCAGGCGCCTGCAGGACGGATCGAGTTCTTCGTTCGCGCGAAAGCAAATCGCGAACTGCCGTCGCGCCCAAGGCTCCGCCAGCTTGACGAGTTTCAGCCCGAATGCCTCGCGCAGCGGCTTGGCCGCCTTTTCCGGCAGGATGCCGACGCCCAGACCTTGGCCGATCAGCAGCGACATCACCTCGAACGAGCGCACTTGGACGCGCAGCCGCATAAAGTGGCCTCCCTCACGCGCGCGATCGGACAGGAGCCGGTGGACTGCAGTGCCGTTCTCGAGCGACACGAAGTCTTCGCCGATGATGTCGTCGAACGACAACTCCCTCCGCTTGCCCAAGTGATGGTTGCGGGGCAGGGCGACAACGAGGTGGTCGCCGTGATAGTCGATCAGTACGAGACCATCGGTTTCCACGCCCCGCACGATCATCCCGAGATCGGCCTGCTTGTGACGCACGGCCTCAATGGTGGAGATGCTGGGGCGCTCCTCCAGGTCGAGCTTGATGTCGGGATTCTGCTTGGCGAAGTTGGAAAGGTCATCCGCGAGACGCTGGACCAAAACCGAACTCGACGCGCATACCCGCACGTAGCCGCGCGTGCCCGTGCGATGTTCTTCCATGCTGGCCGTGAGCTTGTCGCCTAGCCGCAGCACATCGCGCGCATAGCGCATCATGGTTAAGCCGGCCGCGGTAGGCTCGATGCCGTGCGGGCGCCGCACGATGAGCGGGCTTCCGGCCTCTTGCTCCAGGATCTGAATGCGGCGGCTCGCGGCGGACACGGCGATATGATGCTGCGCGGCGGCCTTGCTGAGGCTGCGGAATTCGCAAGCGGAGAGGAAAATTCTCAAGCTCTGGAGGTCATGCGACAGCATGGACATCACCGGTCGGGCCCTGGATTGCAGGGGTCGGTTCAGAATTCGTGGGGGCACGGCCGTTATTCTCGGCTTGCGAAACGGGCAAATG
>VGEP01000077.1 GCA_016869215.1 Alphaproteobacteria bacterium | reverse complement strand
GGATCGCCTCAAGCGCGACCTTGGCTTTGAACTCCCCGGAAAACCGTCTCCGCGTCCTCATGGTGGATTATCCTTCGCATCGGCGAATCCACCTTAACCGCCTGTCTCAGGAAGTGGGACCACCTCAGAATGAGTAATTAAGGTTAAATATTGGCTAATAAAATCGCGTTAGTCGCTATTTCGCAGGATTATTCAGCGTAATCCAACGATCGCGCAGTTTATCGCGCAGCACCTTGCCGCGGTCGCTCTTGGGCAGCTCGGAGACGATCGACACCTGCTTCGGCGTCTTGGCCGGCGGCAGGAATTTTCCGCAGTGCTCCAGCACCGACGCCTCAGTGAGCGCGCCGCCCGGCGCCGTGTTTCCCGCCGCGCTTTTGGCGACCACGTAGCAAATCACCTCTTCGCCGTAGATCTTGTCCGGCACGCCGACCGCCGCGGCCTCCGCCACGCCCGGATGCTTGAGCAGCACCTCGTCGATCTCCAATGGCGCGATATTGACGCCGCCGCGGATGATCAGGTCCTTGGTGCGGCCTGTGACGCGGATAAAGCCGTCGTCGTCCCTGATGCCGAGGTCGCCGGTCTTGATGCGCTTGCCGAGCACGGGGTCGATCGAGCCGTCGTCGTTGAGATAGCCGATCGCCATCTGCGGACCGCCGACGGTGATCTCGCCCTCGGCGCCGGGCGGGCATTCGGCGCCCTGACCGTCGACGATCTTCAGCTCCTGGTGGATCGCGGGCAGGCCGACGGTGCCCATCTTCTTGGCGTAGTGCCGGTTGCCGCACACCCAGCCGGTTTCCGACATGCCGTAGAGCTGGAGCAGCGTAACCCCGTACATTTCCTCGAATTGATTCCATTGCTGTGCGGTCAAGGGCGCCGTGCTGCAGCTCATCAGCCGCAGCGACGGGATGTCTTTCGCGGTGTAGCCGAGCGGTTTGTTGAGCAGCATGTTGAGCACGGTCGGCACGCCGGCGGAGAAGGTGATGCCGTGCGTCTGCACCCACTCGAAGAAGCGGCTGTGCGAGAACCGCTTGGCGATGTGCATCGTCAGGCCCTTCTGCAGGAAGGGCAGGAGGCTCAGTACCTGCGCCGAATTCCAGCCGAAGGAGCGGTACTCCAGCGTGCGGTCGTCCTCGGTCAAGCCCAGGAACTCCAGCGTATCGAGCCCGTTCATCCAGTAGGCGGCGTGGTTGTAGATCACGATCTTGGGCCGCGCCGTCGTCCCCGAGGTGCAGAAGATGCAGGCGGTGTCGGAGGCCTCGTTGCGCTCGGGCAGCGATGCCGCATCGCCGGGCTTGAGCGACACGAACAGCTCGTCCTTTGGGTCATTTGTCCCATCGGCGCGCCATGCGCCAAAGCGCACCTTCGGCGCGCGTGCTTCGCCGGTCATCGCCGCAACGTCGATGTCCTTGTGATAGAGGATCAGCTTGGGATCGAGCGCGGCGGTCAGACTGACCATCTGCTTTTCGTTGATCTCGAGGTTGAACGGGCACATCACGGCGCCGATGCGCCAGACGCCCATCCAGATCAGCAGCTTCTCGATGAATTCGTCGGCCAGAACCAGCACGCGGTCGCCCTTGCCGACGCCGCGGCTCTTCAGCCAGGTGGCGATGTCGACGGCCTTGCGCTCCAGCGCGCCGAAGGCGATCGACGTGCCGGATTCGAGATCGACGATGGCGGTCTTTTGCGGATCGCGCCGGGCATACTTTGCCAGCAAGTCCGCGACCGGCTCGTAGGGAATGCCGAGCGTGTGATCGCCGAACGGGCCTTGCATCGTTTCGCTCCTTATTGCGCCTTCGCTCTTGCGGCGAATTGCACCGGGACTTTCTCAATCGTGATCGCCGCCGATCACGTCACCGGCCATTTGAGCTGCACCATCTTGTCGAACTTGAGCTGCCGGCCGAAGCGCGACACCGCGACCGGCACCTCTTCGTAGAGCCTGCTTTCGTCGATCTTGGTCAGCGTGCCGTCCTTCACCACCTGCTCGCCGGCCACGAACACGTCGCGCACCGAGTCGCCGGTGGCGCTATACACGAGGTTCGCGACCGGATTGATCAGCGGCTGCCACTCCGGGCGGCGGGTGTCGAACAGCACCACGTCGGCTTCCTTGCCGACCTCGATGGAGCCGATGCGGTCGCCCATCAGCGCCGCTTTGGCGCCGTTGACCGTTGCCATCTCGATGCCTTGCTCCGGCGGCATGACGCGCGGGTTGAGCCGCACCTCCTTGTAGCAGCAGCAGGCGAGCCGCATCTCCTGCGGCATATCGACGATGCCGGACGAGGCGTGGTCGGAGCCCATGGCGACGTTGACGCCGAGCGCCATCAGCTCCGGCAGCTTGCCGACGACGAAATTACCGTAGCCGTTGTGCAGGCTCGACGACGGCGCGCAGACCAGCGAGGGCTTGCGCCGCGCGAGGATCGCGACCTCCTGCGGCTCAAGCCAGCCCGAGTGCACCAGCAGCATGCGCTCGTCGATGACGCCGAGCTTCTCCAGCCGCTCGATCTCGGCGAGATTGCCGCGCGCGATGCTGGAGTCGTGGGTGGAGTAGGAGAAGCAGGCGTGGGTCTGCAGCAGCGTGTTGTACTTCTTCGCGAGCTTGTCGAGGCCCAGGATCAGCTCGTCCGTGGCGTTGTTGAGGCCGCGGAACGAGGCGCTGGCGCTCAGTCGCGGGTTGCCGGTCTTGCCGTACTTCTCCAGCACCGCCTCGGCGCGTTCGAGGCATACTTGCGTATTCTCGATCATGCGTTCGGGCAGGATACCCATCACCGACTTGGTGAGGTCGAACGAGGAGCGAGACACCACCATGCGGATGCCGGTCGACATCACGCCTTCGACCGACGCCTCGGGGTGGTAGTTGCCGGGGTCGATGAAGCAGGTGACGCCGTGCTTCAGCAGCTCGGTCGCCGCGAGCGTCGCCGAGATCCGCACGTCGTCGTGTTCGAGCGCAGCCTCGTAGGGATACATGCGGTCGAACAGGAACTGCTGCGCGTTCGCCTCGTCGGCGAGCCCGCGCGAAAGCTGGAACGACGAATGCAGGTGGCAATCGACGAAACCAGGCGTTGCGACCGTGTTGCGGCCGTCGACCGTGGCCTTGCCCGTGTGGGTCTTCGCAATTTCCGCCGATTTGCCGACCGCGGCGATCTTGCCGCGGTCGACGACAATGGCCGCGTCGCGAACGATGCGCCGGCCTTGGTCGACGGTGATCAGCCAGGCGATGTCTTTGATGACGAGATCGACGCTTTGCACTTGAACTCCGACTATGATCGCTGACGGTGCGGCGGGCACGGACTGCTCCCTCCCCCCTTGTGGGGGAGGGGTGGGGAGGGGGGTAGCGGCAGATTACTGCGCTCACCTCTACCCCCCTCCCTGTCCCTCCCCCACAAGGGGGGAGGGAACGCTGTGGCAACGCCCATCGAACTCATTGCAGCCTGCATGTGCAGATGCCGGAAAACACCGCGCTTATTTCCGATCTTCCCCGACATACGTCAGGTCGTCGGCGATCTTCAGCTCGATCAGCACGTTGTCGTCGGTGGAGTCTTCGCACAGCATCGAGCGGTGACCGATGCCCTTCGGGATGAACAGCATGTCGCCGGGGTGCATGATCTTCACGCCCATCTCGGTCTCCCACTTCAGCGCGCCCTTGACGCAGAAGATGATCTCGTGGGCGTCGATGTTGCGGTGCCAGAAGCCCATGTCGTGCTTTCGGCGCTTGCTGACGTCGACTTTCACGCGGTCGGACGTGTAGAGGCGCAGCGGCGTGCCGTCGGCCTTGTCGAGATTGGTCGGCGAGAACTTCTCGTCGAACACGTTGAACATGCGGAAAATCTCGGCCATCTCCAGCACGCCGGCGTTGACCACCGGGGGCTCGTTGTGGGCGAGCACGACGTTCTTGCCGCCGATGGTGACAAGCTCGCGGTAGACCGGCTTGGCCTGCTGCGTTGAGTCCTTTTTGGTCTGTTCGTTCATGACTGACTCCTATTGGTTATTGGTCTGCTTTGTCCGTGCCGCCCAGCCCCGCGGCCTCCTTCAGCGCCGCCATGATTCCGGCGTAGCCGGTGCAGCGGCAGATATGTCCGCTGAGAACTTCGCGCAATTCGTCCTCGGTCGGCTTCGGATTGCGCGCGAGATAATCGGTGAACGACATCAGGATGCCCGGCGTGCAGAAGCCGCATTGCAGCGCGTGGTGCTTCTGGAATGCGGCCTGGAGCTTGTTGAGCTTGCCGTCCGCGCCGGCGAGCGACTCGACGGTGCGGACCTCACGCCCTTCGGCCTGCACGGCAAGCGTCAGGCAGGAGCGCACCGCGGCGCCGTCGATCGTCACGGTGCAGCAGCCGCAGACGCCGTGCTCGCAGCCGACGTGGGTGCCGGTCGCGCCGAGCGTGTGGCGCAGGAAGTCGGACAGCAGCATGCGCGGCTCGGCGTCGCCCGCGGTCTTGCGGCCGTTCAGCGTCAGCGCGATGCGCTCCTTCCGGCCGCGGTTTACGCGGCGCATCTGTGCGCCTCCTCGATGACGATGGGGCCGAGATTGCGGAGGAGATCGCGGCGTAGCTCTGCGGAGGCGTGCAGGTCCTCGTAGCCTTCGAGTTCGGTCGCCAGCGCGTTCGCCGCGTCCCTTGCTCCGTTCGGCGAAACCGGCCGCACCACCGGCGCGCCTGCCATGCCGCCGACACCGAGCGTCACGCCGCCCTTGCCGTCGGTGACGGCCGCGACCGCGACGATGGCGAAATCGCCGTGGCGGCGGGCGACCTCGCGGAACGCCGCGCCCCGGCCGGTGTGAATCGGGAAGCGCACGGCGACGATCAGTTCGTCCGGCTCGCGCGCGGTGGTCAGCATGTCGACCTGGAATTCGCTTGCGGGCACGACGCGCTCGCCGCGCGCGGAGCGCAGCACGACCCGGCCTTCCAGCGTGGCCAGCGACAGCGGCAGTTCGGAGCTCGGGTCGGCGTGGGCGATCGAGCCGCAGACCGTGCCCTTGTTGCGGGTCTGGAAATGACCGACGTGGGGCAGGGCAACGGCGAGCAGCGGCAGCTTCTTCACGAGTTCGGACCAGGCGAGCAGCGTGTTCTGCGTCACCGCGGCGCCCACCTCGATGGCGTCGCCGAGATCGCGGATGTTCGATAGTTCCTTGATGCGTGCGATGTCGACCAGCACAGCGGGCTCGGCGAGCCTGAGATTCATCATCGCCATCAGCGATTGCCCGCCGGCCAGCACGCGCGCATCGTCGCCGTACTCGGCAAGCAGCGCGACAGCCTCTTCGACGGTCTCCGGCCGTGCATAGTCGAAGGGCCGCGGCTTCATGGCGAGGCTCCCTTCATCATCGCGTGAATGCGGCGCGGCGAAAGCGGAAGCTGCACGTCCTTCACGCCGAGCGCATCGGCGACCGCGTTGGCGATACAGGCCGGCACGCTCATGCAGTTGCCTTCGGCGAGGCCCTTGGCGCCGAGCGGCGTCAGCGGCGAAGGCGACTCCTGGTGCAGGAACTCGACCGGCGGAATTTCGCTGACGGTCGGCACCAGATAATCCGCGAACGTGCCGGTGAGGAACGCACCGTCCTCGTTGACCACAAACTCCTCATAGAGCGCGGTGGCGATGCCCTGCGCGAACGCGCCGCGCATCTGGCCGTCGGCGATCAGCGGATTGAGGATGGTGCCGGCGTCGTGCATCGACACATAGCGGTCGACGCGCACTTGATACGTGACCGGGTCGATCTCGACGCCGCACATGTCGAACACAAATCCGTAGGTGAGCGAGGTGTTGATGCGGTCGTCGCTCGTCGGCGGCTCGAGTTCCGGCGGCGTCCAGGAGCCGGTCTCCGACAACGCCGGCGCCATGCCCTCCGGCAGCATCACCGGCGACCAGTGCGAGGTACCGGCGACGCGGCCGAACGGCAGCGCGTTGTCGGGATTGCTCTTGCTTCGGATCTTGCCGTCGACCAGTTCCACGTCGGCGGCCATGACGTTGAGCTGCTTGGCTGCGATGGCCTTGAGCTTCTCGGCCATCTGGCCGGCGGCCATGTGCGCCGCGACCGCGGTGCCGGGCGTGAAGCGGCAGGAATAGGTGCCGGCCGCGATCGACCATTGGTCCTTCGCGGTGTCCATCTCCAGCGTCACGTCGATGTCGTCGGGCGAAAGCCCCAGGCGATCTGCGACGATCTGCGACAGCACCGTCTCGTGGCCCTGACCCTGCACGGTGACGTCGGCGGTCACCGACACCGCGCCGAGCGGGTCGATGTTGACGGTGACCATCGAGGTCGCGCCGTTCTTCGGCCCCGCGCGCTCGCGCGTCTCGGCGGTCAGCAGCGTCGAGAGATAGCCCATGTTGGACATGGCCGGCTCGACCACGACCGCAAATCCGATGCCGTATTTCCGGCCGGCCTTGCGCGCGGCGTCGCGGCGCTTCTTGAGGTCGTCGAGGCGGCCGGAGCCGACGGTCGTTTCGACCGCGCGCGGGTAGTCGCCGGAGTCGTAGAGCGAGCCGGCCGCCGCACGATAGGGGAACTTATGCGCGGGTACGAGATTCTTGCGGATCACGTCGATGTGCTCGAGCCCAAGCTCGATTGCGATGCGCTGAACGAGCCGCTCCAGCGCGAGATAGAGCTGCGGTCCGCCGAAGCCGCGAATGAGGCTCGCGGGCATCTTGTTGGTCAGCACCACGCGATTGACGACGTCGACGTTCGGGATGTCGTAGCCGCCGGTGACCGCGCCGTGCATGCGGTAGAGCGGGCCGGGCATCGGCGCGCGCAGGAACGCGCCGTAGTCCTCGAGCTGGTCGAGCCTCAGGCCGAGAATCTTGCCGTCCCTGGTGACCGCCGCCTCGATCTCGGTGATGCGGTTCGGCCCTGAGCTTGCGGCAACCAGATGCTCGGCGCGGTCCTCGACCCACTTCACCGGCCGGCCGGTGATCTTTGCGGCGAGCGCCGTCAGCACCACGTAAGGAAACACCGACAGCTTGATGCCGAAGCTGCCGCCGGAGTCCGGCGGAATGCGAAGCCGCATCTTCGGCCCCGGCACACGCAGCGCCTTGGCCATCACCGGATGAGTCGAGAACGGGCCCTGGAAGTTCGCCAGCACGTCGTAGCTGGCGTCGGCCGGATTGTGCGTCGCGATCACGACGTAACATTCCATCGGGGTGTACGAGTGACGCGGGAACGGCGCCGTCAGCCTGACGATCCTGTCGGCCTTCTCGAACGCGGCTTTGGTGTCGCCGTAGCGGAACGCGCGCGTGGAGATTTCGTTGCTTTTGGCCTCGGGATGCAGCAGCGGCGCGTCCTTGGCCTGCGCGGCGTTGGGATCGATCACCGCCGGCAGCGCTTCGTACTCGACGCGCACCAACTCGGCCGCGTCCTCGGCGATGTAGCGGCTCTCGGCAACCACCAGCGCCACCGGCTCGCCCGGATAGCGCACGCGCCCGACCGCGAGCGACCACTGGTTCACCGGCGCCTTCAACGCCACGAGAAACGGATCGCTGATTTTCTTGATGTCCTCGCCGGTCAGCACCGCCCAGACGCCGTCGACCTTCAGCGCCTCCGACACGTCGATGCTCTTGATCTCCGCGTGCGGATGCGGCGAGCGGATCACGTGGGCGTGCAACGTGCCCGCAGGAATAGGCAGGTCGTCGGCGTAGCGGCCGCGGCCGGAGAGCAGCGCCGGGTCTTCCTTGCGTACGATCGGCTTGCCCAGACGCGGCGACATGAAACCCGGCGAAGATTCGGATGCGTTGACCGCATGCAGCGGCCTCTCCATAACCATAGCGGACGGATGCAATTCAATGCAATTGTCGCGGCCCGCGGCACGGAGCGATGCCCATGCAGTTCGAGATTCCAGCGCCCGCCATGACCTTCGACGTTCCGCTGGAGGACGGGGCCGCGATCCGGATGCGCAGGCACGGCAATCCGAACGGCGTGCGGATTCTGCTCACGCACGGCAACGGCTTTGCCGCCGACGCCTACTATCCGTACTGGCGGCACCTGCTATCCCGGTACGACATGATGGTATTCGATTTTCGCAACCATGGGCAGAACGTGCCGGTGGTGCCGTCGAACCACAATTACGGTCAGCTCAGCCGCGATCTCGAGCGCGTCGTGCAGGTGACGCGCGAACAGCTCGGAGCGAAGCCGACGGTTGGAATTTTCCACTCCATGTCGGGCCGCACGGCAATGAAACATGCCATCGAAATCGGCTGGCGCTGGGATGCGCTGATGCTGTTCGATCCGCCGAACGTGCCGCCGCCCGGCCATCCGATCTACGAGGCGATGGCGACGTTCGAGAAGAAGCTCACCGAGTGGGCGACGAACCGCCGCCGCCGCTTCGACACCGTCGAGCAGCTCGTGGAAGAGTACAACAACTCGCGGCCGGCGCGGCTGTGGGTCGACGGCGCGCGCGAGTTGATGGCGCGTTCGGTGCTGCGCAAGGCGCCGGACGGCAACGGCTACGAGCTCGTCTGCGCGCCGGAGAACGAGGCCGCGATCTATGCTCAGGCGATCACGCTCAACCTGTGGCCGAAGGCGAGCGAGTTCGGCGGGCCGGTGACGCTGATCGGCTGCGACCCGGACTTCAAGGGTGCGCCCGCGACCGGCATCGCCAACCGCGCGCTGGGGACAGAGGGCGGCTACGACTACCGCATCGTGCCGGGCACCAGCCATCTGCTGCAGATCGAGAAGCCGGATGAGTGCATCAAGCTGACGCTGGAGTTCCTGGGCAAGCACGGGCTGGCGTAAAGCGCGGGCAGACGCCGTGAGGCCCCGCAGATCGCGTCCCGCCGTTCGTTCCGGTGGCCCGTGTCGCTGCGCTTTGCTATTCATTCCCAACCGGTCCCGTAGCTCAGCCGGATAGAGCAGCGGTTTCCTAAACCGAAGGTCGGAGGTTCGAGTCCTCCCGGGACCGCCATGCGTTCAAACTCTTGCGGCGACTTGCCGGCCGTTCGTCGGCTCCGGAGTGTGCGAATCCCCACAGCCGCGGCGGCCCAACGACCGGATAATATTTGCCGCCCACCGCGCATGGCGGGCCCGATCGTGCTATGAGAGCCGGCTTACGGGGTGGGGTTCGTTGTGTTCCGCGTGGCGCCGGACAACAGGTATTGCGTGCCGGACGGATGGGCGCGTCTTGCGCAAACGGTCCGCATTGTGGCGGCCGCGTCCCTGATGGCGATCCTGCAAATGGGCTGCGCACTTTTCATTTCCGATCCGCCGGAGCCGGGAATCGAGCCGCCTGCCAAATACCGGGAGGCGGCCGGCGTTCCGAAGGGCTTCACGCCGGAGCCGGACTGGTGGCGCGCGTTCCGTTCAGCCGAACTGAACGCGCTGGTCGAGCGGGCTCGCACCGGAAACTACGACATCGCCGCGGCTGTGGCGCGAATCGAGCAGGCCGAATCGCAGATGTTGGTGTCCTTCGCCCAGCTTCTGCCCGCCGGCGGCGTATCGCACCGGCGCGCCACCATGCGCAGTTCCGCCCGCGCGACCGACGGGTCGGTCGACTTCAAGTTCCCGAACGTTCGCAATCACCGGCTCGGCCTCTCGGCGAGCTACGAGGTCGACTTCTGGGGCAAGAACTCCGCTCTCGTGCTTGCCGCCGACCGTGCCGCGCTGGCGAGCGAATACAACCGCGACGTGGTCGAATTGTCCGTCGTCGCCACCCTGGTCAACACCTAATCTCGAAATCCGCGCCACGCAGGACCGGCTCCGGATCGCCAACGAAAACCTCCGCGTGGCGACGCGCGTGCGCGAGATCATCAACCAGCGCGTCGAGGCCGGTACCTCGACCCGGCTCGATCTCGTGCAGCAGGACTTCGTCGTGGCGCAACAGCGCGTGCTGGTACCCCGGCTGGCGCGGCTTCTGCGGGAGAACGCCGCATCGCTTGCGACCCTGCTCGGCGTCACGCCGAATCTCGTCTCGGTGCGCGGCGGCGGTCTCGGCGGCATCGCCATCCCCCGCGTGTCGCCGGGCCTGCCGTCGGAACTGCTGCAGCAGCGTCCCGACATCCGCGAGGCCGAGGCAAGGCTCGCTGCGGGCTCCGCCAATCTTGCTTCCGCCAAGGTCGCGATGCTGCCGAGCATCCAGTTGACCGGCGAGCGCGGCTACGAAAGCGAGATTCTAAAGACGCTGATCGCGCCGCAGTCGATCTATTACAACGTGGCGGCGAGCATCACCCAGCCGATCTTCGATATGCCGCGGCTGTTGAGCCAGCTCGGTCTGCAGAGGGCGACCGAGCGTGAGCTGCTCGAACGCTACCGGCACGCGATTCTGTCAGGCTTAGTCGACGTCGAACGCGCGCTGATCGCGGTGCGCGAGACCGCGCGCGAGGAGCAGGCCGCGCGCCAGGCCCTCGACGTGGCGCGCCGCGGCTACGAGCTGTCCGAAGATCAGCTCAGCGCCGGCAACATCGATCTCACGACCATGCTCAACATCCAGCGTTCGCTGTTCGAAGCGCAGGATGCGCTGATGCAGGTGCGGCTCAGCCGCCTGCGCGCCGCGGTCGCCCTTTACCAGGCGCTCGGCGGCGGCTGGAAGTCGGAACCGGCGCCGCCCGCGGCGGCGACCCGCCTCCCGTTCGTCCGCCGGATGACGTCCGGTAGCGCGGCGCGGCGATAGGCGACCGACCATGCGCCCCCAACCGCAGATCGCCCGATGAGCGAGCCCGCACAATCCAAAGGCCCCGGCAGCGTGTTCCGCCAGTCGGCGCTCGACCGCCTGTCGTCGCCGGAGCAACTCGACCGCGTCATCACGCTGACCAAGCCTTACGATTGGGCGGGCGCGGCGGTGCTTGCGCTGTTCCTCGTCGCGGGCATCGTCTGGAGCGTGTTTGGCTCGATCCCGACGCTGGTCAGGGGGTCCGGCATCCTGATTGCGACCGGCGGCCGCGTGTTCGACGCGCTGGCCTCGGGCGACGGCACGGTGCTCGAGATCATGCCCAAGGTCGGAGACACCGTGAAGGCCGGCGACGTCATCGCCCGCATCGGACAGTCGACCCTGATCCTGCAGCTGGAGAATGCGCGGGCGGTCGTGGCCGAGCGCAAGGTGCAGCTCGACGGACGCAGGCGCCAGGTCGAGCAGTACACCGCGTCCCGGCAACAGAACCTCGTCGCGCGCCGCCGCGCGCTCGAGGACCGCATCGCCAGCGCCGAGCAGCGCGCCGAGGCCGTCGAGCGCCAGCTCGTCGCCGAGGAACGCATGTTCCAGCAGCGCCTCATCACCTGGGAAAAGCTGCACGCCTCGCGCCAGGATCTCGCGCAGTCTCGTCAGGTCGTGCTCGACGCAAAAAGCCAGCTGGTCCAGATCGACGCAGAGGAAATCAACGCGCGCAACGCCGACGAGCGCGACGTCCAGCTTTCGGCGGAGCGGCTGGCGGAGGCCGAGCGGCAGGTGGCCGAACTCGAACTGCAACTCAAGCAACGCAGCCAGGTCACCAGCCCGGCCTCGGGACGCGTGTTCGAATACAAGGTTGCGGTCGGCAACCGCGTTGCCGCCGGCGCGCCGATCGTCAGCATCGAGAGCGGCGTCACCGGCGTCCAGCTGGTCCTGTATCTGCCGCCGGATTCCGGCAAGCAGGTCAAGCCCAACATGGATGTGCGCGTGACGCTGTCGACGGTCAAGCGCGAAGAATACGGAACCATGGTCGGAATCGTCCGCGAGGTGTCCGACTTCCCCGCGACTGCACAGGCGATGCTGGCGACGCTCGGTAACGATCGACTGGTGCAGCAATTCTCACCGCGCGGCCCGCCTTTCGCGGCGCGCGTCGACCTGATCCCAGACAAATCGACATCGACCGGCTATCGCTGGTCGGGCGGGCTGGGCCCGCCGACCGTGATCGCCAGCGGCACGCTGGCCGAGGCGGAGGTCACCGTGCGCGAGACCGCGCCGATCGCGTTTGTCGTTCCGCTGCTCCGCAAGCTGAGCGGCCTGGACCGCTGACCATGACCGCGCCCGCCGTAACGGCCACCACCGCGACAGCGCAGGAGCCGACGCGCGTCAAGGCGCCGAGCATTCTGCAGTTCGAGGCGGTGGAATGCGGAGCGGCTTCGCTCGCCATGATTCTCGCCCACTATGGCGCGTGGATTCCACTCGAGCAGCTCCGCGAAGCCTGCGGCGTTTCGCGCGACGGCTCAAAGGCGAGCAACGTGCTCACCGCAGGGCGCAAGTACGGGCTGGTCTCCAAGGGATTCAAGAAGGAGGTCGACCGGCTGCGCGACCTGCGCTGGCCGCTGATCGTGCACTGGAACTTCAACCATTTCGTGGTGTTCGAAGGCTTCGAAGGCGGCCGCGCCTGGATCAACGATCCGGCGCAGGGCCGCCGCGGCGTCACCATGCAGGAGTTCGACGAGGCCTTCACCGGCGTGGCGCTCGCCTTCGAGCCGGGCCCGGAGTTCAAGACCACCGCGAAGCCGCCCGGGCTGGTCGCCGCGCTGAAGCCGCGCTTCGGCGCATCGCGGGAAGCGTTCGCGCTTTTGTTCCTGGTCAGCATCGCGCTGGTGATCCCGGGCTTGGTGGTGCCGGCTTTCGCCAAGATCTTCGTCGACGGTATCCTGATCAATCACCAGGACCGCTGGATCATGCCGCTGCTGATCGGCATGGTTCTGACCGCGATCGTGCGCATGCTGCTGACGCTGCTGCAGCAGCGCATCATGCTGAAGCTCGAAACCAAGCTCGCCGTGGTCGGCGCGGCGGTGTTCATCTGGCACGTGATCCGGCTGCCGATGACGTTCTTTACCCAGCGGCATTCCGGCGAAATCGCGAGCCGCGTCCAATCTAACGAGAGCGTCGCGAAGCTGCTGTCGGGCGATTTTTCGTCCACTGCGATCCAGTTGTGCGAGGTCGTGTTCTTCGCCCTCATCATGCTCACTTACGATCCGATCCTCGGCGGCGCGGCCATATTGCTGTCCGTGCCCAACTTCTTCCTGCTGCGCTATATGCGCGAGCGGATGACCGACACCCAGGCGCAGATGGAGGCGGCGCAGGGCCGGCTCGGCGCCGCCACCGTCGGCACGATCCAGAACATCGAGACGCTGAAGGCGTCCGGGCTTGAGAAGCAGTCGTTCGAGCGCTGGGCCGGGCACCATGCCAACACGCTCGATTCGATGCGCGCCGCGGGCGCCCAGTCCGTGATCCTGGGGACCGTGCCGGCGCTGCTCTCCGGCTTCACCAGCATGGCGATCCTGAGCCTCGGTGCGTGGCGGGTGATGACCGGCTCGCTCACGATCGGCGATCTGGTGGCGTTCCAGTCGCTTGCCGGCAGCTTCTCCGGTCCGATCGCGGGCTTCGTGGGCCTTGGCACCACGGTCACCAACATGAAGGTGACGCTGCAGCGCGTGGACGACGCGCTGAAGAATCCGGTCGACCCGCTGGTCGGCCTCGAAAACGAAGGCACCTCGCCCGAAGCCTACGCTCCGCTGCGCGGCGATATCGAACTGTCCGACGTGTCGTTCGGCTACAGCCGGCTCGAACCGCCGCTGATGGAAGGCGTCAACCTCAAGCTCAAGCCGGGGATGCGGGTGGCGTTCGTCGGCGGATCTGGCAGCGGCAAGTCGACGCTCGGCCGGCTGATCTGCGGGTTGTTCGAACCGTGGTCCGGCGAGATTCGTTTCGACGGCAAGGCGCTGCGCAGCATCCCGCAGGCGAACCGCGCGCGGTCCATCGCCTACGTCGATCAGGACATCTTCCTGTTCGAGGGCACCGTCAGCGACAACCTCACGCTTTGGAACCGGAGCGTGCCCGAGGAAGACATGACGCGCGCGCTTGCCGACGCCGCGATCCTCGACGATATCGCCGTGCGGCCCGGCCAGCTCGAAGCGCATGTCGAGGAAGGCGGGCGCAATTTCTCCGGCGGTCAGCGCCAGCGCCTGGAGATCGCGCGCGCGCTGGTCGGCAATCCCTCGATCCTGGTGCTCGACGAGGCGACCGCCGCTCTGGACACCTCGACCGAGAAGCTGATCGACGACAACATGCGCCGCCGGGGCTGCACCTGCATCATCATCGCCCACCGGCTCAGCACGATCCGCGATTGCGACGAGATCATCGTGCTGAGTCGCGGCAAGGTCGTCGAACGCGGCACGCACGAGGCCCTGATGGCACTCGAGGGCGAGTACACAAACCTCATCCGGTCGATCTGATCATGGCCGACACACTCACACCGGACGGCGCAAAGACGGCGAAAGGCGGCGCCAGCTGGATCGAAGGCGGCAGCCACCGGCCGCTGACGCTCGACGATCCGGCACGCGCCTACATCGTGCGCCGCGGTCATTACGACGTGTTCGCGACCGAGGGCGGCCGGCGGCATCACCTGTTCCGCAGCGAGACCGGCGATCTGTTGTGCGGAGTTGCGCCGGTCGGCGGATTTGCACTGGTTGCGGTCGGCTCGCTCGATTCCGCGGCCGAGCCGGTCGGCCTCGACGCCGCGGCCGACGCCACCGGCATCGAGCGCTGGGTCGCGGGCCTCAGCCAGGCCGCGACCGAGCCGTCGACCGACCGGCCCAAGCGCGCGGTCGCGCCCGGCAGCGTGACGCTCGCCGACGGCGAGCG
>VGEP01000076.1 GCA_016869215.1 Alphaproteobacteria bacterium | reverse complement strand
GGATCGCCTCAAGCGCGACCTTGGCTTTGAACTCCCCGGAAAACCGTCTCCGCGTCCTCATGGTGGATTATCCTTCGCATCGGCGAATCCACCTTAACCGCCTGTCTCAGGAAGTGGGACCACCTCAGCCTGATCGAGCATCAACCGCGGTTGCTTCGTCTCGTTGTTCCAATTCGTTGCATAGGGTGAACGGCCCGGATCGCTGAAGCGCGCTGCGGCGACGTGCTGATCGTCGGCGATGTTCAATGGATTCGAGCGATGCGCCCGCCAATGCCACAAGTCGAGGAAATAGCCGGCCTTCCGTTGTGCGGCGAGGTCGGATTCGCTCACGAGAGCCGACCAATCGCCGATGACACGCCGCGTGTCCGGCAGATATTTCGAGACTTCGACTTGCCGCAAACGCTGCCCGAGATCGGGATGCGCACGCACCGCCTTGGTATCTGCCGACCGACTCACCGATGTAATGCCGTCGCCGACGGTAATGTAGCCGCCATATCGTGCAAATTCCGGCACACCGCCGTCGTCCAGCATCATCGCAACCCGGTCTTCGGCCAGTCCGTCCGGCTGGGAGCCCGGTACCGGTTGGCCCTGCACCTCCCACTTCCCACCGCGATAGACCAACACGTCGTGATGAATGCCCGGACGCGGCGAAGGCCACCGATATCGGACAAAAATATCTTGTTCATTATACGCCGCCTTCACCTGAAGCGGCATCGTTAGCGGACTTGGAATGGCGATCTCATGACTCGGATCGTTGCGGATAATGCCCGTCCCATGGGTCAACCAGGACAGACCGAGCACCCCAAGAAACAGAACAAGAGCCCCATAGAGCGCAACTCGTGCCACGTCGCCCTCCTCATCATGTCGCCCCGCAGACAGGTTTGTTTTTTGTTTTTTTGTAATTTCAAATGACGCAGAAGGCATTGATTTAGATCATTTCGAAACAGCCTTGGCGTGGCGTCCCCCTATCGGCACCGCCAAGAGCGAAGAATTCGCGCACATCGGCGAGCACCGACGCAACCCCACATTCCGAAGACGCGCGGAATCGGTGTAACGGTTCGGGCGGCGGCTTCCGTCAAATCCCCGATCGACCTGATCTGTCGCGCTCCCTGTGGGGACGTCACGGAATTGATGCAGGCCGCATTGACTTCGGCACGGCTCCCGCATGGAATCCGGCGACCGTAGCTCCGCGACCGCCCGGGCGGCGACTGCCCAAGCCCGAGAGGCCCACGCGGGGCTCAAACGATTCCGCCGACCGACGAGCCAGCGTCCGTGCGCTATCGCCCATCTTCAATTCTGAGCGCGGAGAGCCCGGCCGAATGAAAATTGCGATCCTCGACGACTATCAGGACACGGTCCGCACGCTCCCCTGCTTCAGGAAGGTCGCCGGCCACGACGTGACCGTGTTCAACGATCACGTCCAGGACGTCGACGCCCTCGCCGAGCGGTTGAAGGACGCCGAAGTCCTGGTCCTGATCCGCGAACGCACCCAGATCCGGACCCCGCTGCTGGAGCGGCTGCCCAACCTCAGGCTGATCAGCCAGCGCAGCGTCTATCCGCACATCGACGTCGACACCTGCACTGCGCTGGGCATCGTCGTGTCGTCGAGCCAGCATCCCGGCACCCCGTCCTACGCCACCGCCGAACTGACCTGGGCGCTGATCCTGGCCGCCATGCGCAGGGTCCCGCAGCAGATCGCCTCGATGAAGGCCGGCGCCTGGCAATCGGGCATCGGCTCGACGCTCCGCAACAAGACGCTGGGGATTTTCGGCTACGGCCGCATCGGCAGCGTGGTTGCGGGCTACGGCAAGGCGTTCGGCATGAACACCGTGGTCTGGGCGCGGCCCAATTCCATGGTGCGCGCCAAGGCCGAGGGGCACCTCGTCGCCCCGAGCAAGATCGCGTTCTTCGAGCGTTGCGACGTGCTGTCGCTGCACATGCGGCTGGTCGAAGCCACGCGCGGCATCGTCACGTTCGACGATCTGCGGCGCATGAAGCCGACCGCCCTGATCGTCAACACCAGCCGTGCGCCGCTGATCGCACCCGGCGCGTTGGAGGAGGCGCTGAAGACCGGACGTCCGGGCCTCGCCGCGATCGACGTTTACGAAGACGAGCCGATGCTCGACACCGAACATCCGCTGCTCAAGATGGACAACGTCGTCTGCACGCCGCACATCGGCTACGTGTCGCGCGAAGAATACGAAATCCAGTTCACGGACATTTTCGACCAGATCGTCGCCTACGCGTCGGGCGAGCCGATCAACGTGGTCAATCCGGACGTGCTGGCGGCGCCGCAGCGCCGCGGCGTGACGGCGGCCGCGGCCGCGGGCTGATCCGCCGCCGGTCCCGCTATTCGCGCTGGCGGATATAGTCCGGCGTCGGCGGCGTGCCCCAGATATCGCGCACCTTGTCCCACACCTTCGGCACCTGCGGCCGGTCGCGATGCCAGGGCCGCGGATCGAAATAGCCGAGCGACTCGTCGAGCATCTTGTCCAGTTCGGTGAACAGTTCGACGATCTGATCGTCCGGATTGCGATGGTAGGTGTAGATGTTGTGGCCCGGCCCGTGCCGGCCCGGCCCCCAGGACAGTTGGATGTTCTTGGAGCCGAGGAAGTCCATCGCGGACTGGATCTGCGCCCAGTCCTTCAGCTCGAACGCGACGTGATGCATCATCGTGCGCTTGCCGCGCACGAAATTGACCGTGTGGTGGTCCGGGCCGCAGCGCAGGAACACGAACCAGTCCTGAATCCAGTCCGACAGCCGGAAGCCCAGCACGCGAATATAGAACTCGGCGAACGCCTTGGGGTCGTCGACACAGAACGCCAGATGTCCGAGCTTGAGCGGGCCGATGCCGGCGACCGGCTGGTTCTTGCCGATTGGAGCCTGCTCGGCGAACACGTCGATGGCGGTGCCCTTGGGATCCTGGAAGGTCACGACCCTGGGCACGCCGGGCGCGGCATCTTTGCGCGTATCGCAGCGCACGCCCTCGGCCTCGAGGCCTTTGCGGATATCCGCGAAATCGGCATGCGGGTCGGTCTGCAAGGCGAGCCGCGTGCAGCGGGATTCACTGCCCTTTTCAAGTTGGACCGCGAGGTCGCCGAGCTTGGTCGCAAGATAGGCCTTGCCGTTCTCCCGTCCGGCGACGGCGAGCCCCACGACCTGGGTGAAATAGTCGATCTGACGCTCGACGTCCGGCGTTTCGAAGGTCGCGTGGCTGAAGCGTTTGACTTGAATCATGCTGGTCTCCGAGAGCGCGGCAGCGAGTGCTCCGCGCAGCGATTGCGAAATTGCGTCAAGCCGGCGAACCCGGCAAGGCGGGGGCGGCTATGCGGCCATGACATGTCCGGCGAGGACCGCGATCCCGATCAGGGCGATCGCGGCGCCCGCAATCCGCGGCACCGGCTCCGCCGTCAATCGCCGTACGGCAAGCGCGACGAGGACCGCGAGAACCGCCTGCGTGACCGCAAGGCCGACGAGATAGGCTGCAATCGGCGTCGGCTCTGCGCCCGCCACCGTCTCACCGAATGCGTAGCCGTGGAACAGCCCCGCAATGGCGAACAACGCGCCCCACCCTGCCGCCGGAACAGCACCGCCCCAGGCGATCAGCGCGCCGGCGCATACCACGGAGACCGCCACTGCGATCTCGGCTGCCGGCAGGCCGAGCCCTGCGACATGCAGCGCCACCCCCAGCGACGACGCGGCGACGAACATGACAGGTAGCGCGAGGCTCAGGCCTGCGACGCCGACCGCAATGCCCATGGCGGCGATGAACGCCAGATGGTCGATGCCGATGATGGGATGGCCGAAGCCCGACAGCAGGCCGTGCATGAAGGTCGTGGGCGTCGTGCCGCCCATCGGATGGTGCGCCTGTGCGGCGGTTGCTCCCGCCAGGATCAACCAGGCGGCGGCCAGCCCGCTTGCGCGCATCGCGGACTGGAACGAAATCCTGCGGTCTTGCATCGTCTTGTCCTCGCGGCGATCGGCCGAACCTCGGCGCCACAACGGCATGCTAGTCAAGCGGGCGCAGGCTCGCCACCGGTCCGGCCGTGCACCGCGGGCAGGCCGCTGCAACGCGGTCCCCCCTTGAGCGCATGACTGGGTCGGCGCTATGGCTTGCAGGCGAGCGGTTTCGCCTCGTAGCTCAATTGGATAGAGCACCAGGCTTCGAACCTGGGGGTTGGGGGTTCGAGTCCCTCCGAGGCGACCACACTTCCGGCGATCCGCCCCGCTTTCGCCACGCTCGCGCGTCACGGTCATTTTCAATCCAGGGATTGGGGGAACGATCCGTGCGCCGCGGCGTTGTCGCCGGGACGCAGAGCGAAGGTTTGTCATGTTGTCCGAATGGCCCAACGGCCTGCACTTCGATCCCCTGGTCGCCGTGACCGTTCTGGTCGGGATCGTGACGGCCGTGTTCCTTGTGACCGCGATCTAGGCGGCCGTTCCGGCCACCCGTGCGGGGTTTTCCGCCGATTCCTCCGTCACATCGCCGGCCGGACGGCCGGGCGCTGTTGATTTTTTCCAGCCCGCGCTCGCGCGGCATTCGATTTCTCGGCTATTTTGCGCGGGCAAGCCGCCACGCGGCGGACGCGGTGATGAGGATCGACGATTGAAGCTTGCGCCGCTATCGGCCCTGTTGCTGACCCTCGCCTGCGTGGGCAGCGCCGCCGAACCGATGAAGCTGCCGCGGGTAACCTCGGCGCAGGTCGACTGGCCAGCGGTCGCGGAGGCGCTCGCCGGTCACGAGGCGCTGCAAATACCCGAGAATGCAGCGCAGGCCCGCACCGGCCCGTCCGGTGTGCCGGCGGCGCTGCGCCCGCCGCTTGCGAGGCTCAACGCCGCCATGGCGAACCGCTTTCCGGGCATCGCGCAGAGCCCGGTGCCGGTTCTGCTGCCGTTCGACGTCACCGCGCTGCTCCGCGACCAGGCGCAAGGCGTCGCGGCGACCGACCCGGCGCAATACCTGTCGGGCTTCCACGCCTCGACGTTCTTCTATCCGGGACCGTCGGGCTATGACGCGGCGTTCGCGATCCAAACCCGGGACATCCCCGAACTGGCCGACATCAAGCATCCGGAACCGATCCGGGTTCAGATTTCGGGCTCCGTGCTGCTCTATCACCTCGACGGCGCGGCGCAGGTCCAGGGATCGCCCGTGTCCGACCTCGAAGCGAGCTTCCCCGGCATCCGCCGCATGATCCACGAGCACCGGCTGCGCTACACCTTCGTGCGCTTCGGGGTGCCCTACACCGTCCAGATCACCTGCATCGACGCCGGCGTGACGCGTTACCGCATGCCGACCTGCCGCGCCGCCGAACAGGTCGCCATGCGTTTTCTGCGCGCGCTGCAGATCGCGGGCGGCACGCCCCAGCGCACGCGTCCGATCAAGTCGCTGCCGATCGAGCGGCCGGCGAAGCTGTCGCAGTCCTTCACCTATTTCGGGCCGGGACAGCTCCTGCCCGACACCACGTTCCGCGGACGTGGCGGCCGTCCCGATCACACGGTCTATTCGCAGATCCGTTTCCCGCTCGCGGACGCACCGGCTTTCGCCAATTCGCAGATGTACCAGAGCCGCAACCGCACCCCGCAAGCCGAACCCGGCGTGTCGCCGAACTATGCCTATCCCTGGCGCGACAATTTCTGCGAGCGGCGCGGTTTTTCGGTCGGACAGTGCCCGGCCGGCATCGGGCACCAGGGCCAGGACATCCGCACGCCGCAGTGCAGACCCGCGCCGGGCCAGGACCGCTGCGAGCAGCGCGACGACCTCGTGGCCGTGCGCGGCGGCGTGATCCTGCGCGAGCCGCAGCAGGAAGCCGCGTATCTGATCGTCAACTCCGCTTCCGAGCACATCCGCTTCCGCTACCTGCATATGCACCCGCGCAAGATGGACGAGGACAACCTGCTCAGCGGCCGCCGCGTGCACGAAGGCGAAGTGATCGGCCAGATGAGCAACTACAGCAAGAAGGAAGGCGGCACGTCCTACCACCTGCATTTCGACGTGCAGGTGCCGACGCAGCACGGCTGGGTGTTCGTCAACCCCTACATGACGCTGGTCGCGGCCTATGAGCGCCTGATCGGCGAACGCGGCGTGGAACTGTCCGATCCGGCGTCATTGGCGGTCGCGGACGAGGACGACCCGCCGGCGGCGAAGTCCCGCGCCAGGGGTGCGTCGCGGGCCGCGTGGCAGAAGCAGTCCCAGCGCGCAAAGGTGGCCAAGCGCGCGCCGCAGCGCCAGCGCAGCGCCGCCAGCTCCTACCGCAGCACCATCAACTGCGACATGCGCGGTTGCTATCCGATTCGATGAACGACCATGGAGTGACGCCATGAACGCGACGCGGCGCTATCTGCTTCGCGGGGCCCTGGCCGTGGCCTCGACCTTCTTACTCGGCGGACCGGCCGCAGCGCAGAAGGCCGGCCAATCGTTCGAGAAATGGGTCGCGGCCTTCAAGCCGCGGGCGTTGGCGCGCGGCGTATCGAGCGCGACCTACGATCGCGTGATGGGCGGGCTCAAGCCGGACAATTCGGTGTTCGCCCTGCAGCGCGCGCAACCCGAATTCACCGAGCAGACCTGGCAGTACGTGCATCGCCGCGTGTCCGACTGGCGCATGACTCGGGGCAAGGAGATGCTCAAGCAGCACGCCGCCCTGCTGACGCGCATCGAAAAGGAGATCGGCGTCGACCGCCACATCCTGGTGGCGCTGTGGGGCGTCGAGTCCGCATTCGGCGATCCGGGCGTGCAGGAAAAATACATGCGGCCGGTGTTCCCTGCCCTTGCGGCGCTCGCCTGGGGCGAGCCGCGGCGGCGGAAATACTGGGAGACCGAACTGATCAACGCGCTGCGGATCGTCGAGCGCGGCTGGAGCACGCCGGCCGAAATGCGCGGCTCCTGGGCCGGCGCCATGGGTCACACCCAATGGATGCCGGAGGTCTGGCTCAACATCGGCCGCGACTTCGACGGCGACGGACGCGCCTCGCCGTTCGGCAGTCCCGCCGACGCGCTCGCGGGCAGCGCGCGCTATCTCGTCGAGCGCGGCAAATATCGCCGCGGCGAGCACTGGGGATACGAGGTGACGGGCGCGCCCCGGCGCGGCGGCAAGCGCAGCTACGCCGCCTGGCAGAAGGCCGGCGTCAAGCGCGCCGACGGCAAGCCGTTCCCCCGCCCGAACGACAGCGCGCAGCCCTGGGCGCCGGTGCCGGGCGGGCCGTCGTTCCTGCTCGGGCAAAATTTCTATGCGGTTCGGAGCTACAACCCGTCGATGAACTACACGCTCGCCATCGTGCATCTTGCCGACCGGCTGCGCGGCGAAGGCCCGTTCGTGAAGCTGTTCCCCGGCGGCGAGCCGCGCGCGCCGACGCAGGCTGAACTGAAGGAGTTGCAGGAGCGCCTGACCAAGGCCGGCTTCGACACCGGCGGCGCCGACGGCCGGGTCGGCAACGACACCATGCGCGCGGTGAAGGCCTACCAGGAAAAGGTCGGCATGAAACCCACCGACGGCTACGCGGGCCTGCGCGTGCTGGAGCGGCTGCGCAAGGGGCCGTGACGGGCGCGACGCGCTTGCCGTCCTCAGATTTTGAAGCTCTCCAGCGTCGCGGGGTGGAACAGCTCCTCCACCTTGACCAGCCGCGACGACAGTCCCTGAGCGTGATGGTGACGCAGGAACGTCCCCAGCGCCTTGCGGTTGGCATCGACACCATAGGGCCAGTAGTCGTCGCCCATCAGTTCGCGCGTCTCGGCAACGCGCTCCTCGATGAACGGCATCGACACCTTGGTCGCCGACGTGTCCCAAAGATGCGCCATCGCCCTGGCTTTCGACTGCTCGAACGCTTTCAGCACCGCCGCCGGCAGCCACGGATGCTTGTCGACCAGCGTGCGGCGCACGCCGATCAGATGCATGATCGGGAAAATGCTCGTGCGCTTGAAATAGTCTTTCGCCGCCGCCACCGGATCGCGGAACAGCCAGCCGACGTTCTTTGCTTCGATCGCGGGCGGGCGCGGCGCGATGAAACCGTCGATCTCACCCTTCACCAGCATTTCGGAAATCGTCCGGCCCTCCGGCGCGTTGTCGAGGCGCACGCCCTTGGGCAGCTTGACGGTGATCTTCTCCGGCCTTCCGGCGTGCTCGATGCCGCCGCGGATCCAGTGGATGTCCTTCGGCTTCACGCCGAAATCGTCTTCCAGGATCGCGCGCGCCCAGACGTTCGCGGTGAGCTGGTACTCCGGCACGCCGACCTTCCTGCCCTTGAGGTCCTGCGGCTTCTTGATGCGGTCGGTGCGGCAATAGATCGACGTGTGCCGGAACATCCGCGACACGAAGGCCGGCACGCCGACGTAAGGGTTGTTTCCCGCCGCGGTCTTGACCGTGAAGCTCGACAGCGAGCACTCGCAGATGTCGAAATCCTCGGTGCGGAATGCGCGGAAGAAAATCTCCTCCGGGTAAAGCGTCATGAAGGTCGGGTCGACGCCGTCGATCTGCACCGCGCCGTCGATCAGCGGACGGTTGCGGTCGTAGTCGCCGATCGCGACCGAGAGATTGAGCTTGGGCATGGGATTCCTGTTTGAAATGGGCAACGGCTAGTTAGCCCGCCCGTCGCAGCTTTGTCCAACCTTCGCTCGCAGGAGCTACGGCCGAATTCGCGGATCGACCGGCGCCACGTCGATCAGCCGCAACTGCGCGCGTTCGTTGCCGTTCCAGCGGTCGATGGACAGCGTGCCCGCGGCGTGCACCGTCTGCCCCCGCCCTTCCAATAGCGCGCGTCCGAGCGGCTGGCCGAGCGCGCGGAACGCAATCGCGTTGACCATAGCGCCGTCGCCGGAGCGCAGCCGCACCCGAACATGCACCTGTGCGACTTCGTCGGCATAGGCGATCGTATGCGCGGGCAGCGCCACCACCGGCTCCGGGTTGCCGGCGCCGAACGGCCCGGCGCGCGAAAGCGTCTCGATCAGCGCGACGTTGGCGCCGGCCGCGCTCACCGCGCCGTCGATCAGGAGCGAGCGTTCGGCCCGCGCAGCTTCGACCGTGTCCGACAATTCGGTTTCGAGATAGGCGCGGAACGCGGCGACCGCATCGCGCCGCAGCGTCACACCCGCCGCCATCGCGTGCCCGCCGCCTTTGAGCAAAAGACCTTCCGCAACCGCCTGCCGTACCGCCCGGCCGAGGTCGACGCCCGGGATCGAGCGGCCGGAGCCGGTTCCGGTGCCGCCGGGCTCGAGCGCGATGGCGAACGCCGGACGGTTGAAACGCTCCTTCAGGCGCGCCGCGATCAGTCCGACCACGCCGGGATGCCAGTTCGCGGCCGCCGTCACCACCACCGCGCCCTTCTCCTCAAGGCCCAGCGCGGCCATGGCCTCCGCTTCCGCCTCGGCGAGCATTGCAAGCTCCAGAGCCTGACGCTCGCGGTTGAGCCGGTCGAGTTCGGCCGCGATGCGCGCGGCCTCGGCCGTATCGTCGGTCAACAGAAGCTGCGCGCCGAGATCGGCGCGGCCGATCCGGCCGCCGGCGTTGATCCTCGGTCCGAGCAGAAAGCCGAGGTGCCACGGCTCCGGCGGGCCGGTGAGCCGGGCCACGTCCATCAACGCCGTGAGGCCCGGCCGTTCGCGGGCGCGCATCGCGACCAGGCCCTTGGCGACGAAGGCGCGGTTGAGCCCGCGAAGCGGCACCACATCGGCCACGGTGCCGAGCGCCACGATGTCGAGAAACGACAGCAGGTCCGGCTCCGGCCGCATGTCGCTCCAGAAGCCGCGCTCGCGCAGCACGCGGTTGACCGCGACCACGGTCATAAAGACGAGCCCGACGGCGGCGAGATGGCCGAGTTCCGACAGGTCGTCGAGACGGTTCGGATTGACCACCAGCGCATCCGGCAGCGTTTCGTCGGCCTGATGATGGTCGATCACCACGACGTCGAGCCCGAGCCGCCGCGCCTCGGCGAGCGGCTCATGGCTCGTGGTGCCGCAATCGACCGTGATCAGCAGAGTCGCGCCGCGATCGGCCAGCGCACGGATTGCGTCCACATTCGGCCCGTAGCCTTCGAAGATGCGGTCCGGAATGTGGACCATGGGATCGAGGCCCGCATCCCGCAGAAAGCGCGCCAGCAGCGCGGACGCGGTCGCGCCGTCGACGTCGTAGTCGCCGAAGATCGCAACCCGCTCGCCCCTGACGATGGCGTCGGCGATGCGGAGCGACGCAGGCTCCATGGCCGTGAGCGCGTGCGGATCGGGCATCAGCCGCCGCACCGTCGGGTCGAGGTACGCATCGACGTCGTCGACCGCGACGTCCCGGCCCGCCAGGATGCGCGCCAGCAGTTCCGGCACATTGTGGCGCTGCGCGATCGCCGTGGCGCGCGCGGTCGCGCGCTCGTCCAGCCGGTCGCGCCACGACCGGCCGAGCGCCGAACGCTCGACGTCGAGAAACAGGCGCGTCATGACTCCACCGCTGCCGGCAAAGCCGCCATTGTCGTCAGCCTCGGACCGAATCCGGTTTCAGAAGAGCTTGCGATATTGAATGAAGCCCGGCCGGTCCGCCAGCGTGTCGTAGAGCGCACGCGCCGTTGCGTTGGTCTCGTGGGTGAGCCAATGCACGCGGCTGGCGCCGTCGGTGCGCGCCTTCTCGTACACCGCCTCGATCAGCGCGCGGCCGAGCCCGAGCTTGCGCGCGCCTTCGGCCACGAACAGGTCTTGCAAATAACAGTAGTTGCCGACGGTCCAGCAGGAGCGGTGATAGAGATAGTGAACGATCCCGAGCAGCCTGCCGCCGGAATAGGCGCCGAGCAGCCACATCGGCTCCGCGGGGTCGTGCAGCCGCGCCCAGGTGGTGTCGTAAACCTCCTTCGGTACGCTGGTTTTGTAGAAGTCGAGATAGCCCTTCCAGAGCGGCTCCCACGCCGCACGCTCATCGGGCCGCAACGCGCGGATGAGAACATCGCTCGACATTGAAATCCGGCGCCGGTCGCGCGCTCAATCCAGGTGAAACTTGTCGAACTGCCGGTGCTCGGCGGTGATCCGGCGCACCGTGCCGGTGACCGAGCGCATCACCACGGTCTCGGTCTCGATCAGGTTCTGGCCGAACTTCACGCCGTTCAGCATTGGACCGGTGGTGACGCCGGTGGCGGCAAACAGGCAGTCGCCCTTCACCATGTCCTCGATCTCGTACTTCTTGCGCGGGTCCTTGATGCCCATCTTGCGCGTGCGCTCGCGCAACGCCTCGCTGTCGATGACGAGACGCGTCTGCATCTGCCCGCCGATGCAGCGCAACGCGGCGGCGGCCAGCACGCCCTCCGGCGCGCCGCCGATGCCGAGGTAGATGTCGATACCGGTCTTGGGCTCGGCGCAGTGGATGACGCCCGCGACGTCGCCGTCGCTGATCAGCGTCACGGCGGCGCCGGTCTTGCGGACGGCGGCGATCATGTCGGAGTGCCGCGGGCGGTCGAGCAGGATTGCGGTGATTTCGGACGGCTTCACGCCCTTGGCCTTGGCCAGGCTCAAAATGTTCGCGTCGGCCGGCGCGTCGAGATCGATGGTCCCCTTCGGATAGCCGGGACCGATCGCGATCTTTTCCATGTAGCAGTCCGGCGCGTGCAGCAGCGTGCCGGCGTCGGCCATCGCGAGGGTTGCGATCGCCCCCGGCATGTTCTTTGCGCACAGCGTCGTGCCTTCCAGCGGATCGACCGCGATGTCGACCTTGGGTCCGGCCTTGGTGCCGACCTGCTCGCCGATGAACAGCATCGGCGCCTCGTCGAGCTCGCCCTCCCCGATCACCACCGTGCCGTCGATCGGCAGCTTGTTCAGCTCGCGGCGCATCGCGTCGACCGCCGCCTGGTCCGAGCCCTTCTCCTTGCCGTGGCCGCGCAGGCGGGCTGCGGAAACCGCGGCGCGCTCGGTGACGCGGACGATTTCGATGGACAGAACGCGTTCCAGCAGAAGATTGGGCTGGACGGTAATCGAGGACATTTCGCGCTCCCTTGGACTAATTCACTCGGCCCGGCGGCTACGGCCCGCTCCGGCGGAAGTCCTTCCCGGACCTCGGAGCGAGCCGCACTCGGCCCGCCACTTTTCAATTTTTTTCGATGCGGATCAATTGCGGGTCCCCGGATATCACCCGGTCCCGTTTGACCGCCGCCAGCGCCTTTCGCACCGCATCCTCGCTGGTGGCATAGGTGATCAGGATCACCGGCACCGGCGCGGCCCGTTTCGGATCGTCGCCGCCGTGCGTGCCGCGGTGGCGCTGCACAATAGACTCGATCGAGATGCTGTGCTGCGACAGCCGCTTTGCGATCGTCGCGAATGTTCCCGGCCGGTCGACCGCCAGCAGGCGGATGTAGTAGCCGCCCTCGTGGCGCTGCATCGGCGCCTTCCTGCTGGCGACGAGCTTTGCCTGCGGGCGGCCGAATGGCGCGGCGCGCACGCCGCGAGCGATGTCGGCAATGTCGGCGACGACAGCCGACGCGGTCGCCATGCCGCCCGCGCCGGGTCCGACCAGGGTGATCGGCGCGATGCCTTCGGCGTCGACGGTGACGGCGTTGGTCACGCCCATCACCTGCGCGATGGCGGAGTCCCTGGGCACCATGGTCGGATGTACGCGCTGCTCGATGCCCTTGTCGGTGCGGACCGCGACGCCAAGGAGCTTGATGCGGTAGCCGAGTTCGTCGGCGGCCTCGAGATCGGCGCTGTCGATGGAGGTGATGCCCTCGACATAGATCGAGTCCGGATCGACGCGGGTGCCGTAGGCGATGCTGGCCAGGATCGACAGCTTCTGCGCGGTGTCGTGGCCCTCGATGTCGAACGACGGATCGGCCTCGGCGTAACCCAGCCGCTGCGCCTCCTTGAGGCATTCGCCGAACGACAGTTTCTCGCGCTCCATGCGCGTGAGCATGTAATTGCAGGTGCCGTTGAGGATGCCGTAGACGCGCGCGATCGAATTACCGGACAGGCCCTCGCGCAGCGTCTTGACGATCGGGATTGCGCCGCCGACTGCGGCCTCGAAATTGAGCGCACAGCCGCGCTTCTCCGCCAGTGCCGCGAGTTCCACGCCGTGCCGCGCCAACAGCGCCTTGTTGGCGGTGACGACGGACTTGCCGGCCTTGAGCGCCCCGCTCACCGCGGCGAGCGCCGGGTTGCCCTCCCCGCCGATCAGTTCGACGAAGGCGTCGATGCCCGGATCGGCCGCAAGCTTCACCGGGTCGTCGAACCAGCGTGTCCGGCCAAGGTCGATCCCACGGTCCTTGCGGCGGGAACGAGCGCTGACCGCAACCACCTCGATCGGCCGTCCGCAGCGAAGCGTCAGCGGCTGGCGCTGCTCGGCGATCAGGCGCACCACCGATGCGCCGACCGTGCCGAGACCGGCGAGACCAATCTTTAACGGTGCAGCCATGACGCGTCCGCGAACGATGCGGCGCGCTAACGCCGCGTGGCGAGTGGGACGACGTTATGGAGGGTTTCGACGCCGCTTTCAAGGAACCGCCGGATATTGCGAGCGGCCTGCCGGATACGCTGCTCGTTCTCCACCAGCGCGATGCGCACGTAGCCCTCGCCGCGCTCGCCGAAGCCGGTGCCGGGCGACACCGCCACCTCGGCCTTCTCGACCAGCAGCTTGGAGAACTCAACGCTTCCCATGCCCGCGAACGGTTCGGGGATCGGCGACCACGCGAACATCGATGCGCGCGGCGCGGGGACGTTCCAGCCGGCGCGGCCGAAGCTTTCCACCAGCACATCGCGGCGGCGCTTGTAGGTGTCGCGCATCTCGACAATGCATTCTTCCGGGCCGTTCAGCGCGGCGGTCGCGGCCACCTGAACCGGCGTGAATGCGCCGTAGTCGAGGTAGGACTTCACGCGCGCCAGCGCCGCGATGATGCGCTCGTTGCCGACCGCGAAGCCCATGCGCCAGCCCGGCATGGAG
Source organism: Alphaproteobacteria bacterium (assembly GCA_016869215.1). Taxonomy (GTDB): domain Bacteria; phylum Pseudomonadota; class Alphaproteobacteria; order Rhizobiales; family Xanthobacteraceae; genus Z2-YC6860. The sequence goes on along the minus strand of VGEP01000076.1, from coordinate 978 downwards.
AACGTCTTCGACATCGAGGTGAATTCGACGCAAACGTCGATCGCACCCGGCACCTGCAGCACCGACGGCGGCGGCTGGTCGTCGAAATAGACCTCGGCGTAGGCGAGGTCCGACAGGACGTAGATGCCGTGCTTCTTCGCGAACGGCACCAGCTCCTTGTAGAAGTCGAGATCGGCGACATGCGCGGTCGGGTTCGACGGATAGCAGGTCACGACCGCGATCGGCTTCGGGATCGAATGCGTGATCGCGCGTTCGAGCGTCGAGAAGAAACTCGGCGTCGGGTCCGACGGCACCGACCGGATCACGCCGCCCGCCATCAGGAAGCCGAAGGCGTGGATTGGATAGCTCGGATCGGGCACCAGCACGACGTCGCCGGGCGCGGTGATCGCTTGCGCGACGTTGGCGAAGCCTTCCTTGGAGCCGAGAGTCGCAACGACCTGCGTGTCGGGATTGAGCTTCACCCCGAAGCGGCGCGCATAGTAGGCCGCCTGCGCGCGGCGCAATCCGGGAATGCCCTTCGACGACGAATAGCGGTCGGTGCGCGGCTTGCCGAGCGTCTCTTTCAGCTTATCGATGACATGCGGCGGCGCCGGCAGGTCGGGATTGCCCATGCCGAGGTCGATGATGTCGGCACCGGCGTTGCGTGCGATCGCCTTGGCACGGTTGACCTGCTCGAACACGTAAGGCGGAAGCCGCCGGATGCGGTAGAACTCTTCCATGTCGCTAATCTCTGAGGCGGAGCGGGATCGCCAGAATCCCCGTTGCGCAGGCTTGTATCACGTCGAGGGGCGTTCCTAGAGTCCGATTCAACTGCGTTAAATCAGACTCTCGGTTTCTCTTTTGGTTGGGCATGATCTTTTCCGAAAACCGGTTCTCACTTTTCGGGATCATGCCCTAGTAGATCGACTGGCTGCTGGAAACCGGGATCGCGGCTGGGGTCGGACGGGGCGCGGCCGACTGGGCGGGAGCTTGGGCCGG
>VGEP01000075.1 GCA_016869215.1 Alphaproteobacteria bacterium | reverse complement strand
CGGGACGGGCCGCGGGCGGCCGTTTGCCCCGTGCCGCGGGCGGCGGCGGCAGCGCCTGCAACTCGACGAAGACCGGGTTCGGCACCAGGCGCGGGCTTGCGGTCTGGCCGGTGGCCGGGTCGGCGGGCTCGTTCGGATGGACCACGCGCACCGGCACGGTCTGCGGCTGATAGCCAGGGAGCGCGAATGTAGCGGTGAACTCGTCCGACGCGATCGCCATGGAGCACGGCGTGCGGCAGGTCTGGCCTGCGGTTGTTCTGACCTCGGCGCCGGCGGGTTCCGACTCGAACTGCACGGTGGTCGCGACCGGCGCCGGCTTCGGCAACTCGAATTGCATGAACGAGGGCATGCCGGAACAGGCCGAGAGGCCCAGGCCGCAAGCCGTAATGGCGACAAGCCGTTTCATCATCGCTTCCGTCCGCCGATGCGGCCCGGTGACCGTGTTGCTCCGAAGCCCGGATAGCCGCAGGCTCCGCGAGCGTCGGTCCGTATGCCCCGTCGGGCCTCGCCGGCGCCGCGAACGCCGTGGAACCGCCGAAGATACAGTTTCAATTCAATGTGCCCTCAATAGCGTAAAATTTGGCTTAACGGAGGCGAAGCGGCGCGATCGCCAATATCGCGTCCACCAATTCGTCATAGTGGCCGATGACGCGATCCGGCTGAAGGTCGACCACCGGCCGCTCGCTGTAGCCGAAGTCGACCGCCACCACGGGCACGCCCGCGGCGCGCGCGGTTGCGATATCGGTGCCGGAGTCGCCGACCATCACCGCGCGGTCGGGGCGGCCGACCGCCGCGGCAATCGTGCGCCGGAGGATCTCCGGGTCGGGCTTTTGGATGCCGAACGTGTCCTGCCCGCAGATCGCGGCGAAGCGTCCGGTCATGCCGAGCGCTTCCAGCAATTTGCGCGACAGTCCTTCCAGCTTGTTGGTGCAGACCGCGAAACGGCATTGCATGGCCGCGAGCCGGTCGAGCGCCGCATCCAGGCCCGGGAACGGCCGCGACAGGTCGGCAATGTGATCGGTGTAGTGCGCGATGAAGGCGCTAAACATGCGGTCGAGCTCCGCCTTTCCGGCGGCGCGCCCATCGCGCAGCAGTCCGCCCTCGATCATCTTGCGGGCGCCGCCGCCGATCAGGTTGCGCGCCTCCTCGTAGGGCACTGCGGGCAAGCCCTCGCGCGCGAACACGACGTTCAGCGTGCCGACCAGATCGGGGGCGGTGTCGACGAGCGTGCCGTCGAGGTCGAAGACGACGGTGAATTCGGCCATGTTTTTTCGACTATCCTGATGGTGGGAAGGGGGCTAGATAGCTGGTCTCCGCCGCCGGGCGTGCGTTCGCGCGCCGCGGCGTGGAGCTGCACGCAGGCGCTGACGTTCATGGACATCGAGGAGCAGAAACGTCAAGCGGCCGCCAAGGCGCTCGAATGGGTTCGGCCGGGCATGCGGCTCGGTCTCGGCACGGGTTCGACCGCGCGGCATTTCGTGGCGCTGTTGGGTGAGCGGGTCGCCCAGGGCCTCGAGGTGGTCGGCGTCCCGACCTCGGAAGCGACACGCGCCCAGGCCGAAGCGCTCGGCGTGCCGCTCACCTCGCTCGAGGAAACGCCCGAACTCGACCTGACGGTGGACGGCGCCGATGAGATCGGACCCGACCTGAGCCTGATCAAGGGCGGCGGCGGCGCGCTGCTGCGGGAGAAGATCGTGGCGGCGGCCTCGGCCCGCATGCTGGTCATCGCCGATGAGGGCAAGTGGGTCCCGGCGCTCGGCCGGTTCCCGCTTCCGATCGAGGTGGTGCCGTTCGGGCTGGCGGCGACCCGGCGCGCCATCGAGGCTGCGGCCGTGGCTTCGGGTTGCCCCGGCCAGGCCCTGCTGCGCCACGACAATGGCGGCCATGCTTTCGTCACGGACGGCGGCCACTGGATACTGGACGCCATGCTGCAGCGGATTCCCGATCCGCGCGGATTGGCCGGCAGGCTTTCGTCGATCCCCGGCGTGGTCGAACACGGTCTGTTCATCGACCTGGCGCATGCGGCTATCCTTGCCGGGCCCGCGGGTGTCAGAGTCGTCGAACGTCCGCCGTCAAACGTCCCAAAGGACTGAAACCGAGAAGGATTGAAACCATGAAGCGTCGCGTGTCGGTCCAGAGCCTCAGCATCGCCGCGGCCGCGAGCATCGCGCTTGCAACCGCGGCTGTCGCCCAGCAGAAGCCAGCGGCGGCGCCGAAGCCCGCGCCGCAGGCCGCAGCGCCCCAGAAGCCCGCGCCGTCGCCGGCCGCGCTGCTGATGGCGAAGGAGATCATCGAGATGAAGGGGGCGTCGACGACGTTCGATCCGCTGGTCGCCGGCGTCATCAACCATCACCGCAATCTCCTGATCGAGATCAATCCCAACCTGAGCCGGCCGCTCCAGGAGGTCGCCGAAAAGCTCCTGCAGGAGTTGGCGCCGCGCCGCGCCGAACTGCAGCAAGACCTCGCGCGGGTCTACGCCTCTCATTTCACCGAACAGGAACTGCGAGATGCGCTGGCCTTCTACAAGACGCCGCTCGGCCGGAAGCTTGTGACCGAAGAGCCGAAGGCAATGGACTCCGCGTTCAGGCGCGCCGACGAGTGGTCGCGCACGTTTGCCGAGGAAGTCGTGCAGCGGCTGCGCTCGGAAATGCAGAAGCGCGGGCACAATCTGATCTGACGCGGCGGGCGAGCGGCGGGAGCAATCGGCGATGACCGAGGAAGTCGATCTGTTCGTGATCGGGGGCGGATCGGGCGGCGTACGCGCCGCCCGCATTTCGTCCGGTTACGGCGCGCGCGTCATGGTCGCGGAGGAGTATCGGGTCGGCGGCACCTGCGTCATCCGCGGCTGCGTGCCCAAGAAGCTCCTGGTTTATGCTTCGCGCTACGCTGACGAGTTCGAGGATGCCGCGGGCTACGGCTGGACCGTGCCCGAGCCGGCCTTTGACTGGAGCAAGCTGATCGCCAACAAGGACCGCGAGATTGCGCGGCTGGAAGCCGCCTACACCGCGAACCTCGACCGCGCCAAGGTCAAGATCGTCAAGAGCCGCGCCACGATCGTCGATCCGCACACGGTCAGGCTCTCGGCGACCGGCGAGACCGTGCGCGCCAAGACCATCCTGATCGCGACCGGAGCTGCGCCGCATCTCGGCGCGGAGATTGCGGGTCTCGAACACGTCATTTCCTCCAACGAGGCGTTTCACCTCAAGGACCTGCCCAGGAGAATCCTGATCCAGGGCGGAGGTTACATCGCGCTGGAGTTCGCCACCATTTTCAACGGGCTCGGCTCCGAGGTGACGGTCGTCTATCGCGGCGAGAACATCCTGCGCGGTTTCGACGACGACGTGCGCACGCACCTGCGCAACGAGCTGGAGAAGCGCGGCATCAAGATTCTCTGCAAGCGCCTGGTCGAGGGCATCGAGAAGGTCGAGCACGGTCTCGACGTTGAACTGTCGGGGCACGAGCAGATCGTGGTCGACGCCGTGATGTTCGCAACCGGCCGCCATCCAAACACCAAGGGTCTTGGGCTCGAAGCGGCCGGCGTGAAACTCGGCCCCAAGGGCGAGATCATGGTCGATGCGAACTCGCGCACGTCGGTGCCGAGCATCTACGCCGTCGGCGACGTGACCGACCGGGTCAATCTGACGCCGGTCGCGATCCGCGAGGGGCACGCATTTGCCGACAGCGTGTTCGGCAACAAGCCGGTGAGCGTCAGCCATGCCGGCGTGCCGACAGCCGTGTTCACCGAACCTGAGGTCGGCGTCGTCGGCCTCAGCGAGGCGGACGCCTGCCGGACCTTCAGGCGGGTCGACATCTACAAGACCTCGTTCCGGCCGATGAAGGCGACGCTGTCCGGGCGCGACACCCGCACGTTCATGAAGCTTGTGGTCGACGGCGACACCGACCGCGTGCTCGGCTGCCACATCGTGGGCCCGGACGCGGGCGAGATGATCCAGCTGATCGGGATCGCCGTGCGCATGAAGGCCACCAAGGCCGACTTCGACGCCACCATGGCGGTGCACCCGACAGCGGCCGAGGAACTCGTGACGATGCGCGAGCGGGCTGCGAGCCACGTCCGCGAGGCGGCGGAATAGCCAGTACCGCCAACGGTTTGGACCGTTAACGACACCGAAAAGGCGCGACGCCGGGCGCCGCGCCGCGCTGGCCAACCCGCGCGGCGCTCGCTATAAGGCCCCGTCCCGACACGGGAATTTCAGACAGCGGAGTGCGTACCGTGGCCGAGCGTTGGACGCGTGACAGTTGGCGCAAAAGACCGATCGTCCAGGTTCCGGACTATCCGGACCGGGCGGCCTTGGAGGCCGTCGAGAAGCAGCTTGCGAACTTTCCGCCGCTGGTTTTCGCGGGCGAGGCGCGAAACCTGAAGGCCGCACTGGGCCGCGTCGCGCAGGGCGAGGGTTTCCTGCTGCAGGGCGGCGACTGCGCCGAGAGCTTCACCGATCCGAGCGCCAACAACATCAGCGCCAACAACATCCGCGACTTCCTGCGCGTGTTCCTGCAGATGGCGGTGGTGCTGACCTATGCCGCCTCCGTGCCCGTCGTGAAGGTCGGCCGCATCGCCGGCCAGTTCGCCAAGCCCCGTTCCTCGCCGGTCGAGAAGAAGAACGGCAAGGAACTGCCGAGCTACCGCGGCGACATCATCAACGGCCCGGAATTCACCGAAGCAGCGCGCTTCCCCGATCCCGCGCGCCAGATCGAGGCCTATCGCCATTCCGCGTCGACGCTGAACCTGATCCGCGCGCTGACCCACGGCGGTTACGCGAGCCTCGGCCGCGTGCACCAGTGGATGCTCGATCTCGATCCGCGCAGCGCCCAGCGCTACCTGGAGCTAGCGGACCGCATCTCCGAGGCGCTGGCCTTCATGCAGGCCTGCGGCCTCGATCTGGAAAAGCATCCGGAACTGAAGACCACCGACTTCTACACCAGCCACGAGGCGCTGCTGCTCGGCTACGAGCAGGCGCTGACGCGCGAGGACTCGACGCGGCCCGGCACCTGGTGCGCGACGTCGGCGCACATGGTCTGGATCGGCGACCGCACGCGACAGCTCGATCACGCGCACGTCGAGTTCTGCCGCGGTATCATCAATCCGCTCGGGCTGAAGTGTGGGCCGTCGTCCAAGCTGGACGAACTGCTGCGCCTGATCGAAGTTCTCAATCCGGAGAACGAGGCCGGCCGGCTGACGCTGATCGTGCGGCTCGGCGCCGACAAGGCCGGCGAGATGCTGCCGCAAATGGTTCGCGCGGTGAAGCGCGAGGGCAGGGCGGTGGTCTGGTCGTGCGATCCGATGCACGGCAACACCATCACGGCGACCACCGGCTACAAGACCCGGCCGTTCGACCTGATCATGAAAGAGGTGAAGACGTTCTTCTCGGTTCACGCCTCCGAAGGCACGCACGCCGGCGGCGTGCATCTGGAGATGACCGGCCAGAACGTCACCGAGTGCACCGGCGGCGCGCACGCCATTACCGACGAAGGCCTGAACGCGCGCTATCACACGCTGTGCGATCCGCGGCTCAACGCCGAGCAGGCCATCGAGCTGGCTTTCCTGATGGCCGACCTGCTGAAGCAGGAGCGCGCCGGACGGGCCAAGCCGCTGCCGGCGGCCGCCGGGCTCTAGCTGCGGCCGTGCTTCGGCTCTTTCGCGCGACGCGCAACAGCTGGAACGGCCTGCTGGCCGCCGCCCGCAGCGAGGAGGCGTTCCGGCAGGAACTGATCGTGTTCGCGGTGGCGCTGCCGCTCGCGTATTTCATCGCCATCGACGTATGGCGCTGGGTAGCGATGATCGGGGTGCTGCTCGTGATCATGATCGCCGAATTGCTCAACACCGCGGTCGAGAAGCTGTCGGACCACGTCACGCCGCAGACCCATCCGGCCATCGGCCGCATCAAGGACATGGCGTCGGCCGCGGTCGGGCTGTCGCTGCTGCTCGCCGGCCTGATTTGGGCGGCGGTGCTTGCGGAGCGTTTCGGTCTGCTATGAGCCGGCGGCAATTGCGGGCGCGGACCCATACGCGCTAGATCATGGCCATGAACGCCCGTCCCGCCGACCGTCTCGCCATCGCCGCGGCGCAGCTCAATCCCATCGTGGGCGACGTGTCCGGAAATGCGGAGCGCGTGCGGCGCGCCCGCGCCGCGGCAGCGGCCGACGGCGCCGACCTGGTTGTGTTTCCAGAATTGTTCATAGCGGGCTATCCGCCTGAGGACTTGGTGCTCAAGCCCGCCTTCCAGGCCGCCTGCCGTTCGGCCGTCGAAGCGCTGGCGCGCGAGACTGGCGACGGCGGCCCGGCGCTGGTCGTCGGCACGCCCTGGGTCGAGGACGGCAAGCTCTACAATGCAGTCACGCTGCTCGACGGCGGGCGCATCGCTGCCGTGCGGCTGAAGGTCGATCTGCCGAACTACGGCGTGTTCGACGAGAAGCGCGTGTTCGCGGTTGGCCCCATGCCCGGCCCGGTGAGCTTCCGCGGCGTTCGCATCGGCCTGCCGATCTGCGAGGACATCTGGGGCCCGGAGCCGGTCGAATGCATCGCCGAAACCGGCGGCGAAATCCTGCTGGTGCCGAATGGTTCGCCCTATCGCCGCGGCGTGGTCGACCAACGCCTGAACGTGGCGGTGCCGCGGATCAAGGAATCCGGCCTGCCGATGCTCTACGTCAACCAGGTCGGCGGCCAGGACGAACTGGTATTCGAGGGCGCGTCGTTCGCGCTCAACGCCGATGCGGCGCTCGCGGTACAGCTTCCGGCGTTCTGCGAGGCGGTCGTGACGACGCATTGGGAGCGCACGGCTGCAGGCTGGCGCTGCCTGCAGGGGCCGGTCGCCTCGATCGACGAGGGCGAGCGCGCCGACTACGCGGCCTGCGTGCTCGGCTTGCGCGACTACGTTGGCAAGAACGGCTTCAGGGGCGTCGTGCTCGGGCTCTCCGGCGGCATCGATTCCGCGCTCACCGCGGTGATGGCGGTCGACGCCATCGGCAAGGAACGCGTGCGCTGCGTCATGCTTCCGTATCGTTACACATCGCGGGAATCGCTCGACGACGCGGCGATGCTCGCGAAGGCGCTCGGCGTGCAATACGACATCGTGCCGATCGAGCCCGCGGTGTCGGGCATCATGCAGACGCTCGATCCGATGTTCGCGGGCCTGCCGCGCGACGTCACCGAGGAGAACATCCAGGCCCGCGCCCGCGGCACGCTTCTGATGGCGATCTCCAACAAATTCCACCTGATGGTGGCGACCACCGGCAACAAATCGGAAATGTCGGTCGGCTACGCGACGCTCTACGGCGACATGAACGGCGGCTTCAACCCGGTGAAGGACCTCTACAAGACCGAGGTGTTCCGGCTGTCGCGGCTGCGCAACCAGTGGAAGCCCGAGGGCGCGCTCGGCCCCGGCGGCGCCGTGATCCCGGAGAACATCATCGTCCGTCCGCCGACCGCGGAGCTGCGCGAGAACCAGAAGGACGAAGACTCGCTGCCGCCCTATGCGATCCTCGACGCGATCCTGGAGCGGCTCGTCGAGCGCGAACAGCCGGTGGCGGAGATCGTTGCCGCAGGCTTCGACCGCGACACGGTGATGAAGGTCGAGCGGCTTCTGCATATTGCCGAATACAAGCGGCGGCAGGCCTGTCCGGGCGTGAAAGTAACCTTGAAGAACTTCGGCCGCGACCGCCGCTACCCGATCGTCAACCGCTTCCGCGACTCCGGCGAGCCGCTGCCGGAGCCGGACAAGTCGCTGCTCACGGGCGGGGCGTCGAGCAAGGCCGAAGCGTTCGATTTTTAATTGTTGCGCTGCCCTGTCCGCGCTGCACTACCGCCCCGACGGAATGAACGTCGGGCCGACCTCGCGGATTTTCCGGTTCGGATCGGGCTTCACGGTCTGCGCCTCGCGCGGCGGCGGTGGTGCTTCGCCCGAAGCGGGCGTCGCTGCGGGGGCTGGCGCAGTCTGCACCGCGGATTGCGCGGGCCGCTGCTGCGCCGCGCGCGGATCGGGCCGGATCGGCCGGCCCTGCGCGTCGACGCGCGGCTGCGACATCTGCCGCGCGCGCTCCTCGTTGACCACGATGTCGCCGCGCTCGACCGTGTCGTCGTCGATGTGCTTGAGCGCCTGGGCCCAGGTCTGGCCTGCACCTTTGCAGGAGCAGCTCGCGTCGAACGCCTGGCGGTAGCGGAATGCATTCGGCAGAGCCGAATAAAGTTGGCCCGAGTTCGACACCGCCTGGCCGATGTCCTCGCCCGGATTGCGGTGCGAGAACAGAATCACTTCAGCCGCCGGACACGAGCGCTGGCAGGTCCGTTCGTCGTCCTGGAAGCGGCTCTGGTTGGTCGCAAACGAGATCGGGTAGAAGTAGCCGTCGCACAGGCGCACGCAGACGGTGCGGTAGCCGTCGCCGCCGGACGACCAGGGCGCCGATCCGCCGCCGCTGAAGATCGAGCCCGGACCGAACAGCGAGTCGAACAGGCCGCGCGGCTGGCTTTGCGCGGCTGCCTGGCGGTACTGCGGGCCGCAGTTGTTCTGCGCCAGCGCCGTCAGGATTGCGTGGCGCTGGCCGCTGCGTCCGGGATCCTGCGCGCCGCGCAGCCGCGAGAGATCGGACTCGATGCGCTCCAGGTTACCCTGCATCTGGCGGATCTTGGCGTTCAGCGGGGCGCACTGCGCGGGCTGGCCGCTGAACAGCACGAAGAAACTGTTGCCTTCGCAGCCCATGCGCCGGGCGGCGGCCCGCTGGCGGTCGAGCTCGGCCTGCTGGCTGTTGGCAGCCTCCTCGAAGCGCCTGATCTGGTCGTTTCGGGCGGGGTCGCCGCCGCCCCCGCGGTCGAACGCCGCAAGCTGCGCCTCAAGCCGCGTGCACACCGGATTCTGCTGCGCAAAGGCCGGCAGCGCCGCGACGAGCGCGACCGCGGCAGGCGCAAGAGCGCGGCAGAGGGCAGAAATCATCAAGTCCCCATTCCCCGGCAGGGGCCGTTGTCGTCCGCGTCGCCCGGAAACTTGTAGTCCGAATGGTGTCCAAAGTTTGGACGTCCCCGGCGGCAGGCGTCAAGCATCGGCCGACCGGGCGCTCGAGGGCGCATGTGGCCGCTTGGTTTCCGCCCGCAGGTTCCATAGCACGCCGACGATGATCAGTCCCGCGCCGGCGAACACGAAGGCGTCGAGCGATTCGCCATAAAGCACCCAGCCGACGATCGCGATCAGCGGCAGGCGCATGAAGTCGATCGGCACTACGATCGACGCTTCACCCGACGCAAAGGCCTTGGACAGGCAGAAATGCGAGCTTAGGCCCACTGCGCCGAGCAGCAACATCGGCAGCACGAGGTCGAGGCTGAGGCGCGTCACGAACAGCGGCGGGCCACCGGTGACCGCAGCAGCCGCCGGCCACGCCAGCGCCATCGGTAGCTGCATGGCGTTCATCCAGAACACCACGGAGAAGGCGCTGACCCGGTTGGTGAGCTGCTTGGTCGCGATCAGCGAGAACGCGAAAATGAGCGCCGCGAACAGCACCACCAGCGACACCGGTTGAAAGCTCGCAAGCCCAGGCCGCACGATCACCAGCACGCCAAGGAAGCCGAGAGCGACGCTGCCCGCGCGCGCCACCGTCATGCGCTCGCCCAGCATCGCCACGGCGAGGATCGCGACCCATGCCGGCATGGTGAATTCGAGCGCGAACACGGTCGCGAGCGGCAAAAGCGTGACCGCCAGCGCCCAGGCGTATTGGCCGACGAAATGCGTGGCGTTGCGCGTCAGATGCAGTCCCATGTGCCGGGGCACGATCTCCGCGCGCAGGTCCGGCCGGGCGGCGATCAGCGCCAGCAGGATCAGGATTCCGAGGCCGCTGCGGATCGACAGGATCTCGGCGACGTTCAGCGCGCGCGCGAGTTCGCGGATCGCGACCGCGCTTGCGCAGAACGAAAACACGGCGCCGGTCATCCAGAAGACGACCCAGCCCAGATGCGGATGTGCCACGGCGCCTGCTTTGGCCGGTGTGAAAGACGCGCCTGTCTAGATCATGCACGCCGAAAGCGATACCCGATTCCGGAATGGCTCCTGTCCGCTATCGGGCGTGTGCGGGCCATCATTCGGCGTCGGGCTGGTTTTCCGGCCGCGCGTGATCGAACGCCGGAAGCTTGAGCAGTTCGGCATCGGCCGCAACCAGCTTGGGGAAGGCATCGAGCGGCACCTTGAGGCGGCGCGCGTTGTACATCTGCGGCACAAGGTAGATGTCCGCGAGCGTCACGGCACTGCCGAAGCAGTAGGGGCCGGGCCGGATCATCGTCTCCAGCGCCGTGAAGCCTTCGACAATCCAGTGATGATACCAGGCGTCGATCTCCGGCTGCTCGTGCTTGAGCACGCGGCGCAGGTATTGCAGCGGTGCAAGGTTGTTAAGCGGATGGATGTCGCAGGCAATGACCGCCGCGAACGCCCGGACCTTGGCGCGCGCCACGGGATCGGCCGGCAGGAACGGCGGCTGCGGATGGACCTCGTCGAGATATTCGACGATCGCCGGCGATTGCAGCAGCACGTCGCCGTCGTCAAGCGCAAGCGACGGCACACGGCGCTGCGGATTGACCGCGCGGTATTCCGCCGCGTGCTGCCTGCCGCCGTCCTTGGTGAGATGGATCGAGATTTGCTCGGCCGCGACGCCTTTCAGGTTCATCGCGATCCGGACCCGGTAGGCGGCGGAGGAGCGGAAATAGGTGTAGAGCTTCATTGCAACTCCCTGCGATGCCGCATTTCGTCGGGCGGCCGAAATCCTAGCGGCCCACCTTGCCCTTGGCGACTTCGGCCGCGATCCGTGCCGAGCGCTCGGTGAGCCGCTCGACGGCGCGGTCGAACGCGGCGCGGTCGGCGGGATCGACTGCGTCCGACAGGCGGGCGGCAAAGTCGAGCGCGACCGGTGCGAGGTCCTCGTACATTTCCCGGCCGGCCGGCGTCAGCGTCAGATAAGACTCGCGCAGGTCGGCGCGGTTGGCGCGGCGCGCGACCAGCTTGCGCGTTTCCAGCTGTGCGACCGCGCGCGAGACCTTGGTCTTGTGCATGTGGCTGTGCTCGCCGATAGCCTTGCCGGTCATGATGCCGTACTGGCCGAGCGTGACCAGCACGCGCCACTCCGGAACGCCGATGCCGTAGCGCTGGGCATAGATGCGCGACAGCGCCTGCGAGACGAGGCTTGCGACCACGTTGAGGCGGTAGGGCAGGAACTGTTCGAGCTTCAGGGGCGCGTCGTCGCCGCGCCCGGGTTCCGGGCGGCCTGGCCTGTCATCGGTGCCGTCGTTCGGCGGAACGTTGGTCATGGTCGCTCTGCCCCCCATCAGGCCGCCGCGCCAATGCGTTGATCTTGGTTGCGTGCGAAACTAAAGTCTTTCCAATATGGAGTCGAGGGCCCCGGACAGGGCCGGAGCAGGGTCGTCATGGCACCACGTTACATGTCGGGTTTCGCCAACACCTTCGAGACCGAGGCGCTACGCGGGGCTTTGCCCATCGGGCGGAACTCCCCGCAAAAGGTGAACTACGGGCTCTATGCGGAACAGCTGTCCGGCTCTCCGTTCACGGCGCCCCAGGGTGCGAACCAGCGGAGCTGGCTCTACCGCATCCGGGCGAGCGTGCGGCACACCGGCCGCTTTGAGAAGATCGAAGGGAACTTGATACGGACGGCGCCGGCCCGAGAGGATACCGATCTGCCGATAGGGCAACTGCGCTGGAGCCCGACGCCGATCCCCAAGAAGGCCCTGACCTTCGTCACCGGCCTGCAGACGATCACCACCGCCGGCGATTGCGAGGCCCACGCCGGCATGGCCGCGCACGTGCTGCTCGTCACCAAATCGATGGAGCGCGAGCACTTCTTCAACGCCGACGGCGAGATGCTCATCGTCGCGCAACAGAACAAGCTGCGCTTCGTCACCGAATTCGGCGTCATCGAAATCGAACCCGGAGAAATCTGCGTCATCCCGCGCGGCACGATCTTCCGCTGCGAGCTGGTGAACGGGCCGGCGCGCGGCTACGTCTGCGAGAACTACGGCGGCGCGTTCAAATTGCCCGACCGCGGCCCGATCGGCGCCAACTGCCTCGCCAACGCGCGCGACTTCTACGCGCCGGTCGCCTGGTACGAGGAGGTCGACAAGCCCTGCACGCTTTATGTGAAGTGGGGCGGCGAGATGTTCCGCACCAAGCTGCCGCATTCGCCGATTGACGTGGTCGCCTGGCACGGCAACTACTACCCTTACAAATACGACCTGCGCCGCTTCTCGCCGGTCGGCGCGCTCCTCTTCGATCATCCCGACCCGTCGATCTATACGGTGATGACCTCGCCTTCGGAGACGCCCGGCACCGCCAACATCGATCTCGTGATCTTCCCCGAGCGCTGGGCGGTGGCCGAGAACACGTTCCGGCCGCCCTGGTATCACCGCAACATCATGTCGGAGTTCATGGGGCTGGTTTACGGCGTCTACGACGCCAAGCCCGAGGGCTTCGTGCCGGGCGGTTTCAGCCTGCACAACCAGATGCTGCCGCACGGGCCCGACAGCGATGCCTTCGAACACGCGAGCAACGTCGAATTGAAGCCGGTGAAGCTGACCAACACGCTCGCTTTCATGTTCGAGAGCCGCTTTCGCCAGCGCGTGACCAAATATGCCGCCACGCTCCCGACCCGCCAGGACGACTACATGGACTGCTGGAAGGGGCTAAAGAAGCATTTCGACAAGAAACGGCGGAAGCCGAAGTAGCAGCCACCAAATCGGATAGATTGTATCCTACAAACCCCCACCTCATTCCTCCCCCTTTCAGGGGGAGGAAGCCAGTGTGGCTCGCTCCTCCCTCTCCCTGAAAGGTGGAGGGTTGGGGTGGGGTGGGGGGTGCGACACAGGAGATGTGACTTTCATGAAACTCGCCTCCCTCAAACAAGGCCGTGACGGCCGCCTTGTCGTCGTCTCGCGCGATCTGACGCGCCAGGCGGATGCCGCCGCCGTTGCGCCGACGCTGATCGCCGCGCTCGACAACTGGGCCGCCGCCGAGCCGCGGCTGCAGGAGATCGCCGACTCGCTCGAAGCCGGCCGCATCGCGCACACGCCGTTCGATCCGAAGAAATGCGCCTCGCCGCTGCCGCGCAGCTTCGGCTGGGCCGACGGCTCGGCCTACGTCAATCACGTGGCGCTGGTGCGCAAGTCGCGCGGCGCCGAGGTGCCGCCGACGTTCTGGACCGACCCGCTGATGTACCGCGGCGCGTCCGACGAATTCATCGGCCCGTGCGATCCGATCAAGGCCGCCGACACCGCCTGGGGCATCGATCTCGAAGCCGAGGTGGCGGTGGTCGTCACCGACGTGCCGATGGGCGCGACGCCGGCGCAAACGGGGTCCGCGATCAAGCTGTTCATGATCCTCAACGACATCAGCCTGCGTAATCTCATTCCGGCCGAACTCGCCAAGGGTTTCGGTTTCCTGCAGAGCAAGGGGCAGACCGCGTTCTCGCCGGTCGCGGTGACGCCGGACGAACTCGGCTCTGCGTTCGACGGCAAGAAGGTGCATCTGCCGCTGCTGAGCGCGATCAACGGCAAGCCGTTCGGCCGGCCGAACGCCGGCGTCGACATGACGTTCGATTTCCCGACGCTGATTGCGCACGCGGTCAAGACGCGCCCGCTCAAGGGCGGCTGCATCATCGGCTCCGGCACCGTGTCGAACCGCGACGCCGACGGCGGGCCGGGCAAGCCGGTGCCGGACGGCGGGCTCGGCTATTCCTGCATCGCCGAAATCCGCACCGTGGAGACGATCCTGCACGGCGCGCCAAAGACGCCGTTCCTGAATTTCGGCGACCGCGTGCGGGTCGAGATGAACGACGCGCAGGGGCGCTCGATCTTCGGCGCCATCGACCACGAGGTGGTGAAGGCGTAATTGCACGGCGGTTGCCGCGATTGCGGCCGTTGTCGCTGTGCCCTCTCCCCTTGAGTGAGAGGGGAAAGGCGACACGCGCCGGACTCGCGGATGCGGTAGTATCGCGCCCGCTCAACGAGGCCGCGCCATGTCCGACACTCCGAAACTTTTCATCCCGCAATTCGGCCCGATCTACCGCGCGTTCGCGCCCGCGACCGAGCCGCTGATCCGCGTCGCGGTCGGGCTGTCGCTCGCCGCCCACGGCTACCCCAAGCTGTTCACAAATCCGGCGGGGAACGCCGCGTTCTTCGAGCAGGCCGGATTTTCGCCGGGGATGTTCTGGGCGATCCTGGTGGGGCTGACCGAAACCGTCGGCGGCATCTTCCTCGCCGCGGGCTTTCTCACGCGCGCGGTCAGCGTGCCGATCCTGATCTTTCTGCTGACCGCGATCCACTATCACACGCAGTTCGGCTTCTACTGGAACGCACGCGGCATCGAGTATCCGCTGGTGCTGTCACTGGTGGTGCTGCACTACCTCGTGCGCGGCGGCGGGCCGTGGTCGGTGGACGCCAAGCTCGGCCGGGAGTTCTAGTCGGGATAAGGCGTGGTCGTTGTTAGCATTGCCTGATAGCTCACAGTGATTCGATCCAGCCTAACTGTTGATGCTTGGCGAACGGTGCGGCGATGCCCCTACGCGAAAACTGGCTCCATGATCGGGAATATTTTTATAAGTATCTCACCGCTGCTACAGCAAAGACTGTGCTGAAGACCCGACAATTGCGGCTGTCTCACCCTGCTCTCTTTAATGATCCATTCGACCTGCAATTTGATCTCCATGTTGGTTTTGACATGCAATCGATAAAACCGCGTGCATTGGAGATGCTTTGGAACGTGACCTATGAAGGCTATCCGGTGGCTGCCGGAACATTGTTCGGTCATCTTCTCGCTGCACAGCGAGAAAAGTTTCCGAGACTTACGCGAGAAGAATTTAACAAGGAGTTTGGTGAGGCTTTTGATTTGGGGATCGACAACATGCGTCGATATCTTCCCGAGTATCAAAGCGAAACAAGAGCCATTGCAGATAAGATCACCGTTCTGTGCTTAACTGAGAAGCATGATGATATCTTGATGTGGTCGCATTATGCTGACTGCCACAAGGGCGTGGTGTTGGAATTTCGTTGCTTGCCGCATCTCGACAGCGCAATGGGCGCTGCGCAAGCAGTCACTTATTCCAAAGAGATGCCGACGCTCTTTGATGAGGAGTTCTTGGTCAACCTCCTCGCAGGACGTACCATGATGGACCCAGCAGAGATCGCAAAAAAACAAATTCTGACGAAAGCCGATCGATGGTCGTACGAGAAGGAGTGGCGATTGTATCTGCCACACCGTACGTCGACCACGCATAGCTTCCTATCCCTTCATAGGGAGGAAGTTAGAGATGGTCCCGGTTTCCGGGACAGTTTGGCGGCTTGGCTAAGATGGATTCTGGGTTTGATTACGCCGCCAATTTTTCTGGCTCCATGTCGATATCATAGACCTCGTCGGGCGTCCTGCCGCCGAG
>VGEP01000074.1 GCA_016869215.1 Alphaproteobacteria bacterium | reverse complement strand
CCAGCGCCCGCGCCTGCGCCGACAGTTCGCGCACCGCCAGGGCCGTGTCGCGCCGCGCGATCGCCTGCTTGAGCGTTGCCTGCGCCACCGCGCGCGCGTCTTCGCAGGCAGCCAGCGCCCGCGCCTCGCCCGCGGGATCGCGCGCCTTCAGGCCGCAACGCTGCGACGCTGGCTTTGGGTCTGTCTCATCGCGCCCAGCCTTGCGGCGATAGCGGAAGCGCCAGCGGCCCTTGCGCGCGTGCTTGTAGATCGTGCGCTCGGTCGGCTTCATGTCCAACCGCATGAAGGGCAAGCAGACTCCCTTTGAAGCCTATGGCCATTCGGCCGATTGGCCGGAGATTTCGGCGCGGGCCACGAATCTACCGAGCAACAAGGCATGGCGATTTGCGCCCGACGCGCGGGAGCGCCTCAATCGCGATGGCCGCGATTTCCTCGATCGTCAACTGATGGAGACACGCTGGCTTTCCACCCTTGCGCGCCAATATGTGTCGGCGGTCTGCGATCCCAATCAGGTGTGGGTAGTCACCGGCCAGCACACCGGCCTCATTCGGGGCAAGTGGGGTCTCGACAAGCTGCTGCCGGATCACAATTACACAACGGCAAAAAATCGCGCCGATCACCGTCATCACGCCATCGACGCTCTGGTCGTGGCGCTGACGGACCGCTCGCTATTGATGAAGTTGACCAAGGGATACGACGACGACCGCGATCGAATCAAAATCGATCCCCCGTGGGAAAAGGACAAGCTTCGCAACGATCTAGAAGCCGCGCTCAAACGTATGATCGTGTCGCACAAGCCCGATCACGGCTACCAGGGCAAGCTGCACGAAGATACGGCCTACGGAACTGTGAAACAGGAAGAGTTGGACGAAAAGGGCAAGTCGCTCGGCAATCTGGTCTATCGCAAGGCACTTGCGGCACTGACCGACAACGAGATCGAACGAATTCGCGACCGCAGGCTACGCGACATGGTGCGCGCGCATGTCGATGCGGCGGCAAAAAACGAGATTCCATTGGCAAAGGCGCTTCTCGATTTCCGCGACAGCGTCCGGGATCCGCATATCAAGCACGGCCTGAAGCGCGTGCGCCTCGTCAAATCCGAGAAGCCGGATTATCTCGTTCCGGTGAAGGACCCGAAAACCGGAGCGGTCTACAAGAGCTATTCCGCCGGCAAGAACGTATTCATCGAAATCTTCGAATTGCCCGATGGCACTTGGGACGGCGAGGCGGCGACGTTCTTCCAAGCGAACCAAACTTCGCACGCGCTGACATGGCCGGCAAAGTTTCCGGGCGCACGGCTGCTGATGCGCTTGTTCAAAGACGATCTGCTTCGCATCGACTACGAGGGCGAATCCAGGGTCGTCCGGGTCGTTCGCCTTGAGCCTTCGGCAAGCCGTGTGCGCCTTGCCGAGCACAAGGAAACCGGCGTGCTGCAAGAGCGCCACGACAATCCCGACGATCCGTTTCGCTGGATATTCGGCCAGTACGACCGGCTAAAGGAATGGAAGGCGGAGCGCGTCCGCGTCGATGAACTCGGCCGCGTTTGGCGGGTGCATCCCAAAAATTAACCATGAATTAACCAAGTCGTTGCGCGCGAACCGATAGCTGAAACAATCCGCCGACCGGCGGTTGCGAGCCGGGGTCGAGCGGACACCGGCATGGTCGGACGCGTGATCGAAGTGGCGACGGACGGGCGGCATCTTGCCGTCGATCGCGGATTCCTGACCGTCGCCGAGAAGGGTGCCGAGGTCGGGCGCGTGCCGCTCGACGATCTTGCCGCGGTCGTCGCCAACGCACACGGCCTCACCTATTCCAACAATCTTCTGGTGACGCTCGCCGCGCGCGGCGTTCCTGTCGTGCTGTGCGGCCCGAATCATCGCCCGGCCGCGCTGGTATGGCCGGTGGACGGCCATCATGCGCAAGCCGGACGAATGAGCGATCAAGCCAAGGCGAGCGCACCGTTGAAAAAGCGGCTCTGGCAACAGATCGTTCAAGCGAAAATTTTGGCGCAGGGCGCGACGCTTGCATCCGTCGGCGCGGAGGCCGGAGGCTTCCGACTGCTCGCCCGCAAGGTGCGGCCCGGCGATCCCGACAACGTCGAAGCGGAAGCAGCACGGCGCTATTGGCCGCTTCTCCTTGGGGCGGAGTTCAGGCGCGACACCGACGGCGACGGGCTCAACGGTCTGCTCAATTACGGTTACGCCGTGCTGCGCGCGGCGGCCGCCCGCGCGGTCATGGCGGCGGGTCTGCATCCCAGTCTGAGCTTGAAGCACTCCAATCGCGGAAACGCGCTGGTGCTGGTGGACGACCTGATGGAGCCGTTCCGGCCCATTGTGGACCGAGAAGTGCATAGGCTGAAGGCCGAAGGCGTGAGCGAGGTCACCAGTGAGGCCAAAGGCGCCCTCGCCCGCATCATGATCGTCGATCTGCCGGCGGACGAAGGGCAAAGCCCGCTGATGACATGTCTTGAGCGGCTCGCGGGATCGCTCGCCAAGACCTACGCGGGCGAGACGGACAAGCTTGTGCTGCCGCAGCCCGGCCTGCCGCTCGGGTTTTGAGACGGGCTGTGGCGAAGCACAACAACGGACAACCGCCCGCGCTGTCGGGATATCGCATCATGTGGCTTGTCGTGTTTTTCGATTTGCCGGTCGGCACCAAGAAACAGCGCAAGGCGGCCACCAAATTTCGCCTGAAGCTGCTCGATCTCGGATTCGAAATGACGCAGTATTCGGTGTATCTGCGCTTCTGCGCCGGGAAGGAACAAGCCGAATCCTATGAGCGCAAAATCGAGCAGGCCATGCCGAACGCCGGCAAAGTCCACATGATGGCGATCACGGACAAGCAGTATGAAAATATCCGGACGTACCAGGGACGAAATCGGGAACAGAGCCCCAAAAATCCGGAGCAGTTCGCCCTGTTTTGAGGCCGGAGCTGCGCTCTTGATGGCGTGCATTCAAGAAAAAGGCCCTGCTGGCAGGGCCTTAAGTCTGATGGCAGCTTAGCGGTCTGGTGATTGAGGGCCAACCGCAACGAAACCATCCTCGACGCCGAGGAAGCGGCGAGCTTAGCGGTCTGGTGATTGAGGGCCAACCGCAACCGTCGTCACCAACACCGCACGCTCAGCCGAGCTTAGCGGTCTGGTGATTGAGGGCCAACCGCAACTCCGCACAGATCGGGCCGATGCCGGCCGCCAAGCTTAGCGGTCTGGTGATTGAGGGCCAACCGCAACGAAGCGAAGGCCGGTGGCCCCTCTGGGGGCCTCCGGCCTTCGCTGCGCTACGCGCTTGGTCATCCGACAATAGCCAAGGCCCCCTCCCCAACCCTCCCCCGCAAGCGGGGGAGGGAGCAGACCGCGCCTGCGGCGCGGCCTTAGATCAGCGTCAACTGCCCCAATCCCGCCATTTCCATGGGTTTTTCCCCCGCTTTCCGTTCACCCTGTGGCCGGCCGGCCATGGAATGCGGCGCAGCAATGGTCTAAAAGTTACCGAAACCTGAAGGCCGTCATCCCGTGCGCGAGCTCTATCCCGAGCCGGAGAAAGAGGACTGGAAGCCGCGCGCCAAGCGCGCCTTCCTCGACGCCGACGCGCGCTTCGACGACTTCCTGTTCAAGGCCGGGCGCTGGTCGCGCGAGGCGTGGGAACGCTTCGTCATGACCATGGACCGCTTCCACGTCGGCGGCTGGCGGCGCTGGGTGTTCGTGGAGCCGGCCTCCGAGGGCATGACCTTCGGCGCGGTCGGCGCGGTGCTGATGCTGGCGCTCGCGATCCCGGCGTTCCGCGAGACCTCCGACGACGACTGGCTGAAAAAGAGCGAACTGGCCGTCACCTTCCTCGACCGCTACGGCAACGAGGTGGGTTCCCGCGGCATCAAGCACAACGACTCGATCCCGCTCGAGGAGTTCCCCGACCACCTGATCAAGGCCACGCTCGCCACGGAAGATAGGCGCTTCTACGAGCACTTCGGCATCGACGTCGCGGGCACGCTGCGCGCGCTGGTGGCAAACGTGCGCGCCGGCGGGGTGCTGCAGGGCGGCTCGTCCTTGACCCAGCAGCTCGCCAAGAACCTGTTCCTGACCAACGAGCGCACGCTGGAACGCAAGGTCAAGGAGGCGTTTCTGGCGATCTGGCTCGAGGCGCGGCTGACCAAGAACGAGATTTTGAAGCTCTACCTCGACCGCGCCTATCTCGGCGGCGGCGCGTTCGGCGTGGACGCGGCGGCGCAGTTCTATTTCAACAAGTCGGCGCGCGACGTGACGCTCGCGGAGTCGGCGATGCTCGCGGGCCTGTTCAAGGCGCCGGCGAAGTTCGCCCCGCACATCAACCTGCCGGCGGCGCGCGGCCGCGCCAACGTCGTGCTCGACAACCTGGTCGAGGCCGGATTCATGACCGAGGGTCAGGTGTTCGGCGCGCGGCGCAACCCCGCCACCTCCCTCGACCGCCGCGACGACCGCTCGCCGAACTACTATCTCGACTGGGCCTTCGACGAGATGAAGAAGCTCGTCGGCACATTCCCCAAGACGATGACCGACCGCGTGTTCCTGGTGCGCACGGCGCTCGACAGCGGTCTGCAGCGCGCGGCCGACTCCGCGGTCGAGAACGCGCTGCGGCAATACGGGCGCGACTACAACGCCAGCCAGGCCGCGGTGGTCGTCGCCGACACCGACGGCGCGGTGCGCGCCATGGTCGGCGGCCGCGACTACACCGCAAGCCAGTTCAACCGCGCCACCGACGCGCTTCGCCAGCCGGGCTCCTCGTTCAAGCCCTACGTCTACGCCGCCGCGCTGGAATTCGGCCTGAAGCCCACGTCGACCGTGGTCGACGGCCCGGTCTGCATCGGCAACTGGTGCCCGCACAACTATTCGGGCGGCTACGCCGGCTCGATGTCGGTCACCCAGGCGCTGACCCGCTCGATCAACACCATCGCGGTCAAGCTCTCGATCACGATCGGCAACGGCAATCCCAAGCTCGGCCGCAACAAGATCGTACAGCTCGCCAAGAACATGGGCCTGCGCACGCCGCTCATCGACACGCCGTCGCTGCCGATCGGCGCGGGCGAAGTCACCGTCCTCGACCACACCGTCGCCTATGCCGCCTTCCCCAACGGCGGCAAGGCGGTCCCGGCGCACGCCATTCTCGAAGTGCGCAACGCCGCGGGCGAGGTGATCTGGCGCTTCGACCGCGACGGGCGCAAGCCGCGGCAGGTGATGTCGCCGGAAGTCGCGTCCGAAATGAACTTCATGATGAACAAGGTGACCGAAGAAGGCACCGCCCGCCGCGCCCTGCTCAACGGCGTGCGCGTCGCGGGCAAGACCGGCACCACCAACGCCTACCGCGACGCCTGGTTCGTCGGCTACACCGGCAACCTCGTCGCCGGCGTCTGGATCGGCAACGACGATTACAGTTCCACCAACCGCATGACCGGCGGTTCGCTGCCCGCCATGACCTTTCAGGCGGTCATGAGCTACGCGCACCAGGGCATCGAGATCAAACAGATCCCGGGCGTCCCGCCGCCCACACCGTCGAACACGCCGCTGCGCGGCCAGGTGGTCGCGATGGCCGCCCCCGGCACGCCGATGGTGCGGCCCACCGTGCTCACGCAGCGCGGCGCCGAGGTCCTGGTCCGGATCGAGCGCCTGATGGAGGACGCCAGCCGCTCGCTCGGGGCGGCCCCGGCCACGCTGTCGCAGCTTGCGCCAGGATCGCAGCCGCAGGGGCAAAAGCCCCTGGTGTCCACCGCGCGCGCCGCCACCGACGCCCCCGTGGCCGGCAATTAAGCTCTCGCCGCCGGGGCCTGTTTCCGCAGCCGATCCGCGTGCGATCCAGCCGAGATTGGGCCACGATCCGATTCCATCGTCGCGGAACTTGGTTTAATCATCCGGACGGCGGGAACCTCTCCCGACTGTCGCCACATCCATCGGATCGACCGTGCGTCTGCTGCTGGGATCGTTGTTTGCGCTTTTGGTCGCAGCCGTCGTCGGCCTCGGCACGACTTGGCTGGCACTCAGCCGTGGGGTGGCGTTCGGCGCGATCCCGATCGGCTCATGGACCGCATGGCCGCGGACCGGAACGCCCGATGTCGATCCTTACGCGCGCGCAACCATTGCCCGAACCGGCGAGCTTCCCGTCGGCTCGGGCGACGGCGTCGCTTTCCTGGCCCGCAACGACGACGTCGGCCGCCCTCTCGACGGCCGCTGCGACGTCCTTGTGAACGGCACCACACCGCAAGCGCGGTTCTGGACTCTCACGCTTTACGACGCCACCGGACGGTTGGTCGGAAACTCGGTGGAGCGTCACGGCTTTACCAGTCAGGAAATCGTGCGCCAGCCGAACGGCAGTTTCGACATCGTCATCGCGCCGCGGGCGCGCTCCGGCAACTGGCTTCCGACGAACGGCATCGACAGCTACATCCTCGTGCTGCGCCTCTACGACACGCCCGTCGGTGTCGCCACCCGCGCCTCGCGCGAAGCGCCGATGCCTGCGATCGCTGTGCAGTCATGCCGCTGAGGTCCCCGCCATGATCCGCTGGCTGTTGTGGCTGATCGCCGGCGCGCTGCTTGGCGGCATCGTCCATCTGGTGGCGGTGCTGATCCTGCCGCGGACCGCGACTCAGGACGCCTATTCCCGAATCTCCCCGGTGACGCCAGTCAACACCATCGCCGCCCTGCCTCAGCCCGCACCGCAGCAGGAAGTGATCCCGTTCATGGACCCTGCTTTTGCGAGTGCCGTGTGCCGCTACGATCTTTCGAGCGGTCCGTTGAAACTGACCGCACCGGTGAGTGCGGCCTATACGTCGGTGTCGTTCTACACGCGCCGCGGCGTGGCCTACTACGCCATCAACGACCGCGCGGCGGGCCGGCGCGTCATCGAGCTTGACCTGATGACCGCCGCGCAGCGCGCGCAGCTTCCGGAAGACGAGGACGTTACCGCAGCCGACCGGCTGATCGTGGAATCCCCGAGCACGACCGGATTGATCGTGCTGCGGGCGCTGGCGCCCGAACCGGGCCTGATGGCGACGGCGCGCTCCGCACTCGCCGCAGCGCGCTGTCAGTTGCAGTAGCCGCAATCCTGATCGGGCGACCGGCGGCCAGGCGCGAGGCATAGGTAGCGCGATCGGGATAAGGCCAGGGCCGGGACGCAAGCCCGTGCTGGCCGAGCGCGCTGGTCCACCGGTCGCGGCTATAGGGCGGCGCAATCAACGGATAGGCGAGATCCCGAAGCCTGCGTTCCTCGTCGGTAAGCTGGTGGCGCCACGGCGGCTCGAGCGAGTCGCGCGCGGCCGCCGGACCCATCCAATAGTGCGTGTCGTCTGGAGCGATCGATGTCTTGAGACGGCCGAAGTCGCCGTTGACGCCGCATCCCGAAAGGGCAGCGAGCAAAGCCACGGCCGCGAGCCAGCGGCATCGCGGCCGGTAGGTTTTGGTCTCACGTCGACGAGCGAATCCGCTCACGAACGCGAGCCGCGCCGCCGCCGGCGGCGGGCGGACGCCGTGCCGGCGCTGCCTTCGATGCCATCCGACGGCGTATCGGGATGCCGCTCGATCCGCACCACCGGCAGAATGATGACGCTGGCCGGTTCCGAGTTCGCATCGACGTAACGGCCGCCGCCAAGAGGCCGCTGGCCTTCCGGAAATTGCACGATGATTCCCATGCCCCTCCTCCCCCGCGAGCCATGCTGCTCCTGCCGGCCCGCGGTTCGTCCGTACCGCAATTAAGAACCCTGCATGGTTAACGGTTCGCTAACGGGCGCGGCGCTACGGTCCGGCCGCATCGCTTTGACGGCCGGTGTATCGCGCAAGCCATGACGGACCTGCCGCACATCCCCAATCTGAACAGCCTGGTCGAGCTCGGCCGCAGGGACGGCGTCGACATTCGCCCGACGCTGCTGCGGGTGATGACGGACCTCTATGTGCAGACGCCGACGCACACACCCGAAGAAGAGCGGCATTTCACCGAGCTTGCGTTGCGCCTGATCGAACTCGTCGATCCCGCGACACGGGCCGTGGTTGCCGACCGGATTGCGGGCTATCCCACCGCTCCGGCCGCCGTCAGGCAGCGGCTGCTGCGCGATCAGATCGTGCTGGGCCCGCCGGCCGACGACGTTCGTCCGACGGCCGGCAATACCCCCTCCGGTGGCGGGGCGGCAGCCGAACTGAGCGAACTGTTCTTTGCCGCAACGGCGGAAGAGCGGCGGCTGATTCTGCTCAACCTGCCATACGCGCCGCTGCTGCCCACGCAGGCGATTCCTGCGGCAGCCGCGCGCGAAGCCACCGCTCGGCTGGAGACCGCGGCACTTGGGCACGACACCCAGGCTTTCGTGCGCGAACTGGAGCGAAGCCTGCGTGTCTCGCACCGGCAGGCGCGGCGCATCGTCGAAGATGCGTCGGGCGAACCTATTGTGGTGGCCGCCGTGGCGCTCGGGATGCCGGAGCCGGTCCTGCAGCGAATCCTGCTTTGCCTCAATCCGGCGGTCAGCCGCTCCGTGCAGCGCGTCTACGATCTCGCGGTGTTGCAGGAAGAGATCGAGCCGGAGGCCGCGCTGCGGCTATTGGCGATCTGGCAGACGAGCAACCGGCCGGAACCGGCAGCGAAGGCGCCTGCGCCTGTCGCGGCCCGTGCGCCTGCCGCAGCGCCTGTGCCGCGCCGCGCCGAGGTGCGCGAGCGGGCGGTGCCGCCGGCCCGGCCCGTCATCAAGTGGGAAGAGCACGCCAAGGCGCGCCGCACGGACAACGCATAGCGCTGCGTGACCTCACGTCACGACGCGATCAAGGAAATGCCGCCCGGCGCGGTCCTCCACCTCCACGATCCAGATATCCGGGTCGAACTTGATCTGGCGTGCGAGATAGGTCTCCGCATCGGCTTCGGTCGCGGGGTCGGTCTTGAGGCTGCGCACAAAGGCGCGATCGGCCGGCCGCGCCTCGTCGAAGGCGCTCTGCGGCGCCGGCCCGTAGACATCGGCGGTGCCGTCGAGCCGCGACACCTTGATGAACACAGCCCCGGCCTCGTCTGCGCCGCGCCGGCGCAGCACGGCTTGCGCGCCTTCGATCTGGCAGCGCCGCAGATAGGCCGACACCCAAATGCCCGACTTCAACCGCATGTCGTTCCGCCGTCCGCAGCCCGTCAGGGGCGGTCCGTCATATCACGCGGCGGACAGGATCGTCGCGACTACCGTTTGGAGGAAGGCCGCAGCTACTCGAGCGGCCTGCCGGTCAGCGTCGAAAGATCGCGCAGGAGCTGCGGCGACACCTGACCGGTGACTGGGCGCTTGCGCGCGCGCTCGAAACGCTCGATGGCGGCCTTGGTTTCCGCGTCGTAGACGCCGGTCGGCTTGATCGGACCGTATCCGAATTCGGCGAGCGCCCGCTGCACGCCGATCAGGCGGCGGTCGACGGAGAGCAATTGCGCGATCGGATCGTTGCGGCCGGCGGTCGCCGGCTTGGCCTTGACGTCCGACTTGCGGATCGCGGCCAGCAGCGCGTCGTTGGGTTCGGCGGATGACCGCAGCCGGGCGGCCTGTTCGAAATCGCGGATTGCGGTGTCGGTCTTTGGCCCATGGATGCCGTCGGCCGTGCCGTCATAGAAGCCGCGGCGCGACAGTTCGCGCTGAATTTCGGCGATCGTGTCGTGGCGCGTGCGGACGGTGGACGCAGCCACGGGCTCGGCCGGCTGCGCGCGCGGCGCGGCGGCGGGCGGCGGCACGGCGGCCGCGGCCTCGCGCTGCGGCTTGTGCGCGAAGATCGGCGCCGGATGCGGGCCGCGCTGCATGAATAGCGCATTGACCAGAATCGCGAGCACCGCGAGTGCCGCGACCACGGCGGCGACCGAATCGCGCGGCCGTTGCATCAGCCATCGCAACGGCAGACGCGCCGCGCGCCGAGCGGAGAAAGTATCGTCGTTCAAACGTGCGGTTGCTGCGCGCATCTCGGCCTCACGCGGACTTCCGCACCGGCGCCGGCGCACCGGCGGCGGACATGCGTTCGAACGACGGCTTCGCCAGATTCGTGGCCGGGCGCGGCGGCCGTACCGCCTCGCAATCGAGCGGCAGGCGCACCGTCACCTTGGTGCCGACGCCGAGCCGGCTCGAAATGTCGATCTCCCCGCCGTGCAATCCGACGAGGCCCTGCACGATGGACAGGCCGAGGCCGGTGCCGTCGTGGCGACGGTCGTAGGCCGCGCGGGCCTGGAAGAACGGCTGGCCGACCCGCTTGAGGTCGTCATCGGCGATACCGACGCCGGTGTCCTCGACGGTGACGGAAACGAACGTGCCGTCGGGGCGGGCCGAGACCGTCACGCGGCCGCCGCGGTCGGTGAACTTCACCGCGTTCGAGAGAAGATTGAGCATGATCTGCTTGAACGCGCGCTTGTCGGCGACGATTTCGGGAAGCGCCTCGTCGAGCCTGCGCGTCAGGTCGACGCCGGATTCGCGCGCCTTGAGCGCCAGGAGATCGCAGCAGCCGGCGATCGCCGGGATCGGCTCGAACGGCTCGGGCGAGATTTCGAAATCGCCGGTCTCCATCTTCGACATGTCGAGAATGCCGTTCACGACCGAAAGCAGGTGCGTTCCGGAATCGTTGATCAGCTTGGCGTATTCGCGGCGGCGGGCCGCGTCGAGGCGCATCGCCTCCTCGTTGATCAGCATGTCGGAAAAGCCGATGATCGCGTTTAGCGGCGTGCGCAGCTCGTGGCTCATGTTGGCGAGGAACTTGACCTTGGCGGCATTGGCGCGGTCGGCCTCGCCGCGCGCTTCGTCCAGCGCCTGCTCCTGAACCTTGCGCTCGGTCACGTCGCGCATCACCGCGACCACTTCGCGATCGGCGCCGGGACCGTCGGAGGCGCTGCGGTCGAGCGGCCGGCAGCGCATCTCGACCCAGATGAAGGTCGCGCGCGCGGCCGGACCGGCGGCATCATCATCGGCCGGATCGCTGCAGACGCGGAACTCCACCGAGCGCGCCTCGCCCAACGAAGCGGCGTCGGCGAGCGCCGTGAGATAGGCCGGACGGTCCGCGACATGGACCCGCTCGAACAGCCGGTGGCCGAGGAGCCCGCTTACGGGCGTGCCGAACAGCTTTTCCGCGGCGGGCGAAACGAACAGCACCGCGCCGTTGCGCCCATGCCGGGTGATGACGTCGGTCATGTTGCGTGCGAGCAGCCGGTAACGGTCTTCCTCGGCGTAGAGCAGCCAGAAGCTGGTGCGCGCCAGCGACTCCGCACCGAGCGCCAGGCCTGCGGCATAGAGAGCCGCCGACACGACGCCGAGCGCCGCCAGCACGCCGGCATCGCTACCGCTCGGGCCCGGATCGGGCAACAGGCCCTGAGCGCCGAGCGTCAGAAGAAGTCCCGCCGCGGCGAGCGCGAAAGTCGACGCCATAGCCACGACGCGGCGCGAGGCGGACAGCGCGGCCTCCAGCGGCACGATCACAAGCCAGATCGCCGCAAACGACCCAATGCCGCCGGTCTTGGCGGCGACCGCCGTGACCAGCCCGGTCAGCGCCAGGGAGGACAGGACGTGCGCACTCTCGTAACGGCCGGTGCGCGACAGGTAATAGGCGGTGAGCATCGGCAGCACCAGCCAGGCGAACACCGTCGCCTCCAGCACGCTCGGCGCGCCGCGCAGCGCGACGAACAGCGGAAAGCAGGCGAGCGCGGCGAAGCTGCCCAAGAGGCGCGGGGCGATGAAGGCGCGGTGACGCTGCGCGGTCAGCGCGTCGCTCTGCGCCGACGGATGCACCAGCGTATCGACATAGTCGCGGATCGGCTTGAGAAGGCCCACGTCACTCCACGCACGCCCGGCCGGCGGGACGCGCTCCCCTTGATTGTTGGCGGATCGTGTCAGAGGCGACTTAAGCGAAAGCTAAGGGCCAAGCCGCCTGGGCGCCGCGTACGGCTTGCGGCGCGCGGTCATGGTGAACGCACGGTTGCCGCGGCATCGACTGCGATGCGCGGCCCCCGTGCGCGCTGCGATTTCGCACGGAAAATCGGGCGTTTCCAGCGTCAATGAATCCTTTATCAAACCGCTCGAATTTTCCGACAGTTTCCCGAGCATTCTCTTTGAATGTGCGCAAAAACGCGAACAGCCCGTTCAATCCCGTCTGCTAGCCTGTCTCATGCGGCAAAACGACAAACGCCGCCAAGAAGACGGACAAGGACACGGGGCACAGGTACGGGACAGGGACATGTTCTTTCTCATTCGCGTGGCCTTCTGGATGACCATCGTGCTGGCGCTGCTGCCGTTCAGCAGCTCCAAGCCGGTCAACACCGGCGTACAGGTCGGTGCGACCGACGCGGTGGTCGCCGCAACCGCGGCGGTGTCCGACTTCGGCGGGTTCTGCGACCGCCAGCCGGGAGCCTGCACGGTGGGCGCGCAGGCGGCGACCGCGATCGGAGTGCGGGCGCAGGCCGGCGCCAAGATGGTCTACGAGTTCCTGAACGATCAAGTGGCGCGCGTCGAGACCGGCTCTGTTCTGGAAGCCAGGCCGGTCTTGGCGCGCGCGGTCCCTTCCGCGCCCGGCTCGCAGTCGACATTGCGGCCGACGGATCTCGACCCCTCGTGGCGCGGACCGGTGGGCCGCAGCGAAAACGTGCCGCTGCCGCGGCCGCGCAAGCCCGGCAAGGGCCAGGCCTGAGGCGCGGCGCAAGCCCGGACATCGCCGCTCTTTTCCTTCGACCTCGGCCGCCCGCCACCCTATATAACGGGCGTGGAGGGTTCGATGGACGCCGCTGCGGCAGGAGTTACGCCGACAATCACGCCGGTCGACGAGATCGTCGAGAATTTTGCATTGCTGGACGATTGGGACGACCGGTACCGTTACCTGATCGAGCTCGGCCGCACGCTGCCGCCCCTGCCCGAGGCCGCGCGCATCGACACCAACAAGGTGCAAGGCTGCGCGAGTCAGGTCTGGCTTGCCACCAGCATTGCGCCGAATGGCGCCGCGGGTCCGGTTCTCAACTTCCAGGGCGACAGCGACGCCCATATCGTGCGCGGGCTGATCGCCGTCCTGTTCGCGCTGTTCTCCGGCAAGGCGGCGCGCGATATCCTGACGAGCGACGCAATCGCGCTGTTCGAGAAACTGGGGCTGCGCGAGCATTTGACGCCGCAGCGCTCCAACGGCTTCCGCTCCATGGTCGAGCGCATTCGCCGCGACGCGAACGCGGCACTTCAGGCCGCCGGCTGATCGCTCTCGCTTTTTTGTTTTGACGCGTTTTCTTCACGCGAACCGGTATCCACTTCGCTTGAAACCGCTATGAAATCGACGACAAATTCCGCACCGTCCGCGAGCCAGGTCCGCACCGGCGCGCGGCCGCGGCCGCGCACCTGCACGCAAAGGCCGTAGTGCCTGGCCAGCCGGCCAAGTCCAAGCTGAAGCACCACCTTGGCGGAACGGGGCGGCCACCG
The DNA here is from genome assembly GCA_016869215.1 of Alphaproteobacteria bacterium. Taxonomy (GTDB): domain Bacteria; phylum Pseudomonadota; class Alphaproteobacteria; order Rhizobiales; family Xanthobacteraceae; genus Z2-YC6860. The sequence continues at coordinate 2,104 of VGEP01000074.1, read as the reverse complement.
GCGCGCGCGCTCGACATCGGTCAGATTCTTGAGGAAGCAGCAGACGTCCAGGAGCAGGCCGGAAAATTCCGGCCCGGCGGCATCGAGCGCTTGGCGCACGCGCTGGCGCGCGGCGACAACGCCGTCGGTCGGATTGAACGGCGAAGCGCCGCGACGACGGTCGGACGCCGCTGCGCTCCAGCTCGAGGTGACCCGCGGCATCAGTTGCGCCAGCGTAAAGTCCGATCTCAGCCGCTCGCCGGCCGCAAGCTCCACCGGCTCGATCAGCGCGCGGCCATTGCGCCCGGTGCGGCGCGCAAGCCAGGCCAGCGGGCTTTCCGCGTCGTTGACCGTGACCTCGGCCGCACCTTGCGGCGTCTCGATCTTGCGGCGGCCAAGTCCGAGATGCCGCGCGCGCAGCGGATCGATGTCTGCCTTGCCTGCAGTCATGGCTGGACCCGCAGCACGAACCGCCGCCGGAGGATCCGGCAAGCGCCCTCGATCGAATTGAGGAACGCGTCGAAGGCCGCATCGTCGCGCCGGTCCTCGACATGCCGGCAGGCGTGCGCGGCGGTGGTCCTGTCGCGCTCGAACGCGCGGCCGATGTCGGTGTAGCTCATGCCGAGGACGACATGGGCGACGTACATTGCGCTTTGGCGCGCCAACGCGACGTGCCGCGCGCCACGGCCCGCGGCGGCGATGTCACGGTAGGGCACACCGAAGGCCGCCGCCGTCAGTTGCGCAACGATCGTGCAATTGCGGCCGGCGATCCGTCCGCAATGCGCGGATTGCAGCGGCGCATGCCCGATGTGGCGAACGCCGAGGCAGGGCTGCGGGAGGGCTTCGGAATGGCGGCGGCTTCGGTCCGCAGGCGACAACGCGGTCGGAGGCATCGGTGGCTCCTTTGAAGGAAATAATACCCACATAATCGCCGATGCGGGCCGCGCGGGGATAAGTTTTTCGATTTCGGATTAACTCGTTGAAATAAAACGGTATTATGATAAATCCAGCCGTTCTCGCGCGGCGAATTCCACAGCTATTAGGAAATAAATCTGGAAACCCGAGGCGCGGTGGGAAGCCCGCGCCGCCGCTCAGCGCCGCCTGCGGCGCTGCTGGCCGAGACCCATCTGCTTGGCGAGTTGCGAGCGCGCTGCGGCGTAGTTCGGCGCCACCATCGGATAGTCGACCGGCAAATTCCACTTCTCGCGATACTGTTCCGGCGTGATGCCGTATTGCGTGCGCAGGTGGCGCTTCAGCGATTTGAACTTTTTGCCGTCCTCCAGACAGACGATGAAGTCCGGGTGGATCGACTTCTTCACCGGAACCGCGGGCTTCAAGGATTCCGAAACCGCGCCCGGTTCGCCGCCTGCGACGCGCTGCAACGCCAGGTGCACCTTGCCGATCAGTCCAGGGATGTCCTCTGTCGCAACTGCATTCCGCGTGAGATAGGCGGCAACGATTTCCGCCGTAAGCCCGAGAATATCCGGATCTTTGCTGTCGGCCGCCATGACAATCCATCCATTGGCGCGGGCGCATGGCACAACCACGGCCGCGCACCCCGAATCAATTCCGCAATGGCTGGAATCTACTGCATCTTCTTCGGCGGCCGCTCAATGGCCGATAGAAAATCCCCGCTTTTGCTTGGTTCACAACGCGGTTTGTCTTGGGCAATACCATCGAATTTCTGGATTTTACCAAGCCGGGGCGCCGAACGGCCGCCGCAAAAAGCAGCAGCGCCGGCCCGTCACGGAGCCGGCGCTGCAAAGATCGTCGCCTCGGCTTGCGGCGAAACTAGCCCTGCTTTTCCAGGTGCGAGCGCAACGCATCGACCGACGCGAACTTCACCACGCCCTGCGGCAGTTCGGCCTCGATCGAGCCGTCGGCGTAAAGCGTATACGGCATACCGTCGATGACGCCGGACTTCAGGATGGCCGGCGCACGCTCGGATGCAGACTTGAGCGCGGGCCGCGGCACCACGGGTTCGGCGCGCCGTTCGGGCGCTGCCTCCTCGCGCGGCCGGGCAATGGGGGGAGGCATCGGCGCAGCCTCGGGGGCCGCCTCGCGCGCAGCAGGCTCAGGCGCGCCCGTGCGCGGATCCGGCCAGGCCATGTCGAATCCGTCCTTG
>VGEP01000073.1 GCA_016869215.1 Alphaproteobacteria bacterium | reverse complement strand
CGGCCTGGCTCGGCCGGGTGGTCAACGCCATGGGCGAGCCGATCGACGGCAAGGGCCCGCTGCCGCTCGGCGCCGAGCCGTTTGCGCTGCGCGCCGCGGCGCCGCCGCCGCACGCCAGAAAGCGCATCGGCGCGCCGATCGACTTCGGCGTGCGCGCGCTCAACACCTTCATCACCTGCTGCCACGGCCAGCGCATGGGCATTTTCGCCGGCTCGGGCGTCGGCAAATCGGTGCTGCTGTCGATGCTGGCGCGCAACGTGAAGGCCGACGTCGCGGTGATCGGGCTGGTCGGAGAGCGCGGCCGCGAGGTGCAGGAGTTCCTGCAGGACGACCTCGGCGAGGCGGGCCTCGCCCGCTCGGTGGTGGTGGTGGCGACCTCCGACGAGCCGTCGCTGATGCGCCGCCAGGCGGCGTATCTGACGCTCGCCATCGCCGAGTATTTCCGCGACGCCGGCCAGCAGGTGCTGCTGCTGATGGATTCGGTGACGCGCTTTGCCGTCGCCCAGCGCGAGATCGGGCTTGCGACCGGCGAGCCGCCGACCGCCAAAGGCTATACGCCGACGGTGTTCGCCGAACTGCCGCGGCTGCTGGAGCGGGCCGGCACCGGGGCGGGGGAGGGCACGATTACCGGCATCTTCACGGTGCTGGTCGAGGGCGACGACCACAACGAGCCGATCGCCGACGCGGTGCGCTCGATCCTCGACGGCCACATCGTCATGGAGCGCCAGATCGCCGAGCGCGGCCGATACCCTGCGATCAACGTGCTGAAATCGGTGTCCCGTTCCATGCCCAAGTCCGCCGACCCGGCGTTCCTGCCGGTTCTGACCCGGGCGCGGTCGGTGATGGCGACCTACGCCGACATGGAGGAACTGATCCGGCTCGGCGCCTACCGGCCCGGCTCCAGCCCCGATGTCGACGAGGCCATCGCGCTGCACAAGCCGCTGGAGGCCTTTCTGGCCCAGGGCAAGGAAGAATCGACTGAGATGCTCGAGGGTTATCGGCGCCTGGAACAGATTCTGGCGCCCCCGCCCGCACCCCCGCGTTTGGAAACCGAAAACTAACGTTATTGCGCCACATTCCCGCCGAGTGCCCGCTTCCGCGGGTGGGGTCAGTCACGTCCTCGCGGCTTCGGGGGAGTCATAGTCGATGAAGTCACGCGATACACTTATCCGCCTGAAGAGGTTTCAGGTCGACGAGAAGCGCCGGAAGGTCATGCAGATCGAAGGCATGATCGCCGAATTCGAGCGCATGGCCGGCGATCTGGAACGGGAGATCAAGGTCGAGCAGGAGCGGGCCGGGATCCACGACCCGAGCCATTTCGCCTATCCGACCTATGCCAAGGCCGCGATCCAGCGGCGCGAGAACCTCAAGCGCTCGGCCGACGAACTGCGCACGCAGCTCGACGACGCCAAGGCGGTGCTCGGCGAGGCCTTCGAGGAGCTCAAGAAGGTTGAGTTGCTCGACGAGCGCGACCAGGCCCGCGAGCGCGCGGCCGAGGCCGCCATGGAGCAGGCCGATCTCGACGCCATCGGCCTGATGCGTTCCCGCAGCGCGCCGGCCTGAGTTTCCACACCATCCGTTCGCTCCCGCGCAAGCGGGAGCGCGGTGTTTTCCCGAACAGGGCTGGCTGGTCCCCGCTTTCGCGGGGACGAACGGTCGTTGCCGCCAGCGAAAAAAAACGCGCGCCACTTGGGCGCGCGTAAAGTCGGATGGTGATGGTGAAGCGGTGGAAAATCAGCGGATGGTGGTGGTCTCGGCGCTGGTCCGGATGACCGGCTTGCCGGCCTTCAGGACCGGAGCCCGGCTCTCAAGCTGGGTGCTCATGTCGGGCAGGGACGGGCGGGCGGCGATGCCCACGCCCACGACGACGATGCCGGCGACCAGCGACATGACCACGATCTTCAGGTGGGTCAGGCGGTCCGCAGTCTGCATCGAGTAATTGTTCATGACACGCTCCCGTTTCTTCAGTCATTGGTCGCACCGGAACGGTTAAAGGTTCATTCCGTCCGGTGGAAATTGTTCATTCCGGTTACTTAAATCTTTACAAGCACTTACCGTCCGGTAGGCCGTCTTTTCGGGCATACGGAACCGTTCCGGCCGCAAAGCGCAGCCGACGTCGTCCCGCCCACCCATGACGATTACGGAGCTAGAACTATGGAGGATGCACTCCGGTTCCAAGACCGGCTCACATTTCGTTGAAGTCTCGTGATAGCCGTGATGGGCGGCGGGACCGGGCAGGGACCCCGCCGGCGGCGGTTCAGATGCTTCCGACCGTCTTCAGCCGCACCCGCGGGTGGATTTCCGACTGCGACAGCACACTGGTCTGGGCGCGGAAGCGCTCGACGATCGAGCGCACGAACGGCCGGATCGAGGCCGAGGTGACCAGCACCGGGGCCTCGCCTTCGCGGGCCGCATCCTCGAACCGCTCGCGCACCAGCGTGATGAACTCCGAAAGCTTGGACGGCTGCATCGCCAGATGCCGGTCGTCGCCCTGGCCGACGATCGAATCGGCGAAGTTCTGCTCCCATTTCGCCGACAGCGCGACCAGCGGCAGATAGCCCGAGGGTGAAGTGTGCTGGGCGCAAATCTGCCGCGCCAGCCGCGCCCGCACGTGCTCGGCGATCGCGACCGGATTGCGGGTGAACGACAGCGCGTCCGCGATGCCTTCGAGGATGGTGGAGAGGTCGCGGATCGAAATGCGCTCGTTGAGCAGGTTCTGCAGCACGCGCTGGATGCCCGACGCGGTGATCTGCGCCGGCACGATGTCCTTGAGCAGGTCGGCCTGGCCGGACGGCAGTTCCTTCAGCAGCTTCTGCACCTCGGCGTAGGAGAGCAGTTCGGCGGTGTTGCTCTTGAGCAGCTCCGTGAGGTGCGTCGACAGCACGGTCGCCGCGTCGACCACTGTGTAACCTTGGATCGCGGCCTCTTCCTTCAGCGCGCCGTCGATCCAGGTGGCGGGCAGCCCGAAGGTCGGCTCGGTCGTGTGCATGCCCGGCAGCTTCACCTGCGCGCCGGTCGGATCCATGACCATGAGCTGCCCCGGCCAGACCTTGCCGGTGCCCGCGTCGACCTCCTTGATCTTGATGACGTAGCTGTTGGCGTCGAGCTGCACGTTGTCGAGGATGCGGACGGCCGGCATCACAAAGCCCATCTCGATGGCGAGCGAGCGACGCAGCGCCTTGATCTGCTCGGTGAGCCGGTCGGCGCCGTCCTGGGCGTTGACCAGCGGCAGCAGCGCGTAGCCGAGTTCGATCTTGAGGTCGTCGATCTTCAGCGCCGACGAGATCGGCTCCTCGGCGGGGGGCGGCTTCTGGACGTCCGCCTCGCGGGCCGCGGACGCGAGCGCGGCCTTTTGGCGCTTGTCGAACAGGTAGGCCAGCGCGCCTGCGCCGCCGCCCAGCAGCAGGAACGGCAGCATCGGGATGCCCGGCAGAAACGCCATGATCCCCATTACCGCGCCCGACATGCCGAGCGCCTTGGGATAGCCGGAGAGCTGCGCCAGCAGCGCCTTGTCGGCGGCGCCGGCGACGCCGGCCTTGGTCACGATCAGGCCCGCGGCGGTCGACACGATCAGCGCCGGCACCTGCGTGACCAGACCGTCGCCGACGGTGAGCAGCGTGTAGGTGCGCGCGGCGTCGATGAACGGCATGCCTTGCTGGACGATGCCCACGATCATGCCGCCGATCACGTTGATGAACACGACCAGCAGGCCCGCGATCGCATCGCCGCGCACGAATTTCGATGCGCCGTCCATCGCGCCGAAGAACGAGCTTTCGTCCTCCAGTTGCGAGCGCCGCCGCCGCGCTTCCTTTTCGTCGATCAGGCCGGCGCTGAGGTCGGCGTCGATCGCCATCTGCTTGCCGGGCATGGCGTCCAAATGAAACCGCGCAGCGACTTCGGCGATGCGGCCGGAGCCCTTGGTGATGACGACGAAGTTCACGATGACCAGGATCGTGAACACGATGATGCCGATCACGAAATTGCCGGCCATCACGAAGTTGCCGAACGCCTCGATGACGTGGCCGGCCGCGCTCGTGCCCTCGTGGCCGTGCGCGAGGATCAGGCGGGTCGAGGCGAGGTTGAGCGCGAGCCGCAGCATGGTCGCGATCAGCAGCACGGTCGGAAACGCCGAGAACTCCAGCGGCGTATGAATGAACAGCGCCGTCATCAGGATCAGGACCGAGATGATGATCGAGATGGCGAGCGCCATGTCCAGCAGGACCGGCGGCAGCGGCAGGATCAGGACCACGAGGATCGTCAGCACGCCGACCGCGAGCGCGAGGTCGCCGCGGCGGAGGAACGCGCCGATCTCGCCCAGTCCCGGCAGCTTGAAGCCGCCGAGCGGCGCGCCTGCTGCTGGCGGCGGCTGCGGGCCGGCGGCGGTGACGTCGCTCATGAATGCACGTGCTCCCCGGCAAGTTTTGCCGGGTTTATGGTTACCGGCGGGTTAACGGGCCCCTGTCCGGCCCGACGGATCGAGGTGGCCGGGGCTAAATCGCAAGCAGGACGCCTGCAACCAGCAGGATGGCCAGCACCGTGCTGCGGAACAGGGCGTCGTCGACCTTATGGAACAGCACGACGCCGAGCGCAGCGCCGGCGGCGAGCGCTGGGGCGTACAGGGTCATGTTCAGGAGCGTGCTGGACGAGAACGTGTTGTAGGCCAGCATGACCGCGAGTGCGGCAAGCTGCAGCGTCGCGATATAGGGCTGCACCAGGCCGCGCTGCTGGCACTTCGGCAGGCCGCGCAGCTCGCACCACATCGAGGGCAGGGCGCCCGGCATAGCCGTCAGTCCGCCGACCACGCCGCCGCCGAAGCCGACCAGCGCCTGCGGCAAGCATCCCGCCGCGGCGGAAACGATCGCCGCGCGCGGCCGCAGCAGCATGGCGACGGCATAGAGGACGAGGAATATGCCGAACCCGATGCGGAATACATGCGCGTCCACGTGATGCAGCAGATAGACCGCGGGCAGCATCCCGGCGAGCCCGCACACGATCAGGCAAGGATGGCCGCGCCACTGCACGGTGCCGCGCAGCGCCAGCAGCGACACCGCTTGCGTGACGATGCTGCAGGCCATCATCAGCGGGACAGCTTCAGTCGGGGGAAGTATGTGCAGCAAGATCGCACCGGCCACGGCCGAGAATGCAAAGCCGACAAGCCCCGACACCACCGCGCCGGCGAAGATGCCGGCACTGATGAACAGAAACGACACCGGATCGGACACGCGTTTCCTCCTGCGCGCCGGACGACCGGCGCGGCCATGGCTTGTTCTGACGATCGGCTTTCAGGCCGGCTCGGCGGGGAACGCTCGATGAAATGTCCTTCGCCCACACCGCTGGCGACCGCCGGCGCACGCGAAACGCGCCGCACCGGCCGGGCGTGTCACTAACGGCGCTGGACGCGACGGTCTTGGCCTGCGGCGACAAAGATCGGGACTGCGGCGACGCTTCCGGAGATCGCACGCGGCGTTGCCGCGGCGCGCCCGGAAGCCGCCGATGGACCATATAAATAATTGATTTTATTGGCCTAGTTTTCTCTGAACCTTTTGGCCGGATGCTGCGACCAATAGAATCAATGTGCCTGCAATTTCGGTGGTCCGCGCCAGGGGGGACCCGAGATGCCGAACATGCATGACCGGAGCGTCGCTCCGCCCGAAGCGCTCAAACCGCCGGCCGCCGCCGCCACGGCGCGGCCCGACGCGGTGCATCTGTCGCTGACCGAAGCGCCGGAGCGCGAACGGCCGGGCATCCTGCGCGACTTCTTCGGCCGCACCCTGTTTCGCCTCGACGTCGAGCCGCTTCGCGACAGCGAACTGGTCGTCGACGTGACGGTGCGCAAGCTGCCGGGGCTTCAGGTCTTCACCGGCCGCCGGCACGGCTCGCGCAACAGCCGAAGCCGCGAGATGCTTTCCGACGGCGCCGACGATTTCTCGCTGATCGTCAACCTCGGCGGGCCCTACGCAATCTCGCAGGGGCGCGAGGAGATCGAGCTCGACGACGGCGAAGCCACTATCGTCACCAGCGCGGAGCCGACGAGCTACATGCATCGTCCGCCCGGCAAGGTGCTGGCGCTGCGCTTCCCGCGCGCGCCGTTCGCGCCGCTCGTGACCAACATCGACGACTGTTACGTGCGGCGCATCCCGGCGGGGACGCCGGCGCTGCGGCTGCTCAAGGACTACGTCGGCTCGGTGCGCGACGACGGGCTGATGGCGAGCCTCGACTTGCAGCGGTTGATGGTCACGCATGTCTACGACCTGATGGCGGTGGCGCTCGGCGTCACGCGCGACGCCGCCGAGATCGTGCACGGCCGCGGCGTGCGCGCGGCGCGGCTGAACGCGATCAAGCGCGACATCGCGCAGAATATCGACCGGGCGGATCTGTCGGTTGCGGCGGTGGCGGCGCGCCACCGGGTGACGCCGCGCTTCGTGCAGCGGCTGTTCGAGGCGGAGGGCACGACCTTCACCGATTTCGTGCTGGTACAGCGGCTGGCGCGCGCGCACCGCCTGCTCGGCGACCCGCTCCGCGGCAACGACAAGATCAGCGCGATTGCGTTCGACTCAGGCTTCGGCGACGTCTCGTATTTCAACCGCGCGTTCCGCCGCCAGTACGGCGCGGCGCCGTCCGACGTCCGCGCGCAGATGCGGCGGCCGGCGGACCTGTCCGATCCCGCATCGGCCTGACGGGTTAAGCGAAAGCGTGGGGGAACGCGTGCCGCCCGTCGGGGCCGAGCGGCAGCGGAGCGATGCTGCGCACGGCGGTGAGCGGCAGATCGCCGTAGAGATGCGGAAACAGCGCGCCGCCACGCGAGGGCTCCCATTTCAGCGCCGGGCCCAGCGCGTCGGCGTCGACCGAGACCAGCACGAGATCGTGCAGCCCCGCGAAATGCTTCGCCGCGGTTTCGCGCGCCTGCTCCGCGGTGGAGAAGTGGATGAAGCCGTCCTTCAGATCGACCGCCGAGCCGCGATAGGCGCCGGCGGCTTCGGCGACGCGCCATTCGGAGACGGGGCAGATTTTGTAGATCGGAGGCATGCGGGTTCCTGTTGCGGGTTTGACGCATATCAAGCCGAACCGGAGGTTGTCATGCCAGTACCTCGGCCATCGGCGCTGCGCCCGCTCCAAGGGGATGCCGGTATGGCACAGCCTGCAAACCAGCAACGCGACAACACGGCGGCACGGGAGCGCATGGTTGCCTCCCAGATCGCCCGCCGCGGGGTCAAGGACCCGCATGTGCTCGACGCCATGCGGCAGGTGCCGCGCGAGCACTTCGTTGCCGAAGGCATGGCCGAGTTCGCCTACGAGGACAGTCCGCTCCCCATCGCGGAAGGCCAGACGATTTCGCAACCCTACATCGTCGCGCTGATGATCGAGGCCGCGCGCGTGCGCCCCGGCGACCGCGTGCTCGACGTCGGCACCGGCTCCGGATACGCCGCAGCCGTGCTGAGCCAGATCGCAGGCAAGGTCCACAGCATCGAGCGGCACGGTCCGCTGGCCGACGCGGCGCGGCGCAAATTCGAAAGGCTCGGATACGGCAACATCGAGGTGCGCCACGGCGACGGCACGCTGGGCTGGCCGGAGGCCGCGCCATTCGACGCCATCCTTGTGGCCGCCGGAGGGCCGGAGATTCCGGAAGCCATGCGAAAGCAGCTCAAGGTCGGCGGGCGCCTGATCATCCCGGTCGGCACGCAGGGCGACAGCCAGGAACTGATCCGCGTCGTGCGCGACGGCGAGGACCGTTTCCACGAAGAGGATCTCGGGCCGGTGACGTTCGTGCCGCTGATCGGCGCGCAAGGCTGGACGGAGCGGCAGGCGGACGGCAAGCCGAGCGTCGGCCGCATCTGGCCGCGGCAGCCGGAGGCCGGGCCGCGCCCGCTGGCGGAGCAGGTGAGGCAGGCCGCCGAACCGCTGCCGGACTTCGACGATCCCGCGTTCGGCGCGATGTTCGACCGTTTTGCCGATGCGCGCGTGGTGCTGCTCGGCGAAGCGACGCACGGCACGTCGGAGTTCTACCGGGCGCGCGCCGCAATCACGCAGCGGCTGATCGAGCGCCACGGCTTCTCCATCGTCGCGGCCGAGGCCGACTGGCCGGACGCGGCGGCGGTCGATCGCTATGTGCGGCATCGCGCGGTTCATGTCGGCAGCGGGCCTGCGTTCCGGCGCTTTCCAATGTGGATGTGGCGCAACGCCGAGGTCGCCGCCTTCGTCGACTGGCTGCGCGCGCGCAACGGCGGCGTCGAACCGGCACGGCAGGCGGGCTTCTTCGGCCTCGACATCTACAACATGAACGCGTCGATCCGGGCGGTGATCGACTATCTGGAACGGCTCGATCCGGAGGCGGCGAAGGTCGCGCGCGAACGCTACGGCTGCCTGACGCCCTGGCAGCGCGATCCGGCAACCTACGGCCGCGCAGCCCTCACCACCGGATATGCCAAGTGCGAGGGGCCGGTGGCGCTGGCGCTGCGCGACCTGCTGCAGAAGCAACTGGACTACGAAGCGCGCGACGGCGAGAGCTTCCTCGACGCGGCGCAGAACGCGCGGCTCGTCGCCGCGGCCGAGCGCTATTACCGCGCGATGTACTACGCCACCGCGGAGTCCTGGAACCTGCGCGACCGGCATATGTTCGACACGCTGATCGCCCTGCTGGAGCGCCGCGGCAAGGACGCCAGGGCGGTGGTCTGGGCCCACAATTCGCACATCGGCAACGCAGCCGCGACCGACATGGGCGAGGCGAGGGGCGAGATTAACATCGGGCAATTGTGCCGCGAGCGCTTCGGCAAGGACGCGGCGCTGGTCGGCTTCGGCACCGACCGCGGCACGGTCGCTGCCGCGTCCGACTGGGACGGGCCGATGGAGGTCAAGACCGTGCGCCCGTCGCATGCCGACAGCTACGAGCGCGTCTGCCGCGACAGCCGGGTCCGGCGTTTCCTGCTCGATTTGCGCGTGGGGCAATGGCCGGACCTGCGCGCCGAGCTGACGAAGCCGCGGCTTGAGCGCGCGATCGGCGTGATCTACCGGCCGGAAACCGAGATGGCGAGCCACTATTTCGACGCCCGCCTGCCGGAACAGTTCGACGGCTACGTCTGGTTCGAGGAGACGCGCGCGGTGACGCCGCTGCCCGCCGAACCGCGGCCCGGCGTGCCGGAAACCTGGCCGTTCGGGCTTTAGCTTCTTGCCTTAACGCGTTTTCTTCTCGCGACCCGGTACCCGCTCCGCCCGAAATCGCTATGGCCGCTACGCCGCGCCCCGATACTCCCCGCCGCCCGGCGGCGGCACCGGCACGCCGTCCGACGAATATTCGTTGAGCTTGTTGCGCAGGGTGCGGATCGAGATGCCGAGGATGTTGGCCGCATGCGTGCGGTTGCCGAGGCAGTGCTTGAGCGTCTCTAGGATCAGGTCGCGCTCGACCTCGGCGACGGTGCGGCCGACGAGGTTGCGCGTCACCTGCTCGGCGGCGAGCGCCGCATAGGCCGCGGCCGACGAGCCGTGGCCCGGGCCCGCTTGGTCGAGCCGCGCGCCGTCGGGCGTGAGAATCCCGTCGACGCCGATTTCGGCGCCGGTCGACAGCAGCACCGCGCGGTGGATGGTGTTCTCCAGCTCGCGCACGTTGCCGGGCCAGCGGTGCAGCGACAGCGCCTTGCGCGCCTCCGCCGACAGCGGGCGGACCGGCACGCCGTTGGCGTCGGCGTATTTCCTGGCGAAGAACTGCGCCAGCTCGATCACGTCGGCTGGCCGTTCGCGCAACGGCGGCAGCTTGAGGTTGACGACGTTGAGCCGGAACAGAAGGTCCTCGCGGAACTTGCCCTCGCGCGCGGCGTCGGCGAGGTTGCGGTTCGAAGTCGCAATGATGCGGATGTCGACCGGAACCGGCCGCGTGCCGCCGACCCGGTCGATGATCCGCTCCTGGATGGCGCGCAGGAGCTTTGCCTGCAGCCGCACGTCCATTTCCGAGATTTCGTCGAGCAGCAGCGTGCCGCCGGTCGCCTCCTCGAACTTGCCGATGCGGCGCGCGACCGCGCCGGTGAACGCGCCCTTCTCGTGGCCGAACAGTTCGGATTCCAGGAGGTTTTCCGGGATCGCCGCGCAGTTGACGCAGATGAACGGCTTCTTGGAGCGGTTGGATTTGGTGTGGACGTAGCGCGCCAGCACCTCCTTGCCGGTGCCGGATTCGCCGGTGATCAGCACGGAGGCCTCCGAGCCCGCGATCTGCGTTGCGAGCTTGACCACCTGCGCCATGGATTCGTCGCGATAGATCAGTTCGCGCACGTCGTCGGCGACGGCGGCGAGCACGGCCGCGATCAGCGCCGGATCGGGCGGCAGCGGGATGTATTCTTTCGCGCCGGCGTGGATCGCTGCGACCGCGGCGCGGGCGTTGTTCTCGATGCCGCAGGCCACGATCGGCACCGCGATGCGCTCGGCCTCGAGCTTCTCGACCAGCTCGCGAATGTCGATGGCGACCTCCACCATCAGCAGGTTGGCGCCGCGGCCCGAGCGCAGCACGGCCAGCGCCTGGTCGATCGACTCGGCGTGGGTGACGTTGGCGCCCTTGTCCATCGCGATCTTGGTCGCGGTGGTGAGCTGGCCCTTGAGCGTGCCGACGATCAGGAGTCTCATGGTTGTGCTCCCTTAGCTCCGTTCCGCCTTGATGATTTCGGTCATGGTCACGCCGAGCTTCTCCTCGACCAGCACCACTTCGCCGCGCGCCACCAGGCGGTTGTTGACGTAGATGTCGATGGCCTCGCCGACCTTGCGGTCGAGCTCCAGCACCGTGCCGGGGCCGAGTTTGAGCAGGTCGCCGACGTCCATGCGCGCGCGGCCGAGCACCGCCGACACCTGCACCGGCACGTCGAATACGGCCTCCAGGTCGGCGGCGCCGCGCGCGACGGCGCCGTCTTCGGCCATGGCTGCGTTCGGATCGAGCGGCGGCGCAGCGGCGTCGCTGTCGAGGTTCGGTAGCGGAACCTTGCTGTCCTCGCTCATTGCCTGATGTCTCCAAGCTCTGGCAGTGCGGCGGCGAGCCGGCGCGGGCCGAGATAGCGCTCGACGGTCTTGCCGATCGTCTCGTCGGTCCTGGCCATATCGCGGTTGAGGCCGCCATCAGCCCACTCGATCCGGCAATCGCCGGGTTTGATTTCGGCCTCGGCCACCACCACCAGACGGCCGTCGAAGCCGCGCTGGCGTGCGATGTCCTCAAGCCGGTTGCGCGCGATCTGGTGCAGCGCCTCGTTCACGCGCACCACCACATGCGGGGCGGCGGTGAGCTGCCGGAAGCAGTCGGACGCGAGCGCCGCGATCTCGTCGAACGGCTCGCGCGCGACGAGTTCGGTGGCGAGTTTGCGGCCGACCGAGACCGCAAGCTCGACCGCCTGCGTCTCCATCCGCGCCTCGATCGCCGTCATTGCGCGCGCCAGGCGGTCGATCGAGTCGGAAATCTGCTCGAACGCAGCCGCGGTGCGGCGCTCCGCGGCTGCGACGTTCTCCTTCACCGCGGTGTCGTAGCCGTCGCGGAAGCCCTTGCTCTCGGCCTCGGCGAGTTTCAGCGCATGGTCCGCGGCCGCGATCGGACGCTCCTTCGGGTCGGCTTCGCGGGCGAAGTCGACGTCGAACAGGAATTTTCCGGTCTTGGCGGTCACGTCCATGATCAGTAAACCAGCTCTTCGTCACGCGACTTGGAAATGATGATCTCGCCCTTGGCCGCGAGGTCCTTGGCGACGTTGACCAGCAGCACCTGCGCCTCGTCCACGTCGCGCAGCCGCACCGGGCCCATCGCCTGCATGTCGTCGACCAGCATCTTGGCGGCGCGCGTCGACATGTTGCCGAGGAAGAACTGGCGGACGGCCTCGCTCGCGCCCTTGAGCGCGATCGCGAGCTTGTCCTTGTCGACGCCGCGCAACAGCGTCTGCGCGGAGCCGGCGTCGAGCCGGACCAGGTCGTCGAAGGTGAACATCAGGGTCTTGATGCGTTCGGCGGCCTCGCGGTTGGCCTCTTCGAGCGAGGTCATGAAGCGGGTTTCGGTCTGGCGGTCGAAATTGTTGAAGATTTCCGCCATCACCTCGTGGGCGTCGCGGCGGCGGGTCTGCGACAGGCTCGACATGAACTCGGAGCGCAGCGTCTGCTCGACGCGCTCCAGGACCTCCTTTTGCACCGCCTCCATTCGGAGCATGCGGCTGACCACGTCGAGCGCAAGTTCCTCCGGAAGGATGGCGAGCACCTTGGCGGCGTGGTCGGGCGCGAGCTTGGACAGCACCACGGCGACGGTCTGCGGGTATTCGTTCTTGAGGTAGTTCGCCAGCACCTCTTCCTGGACGTTGGCGAGCTTCTCCCACATGTTGCGGCCGGCGGGACCGCGGATCTCGTCCATGAGGCCGGAGACCCGCTCGGGCGGCAGGTACTGGCACAGCAGCCGCTCGGTGGCGTCGTAGTTGCCGAGCAGCGCGCCGGACGCCGACAGCCTTCCGACGAATTCGAGCAGCAGTTCCTCGACCAGCTGCGAGTCCACCGTGCCGAGCATCGACATTGCGATCGTAAGCTGCCGCAGATCGTCGTCGTCGAGCATGTTCCAGATTTTCGAGCCGAACTGTTCGCCGATCGCGAGCATCAGTACGGCGGCGCGCTCCGGACCGGTGAGCTGGCGCTTGGACTTCTTCATGTCGTGCTGACGGGTGGCCAGCGTGGCGACGAGGTTCTCAATCTCGGCGGAGGCTTTGTTCTGAGCGGCAGGCTGGGCTGGTGCGGTGGCCATTTTGCGTCAGCGTTCCATCGTCGGTCAGGCGGCGGCGTTTTCGTGCAGCCAGGCGCGCACGATCGCCACGGTTTCGTTCGGGTTCCGGTCGGCCAGTTCGCCGACCTTTTGCACCGACTGCGCGTGGACCTGGCCCTGGACCTGGGCGATATCGATCATCGCGGAGGTACGGTTGGAGATGGCGACCTGCTCGTCGCTGCCGACGATCGACACGTTCGGGCCGCCTGCCGAGGTGATGCTGCCGGCGCCCACGCTGGTGATGTTGACGCTGCCGGCGGGCAGGACGACCCCGCCGGGGCCGATCGCGGTGCCGTTCGGGCCTGGCCTGAACTGGCTCTGGCCGCCGCCGCCCGCCGCCGTGGCCCCCCTGGCCGGGCTTTCGCCGAAGATGCGGCGCAGCGTCGGACGCACCACCAGCAGCACGACCACGAGCGCAAGCAGCGCCATCACCGCGAGCTCGATCGCCCGCATGATGTCTTCCTTGGTGAACTGCAGGTACTTCATGAAGCCGGTGGGCTCGGCGATCGGCGTGATTTGCGGCTCGGCCAGCCGGAGGTTGGCGACCTCGACCTGGTCGCCGCGCTTCTGGTCGAAGCCGATCGCGGTGCGCACGAGGGCCGCGATGCGCTCGATCTCTTCGCGGCTGCGCGGCTGGTAGGACACTTCGCCGCTGGCGTTCTTGGTGTAGTTGCCGTCGACCACGACCGCGACCAAGATGCGGTTGACCCGGCCGGCCTCGATCACCTCGGTCTTGGTGGTGCGCGAAATCTCGTAGTTGACGATTTCCTCAGTCTTGCGATTCTGGTCGCGCTGCGCGTCCGCGCCGCGCTGCGCGTTTCCGGGCAGTTCGTTGCCGACCGACACAGCGCCGCTTGCGGCGTCGTTGCCGGCGAGGATTTCCTCGCGGGTCTGGCTGGAGCGCACCACGCGGCCCTCGGGGTCGAACCTGTCGGAGGTCTGCGTGATCCGGTTGAAATCGAAATCGGCGGTGAGTTGCACGCGCGCGCGGCCGGGGCCGACGACCGAGGACACGATCGATTCGACCTGCTCGCGCATCCGCCGCTCGAAAGCGAGCTTGCGCTCGTCGGCGGTCGCGCCGCCGGTGGCGTCGCCGGCGTTGCCGTCGGCGAGCAGCTGGCCGGCCTCGTCGACGACCGAGACTCGCGCAGGCTTCAGGCCGTTGACCGCGGAAGCGACGAGATGGCGGATGGCGCGGACCTGCTGCGTTTCGAGCGCGCCGCGCACCCGCAGCACGATGGAGGCCGAGGGCTCCGCCCGCTCGCGCGAGAACAGCTGCCGTTCCGGCAGCACGAGGTGCACGCGCGCGGCCTGCACCCGCTCGATGGCGCGGATGGTGCGGGCGAGTTCGCCCTCCAGCGCCCGCAGGTGGTTGATGTTCTGCACGAAGCTGGTGGCGCCGAGCGTGTCGGACTTGTCGAAGATTTCGTAGCCGATGCCGCCGCCCTTGGGCAGGCCGCCCTCCGCGAGCTTCATCCGCAGCCGCGTGACGCGGTCCTTCGGCACCATGACGATGGCGCCCTCGTTGCGGATTTCGTAGGGGATGGCCTGGCGCTCCAGGTCCTTGACGATGGCCGAGGAGTCTTCCACCGACAGGTCGGTGAACAGCGGCACCATCTGCGGGGCGGTGACGCGCAGGATCAGGTAGGCGAAAAAGGCAATCAGGGCGAGCGTAACCCCGCCCATTGCCACGATCCGCGAGGCGCCGAGAGTTTTCAGAAACACGGCAAAGGCTTGCACGGGAATCCTCTGAATCGGCGCGTGTGCGCCCGACCCGGCAAGAATTGCCCAGTTTATAGTTACCGCTCGGTTAATGACCACGTTGCCGCTTGGCAGAAAATCTGCGGCGCCGATGAGGCGTTAGTCGACTTTCCCGGCAATCCGGTTGTCCTTTGGGTCGACGATCAGGACCGAGCCGTCCCGCACCACGAAGGAATGCGCCTTCAGCGCGGGGATTTTTGCGGCGACCTCGACCGGGATCGGCTGCAGCGGCACGCCGGGCGGCACGACCGCGCCCACCGTCGCCGGTACGTCCGCCGCGGCGGGCGGCTGGATCTTCATCTCCTTGATGATGATCTCCTTGATGACGTGGCGGTGCTCGGCGGTCAGATTGACGGTGGTCTTCGGCGGCGGCGTGCCCGGAGGCAGCGTCTGCGCGGGCGCAAGGGGCGGGACGGCGAACAGCACGGTGACGGCGGCGGCCACTCGTGCGGCGCGGCCGATCGGATGTGTCATGGCTGGCGCTCCTGGTGCTGCACTGAGGGGAAATGCGCGGGCGGGGGAGTCGTTCCCGCAATTCACCGCGCTGTCGGTTCCCGGACGGATGCTCTAGATCGGACAATTCATCAAGTAATTTCAGTGGGATGGTGCAGCACACACCGTTGCGGCCATTTGGACGTAATACGGGAATGAGTCGCTAAGTACAATTCTGAGTGCAAGAGCCCGGTTGCTGCGCTAACGTCTCACGGCGGTGAGGGGGTCGTGTGATGTTGCGTCGTCCCGTGCTGGTCGCAATCCCATCTCTAGTAGCGTGCTGGAGCGGGGCAGTCGTGGGTAGGTCGCTTGGGCGCCTGATCGGCACTTTATGCGTTGTTGCGATTTCGGCGCTACTCGCTGGATGCGGTGGACGAGGCGTTGCCGAATGAGGTGGTCCCACTTCCTGAGACAGGCGGTTAAGGTGGATTCGCCGATGCGAAGGATAATCCACCATGAGGACGCGGAGACGGTTTTCCGGGGAGTTCAAAGCCAAGGTCGCGCTTGAGGCGATCC
>VGEP01000072.1 GCA_016869215.1 Alphaproteobacteria bacterium | reverse complement strand
CTCGGCGGCAGGACGCCCGACGAGGTCTATGATATCGACATGGAGCCAGAAAAATTGGCGGCGTAATCAAACCCAGAATCCATCTTAGCCAAGCCGCCAAACTGTCCCGGAAACCGGGACCATCTCTGCAATCGCGGCGCTGACCATCGCGGACGCAGTGGCGACGCCAAGCGCCGCACAATCCGCGGCGGCCGACGTCAAGAAGAAGCCGGCGCTCACGCTCGCGCAAATGAAGGCGCTGTATCGCCGCCCCGAGACCATTCCGTTTCCGAAGCACAATCCATACACGCTCGAAAAGTTCTCGCTGGGCAAGAAGCTCTATTTCGATACCCGGCTGTCGGCGGCGAACGTTCTGTCGTGCGCCACCTGCCACAATCCGTCCTACGGATGGGGCGACGGCCAGCCGACCGGCGTCGGCCACGGTATGAAACAGCTTGGACGCCGCTCGCCGACCATCGTCAACGCGGCGTTCGGCGAAATCTTCATGTGGGACGGCCGCGCTCCGACGCTTGAGGATCAGGCGCTCGGCCCGATCCAGGCCAACGTCGAGATGAACCTGCCGATCGAGAAGCTGATCGAGAAGCTGCGCGCAATCGAAGGCTACAAGCCGCTGTTCGAAGCCGCATTCCCCGGTAAGGGAATCGTGCCCGACACCATCGCCAGAGCCATCGCCACCTACGAGCGGACGGTGGTGTCCGGCCGCGCGCCGTTCGACGACTGGATCGACGGCGACGAGAAGGCGATCTCGGAACCCGCCAAGCGCGGCTTCGTCCTGTTCAACACCAAGGGCAACTGCGCGCAGTGCCACAGCGGGTGGAATTTCACCGACGACAGCTTCCACGATCTCGGCCTGCCCACCGCCGACATCGGGCGCGCCAAGATCGTGCCCGGCATCGAGCAGATGAAGCACGCGTTCAAGACGCCGGGCCTGCGCGAGATCACGCTGCGCGGTCCGTACATGCACAACGGCTCGCTCGCGACGCTGGAAGCGGTGATGGATCACTACAACAAGGGCGGCATCGACCGCCCAAGCCGATCCGCGCAGATGAAGCCGCTCGGTCTCACCAAGCAGGAATTAAAAGACCTGGTCGAATTCCAGAAGACGCTGACCAGCGACATGCCGCCGACGCCCATGCCGCTGTTGCCGCGCTGAACGAACCCGACGCCACCGAAGCAAGGACCTCACCGATGAAGACACTCAGCATTGCGACGACGATCGCGCTGACTGGCATCGTCGCCGGGAGCGGCATCGTTGCCGGAAGTGCGATGGCCGCCGATATGCCCGTGCGGCCGCAGTTGCGCTCGCAAATCCAGGATGCGCCGGGCGCGCAGCCCATCGCGCCGATTGCGCGCCGGCCGGCCACCAGGCCTTCGCGCAATGCCCAGGGCGACGCGACCGACATCACCGGCTCGATCAGTTGGCCCGCGAGCGCGCGGGCGAGTCTCACGCCCGCGACTGCGGCGATCAGCCACGCGCACACCGCGCGCGCGTCGTTCGCCAACGCGCGGTCTGCCATGGACCGCGGCATCTTGTTGCGCGAGGACGCGCCGCCGTCGAACTTCGCGGCGCTCGAAAAATCTACAGCGGAGGTGCTCTCCGAACTGCGGGCGCTGGAACGGCTGCCGCAGCATCGCTCTAACGAGGCCCTCAAAAAAGCGATTGCGCTGGTAGAGGATTGGTACGAGTCGGGCCTGTCGATCATCAAGCCGCCGCCGCAGGGCGTCACCGCGCTGCCGTTCCCGACCACGGTTGCCGCCAAGGCCAAGGCTGCGTCCGGCGCGCTCGACAAGCTGATCGACGAGACGCACGCGCAGGCCGCTCCGCCGAAGGTCACCCGGCAGTAGCCGGCCGCGCAAAGTTGCGGCAAGCGACAGGATGTAACGGCCCCGTTCTTACCGGGGCTCGATTCCCAGTTCTTTGGTGCGGCGTCCCCAGGCGGCATGCTCCGCCCGGAGGAACTCGGCGAACTGGCTCTGCGTCATCTTCGACGGTGAAATGTTTTGCGCCGCGAGCCGCTTCTGCGTTTCGGGATCGTCAAGCATGCGGTTCGCGAGACTGTGCAACCGTTCCTGCGCCGCGATCGGCAGTCCGTTTGGCGCGACCACCCCAAGCCAGGTGGTGACCTCGTAATTGGGAAGCCCGATCTCCGCAGCCGTCGGAACGTCGGGGGCATGGGTTGCTCGTTTCCTGGAAGCGACGAGAAGAACCTTGAGTTTGCCGCTGTCCATTCCGGCGCGCAGCTCTCCAATGGCGCTGCTCACCATGTCGAGCGTTCCGGCCGTGACGTCGGCGATCGCCAAGCTTGCGCCGCGATAGGGAACATGAACCGCTTTCAATCCCGCCATGTGCGTGAACAGCGCGGCGGAGAGATGTGGAAGCGATCCCATTCCCGCCGATCCATAGGTCACTCCGCCGGGTTTGGACTTTGCGAAGGCGATGAACTCCTGCACCGTCTTCGCGGGCACGCTCGGCCCGACCGCAATGAACAGCGGCGATTGCACCAGCGAAGCGATGGGCGTCAGATTCTTGAGCACGTCGACCGGCATGTTCTTCTGCACAAACGGGCTGATGGCCAAATTCCCCGATATGGCGACGCCGATCGTGTAGCCGTCCGGCACGGCCCGCGAGAGCGTGCCCAGGCTGGTCGTACCGGCCGCGCCCGGCAGATTTTCCACGATAGTCGGCTGGCCGGTTACGCGCGTAATGAAGTCGCCATAGGCCCGCGCCATCTGGTCGACGATGCCGCCGGGTGCGAAGCCGACGATGATCTTGATTTGCCTGGTCGGGTAGGTTTGCGCCTGCGCGGAGCCGGCCGTGAGGACGGTCAGAGCCAGAAGCAATGCAGCCGTCGATCGCTGCGGCATGGTCTCCTCCGCCGGCGCTTTCAATGCTGACCGGCGCCGGACAAACGGTTCGCCGATCGTGGCGACTGCCGGCGGGGAACGCGCGCAAGGTATGCATTACCGCGAATCGCATTTTATCGGGCGGATGAATGCGCGTCCTATTTTGTGGTGCGAACGCCGCAAATGAACGGGGGACGAAGCCTTGGGTGAGCGATGGCGACCCCGGCAGGATTCGAACCTGCGACCCTCAGCTTAGAAGGCTGATGCTCTATCCAGCTGAGCTACGGGGTCGTAGCGCGATACGTTTGGCGGGCGCGCCCGCGGTCGTTGTGCCGGATCGGTCGCCGCAAAGATAGTGCGCCCCGGCCGGGCTTGCGAACCGCCCTGTGGACGCCGCGCCCTGGCGCCGCAGCGGCCTGCCGATTCCGCCGCGCGATCAAGTGGATAGAACTCTCGCCGACACAGGCCCGCCGTGCTTGCGTCACGACCTCGACAAGATTTCGGGTTCCCCTGACACTGTCACCCCCTCGGCGGTTTTCCCAGGGCGATTTCTGCCCGCGCCATTCGGAGGGGGAGGAGGATCCTTGCCCATGCTCGCGCCCGTCCGCGCAGGCGTCTTTGCCGCGCTCGTCACCCTTGCGCCGATTTTCGCTTCCTCAAGTCCCGCTCACGCCGCCGACAAGGCCTTTACGCGGCCTGAACTGGCCGACGCAGGCATCCGGCTCGAAGCCCAGATCAAGAAAGACGCCGGCTCGGTCGGCAAGCCGCTGGCGCAACTCCGCCGCGAGGCCGACGCCGCCTTCCAGCGCAACGACGTGCGCGGCGGCATGGTGCTGACGGGCCAGATCGTCGCGGTTGCGCCGCAGGAGGCGGCGAACTGGCTGCGGCTCGCGCGCGCCGTCCGGGGGCTCAAGCCCGCCAACGACCGCGAGCGCAGCGTGCTGCTCGAGCGCGCCGCGGCCGCGGCCTATCTCGCTTACCAGCGCGCGGGCAATCGCGGCGAGGAGGCCGAAAGTCTTGTGATCCTCGGCCAGACCTTCGGCGACCGCCGCATCTGGCGGCCGGCGCTCGATGCGCTGCGGCTCTCGCTCGAACTGCGCGAGGAGGCCGATGTGCGCGTGCTCTACGAGCGCATGCGCGAGACCCACGGTTTCCGCCTGCTCGACTACTCGGTGGATGCGGACGCGGCGTCGCCGCGCGCATGCTTCCAGTTCTCCGAGGAACTGCCGGGCAAGCGCACCGACTTCTCGCCGTTCGTGGCGGTCGCGGGCATGGACCGGCCCGCGCTCTCGTCGGAGGAGAGGCAGCTCTGCGTCGAAGGCCTGAAGCACGGCGAACGTTACAGCGTCACGCTGCGCGCGGGCCTGCCGTCGACCGTGAAGGAGACGCTGGCGAAATCGGTCGAGATGAGCGTCTATGTGCGCGACCGCAAGCCGTTCGCGCGCTTCTCCAGCCGCGCCTATGTGCTGCCGCGCACCGGCCAGCGCGGCATTCCGGTGATCAGCGTCAATACCAATTCCGTCAATGTTGCGATCTATCGCGTCGGCGACCGCAGCCTGCTCGACACCGTGCTAGGCCGCGATTTCCAGCGAACGCTCAGCCGCTATGAGATCAACCGGCTGGCCGATACCCGCGCCGCCAAGGTGTGGAGCGGGGAACTCACGGTCGAGCAGCAGCTCAACGCCGAAGTGACGACGGCGTTTCCGGTGGATCGGGCAGTGGGCGACATGGCGCCCGGCGTCTATCTGATCACCGCCGACGCCAAGGGCGCCGATCCCGACGATTACAGCGCGATTGCCAGCCAGTGGTTCGTGGTCTCCGATCTCGGCATCGCGGCCTATTCCGGCAGCGACGGCATCAACGTGTCGGTGCATTCGCTCGCCAGCACCGAACCCAAGGGCCAGGTCGAGGTGCGGCTGATGTCGCGCGGCAACGAGGTGCTGTCGGCCAAGCGGACCGACGCACAAGGCCGGGTGCAATTCGAAGCCGGGCTCGCGCGCGGCGAGGGCGCGATGGCGCCGGCGATGCTCGTTGCGTCCGAGGCGCGCGGCGACTACGGCTTCCTCAATCTGCGCGCGCCGGCCTTCGACCTGACCGATCGCGGCGTCTCGGGCAGGCCCGCGCCGGCGGGGCTCGACGCTTTCGTCTACACCGAGCGCGGCGTCTATCGTTCGGGCGAGACGGTGCACATCACCGCGCTGCTGCGCGATCCGCAAGGCGCGGCCGCGGCCAACGTGCCGCTGACGCTCGTCGTCGAGCGGCCGGACGGGCTCGAATACCGCCGCGTGACGGTGCCGGACCAGGGCCTCGGCGGCCGCTCGCTCAGCGTCGCGATCAATTCGGCCGCGACCACCGGCACCTGGCGCGTGCGCGCCCATGCCGACCCGAAACGACCAGCGATTGGCGAAGCGACGTTCCTGGTCGAGGACTATGTCCCGGACCGGCTTGAGTTCGAGCTTGCCGCGCCCTCGGGCCGGATCGCGCGCAATGCGCCGGCGGAATTGACGGTCGACGGGCGCTATCTTTACGGCGCGCCGGCGTCCGAACTGAACCTGGAAGGCGAACTTGTGGTCGCGCCCGCGAACGAGCGGCCGAACTTCGCGGGTTATCGCTTCGGTATCGCCGACGAGGAGGTTACGACCGAGCGTCAGCCGCTGAGCGACCTGCCGGAGACCGACGAGCAGGGCAAGGCGCGCTTCGAGGTCAAGCTCGACAAGGTGCCGGAGACGACGCGTCCGCTGGAGGCGACCGTCATCGTGCGCATGGCCGAGCCCGGCGGGCGCGCCGTCGAGCGCAAAGTGACGCTGCCGGTGACGCCGACCGCCAACATGATCGGCGTGCGCCCGATGTTCTCCGGCCGCTCGCTCGGCGAGGGCGAAACCGCGAACTTCGACGTCGTCATGGCGTCGCCGGACGGCAAGACGCTGGCGGCAAGCGGCCTGCGCTACGAATTGCTCAAGGTCGAGCAGCGCTACCAGTGGTACCGCCGCGGCGGGAACTGGGGCTACGAGCCGATCAAGCTCACCCGCCGCATCGCCGACGGCCGTGTCGATGTCGCGGCCGACAAGCCGGGCCGCATCGCGCTCCCGGTGCAGTGGGGCCGCTACCGGCTGGACGTCTCCACCGGCGAGCCCAATAGCGCGGTCACGTCGGTCGCGTTCGACGCCGGCTGGTACACCGAGGCGAGCGCCGATACGCCGGACATGCTGGAGGTCGCGCTCGACAAACCGGAGTATCGCGCGGGCGAGGCGATGACGGTCGCGATCACGGCGCGCACCGCGGGCCGTGTCACGCTCAATGTCATGGGCGAGAAGCTCCTGCACACCGTGACGCAGGACGTGCAGCCCGGCACCGCGCGCATCCGCCTCAACGTCGGACGGGACTGGGGCACGGGTGCTTACGTGGTCGCTACGCTTCGCAGGCCACTCGACCAGCGCGCCCAGCGCATGCCGGGCCGCGCCATCGGCGTGCAGTGGTTCGCAATCGACCGCAAGGCTCACACGCTCGCTGTCGGCATGACGCTGCCCAACCTGCAGCGCCCGAACTCGTCGCTGCGCGTGCCTATTAAAATTGGCGGGCTAACGTCGGGCGAGGACGCGCGCATCGTGGTCGCGGCCGTCGACGTCGGCATTCTCAATCTCACCAACTATAAGCCGCCGGCGCCGGACGAGCACTATCTCGGCCAGAAGCGGCTCGGCACCGAGTTGCGCGATCTCTACGGCCAGCTCATCGACGGCATGCAGGGCACAGTCGGCCAGATCAGGACCGGCGGCGACGGACCGGGCAGCGAAATGGCAAGCCCGCCGTCGCAGAAGCCGCTCGCGCTCTATTCGGGCATCGTCACCGTAAAATCCGACGGCACCGCGGAGGTCAACTTCGACATCCCGGCCTTCGCCGGCACCGTTCGCGTGATGGCGGTGGCATGGAGCCGCGACAAGGTCGGCCGCGCCAGTGGCGACGTGACCGTGCGCGATCCGGTGGTGCTGACCGCGACGCTGCCGCGCTTCCTGCTCACCGGCGACCGCAGCTCCATGCATCTCGATCTCGACAACGTCGAGGGCGCCGCGGGCGAATACCGCGTGCAGGTGCGAAGCGGCGGCATCGTCGCGCTGGGCCAGGGCGCATCGCGCGCGCTGACGCTGCGGGCCAAGCAGCGCGGCAGCACGACCGTGCCGTTGACCGCATCCGGAGTGGGCACTGCGGATCTCACGGTGCAGGTCACCGGGCCCGGCGGGTTCACGTTGGAGCGCAGCTACGCGCTGGCGGTGAAGCCCTCGACGCAGGTGCTGACGCGCCGCACAGTGCGCAATCTGGCGCGCAACGAGGCGCTCACGCTGTCGAACGATCTGTTCGCGGACCTTGTGCCGGGCACGGGCTCGGTCGCGGTCTCGGTCGGACCGTCAACCGCGCTCGACGCCGCGACCCTGCTGAGAGCGCTCGACCGCTATCCGTTCGGCTGCTCGGAGCAGATCGTCAGCCGCGCGCTGCCGCTGCTCTACGTCAACGATCTGGCCGCCGAGGCGCATCTGGCCCTCGACAGCGCCGTCGATCAGCGCATCCGCGACGCCATCGAGCGCGTGCTGGCGCGCCAGACGTCGAACGGCTCGTTCGGCCTCTGGGGCCTTGGCGGCGGCGACGCCTGGCTCGACGCCTATGTCGCCGATTTCCTGACGCGGGCGAAGGAGCGCAAGTTCCCGATTCCGGAGCAGGCCTTCAAGCTCGCGCTGGAACGGCTGCGCAATGTCGTCGCGACTGCGCCGGAGCCTGCCAAGGACGGCGGCCGCAATCTCGCCTATGCGCTCTATGTCCTGGCGCGCAATGGCGTGGCGCCTCTCGGCGATCTGCGTTATCTCGCCGACGCCAAGCTCGGCGACCTCGCCACTCCGATCGCCAAGGCGCAGGTTGCGGCGGCGCTGGGTCTGCTCGGCGATCGTACGCGGGCGGAGCGGGTCTATCGGGCGGCGCTGGCCGACATCGCACCGCAGGATGGGCCGGAGCTGTTCAGCCGTATCGACTACGGTTCGACCCTGCGGGATGCCGCCGCGCTGGTGACGCTCGCAGCCGAAACCGGCGGGCCTCGGCCAGCGCTGGCCACGGCGGTGCAGCGCATCGAGCAGGTGCGGGCGAAAGCCTCCTACACCTCGACTCAGGAGAATGCGTGGCTCGTGCTGGCCGCGCGCGCGCTCGCCAAGGACGGCGGCGGCGTGTCGCTGAACGTCGCGGGAACGGCGCATCGCGGCGCGCTCTATCGAACCGTGCGTGCGGCGGCGCTTGGCCAGCCGCTGCGGATCGCCAATGCCGGCGAGGCGCCGGTGCAGGCGGTGGTATCGGTGAGCGGCGCGCCGACAGTGCCGGAGCCGGCTGCCGAGAACGGCTTCAAAATCGAGCGGCAGTTCTATTCGCTCGACGGCGAAGAGTCCGATCCGGCGAAGGCGAAGCAGAACCAGCGCTTTGTCGTGGTGCTGAAGGTCACCGAGACCGAACCGCAATACGGCCGCGTGCTGATTGCAGACTACCTGCCTGCGGGTTTCGAGATCGACAATCCGCGGCTGGTGTCGTCGGGCGACACCGGCACGCTGTCGTGGATTTCGGACGCCGCCGAACCGGAGCATTCCGAGTTCCGCGACGACCGGTTCACCGCCGCGTTCAACCGCAACTCGCGCTCGCCGGTATCGTTCAGCGTGGCCTATGTGGTGCGAGCGGTTGCACCGGGACGCTACGTGCTGCCGCAGGCTTACGTCGAGGACATGTACCGTCCCGACCGCTTCGGCCGCACCGAAACGGGGACTGTCGAGGTGACGGCGAAGTGACCGCGCGATGACGAAGGGGCGCCTTGTTGCAGCAACGGCATGCGCCGCGGTCACGGTCGCGGCGATCGGTGGCGCGTGGTGGATGCAGTCGCTCGGCCCCGCGCCGCGCGGCGAGAACCTGGCCTTTTCGACGATGGTGGTCGACCGCGAAGGCCGGCTGTTGCGCCCCTACGCCACGCCGGAGGGCCGCTGGCGGTTGCCGGTCGCTCTCAACGAGGCCGATCCGCGTTACGTGCGTATGCTGGTCGCCTACGAGGACCGTCGCTTCCGCGATCATTTCGGTGTCGATCCGCTCGCAATGCTGCGTGCGGCCTGGCAATTCGCGGCGAACGGGCGGATCGTCTCGGGCGGGTCGACGCTGACGATGCAGGTGGCGCGGCTGCTGGAGCCGCGGTCCGAGCGCTCATTGTCGGCCAAGCTCCGCCAGATGGTGCGCGCGATCCAGCTCGAACGCGCGATGAGCAAGGACCAGATCCTCGCGCTCTATCTCAACCTGGCCCCCTACGGCGGCAACCTCGAAGGCGCGCGGGCGGCGGCGCTGGCGTACTTCGGCAAGGAGCCGCGTAAGCTGTCGCTCGGGGAGGCCGCCCTGCTGGTCGCCTTGCCGCAAGCGCCGGAACTGCGTCGTCCGGACCGTTCGGCTCAGGCGGCGCGTGCTGCGCGCGACCGCGTTCTGGACCGCGTTGCTGCGGCCGGCCTGCTGCCGGCAGACGAGGTCGCGCTTGCCAAACGCGAAACGGCTCCTTCGGCCCGCCGTCCGATGCCCGCGCTCGCGCCGCATGCCGCGGAGCAGGCCGTCGCCGCCGCGCCCGCCGCGCAGGTCCATCGGCTGACCATCGATGCGCCGCTTCAGAGCAGCCTGGAGGAGCTTGCGCGCGAGCGCGTGCGCGCGCTCGGTCCTGACATTTCAATCGCAATCGTCGTCATCGACAACGAGACTGGCGAGACCCTCGCCCGCGTCGCATCCGCCGACTACTTCAACAAGCGCCGCGCGGGCCAGGTCGACATGAGCCTGGCATTGCGTTCCCCGGGCTCCGCGCTCAAGCCGTTCATCTATGGACTCGCGTTCGAAGACGGGCTCGCGCATCCGGAGACGCTGATCGAGGACCGGCCGATCCGATACGGCGCCTATGCGCCGGAGAACTTCGATCTCACCTTCCAGGGCACTGTGACGGTGCGCCGCGCGTTGCAGCATTCGCTCAATGTGCCGGCGGTCGCGTTGCTCGACCGCGTCGGTGCGAGCCGCCTGACGGCGCGTCTCGCGCAGGCCGGTGCGCCGCTCGTGTTGCCCAAGGGCGAGGCGCCGGGCCTTGCGATGGCGCTCGGCGGGCTCGGGATCAAGCTCTCCGATCTGACGATGCTCTACGCCGGAATTGCGCGAGGGGGCGATGCGCTTCAGCGTGCCGAGCGTCATGACAGCCGTGCTCGGGCCGCACCGCTCCGGCTGCTCGATCCGGTTGCGGCTTGGTATGTCGGCAACGTCCTGATCGGCGCCCCGCCGCCGGAGAACGCCGCGCAAGGCCGCATCGCCTACAAGACCGGCACGTCCTATGGCTATCGCGACGCCTGGGCACTGGGCTTCGACGGCAAGCGCACTGTCGGCGTGTGGGCCGGCCGGCCGGATGGCGCGCCGGTGCCGGGCATGATTGGACGCACCGCCGCCGCGCCGGTGCTGTTCGACGCATTCGCGCGCATGGGGCGGCCGCCGGCGCCGCTGGCCAGTGCGCCGCAGGGCGTATTGCTCGCATCGACCGCGAGCCTGCCGCCGCCGCTGCAGCGCTTCAACCCCGACGGATTTGCCGGCGGGATCGCAAGAACGCCTGTGCGCATCGTTTATCCGCCGCAGGGCGCGCAGGTCGATCTGTCAAGTGGAAGCAATGCTCTCGATCCGCTCGCATTGAAGATTTCCGGCGGCGTCGAGCCGCTGACCGTTCTGGTCAACGGTCAGCCCGCGGCCGCGCGCGGCGATCGCCGCACGCTGTTCGTCGCGCCCGAAGGGCTCGGGTTCACGCGGTTGACGGTCATTGACGCCAAAGGTTCCTCCGACAGCGTCACGGTCCGGCTGCAATAGCGGGTCTGCCATGCCGCGGGCCCGGTTTTCCCCGCGGAAGCCGGCCTGTAACGTTCCCCGCACACACGTGGGGGGAACCATGCTCATCGATCATCGCACCTACACCGTGCGCGTCGGCACGCTGCGCAAGCAGCTTGCGCTGTACGAGAAGCACGGCTTGGCGATCCAGAAGAAATACTTCGGCGAGCCGCTCGCCTGGTTGGTCAGCGAGACGGGCGACGTGAACTCCTACGTCCACATCTGGGTCTACGAGAACGCCGAGGACCGCAACCGGAAGCGGGCTGAATTGTTCAAGGACGCGGAATGGCTGAAGTACATCGAGATGAACGCGGAAGCCGGCTATCTCATCAAGCAGGAAAGCAAGCTGATGTCGCCCGCGCCGTTCGCGCCGCTCAAACGTTGAACCGATCTGCAACGGCAATTCGAAATTCATTATCGGGAGGATCGAAGTGAAAGCGGTGCGTGTATCGTGCCGGCTGGCCGTCTTGTTTGCCGGCGTCGTGATGGCTTCCGCCGCTTCGGCGCAGGATTTTCCGTCGCGCACGGCGAGGATCGTAATGGGCTTCGGGGCGGGGGGCCTTGGCGACATCGCCGGCCGCGCTATCGGCCAGGCGATGTCGAAGCACATCAACCAGCCGGTCGTGATCGAGAACATGCCGGGCGCCGGCGGACAGACCGCGGCGAACGCCGTCGCGCGCGCGGCGCCCGACGGTCACACCATGCTCTGGGTGTCGAGCCAGAACGCCATCGCGGTATCGATGTTCAAGTCTCTGTCCTACAACTGGTCGCGCGACTTCACGCCGGTCGGCCCGATGGCGACGTTCGACTTCGTGCTGTTCGTGCACAAGGACAGTCCGCTCAAGACCGTCAAGGACGTGATCGCCGCCGCCAAGTCGAACCCGGACAAGTTCAACTTCGGCACCATTGCGACCGGCACGGCGCAGAACCTGTCGACTCGGATGTTCATTTCCACGACCGGGATCAGGGTTCCGATCGTCACGCATCGCACCACGGGCGAGGTGATGACCGCGCTGCTCGCCGGCAACGTGCAGGCCGCGTTCGAAACGATTCCGGGCGCCATCGGCCAGATCAATTCCGGCCAGATGCGGGCGATCGCCGTGTCCTCGACCAAGCGCAACCCGTTCCTGCCCGGCGTGCCCACCATCGCCGAGAGCGGCGTGCCGGGCTATCTGACCTATTCATGGAACGGCATCGTGGTGCCGGCCAAGACACCGCCGGCGGTGGTTCAGCGGGTCAACAAGGAAATCGCGGCTGCGATCAATACGCCCGAGGTGCAGGCCAAGTTCAAGGAACTTATCATGGTGCCGCACCTCGGCACGCCCCAGGATCTGGAGAAGATGTACCAGGACGATGTGGCGGTCTGGCGCAAGATCATCACCGAGTCCAATATCCAGCCGAACTGAAGCGTCCTTGCATCAGCGGGAGATGGTCCCATGAACACCGTGCCCAAGATCGACACTTCGACGGCGCAGCCGGCCAACGGCATCGACCCGGCGGAATGGGAGGTCCGGGTCGACCTCGCGGCCTGCTACCGGCTGGTCGATCTCTACGGCATGACCGACCTGCACCTGAACCACATTTCGGCGCGGGTGCCGGGCGAGAAGGAGCATTTTCTGATCAACCCGTTCGGGATGATGTACGAGGAGATCACCGCGTCATCGCTGATCAAGGTCGATCTCGACGGCAAGATCGTCGCCAACGCCAATCCGCAATACGGCGTGAATCTGCCGGGCTACGTGATCCACTCGGCGATCCACGGCGCCCGGCACGACGTCGCCTGCGTGCTGCACACGCACACCAACGCGGGCATGGCGGTGTCGGTGCTCAAGTGCGGGCTCCTGCCGCTGACCCAGACCGCGATGCGCTGGGGCAAGGTCGCCTATCACGACTTCGAGGGCGTGGTGGTCGATCTCGACGAGCGCAAGCGTTTGGTCGGGAACCTCGGCGACGCCGAGGTGATGGTCCTGCGCAACCACGGGCTGCTCGCGGTCGGCACCACCATCGGGCAGGCGTTCAACAACATCTATCGTCTGGAGCGCGCCTGCCAGACGCAGCTTCTGGCGCTTGCCTGCAACAGCGACATCCAGATGCCGCCTCAGGAGGTGATCGCCAAGTCCAACGCCCAGCTCACGATCATGCCGTCGCCCGACGCCAAGGGAAAACGCCAGCCGCACGGCTCGCTGGAATGGCCGGCGCTGAAGCGGATGCTCGACCGGCGCGACCCGTCCTACAAGACCTGACCCCGAATTAGGCATTTTTCATTTTGGAATAACGACTTAGGTTCTACGGCGCGGTCTTTCCCGCGTCGCACCTTTTCTCTATTGTCCGCCCCGACGCGCAAGGTGAGGGGATGCCGGACGCCACCATGGACAAGACGCGCGCCGATTGGCGCGACCGAGGGCTCGCCGCGATCGTCGATTTCGCGGTCGCCTCGCACGCGCGTGCAGTCGCGATGCTGGTTGCGGTGGCGCTGGTCGCATTCCTTCCGGGCTTTTTTCAGATTTCGCCGGTGGACCGCGACGAGGCCCGCTTCGCGCAGGCCACCAAGCAGATGTTGGAGACCGGCGACTTCGTCGATATCCGGTTCCAGGATGACGTGCGCTACAAGAAACCGGTCGGCATCTACTGGCTTCAGGCCGGTGCGGTCAAAGCCGGCGAGGCGTTCGGCGTAACCGAAGCGCGTACGACGATCTGGCTCTACCGGATTCCGTCGTTGGCGGGTGCGATCGGCGCAGTGCTGCTGACCTATTGGACCGCGCTGGTGTTCGTGTCGCGGCGGGCCGCGCTGCTCGCGGCGCTGGCGATGGCGACCTGCGTGATGCTGGGCTTCGAGGCCCGGACCGCCAAGACCGACGCGATGCTGCTGGCGAGCATCCTCGCCGCGATGGGCGCGATGGCGCGCGCCTATCTCGCGGACCGGCGTCCGGCGCCGGTGGGGCTGAAGGGATGGGCGCTGCCGGCGATTTTCTGGACAGCGCTCGGTGTGGGAATTCTTCTGAAAGGTCCGCTGATCGTCATGTTCGTGGTTCTGACCGCGGGCACGCTGGTCGCCGTCGACCGGTCGGCGCGCTGGATGCTGGCGCTGCGGCCGCTGCCCGGCGTGGTCTGGCTCGCGATCCTGGTGCTGCCGTGGTTCGCCGCCATCATGAGCAAGGCGGGCGGAGCGTTCATCGCCGAGTCGGTCGGCCGCGATCTCCTGAGCAAGGTGTTCAGCGCGCAGGAGGCGCACGGCGCGCCGCCCGGCTATTACATATTGCTCTATTGGCTGACGTTCTGGCCGGCCGCTACGCTGACGCTGATGGCGGCGCCGGGCGTATGGGCCGCACGCCGCGAGCGCGGCGCAAAATTCCTGCTGGCGTGGATCGTGCCGGCCTGGATCGTGTTCGAACTGGTGGTGACCAAGCTGCCGCACTATGTGCTGCCGATCTATCCCGCGCTCGCCATCCTGATTGCCGGCGTCATCGACCAGCACATGCTGGCGCGCGAGCGCTGGCTGGTGAAGGGCACGAGCTGGTGGTTCTTTGTACCGGTGCTTCTGGGCGTCGGCAGCATCGTCGGCCTGATTGTGCTCGCGCGGCAGATCGGACTGCTGGCCTGGCCGTTCGCGGTGGGCGCTATGATCCTCGGCCTGTTCGCTTGGCGTCTCTACTATGCCGACGGCGCGGAGCGCTCGCTGCTGCGCGCGGCCGCAGCGTCGATCCTGATTGCGTTCGCGATCTACGGTGTGGTGATCCCGTCGATGACGCCGGCATTCCCGAGTGCCTGGGTGGCGCAGTCGTTGCGCGGCGCCAAGTGCGAAGGCCCGCAGCTCGCCACCGCCGGCTATCACGAGCCGAGCCTGGTGTTCCTTGCCGGCACCGACACCCGGCTGGTCGACGGCGCCGACGCCGCCGAGTTCCTGCGGCCCGGCGGTTGCCGCTTCGCGCTGGTGGACGGACCGCACGAACGCGCGTTCCTGCGGCGCGCCGACGTGATCGGACTGCGCTACGCGCCGCCGGTGCGGTTCGAAGGCGCCAATTACTCCAGCGGACGCGCTATCTCGCTTGCTCTCTACCGTACGGAGGATGCGCGGTGAGTGCCGCCGGCGGGCTTCGATCCGGAGCGGGCGGCGGCAAGTTGCGCCTGCGCAAGCTCGAAGCCGGTGCCCGCGCGACCATGGCGATTCTGTTCCGGACGCCGCGACCTGAATCGTTGCGTCTTGCAAGGCTGACGGCGCCGCGGTTTGCGGCGGCCGCCGCGATCGCTGTATCGGCCATCGTGCTGACCATGATCCTGATCGATCCGTGGTCGATCGCAAACGTGCGGCGGCTGCCGGTCCCGCTGGTCGAGGCGCTGGACCGCCTGACCGACCTTGGCAAGTCGGGCTGGTTTCTGTGGCCGACCGGCCTTCTCATGATCGCGCTCGCGCTGCGCGACAACCCGGCCTTGCCATCGCTCGCGCGCGCCGTGCTCGCGGCCTGGACGGTCCGGGTCGGCTTCGTGTTTCTGGCCATCGCGGTGCCCGGCGTGTTCGTCGGGGTCGTCAAGCGCTTGATCGGCCGGGCGCGGCCGCTCGTGGAGGGGCACGACGTCTGGGCCTATCAGCCTTTCGGCTGGCAGGTGGAATACGCAAGCATGCCATCGGGCCATGCCACCACCGCGTTTGCGGCCCTGGTGGCGATCGGCGCGATATTTCCGCACGCGCGCGCGCTGATGTGGATCTACGCGGTCATGATCGGGTTCAGCCGGATCGCCATCACCGCGCACCACCCAAGCGACGTGCTGGCCGGTGCGATCGTGGGCGCTTTCGGGGCCGTACTGGTCCGGGATTGGTTTGCGGCCCGGCGCCTCGGTTTTGTCGTGGGGGCGGATGGCCGGATACGGCCTCTGCCGGGGCCGAATTTCCGGCGCATTCTCAAGGCCGTTGCCCAAAGCCCGCGCGCTGCCTAGAAGCACACGGTCTTTCCCGGCGCTGGCCGCCCCGCTTTTCGAGACGAGTGTCATGAGTTCCAATGGCCCAGCGATAACGGTCGTCGTTCCGGTTCGGAACGAAGCCGGCAACGTCGCGTCCCTGCTCGCGGAGATCGAGACTGCGCTCGCCGGCCGTGTCTTCGAGGTCGTCTACGTCAACGACGGCTCGACCGACGGGACCGGCGCCGAAATCGGGCGCCTGCAGGCCGAACGGCCCTGGCTGCGCCAGCTCAGGCATGCGCAATCCTGCGGTCAGTCCGCGGCGCTGCGGACCGGGATAGCGGCCGCGCGCGCGCCGATCGTCGTCACGCTCGACGGCGACGGTCAGAACGATCCGGCGTTCCTGCCGACGATGATCGACGCGCTCACGCAGGGTGCGCCGCGCGTCGGACTGATCGCCGGCCAGCGCGTCGGACGCAAGGCGACCGGCTTCAAGCGTTTTCAGTCGCGCGTCGCAAACGCCGTGCGCGGCGCGGTGCTGCGCGACGGCACCCGCGACACCGGCTGCGGGCTCAAGGCGTTTCCGCGCGAGGTCGGGTTGCGGTTGCCGTATTTCGACGGGCTGCACCGGTTCCTGCCGGCGCTGGTCCGGCGCGAGGGGCTTGAGATCGGTTATGTCGACGTGATCGACCGGCCGCGCGGCTCCGGCACGTCGAACTATGGATTCTTCGACCGGCTTTGGGTGGGCATTCTCGACCTTGCCGGCGTGTGGTGGCTGATCCGGCGCCGCAAGCGCGTGCCGGAGGTTTCGGAGGTTTAGATGCTTGTCGATCTATCGAACGCCGTCGGCGATTACCTGCACGACGTGTTCGTGATGCGCATGGACTGGTGGGTGCTGCTTGGCTTCGTCGCGCAGTTCTTTTTCACCATGCGCTTTCTGGTGCAGTGGCTTGCGTCGGAGCGCGTCGGCAAGAGCGTGATCCCGATCATGTTCTGGTGGTTCTCGATCGGCGGCGGAGTGCTGCTGCTGGTTTACGCGCTGTACCGGCGCGATCCGGTGTTCATCGCGGGGCAGGCGTTCGGCGTGTTCGTCTACCTCCGCAACCTGCAGTTCATCATGCGGGGCAAACGGCAGCCGGCGGATTGATCCGCCACAACTTGCGTTGATCCTCCATTTCGCGGGCTTATCCGTCGCGCGCGGCGGGGTTGGAAAATTAATACTCAGGAAACTCTGTAGAATTAAATTCGACTTCGATTCGTCCGGACAGAGATGGTCCCGGTTTCCGGGACAGTTTGGCGGCTTGGCTAAGATGGATTCTGGGTTTGATTACGCCGCCAATTTTTCTGGCTCCATGTCGATATCATAGACCTCGTCGG
>VGEP01000071.1 GCA_016869215.1 Alphaproteobacteria bacterium | reverse complement strand
CCCCCGGTGGCCCGGGTGGACAACGCCTACGGCGACCGCAACGTGGTCTGCAGCTGCCCCCCGATGGGGGCCTACGGCGAAAAGGCCGGCTAGCTGTGAAGCGTCAAGAGGTTGTTTTGGGACTGAGCAAGGCGGCTGATAGGTGCTAAGCCGTTGATGCCCTGATGAGGGCGATGCCAGTTGTAGTGATGGTTCCAGCGCTCGAGCATGGCAGTGCGCTCCTTGGAGTGGTTGTAAGGGATACCGTAGGCCCATTCCCTGATCGCGGACTGGATGAAGCGCTCGGCCTTGCCATTGGTTTGAGGCCGGTAGGGTCTGGTGAAGCTGTGCTTGATCTGCAGATCACGGCATGCGGCGGCGAATTGCTTCGAGCGGAAGGCCGGGCCGTTGTCGGTCAGCAGGCGCCGGGGGCGCACGCCCAGGGACTTGAAGTAAGCGACGGTGTTTTGCAGGAACTGTACCGCGTTGGCCTTGCCCTCGTCGAAGTACATGTCGGTGAAGCCGATGCGGGAATGGTCGTCGATGGACACGAACAGGAACTCCCAGCCAGCACCCTCGAGACCGTCGCGCCGGTCGCCCGTGACGCGGTGGCCCATGCGCTCGATGCGGCCGAACTTCTTGGTGTCGATATGAATGAGATCTCCTGGCCGCTCATGCTCGTAGCGCACGACCGGCTCGGAGGGCTCCAGATCCCGCAGACGCGACAGGCCGGCACGGGTCAACACCCGGCCCACGGTGCTCTTAGAAACCCCAAGCGACTGCGCGATGCGCGCCTGGGTGAGGCGCCGGCGGCGCAGCTCCTCGATCGCCAAGGCCTTGGCGCTGGTGATCCGACGCGGGCTCAAATGGGGCCGGGAGCGACGGTCAACCAGACCCGCCTTGCCACCAGCCAGGAATCGTCCCAGCCACTTGCGGGCCGTCGGCTCGCTGACACCCGCCTCGGCCGCGGCCTCGGCGGGCGTCAGCTTGTTCTCAACCACGCTTCTGACCATTTCGATTCGACGTGCGAGCGTGAGTCGTGCATTCTTGTGGATGTTCATTCGGCTGAGCCCCCTGAGAGTTGGATTTGGTTCGCACCTTCCAGTCTCTCAGACTCAGTCCGGATGAACAGAAACAACCTATTGGGCCATCACACCTAGGCCGGGCCAATTCTTGCAGCCAGAGACGGGTAGACTCTCCTAGCCGTCAAGGCCCGAGAGGGAGATCGCCATGAGGACCATCGTACTGACCCCAGACGAGATGCTCAGGCGGATCGCGCGCTTCAAGAAACTCAAGCCGCTGTCGGGCCAGACCGACGCGAGCGTGCCGCGTACCGCTCATGCACAAGCGTCCATGCGTAGTTCAGGATCGAGGCTTGCGCGGAATCCGGGTTGGGACCGGTTTGCGCGTTCCTGAACGGGGTACCGGTGTCGGCCTCCAGCGCGGCGAGCCTGCGGGCGTCGATGGCAACGCCGCGGCTGGCCAGCGCTCTACCGTCTGCTCCTCCACGCGATAGAACTGGTCGAGTCCGACAAGGCTCTCGATCTCGGCCCGGGCGGCGACCATCTCCTGGCTCGAGAGGCCCGCGTATTCGCCGTTCTTGCGCAGCGCACCGTAAGCGTTTCGCACGAAGTGGAAGCTGAACAGAAGGTAGGCCACGGCGTCGATGGCCAGCTTGTAGCCCATGTCGGCGAGCTGTGCCGCGGTCGGGACGGGTCGTCCATCGCGGTTACCGCGGCTGAGGACGTAGACGAGCGGTACCCTTGCCGCTTTCGGCGCGCGCCGCGTTTCCGCCAGGTCGCGCGGGAAGATCATTCCCAGGTCGGCGCCGGCATCGGCGGCGGCGTTGACCCGCCCGATCGCTTCGCGTAATCCCTCGAAACGGCACGTTTCGCTGCGCGCGATAACGACGAAACCCTTGTCGGACTCGTCGCGCTGCCGGCACGCAAAGCGGATCTTCGCCAAGAAATCCTTCGCCGGGATGGTGCGGCCCGCGCCGCGATGGTAGTGGGCGCGCTTGGGGAACTGCTGGTCCTCGATATGGATGCCGGCTAGCCCGGCGCGCACGAACTCGCGCACTGTGCGCATGGTGTGCAGCGGCTCCCCAAAGCCGCCATGCCCGTCGGCGATGGCGGGAATGCGCACCGCGCGCGCGACAGCGCCCGCCGTGCGCACCTGCTCGTCCATCGTAAGCAGCGGCTCGGAGGTGCAACGCGTGCTGCCGGTGACGAACCCGCCGGTGTAGACGGCGGGAAAGCCCAGCTTCTCCACCAGGCGGGCGCCCAGCGCGTCGTACGCCACCGGGACGTACAGGAAATCGCGCGCCGCAAGCAGCCGGCGCAGCGCCTTGCCGCTCATTCGAGCCTGCCGGCGACGCCGAGCAGGTCGCCCTCGGGCTTGAATACCTCCATCCCGAGCACCTTTTTCGGCGCGTGGCGCGTGAGCGTGTTCTTCACCCGCTTGTCGATCGCCTCGACCTGCAGGAGCTCGAGCACCTGGTCGCCTACGCTCTCGAACCAGTAGGGAACGTTGCGCGGCACGAATACGCCTTCATGCCGGCCGATCTCCGCAATCAGCTTGTCGCCCTCGCCGTAGAAGCGCGCGCGCCCTTCCAGCACGAACCAGAAGCCGTCCATCGCGGAGTGCGAATGCAGGCTGTTCTCGCCGCCCTCGCGGATCACCTGCACGGCGCTGAACAGGATATCGCTGCGCACCAGCGGCGCGATGCCGCGCTTCGCCTTGACAAGGGTGGGGCGGGAATAGCGGAACGCCGTGGCGTCGCGGCCCGGCTCTCCGGCGCCCTCGATGCTCTCCAGGTTGAGCGCCAGCCCGCCGAGATTGGGTTTCTCATCCATTTCAAGTTCCTTTTCAGTTTTTCCTGCCGAGGCCGAGGCGCTTGATGATCTCGGCGTTTGCGTCGTACTCGGCGCGGATGGTTTTCGCGAACTCCGCGGCGGAGCTGCCGACGGCGGCCTCGCTGCGGCTTGCCCCGAACTCGAGGAACTTCGGGTGCTGCGTCGCCTGGCGGAACGCCTTCTCGATTACCGCCGCGCGCTCCGCCGGCACGCCCTTCGGGGCGATGATGCCCCGCCAAAGCTCGGACGCCGTGTCCGGGATGCCGAGATCGCCGAGCGAGGCGGTGTCGGGCAGCGATGGCGTGCGCTGCGGCGCCGTGACAACGAGGCATTTCGCCTGGCCGCCGCGCACGAACTCGAGGATGGTCGGGATCGTGCCCCCGTAGACGTCGACGTGGCCGCCGAGGAAGTTCTTCACCGTCTCGCCGGCGCCGCCGAAGGGCACCGGCCGCATGCGCACCCCAAGCTTGCCGAACGCACGCTCGGCGGCGAGCTGTACCGAGCCCGCTACCCCGTCGTTCCCGTACGTGTACTTGCCCGGGTTGGCGCGCAGCAGCTCCACGAACTCCCTGCCGCCCTTGGCGGGAAAATCCGCCTTGGCGCAGAAGACGAACGGCGTGCCGCCGGTAAGCTGGGTGATCGGCAGGTAGTCGTCGAGCGCGTACGGGACCGAAAGCGTGTGCGGCAGGATCGTCAGCGGCGCGTTCCACACGGCGGCCATCGTGTAGCCGTCGGGCTTCGCCTGCGTGAGCTGCGCGACGCCGACGGCGCCGCCTCCGCCCGGCTTGTTGGAGATTACGACCTTCTGGCCGAGAGTCGGCTCGGCCAGGCCGCCGAGCAGCCGCACGACGATGTCCACGCCGCCGCCCGCTGGCGTGGGCACGATCAGCTCGATCGGGCGTGCCGGAAACCGCTCCTGCGCCTGCGCGGCGCCGGCGGTGAGCAGCGCAACGAAAACAACTCTCTTCAGCATGATTACCTCCCCTATCCGTATTTGCGCGCGAGCTGCTCGCGCGTGAGAAAGCGCTTCTCGATCGACTGCACCTCGTCGAACCCCACCAGCGTATTGAGCTCCTCG
Organism: Alphaproteobacteria bacterium; assembly: GCA_016869215.1. GTDB lineage: Bacteria > Pseudomonadota > Alphaproteobacteria > Rhizobiales > Xanthobacteraceae > Z2-YC6860. The sequence continues at coordinate 13,178 of VGEP01000071.1, read as the reverse complement.
AACGACACCGCGAGGTCGGGCCGCTCGACCACTTTCCCCGTCTCCAGGCTTTCCTGCAGCGCCGCGAGCCCGTTCTTCATGCCCTGAATCGCAGTCGAGGTGAGCAGGCGCGGAAAGATCGCCACCGCGACGCCCAGGTCCTGCATTTCGCGCGCGGACAGGAGCGGTGTGGTCGAGCGCCTGCGGATGCCGAATCCCATGTTGACGCACAGCGGCTTGGGAACATTCTTCGCCACCGTGGCGATCTCCTGCGACGAAAGCAGGGCATCGGCGAACAGCAGGTCGGCGCCGGCTTCCGCGTAGGCGGTGAGACGCCGGATCACCTCCTTGATGCCGTGGGTCGCCAGGGTGTCGGTGCGCGACTTGATGATGAAATCCGGGTCGCGCCGTGCCTCGGCTGCGGCGCGGATCTTCTCCGCCGCCTCCTCGAGCGAGATCACCTCCTTGCCCTTCATGTGGCCGCAGCGCTTGGGCCACACCTGGTCCTCGATCATCACGCCGGCGAGTCCCGCGTCCTCGAAGCCGCGCGCGGTGAAGTACACGTTCACAGCATTGCCGTAGCCGGTGTCGCCGTCGGCAAGCATGGCCATGCCGGTGCAGCCCGCCATGTAGCGACAAGCCTCGAGGTTCTCGCGAAAGCCCATGACACCGACGTCGGCCCAGCCCATGTAGCACTCGCTGATGCCGGCGCCGCTGATGAACGCGGCGCGGTAGCCGGCCTGCGCGACGAGCCGGGTGCTGAAGCCGTCGTAGACGCCCGGCAGCGCGAGGATCTCGGCAGCATTGATGAGATTTCGGAACAGCTTGCGTTTCTCATTGGCGGTCATGGGATTTCCGTCTGTCATGGACGATGGCGACGATGGCGAGCAGCAGCACGGCGCTGCCCGCGAAGGTGAGGAGGTCGGGTTGCTCGGCGAACAGGACGTATCCGGCGAGGGCCGCGATCGGCAACTGCAGAAAATCGACCGGCGTGATGAGGGAGGCTTCGCCGAGTCCGGCGGCCTTCGCGAGACAGTATTGCGCCGTGGCTGCGGCGAGGGCGCTCAGCGCCAGCCAGCCGAACTGCGCGGCGTCCGGCGTTCGCCAGTCGGCGAGCGCGAACGGTGCCGCACACAGGGTGCCGAATACCGAGAAGTAAAAGACGATGCGAAACGCTGGCTCGGTCGTGGTGAGCGACTTGACCTGCGTGAGCGTGAGGCTCGAGACCGCCCCGCCCAGCAGCGCGACCAGCACCGCCACGCCGGCATGCAGCTCCGGCCGCACGGCGATCAGCACACCGAGGAAACCGAGCGCGATCAGCGCGCTGCGGCGCAGGCCGACCCTTTCGCCCAGCACCAGGCGCGCGGTCATGGTCGTCCACAGCGGCCGTGTGAACGAGATCGCCACGAACGTTGTGAGGGGCAGATATTTCACGCCGAATACCCAGCACCACATCGACAGCGCCCCCAGCGCGCCGCGCATCGCATGCGCGCCGAGGCGTTGCGTCCGCAGCGCACCTGGACCGTCGCGCAACACCCACGGCAGGGCAAAGGGAATGGCAAATGCCATGCGAAAGAAGAGCACCACGGCGACCGGCAACTCGAGCGAGACATGCTTGATGAGCACGTTCATTGCTACCACCAACGCAGCCGACATGGCCATCCAGCCGATGGCGCGCCAGCGGCCGGACTGGGCGCTCATGCGCCGATCGAGATAAGCACGTTGCCATGGCTGTCGAGCCGGGTGGCGCAGCCCGGCGGCACCACGACGGTGGTGTCGTACTCCTGCACCAGCAGCGGCCCGGCTGCGGGCGACGCGCCGAGCGAGCCGCGGGCGATCACACGCGTCTCGAGGCGACCGTGCTCGGGCCCAAAGTACACCGGGCGCCGCTGCTCGGGCGTCTCCTTCATGGCCACCCAGTCGCGTCCATGCTGGAGGGCGCGGGGCACGCGCATGACCAGTCGTACGGTGACCAGCTCGAAGGCCTTGGTATCGCCGCGGTGCGCGTAGGTGCGCTCGAACTCCTGCTCGAACCGCTCCTCCAGCTCGCGCAGCGCCGCCTCGCTCACGGAGCCGTTGGGCAGCGGCACCGTGAGCTCGGAGGATTGGCCGCGGTAGCGCAGGTCGGCATAGCGCTCGATCTGCGCTCCCTGGGGATCGAAGCCTTCCTCCCGGATGCGTCGCAGCAGGTCGTCACGCATCTCGGCAAGTGCCGCGTCGACGGCGCTCATGTCGCCCGCGCGGGTGCCGATGAGCACGGTGCGTGCGGCGTGGTGCTCCACCTCGGCATGCAGCAGCCCGAGAGCGCTGAACACGCCGGGTGCGCGTGGCACGAGCACCTCACGGATGCCGAGCGTGCGCGCCACGCCGGCGGCGTGGATGGGGCCGGCTCCGCCGAACGCCATCATGATGAAATCCGCCGGATCGCGGCCCCGCTCGACCGATACCGCCTTGATGGCGCGCACCATGTTGGAGTTCGCCACCACGTGGATGCCGTGCGCCGCATCGGCGAGCGAAAGCCCGGCCGGCTCGCCCACATGCCGGCGCACCGCCGCTTCTGCCAGGGCGGCGTCGAGCGCGAGCGAGCCGCCCGCGAGCGAGGTGCCGCTGATATAGCCGAGCAGGAGGTTGGCGTCCGTCACCGTCGGGCGGTCGTTGCCGTGGCCGTAACAGGCCGGGCCGGGCACGGCGCCGGCGCTGTGCGGACCGACGCGCAGCGAGCCGCCCGCGTCGAGGCTCGCGATGCTGCCCCCGCCGGCGCCGACTTCGGAGATGTCGATCACAGGGATGCGCAGCAGGTAGCCGCTACCGCGCATCAGGCGGCTGCTCACCGACAGCGGCGAGCCGACCTCGTACTCGGTCCCGCGCAGAATCTCGCCGCGCTCGATGATGGAGGCCTTGGTCGTCGTCCCGCCCATGTCCAGCGTGATGACGTTCGCGTAGCCGCACTCGCACGCGATGCGCCCCGCCGCCACCACGCCGGCCGCCGGGCCGGACTCGATGATGGTCACTGGCCGGTCGGCAGCCGCGGAGGCGCTGATCAGGCCGCCGTTCGACTGCATCACCAGGATCGGGGACTTGACGCCGCGCCCTGCCAGCGCGCCGCGCAGCCGCTCCAGGTAGCGCGCGATCAGCGGGCCGACGTACGCGTTTACCACGGTGGTGCTGGTGCGCTCGAACTCGAGCATCTCCGGCAGGACATCGCTCGAGAGCGAAACCTCGACGCCCGGCAAGCGCTCGCGCAGCCGGCTCGCCGCGGCGCGCTCATGCGCGGAATTGCGGTAGGCGTGGAGGAAGCACACGGCGACAGCCTCCACCTCGGCGCGCGCCAGTTCTTCGATCGCGGTGTCGAGCGACGTCCTGTCGAGCGCTTCCAGCACACCGCCGCGCGCGTCGAGCCGCTCGCGCACGCCGAGGCGCAGCGAGCGTGGCACGAGCGGCGCAGGCTTTTCCCACGACAGGTCGTAGGCGAAGGGGATGCGGATGCGCCTGAACTCCAGCACGTCCCGGAAGCCTTCCGTGGCGAGAAGCCCGGTGCGCGCGCCCTTGCGTTCGAGGATGGCATTGGTCGCGACCGTCGTGGCGTGCACGATCTCGACTACCGCGCCGGCCGGCGTGCCGGCCTCCGCGCAATACTCCGCGACGCCCTCGACGATGGCGAGCGCGTAGTCCGCCGGTGTCGAGGGGCGCTTGCGACGGTCGAGCTTGCCGTCGGGACGCACGAATACAAAGTCCGTGAAGGTGCCGCCGATGTCGACACCGACGCGCAGACCCGCGCTCGCCGTGCCGTTCATTGCGCGCGCGCTTTCGCGGTCGCTTCGGTATCCACGCGCCAGGGCCTGGGCAGCACTACAACGCCGTAGTCGCGCCGCGCGGCGTCAGGGGTGACCTTGCCGTCTCGCACGTCGGCGAGCACGCGGGCCGGATCGCGCCGGCGTGGGTCACCGTAGCCGCCCGCACCGGCGGTCTTGTGCCGGATCGCCTGTCCGCCGGCGAGCGGGCGGGTGAATTTCGTCGGTAGCGGACGCCATTCCCCAGTGCCGTCGTCGAGCAGGTTGTGCGACGGCGTGCCATCGGCCCCGCCGGCGAGCCCGTATGGCCGGTGGTGATGCCGGTCGGCGCGCAGCTGTAGCGTGGCGCGCGCGCCGAGGAAACGAAGCTGGCGCAGCACCGACAGGCCGCCGCGATATTCGCCGGGACCGCCGCTGTCCGGAACGAACTCGTAGCGCTCGACTCGGATGGGCGCCTGGTTCTCAACCATCTCGACGGGGGCGTTGCTGATGTTGGCGGCGCCGTTGGCGATCCCGTCGATGCCCTCGCGCCGGTGGCCGCCGCCCCAGGCGCCCATGATCGCCTCGCGAAACAGAGAGAAGCGGCCTTCCGCGTCATAGCAGCCGAAGCTGTAGCTGGTCGTGCCGCCCTCGCCGGCGGCGCGCACGCGCTGGGGGATCGCCTGCGCCAGCGCGCCGAACATGGCGTCGATGAGGCGAAAGCCGCTGATGCCGCGTGCAGCCACCGCCGCCGGCGGCCGCGGATTCACCAGGCAGCCGAGCGGCGCCTTCACCTCGATGGGACGGAAGAAGCCGGCATTGTTGGGCGCGTCCGAGTCCATGATGGAGCGCACCGCGAAGTACACGGCGGACTTGGCGAAGGAAAGCGTCGAGTTGATTGCGCCGCGCACCTGCGGCGAGGTGCCCTCGAGGTCCACGATCATCTCGCCGTCCTTCACGTGCACCGCAACGGCGATGCGCACCGGCTCTTCCATGTGCACGCCGTCGTCGTCCAGATGGTCGACGAAGCGGTACACGCCCGACGGGATCGAGCGGATGGTGCGCCGTGCCTCGCGCTCGCTGTAGTCGAGCAACTCCCCGAAATGGCGCTCGAGCGGGTCGAAGCCGTAACGCGCGACGAGCTCGCCCATGCCGCGCTCGGCGATGCCGCAGGCCGCGAGCTGGGCCTGCAGGTCTCCGAGCACGGTATCCGGCACGCGCACGTTGATGGCGATGAGGTCGAGCAGGGTCTGGTTCGGCTGCCCTCGGTCATGGAGCTTGAGCACCGGGATGCGCAGGCCCTCCTGGAAAACCTCGGTGGAATCCGCTGCGCTCGAGCCGGGAACGCGCCCGCCGATGTCGTTGTGGTGCGCGACCACCACAGCGTAGCCGAGCAGGCGCTCGCGGATGAACACCGGCTTGAACATGAAGATGTCGGGGAGGTGCATGCCGCCCTGGTAGGGGTCGTTCAGCACCACCACGTCGCCCGGGGACAGGCTGTCGCCGTACTTCGCGCGCACGGCGTCCATGGCGTCGGGAATGGAGCCGAGATGCAGCGCGACGCTCAGCCCCTGCGCGATCATGCGGCCCTGCCGATCGCAGAACGCGCTCGACAGGTCCATGGTGTCGCGCATGATCGACGAGTAGGCGATGCGAATCACCGTCAGCACCATCTCGTCCACGATCGAGCCGATCGCGTTCTTCACCAGCTCCAGGCGTACCGGGTCATGCGCCATACTTCTTCTCCCGGCTGCGATACTCCTTGAGACCGGCGATCTCCCAGAACTCCTCGAACCCGACCATCCGCTCCCACACGCTGAGCGAGTTGCCGGTCTGCTTGATCTCGGTCAGCACCTCGCGCATGGTCTTGCACGCGGCCATCAGCGCGTGGGCGTAGAAGCACGCGGTCTTGAAGCCGAGCTTCTCAATCTCGGACACGTGCAGCCGCGGCACCATGCCGCTCGGCGAATGATTGAAATGCAGCGGCACGCGGCCGCGGAAGCGCTCGGCGATGGTACGGATCTCGTCCATCGACTCGCGCATCTCGAAGAACAGCATGTCGGCGCCGGCCTCGAGGTAGGCTTCGCCGCGCTCCAGCGTGTCGCCGAGCCCGTTCACCATGATCGCGTCGCAGCGGGCGATGACCACGAAATCCGCGTCGTGGCGCGCGTCCAGGGCGGCCCTGATCTTGCCCGCCATCTCCTCCTTCGCGATCAGGCGCTTGCCGAACATGTGGCCGCAGCGCTTGGGCCACACCTGATCCTCGATATGGATCCCGGCAATACCCGCGCGCTCGAACTCGCGCAGGGTGCGCGCGGCGTTGAGCGCGTTGCCATAGCCGTTGTCGGCGTCGACGATTACCGGGATCCTCACCGCCTCGGCGATGTAGCGCGCGTTCTGCACCATCTCCGGCATGGTGACGAGGCCAATGTCCGGATAGCCGCGGCACATCGACGCGCCGGCGCCGGTGACGACGCACAGCGGATAGCCCACCTGCTCGACAATGCGGGCGCTCAGTCCGTCGTGCGCCCCGCCGCCCAGCACGATGCCGGGCGCGGCAAGCAGCTCGCGCAACCTTGATGTCATGCGCATTCAGTTCTCCTTCATGTCCTTGCGGCGAAAACCGAGATACGACGCGGCGAGCTGCAGACACACCAGCAGCACCACCGCGCCGAGGAAGATCTTCGACATAGCCCCCTGCAGCAGGATCCACCAGTCGCCGTCCGAGATCGTGAGCGCGCGGCGCAGCGACACCTCCATGCGGTCGCCGAGCACGACGGCGAGGAGCAGGGGCGCCGGATCGAACTTTCCCTTGCGCAGTACGTAGCCGACCAGTCCGGACACCGCCATGATCAGGATGTCGGTGGCGTTCGAGTTGACGCTGTAGATGCCGATCATCGACACGAGCAGCACCGTCGGCGCGAGGTAGGCGTAGGGGATGCGCAGCAGGTTGACGAACAACCCCACCAGCGGCAGGTTGAGAACGAGCAGCACGAGGTTGCCGATGTACATGCTCGCGATCAGCCCCCAGAACACGTTCGGGTGCTCCGAGACGAGCTGTGGGCCGGGCTGCACGCCGTGAATCTGCAGGGCCGAAAGGAGGATCGCGGTGGCCGGGATGGCGGGGATGCCGAGCACAAGCAGCGGAATCATCGAGCTGCCGGTGGTGGCATTGTTAGCCGTCTCGGGCCCGGCGACCGCCTCGATACGCCCGGTGCCGAAAGTCTCGGGCGCCTTCGACAGCTTACGCTCCACCGCGTAGCTGACGAAGGTCGAGATGACGTGCGAAATGCCGGGGATGAAGCCGAAGATGAAGCCGATCACGGTGCCCCGGCCGATTGCCGGCGCCGAATCCTTGAGGTCCTGCATGCGCGGCACCAGGGTGCGTAGCGCTGGCTTGATGACCTTCACCCGGGCGATGTCTTCCAGGTTGAGCAGGATCTCGCTCACGCCGAACAGCCCGAGCGCCAGGGCGACGAAGTTGATGCCGTTGACAAACTGCAAGGATCCGAAGGTGAAGCGCGGATGCGCGGTGATGAGATCGACGCCCACCGTGGCGATGAGCAGTCCCGCGAGCACCATCATCAGCGTCTTGAGCGCGGGCCCGCCGCTCACGAAGCACAGCACCAGGAGCGCGAGCAGCATCAGCCCAAACTCGGCCGCCGGGCCGACTTGCAGCATCAGCTTGGCGAGCGGCGGGGCGAACAGCATCAGGCCGACGACGCTGAGCGTGCCGCCGATGAAGCTGCCGATCGCCGCCACCACGAGCGCCGGGCCGGCGCGGCCCTTGCGCGCCATCTCGTGGCCGTCGATCGCGGTCATGATGGAGGCCGCCTCGCCGGGGATGCGCACGAGGATCGACGTCGTCGATCCGCCGTACATGGCGCCGTAGAAGATGCCGGCCAGCATGACAATCGCCGCGGTCGGCTCGAGCTGATAGGTGAGCGGCAGCAGCAGTGTGAGGCCCGCCAGCGGTCCGAGCCCGGGCAGCACGCCGACGATGGTCCCCCACAGGCAGCCGATGACGCAGTACATCAGAACGTCGGAGCGCAGCGCGACTGCGAAGCCGTTCAGCAGCGGTTGCAGCGTTTCCACGGTCTGCCCGCTAGAGTGAGAAGGGCAGCGGCGGCAGCGCGACGTTGAGCAGATTCTGGAAGATCAGGCGCAGGGCCACGCTCCCCAGAACGGCGGCGATGAGCGAGCGCCACCCGCCCAGCGGCGAAAGCGACCACAACAGGACGAACAGGAACAGCGTCGAGGTGACGAGGAACCCGGCGCGCTCCCACAGCAGCCCGGCGACGACGATGACGACGAAGCAGAGCAGGACGTGGCGGTTGCCCAGCGGCACCGGTTCGTCGCTGCCCGCGCCGGTGCGGCGCGCGGCGAGCAGCACCGCCGACAAAAGGGCGAGCAGGACGCCGCAGGCGAGCGGCACCATGCCGGGCCCGGGCAACGCCGGCGTGCCTTGCGGCATGCGCAGCGCCTCCCAGGCGGCGAGCACGCCGAGGAGGACCAGCGCTACCGCGGTGCCGACCTCCAGGCGCCGGAGCGACGTAGGCACGCTATTTCTTGGTCAGGCCGATCGCCGCCATCACCTTGCCCATGGCTTCGTACTCGGAGTCGATCAGGTTGCGAAACTCGGCCGAGCTCGATCCTTTCGCCTCTTCGCCGCGCTTGAGCATGAACTCCCTGAACTTGTCGCTTTGCGCCGCCGACGCGAAGGCTTTCTGCAGGATGGCGAGGCGATCGGCGGGCAGCTTCAGCGGCGCGATGATGCCGCGCCAGAGCACGGTCGCCTCCTCCGGCGCGCCGAGGTCGGCAAGGCCGGCGGCGTCGGGTACGGAGGAATTACGCTCGGCGGAGGTGACCATCACGCACCTGGCGGACTTGTCCTTCACATACGGCATGATCGGCGGGATCGAGCCGCCGTAGATGTCGACGTGCCCGCCGAGAAACGCTTTCAGCGTCTCGCCCGCGCCCGCGAATGGAATCGGCCGTGCCTTGACGCCGAGCTTGGTGAACACGCGCTCCGCGGCGAGCTGGATGGTGCCGCCGACGCCATCATTGCCGTAAGTGTACTTGCCAGGATTCTTGCGCAGCTCCTCGATGAAGGCCTTGCCGTCGGCCGCGGGAAACGCCGACTTCACGCACATCACGGTGGGAGACGACGTGACGAGCGATACCGCAGAGTAGTCGCTGACCTTGTACGGTGCCGGCAGCATGTGCGGCGTCATCGTGAGCGGCGCGTTCCACAGTCCGCCGATGGTATAGCCGTCGGGCCTCGCTTGCACCACCTGCGCCATGCCGAGCGTGCCGCCACCGCCGGGCTTGTTCACCACCACGACTTTCTGGCCGAGAAGCGGTTCAACGAGCTCGGCCAGCACGCGCAGCGAGATGTCGGTCCCGCCGCCGGCGGCGGTGGGAATCACCAGCTCAATCGGGCGCGACGGGTACTTCTCCTGGGCGAATGCGGCGGGAAGGATACACAGCGCAGCCAGGGCAGCGGCTGCTCCTCGCTTCAGTCGGGTCATTTCCTCCTCCTGTGGTCGAAATTCCCTGCAAGGTGCCGGCTAATTATAGTCCCGCCCCACTTGCGCGCCCTCACGTTTGTGGCGATGCCGCCATCTCCTCCGGAGACGGCGGGGTGCGGGCGTAGAATCGATTCGCCCATGAAGCTCGGTCCGACGTCCCTGCGGCTCTTCATCAGCGTCGTCGAGGAGCGCACGATCGCCAAGGCAGCCGAACGCGAGCATATCGCCCCCTCCTCGGTCAGCAATCGCGTGAGCGAGCTCGGGGCACGCGCTCAACACCGAGCTCCTTGCGCGCAGCAACAAGGGCATCCAGCCCACCCCGGCCGGGGTGACACTCGTCAATCTGGCGCGCGGGGTGCTTCACGACCTGGACGAGATCCACTCGCAAATGCTCGACTACTCGAGCGGCATGCGCGAACACGTGCGCATTTTCGCCACCATTTCCGCGATCACCCGCTACCTGCCGGAGCAGCTGAGCTCGTTCCTTGCTGCCCATCCGCTCGTCGAGGTGCGGCTGGAGGAGCAGAAGACCTCCACCGTGATCGCCAAGGCGATCGCCGAGTACGCCGCAGATATCGGCATTTTCACTCTGCCGCCGCATGCCCCCCCCGCTGGAATATTTCCCGTATCACGGCGAGGAGCTGGTGGTGATCGTACCGAAGCAGCATCCGCTGGGGCGAAAGTCCTCGGCCGAGTTCGCCGACATCGTCGGCTACGACTTCGTTGGCATGAATCCCGGCGGGGGCGTGAATACACAGCTCGTCGAGGCGGCGGCGCGACTGCTGGTCGACCACCTGCGCGGCGTTGCACAGTGAAGATCGATTGCCATGCGCACGTGTTCAGGCGCGACCTGCCCCTGGTGGCAGGCGGGTCCAGCGCGGCTGCTCTGGGCGAGGGACTGGCCGTGGACGCAGAATCGCGCGCGGCTTACCTGTGGCAGGACGCTCAACTGGCTGGCACAGTGGATACTGGAAGCGCAGGCGAGGGCGGCCATTCTCGGCGCGACGCCCGCGCGGTTGCTCGGATTCGAAAAGGAGACGCAGACATGCGCGGCACCACGCAACTGAGAAACATGCTGAAGAGCGGCCAGACGGTTGTCGCACCCGGTGTCTACGACGGGATGTCGGCGCGGCTGGTGGAGAAAGGCGGCTTTGCAGCCGCGTACGCGAGCGGCGGTGCGATCGCCCGGGGCAGCGGCATACCGGACCTCGGCCTGCTGTCGCTTGCCGAGATCGCCGCCCGCCTAGAGCAGATTGTCGATGTGGTCGGCATCCCGGTTATTGCCGACGCCGACAACGGCTATGGCAACGCTCTCAACGCGCAGCGCGCAGCGCACGCCTTCGAGCGGGCGGGTGTCGCGGCATTGCACCTCGAGGACCAGACCTTCCCCAAGCGATGCGGACATTACGAGGACAAGTCAGTGGTCCCGGTGGCTGAGATGGTGGGCAAGCTGAAGGCGGTGCGCGACGCGCTGCACGACACGGACTTCGTCGTCATCGGGCGCACCGATGCCATCGCGGTCGAAGGCTTAGAGCGGGCGCTCGAGCGCTGCCACGCTTACCTGGAAGCAGGCGCCGATGTCGCGTTCCTGGACGCGCCGACCAGCGAAGCCCAGATTGGTGAGATCGCCCGGCGGCTGCCGGGCTGGAAGCTGATCAACATGTTCCAGGGCGGCAAGACACCGCTCCTGCCGGTGTCGCGCCTGCAGGAGCTCGGCTTCAGCATCGTGATCATCCCGAGCGACCTGCAGCGCGCCGCCATCAGGTCGATGCAGCGCACGCTGGCCGCCATCGCGCGCGACGGCAGCAGCGCCGGCATCCTCGACCAGCTCGCGCCGTTCGACGAGCGCGAGGTGCTGGTCGGCACGGCCGATTTCCTCGCGCGCGGCAAGTGCTACGCGCAATGAGCGGCGAGGCGCTACTCGAGCTCGCGAGGTTCGCGGCAACCGTCGATGTGCGCCAGGTCACCCCGCAGGTCGCGGACAAGGCGCGCGCCTGTCTCCTCTATGCGATGGCGGTCGGCGCGGCATCCACCCGCGCGCCTCAGGCGGCTCAGGCAGCCGCGGCGACGGATGCGGCCATCGGCCCCGCGAGGCGTTTCCTGGACGACCGTGGCTGCGACGCCGCGAGCGCGGCGTTCGCCAACGCGACCTTGTTCCATGCACGCGTGCAGGACGACGCGCACCCCGCTGGCCACGTGGGTGCGGTCGTCATACCGGTGGCGCTCGCCGTGGCGCAGGCGAGCGGTGCGAGCGGCGCACGCCTGCTGACCGCGCTCCTTGCCGGCTATGAAGTGGCGCTGCGCATCGGCCGCGACCACGCCGCCGACCTCAGTGCGCGGGGCTTCCGCACTACGCCGGCCTACGGCGTGTTCGGCGCCGCGGCCGCGGCCGGCCGGCTCCTCGGCCTGGATGCCGGCGCAATGACGCACGCGCTCGGGCTCGCCGCCAGCATGGCGGGTGGCCTGCGCGAGTACTCGGAAGCAGGCAGCGAGGACTTCGCATTCCAGGCCGGTGGGGCGGCGTGGAACGGGATCACCGCCGCGCGTCTCGCAGCCGCGGGTGCAAAGGCCGCACCGAGCGCGCTGGACGGTCGGGCGGGCTTCTATCGCGCCTTCGGCGAGGCGGGGCGCCGCTACGACGCGCGCCTGACCGACGCGCTGGGGAGCGTGTTCGAGATCATGGGCGTCACCTACAAGCCGTATCCGATCTGCCAGTTTCATCGTGGCATCGTCGCCGGCTGCGCGAGGCTGAGCGGCCGCGCCGGCACCCGCGTGCCGCGGTCGATCACCGTGCGGATGAATCCCTTCGAGGCGGACTTTTTCGGCGTGCGCTTCGCCGGTCCGTTCCGCAGCTTTCCCCAGACCTTCATGAGCGCGCCCTTCTGCGCGGCTTTGGGCTGGGCGCGCGGCGATGCAACGCTTGCCGCTCTGACCGATTTCACGGCGGCCGATGTGATCGACCTCGTGCCGCGTATCAGCATCGTGTCCGACCCGGGCCGGGAGCGTTATGCGCCCTTGATCGAGGCGCGGCTGGCGGACGGGGAGATCCTCGCCTGGGAGGAGCGCGACAAAGCCGATGCCTACCTGCTGACCTGGGATGCCGCGAGCCGCATGACGCTTCGGCTCGCGGCCGAAATGGAGATTCCAGGTGCAGTTGCGGATAGCCTCGTCGACGCCGTTGCTGTCGCGGTCGAAGCACAATCCCTTGAGCGCCTTGTTGCAGCGATGCGTGCCGCGTGCGGACGCGTGCCCGATTCCGGTGCCGAGTCAGCGTCAGGAAGCCCCTGACGGGGTAAGCCCCCTTTCCTTTTGTGCGGGTTCTCCGCGCGCGTCCTCCTGTTCGATGCTCGGTACGCGCACCACGCCCCAGCCGCCACGTTCGCCCTCGTGAAAGGGAAGGGTTGAGAAGAGGCTAATCCTCGCGGCCCTACATGGAATCCTATATGCGCCGGCTGTCCTCCAGCGCCTCCGGACCGATGCGCGCATCCGCGAGCGCGGCCTTCGCCACCGTCGCGGCGAGCTGCTTGAGGGTGACATCGGGCTGCAGTCCGAATTTCGAAATGCCGACGCCGACGATAAGGAGATTGACGGTTGCCTTGGTTCATGCCTTTCTCCTGTGATCCTGCCCGCGTCGAGCGCCACGCGCGACTGCACCATCTTTATAGACCGAATACCGTCGTTGAAGAAGTCGCCGAGGCGTGATCCTAGCCGCACGCCGGCCGGCAACGTCGCCGCATAGCCAGTCAAGCAGCGGCTAGCGGAGTGCCAGGTCGGCCTGGGTGGTAAAGGAGTCGGCGTAGAACTCGTCCTCCGGCAGCCGGCACTGCCCTAGGAAGTCCTTCTTTGCCGAATCCACCATGACCGGCACGCCGCAGGCGTAGACCTGGTGTGCGGAAAG
>VGEP01000070.1 GCA_016869215.1 Alphaproteobacteria bacterium | reverse complement strand
GCTCGCGCAAATCGGTGGAAAGAGGTCGGGTCATGAGCTGCTGGCCTCCAACCCAGCCAGCAGCTTGAATCACAATCCGTAGCCCAACGGAATCCCTATCGATTCAGAAAAACGGTGAACCGCTCTAGTTCTTTGTTTTGACGCGTTTTCTTGACGCGAACCGGTACCCACTTCGCTCGAAAACGCTATAACGCCCGGCGATTTTTTTGTCCGGCAGCGCGCGTTACGCGTAGCGGCCGTGGCAGTGCTTGAACTTCTTGCCCGAACCGCACGGGCAAACCTCGTTGCGGCCGACCTTGCCCCAGGTCGAGGGGTCGTTGGGATTGCGCTCGGCGGCCGGCTTCGGCGTGATCCCGGCGCGCGCCAGCGTCTGCGCGCCGGCTTCCGCCAGCGCCAGTTCGTCCTCGCCGGTGCTCGGGTCGACGTGGTGCGCCTGCATCGGCGGCAGTTCGGGCGACTCTTCCTGCTGCTGCACGACCTCGACGCGCATGAGCTGCGCGGTGACCGCTTCGCGCAGGTTCTGGCTCATGCTCTCGAACAGGTTGAACGCCTCGGCCTTGTATTCGTTGAGCGGATCGCGCTGGCCGTAGCCGCGCAGGCCGACCACCTGCCGCAGGTGCTCCAGCATCAAGAGATGCTCGCGCCACAGATGATCCAGCGTCTGCAGCAGGATCGACTTCTCGACGTAGCGCATGACGTCGGGGCCCCACTGCGCGACCTTGGCCGCCATGTGCTCGTCGGCGCGGCGCTCGATGCGCGCCAGAAGCTCTTCGTCGGCGATGCCCTCTTCCTTGGCCCATTCGTCGACCGGCAGTTCGAAACCGAGCACGCGGGTCAATTCCTGCTTGAGCCCGGCGACGTCCCACTGTTCCGGATAGGCGTCTTCCGGCACATGCTTCTTCACCAGATCCTCGATCACGGCATGACGCATGTCGCCGACGATGTCGGCCGTCAGGTCGTCGGACATCCACTCCACGCGCTGGTCGAAGATGACCTTGCGCTGGTCGTTCATCACGTCGTCGTACTTCAGGATGTTCTTGCGCAGGTCGAAGTTGCGCGCCTCGACCTTCGACTGCGCCTTCTCCAGGGCCTTGTTGATCCAGGGATGGATGATGGCCTCGTTCTCCTTGAGCCCGAGCTTGGTGAGCATACCGTCGAGCTTGTCGGAGCCGAAGATGCGCATCAGGTCGTCTTCGAGCGACAGGAAGAACTTCGAGCGGCCCGGATCGCCCTGGCGGCCGGAACGGCCGCGGAGCTGGTTGTCGATGCGGCGGCTTTCGTGGCGCTCGGTGCCGAGCACGAACAGGCCGCCGGCCTTGAGCGCCATCTCCTTGAGCCGCGCGACCTGGTCGCGGATTTCCTTGGACCGGCGTTCGTGCTCCGCGCCTTCGACGCCCTGCAATTCCTGCTTGATCCGCATGTCGGCATTGCCGCCGAGCTGGATGTCGGTGCCGCGGCCGGCCATGTTGGTAGCGATCGTGATCGCGCCCGGCACGCCGGCCTGGGAGACGATATAGGCCTCCTGCTCGTGGTAGCGGGCGTTGAGGATGGCGAAGACCTTCTTCTTCGTCGCCGCCTCATCGCCGCTGTAGAGCGCGGCGAAAGCGTTCGGGTCCGTGAAGTCGTGCTGCTCCCAGCCCTGCTTGCGCAGCATTTCGGCGAGGCTTTCGGACTTCTCGATCGACGTCGTGCCGACCAGCACCGGCTGCCCGCGCACCTTGCATTCGTCCAGCAGCGCGGTGATCGAGCGGTATTTCTCGACGTTGGTGCGATACACCTCGTCGTCCTGGTCGTCGCGGACCATCGGCATGTTGGTCGGAACTTCTACGACCTCCAGCTTGTAGATGTCCATGAACTCGTCGGCCTCGGTCATCGCCGTGCCGGTCATGCCTCCGAGCTTCTCGTACATGCGGAAATAGTTCTGGAACGTGATCGAGGCCAGCGTCTGGTTTTCCGGCTGGATCGGCTGGTGCTCCTTGGCCTCCAGCGCCTGATGCAGGCCTTCCGAATAGCGGCGGCCCGGCATCATGCGGCCGGTGAACTCGTCGATGATCACGACTTCGCCGTTGCGGACGATGTAGTCCTTGTCGCGCTGGAACAGCTTATGCGCGCGCAGCGCCTGATTGACGTGATGGACGATGGAGACGTTTTCGACGTCGTAGAGCGAGTCGGCCTTCAGGATGTTGGCCTCGCGCAGCCACTGCTCCATCTTGCTCATGCCGATTTCGCTGAGGTTGACGGTGCGTTGCTTCTCGTCGACCTCGAAGTCGCCCTTCTCCAGCCGAGGGATGAAGGCGTCGATGGTGTTGTAGAAGTCGGAGCGGTCGTCGAGCGGACCGGAGATGATCAGCGGCGTACGCGCCTCGTCGATCAGGATCGAATCGACTTCGTCCACGATGGCGAAGATATGGCCGCGCTGGACCATGTCCTCCATCCGGTACTTCATGTTGTCGCGCAGGTAGTCGAAGCCGAGCTCGTTGTTGGTCCCGTAAGTGACGTCGCAATCGTACTGCTTCTTGCGCTCCTCGTCGTCGAGGCCGTGCACGATGATGCCGACCGTAAGGCCGAGGAACTTGTAGATCTGCCCCATCCACTCGGCGTCGCGGCGGGCGAGGTAGTCGTTGACGGTGACGACGTGGACGCCGCGGCCGGCGAGCGCGTTGAGATAGACCGGGAGCGTGGCGACCAGCGTCTTGCCTTCGCCGGTCTTCATCTCGGCGATCCGGCCTTCGTGCAGGATCATTCCGCCGATCATCTGCACGTCGAAATGGCGCTGTCCGATGGTGCGCTTGGCGGCCTCGCGCACGGTGGCGAAGGCGGGCACGAGAATGTCGTCGAGCGACTTGCCTTCGGCCAGTTCCTTCTTGAACGCATCGGTGCGCGCGCGCAGCTCGTCGTCGGACAGGCGCACCAGTTCCTGCTCCATCGCGTTGATCTCGTCGACGCGCGGCTGGAACTTGCGAATGCGCCGGTCGTTGGAGGAGCCGAAAAGCTTGCGGGCGACGGCGCCGATCATTGAGATTCGGTCCTTAGCTGTGGCTGGCCGCCGGCAGCGGCCGCGCGAAACGAATTGCGGCACTTCTCGGGCAATTGCAACGGGATAGCCAACATCGAGCAGGGCCGCGCGGCAGTCGAGACATAGGAGGGGGTCAAAGCCTTGTCAATTAGTGCAATTCCGGCCGGTTTCGGTTCACCGCCGGGGAAATGCAGCGGATCACGGCCTCGTTAATGCCGGCGGGCATTCAATCGTTGCCAAGCCGAACCGATTGGGCGAAAAGTCGCGGTTATCCGCCCCTGTTTGGCGGGCTCATTTCATTCAAAGGACCGCCATGATCGCCCCATTCGCCACCCGCCTCGCGCCGCCGCGGGCGCCGGGTCTCAAGTTGATTCCGATCGCCGCCCTGGCCGCCGTCTTGTTGCTCCCGGCGGGAGGCACACCCGCCCTTTCTCAGGCCGATCCTGTCGTTGCCAAAGTCAACGGCGCCGAAATCCGCCAGAGCGATATCGACCTCGCGGAGGAGGACCTGGGCCAGCAAGCGCAACAGATGACCGCCGAGGCGAAGCGCGAATATCTCGTGGGCTACGTTGCCGACATCATGCTCGCGGCCAAGATGGCCGAGGGCAAGAAGGTGACGGATCAGAGGGAATTCAAGCAGCGTCTCGCGTTCATCCGCAACAAGCTGATGATGGAGTTGATGCTGCAGGCCGAGGGCAAGGCCGCCGCGACCGACCAGGCCATGCGCAAGGTTTATGACGAAGCGATCACGCAGATGGCTGCCGAGATGGAAGTCCGCGCGCGCCACATCCTGGTTGCGACCGAGGCCGAAGCGAAAGCCGTTCTCGCCGAACTCAAGAAGGGCACCGACTTCGCCGAACTGGCCAAGCTCAAGTCCAAGGATCCGGGCGCGGCCGCCGAAGGCGGCGACCTCGGCTATTTCGCCAAGGACCAGATGGTGCCGGAGTTTGCCGACGCCGCGTTCAAGCTCGAAAAGGGCCAGCTCTCCGAGCCGGTGAAGTCGCAATTCGGCTGGCACGTCATCCGGGTCGAAGACAAGCGCAAGAAGCCCGCGCCGGAGTTCGAAAAGGTGAAGGAGCAGCTCGAAACCTTCGTCGCGCGCCGGGCGCAGGCCGAAATCGTCGCCAAGCTCCGCGAAGGCGCCAAGATCGAGCGTCTGGACAAACGCTGACCCGTCTCAAAGTTTTGGGGTTTAGTGCGATGGCCGGACTTGTTCCGGCCATCGGCGTTTTTCTAGTGTGGCTTACGACTCCGACCGAGTTGCCCGGCTAAAAGCCGACCCGTGACAAACCGCAGAGGACCACCCGTGGCTGGCCCGTCTCCCGTCTCTCCCCTCGCGCCGAAATCCGTTCCCGCCATGCCGAAGATCGCGGGCGTGAAGCTCGCGACCGCCGCTGCCGGCATCCGCTACAAGGACCGCACCGACGTGCTGCTGGTCCTGCTCGATCCGGGCACGACCGCGGCCGGCGTGTTCACGCGCTCCAAGTGCCCGTCGGCGCCGGTGGAGTGGTGCCGCGACAGACTCAAGGGCGCAAAGCCCCGAGCGCTGGTGGTCAACTCCGGCAACGCCAACGCCTTCACCGGCAAGACCGGCCGGCAGGCCTGCCAGTTCACCGCGCAGATCGCCGCGCGCGCCATCGGCTGCAAGCCGGCCGACATTTTCCTCGCCTCGACCGGCGTGATCGGCGAGCCGCTGAAGGCGCAGGCCTTCGACGGCGTCATGGACAAGATGGTCGGTGCGGCGCGCGCCGAGCCCTGGCTCGACGCCGCCAAGGCGATCATGACCACCGACACGTTCCCCAAGGTCGCGACCGCGCGGGCCAAGCTCGGCAATGCAACGGTCACGATCAACGGCATGGCCAAGGGCGCCGGCATGATCGCACCCGACATGGCGACGATGCTGTCGTTCGTGTTCACCGACGCACCGATCGGCGCACGCGCGCTGCAAGCGCTGCTGAGCGAGGGCGTCACCGACACGTTCAATGCCGTCACCATCGACGGCGACACGTCCACGTCCGACACGCTGATGATGTTCGCAACCGGCGCCGCGGCCGAGCTTGGCGCGCCGCGGATCGCGAGCGCCGGCGACAAGCGGCTGGCCGCGTTCCGCAAGGCGCTCAACGCCGTGCTGGCCGATCTCGCCGAGCAGGTGGCGCGCGACGGCGAGGGCGCGCGCAAGCTCGTCGAGATCACGGTCGAGGGCGCGGTGTCGAAGCCGAGCGCGCGGCGCGTCGCCATGTCGATCGCCAACTCGCCGCTGGTGAAAACCGCCATCGCCGGCGAGGACGCCAACTGGGGCCGCGTGGTCATGGCCGTCGGCAAGGCCGGCGAGCCCGCCGACCGCGACCGGCTGTCGATCTGGTTCAACGGCATCCGGGTGGCGCACAAGGGCGCGCGCGACCCGTCCTACGACGAAGCGACGGTCTCGAAGGCGATGAAGAGCCCGACCATCGCGCTCAAGGTCGCGCTGGGGCTCGGCCGCGGTTCGGATCGGGTGCTGACCTGCGACTTGACCAAGGAATACGTCGCGATCAACGGCGATTACCGGTCGTGATGGGCTATGCTGAATTAAGGCTTCGTTGACCCTTTCACGGATGTAACGCGCCTGACGGGTCGAATTGAACGCCTCTTAACCTAGACGGGAATACGGTCGGGGCCGGGTCGTGAGCGTCAAACTCGTTCTGGTCGCCGCCTGCGCCCTCATCGACGCCGACGGCCGCGTGCTGCTCACCGAGCGGCCCGCCGGAAAGTCGATGGCGGGGTTGTGGGAATTTCCCGGCGGCAAGATCGAGCAAGGCGAGCGGCCCGAGGAGACGCTGATCCGCGAGTTGAAGGAAGAACTCGGGATCGTCGTCCGGGAGCCGTGCCTCGCGCCGCTGACGTTTGCGAGTCACAGCTATGCGGAGTTCCACCTCCTGATGCCGCTCTACGTTTGCCGGCGCTGGGAGGGAATTGTGACGCCGCAGGAAGGACAGCGTCTCGCCTGGGTCCGGCCGAACCGGCTCAGGGACTACAAGATGCCGCCGGCGGACGAGCCGCTGGTCGCGCATCTGACGACGCTGCTGTGAAGGGATGGACGTCATGACCGAGATGCAGTCGCTGCGCACCGCCGCCGGCCGCGAGATCGTGCGCTTCTGCGCCGACACGCGCGGCGCGACCGCCATCGAATACGCCATGATCGCAGCGGGCGTCGGGGCGTTCATCGCGGCGACGGTGATGGGACTCGGATCGTCGCTGAAGGAAACCTTCTACGACAAGCTCGCCAACCTGTTTTCCTGACCGGCTATCGCCCGGCCTTTTCTCCCGCGGGCAGTTCGCGCGTGCCCAGCGCGTCGGCGAGCCGCGCCTTCGCCGATCCCGGTTGAAGAGGCTTTTGCTGGCTGTCGTGCGGCGCCCAGCCGGACAGCCAGAGAATGTCGAAGGTCGCGCGCACGCGCCCGTCCGGATCGGCAAAGCGTTCGGCATAGACCTCGAACATCCGCGTGAGCGTGGCGCGGCGCAGCGGCGTGCGGCGGCGCTCGGCCAGCACGCTGGTCGCGCCCATGCGGCGCAGGTCGTGCATCAGCGCGAGCGGCGATGGGTAGCGTACCGTCACGCGGTCGACGTCGGTGACCGGAAGCGCGAAGCCCGCGCGCTGCAGCAGCGCACCGAGATCGCGCAGGTCCGCGAACGGCGCGACCCGCGGCGACACGCCGCCCTCGATGTCCGACTCGGCCGCGGCGAAGGCTTGGCGCAATTCGGTCAGCGTCTCGCCGCCGAGCATCGCGGCCATGAACAGCCCGTCGGGCTTCAGCGCGCGGCGGATCTGGATCAGGGTCCCGGGCAGGTCGTTGACGAATTGCAGCGACAGCGCGGAGACCGCGAGATCGAGCGAGCCGTCGCGAAACGGCAGCGCTTCCTCGTCGGCGACGACGCGGAGCGCGCCGTCGCTGACACGTCCCGCGTCCCAACCGGCCGCGGCCAGCGCGTCCACGCGATCCGCAATCTTCCGGCGCACTGCGTCGCCCGGAGTTCCGAGATCGGCGGCAAGCTCGAACCGGCGCAATACAGCCGACAGCCGCTCGCGGAAATCGTCCGCCACCCGTTCGAGCAGGAAGGCCGCGGGTCCGAGCGCCAAGGCCCGGGCGCGGCGGGCGCGCAGCAACGGCCGGTCGAAAATCGCGGATGGAGCCATCGCCGCATCTTAAGGGCTCGGCGCGGCCCGCGGGAGCCCGCCTACTTGCGGAGCTTGCGGCCGACCCGCACCTCGACCGCGCCTTCCGGCACTTCGCCGTTCAGATAGACCGTGTTGTCGGCGGCGAGCCCGAATTCGCGCACCACGTTGACCAGCATCTTGGTGCCTTCCGAAATGCGGCCGGCGCGCGCGTCGGTCTCGTTGAGCGTGACTTCGATCCCGACCGGATCGCGGTCCCATTGCCGGAACATGATGCCGGCGTCGCCGCCGTGGTCCCAGCCCGCCGCCTCCAGCACCGCGATCACGTCCTCGGCGAAGGCCTTGCCGTCCTCGTCGTCGCGGATCGAGGCGACGGTCACGCGCTGGCCCGCGAACGGCTTCAACGCGGCGACCAGAACGGCCTTCTCGTCATCCGACAAGCGTTTGCTCGCCTGGACGAACTCGAACTTGGCAATCTTCGCCATCGCTGCGCTCAACTCGGCCTCAGCCTCGTTCAGCTTGCGCTCGGAGTCGCGCAGGAGCTGATGAAGCTTCGCAACTTCCGTTTCCTGCCGCGCGCCGCGATCGGCGAGCGGCTTGAGCGCCTGCTGGGCGCGCGCGGCGACGGCGGTCTCGGCCAGCATGTCCTTGCGCTGGCCGTAGGCGAAGGCGACGACCTGGGCACCGATCAGGATCGCCACCGCGGCGGCGGCGGCGACGGCGACGATGTCGCCACGAAGGCGCATACCGGCAAACGTGAGCTGGTCCGGCCAGATTCCGGCGCGCAGCCCGAAATAGGCGGCGGCCGCGCACGCGACCAGCACGACGAGCAGGACCAATCCCAGCATTTCGAAAATGCCGTGAACCTGCGTCACCGTCTGAAGCGAATCCCAACCCGGCATGGTTCTGCTCGCTTTCGCGGCGCGGCGTTAACCAACTGCGGCAGCCGTTGAGGCGCGGTCATAACAGCGGTAGCCTTTTGTCCGTGCAAGCCCCGTTCGCAAAGACCGTAAATGCGCCTGGGCCACCGTCTGGGCTTTCCCGCATTGGGACGCCGTTTCGCGCCCTGTTCGGCCGGACGCTGAACGTGGCGCTGCCGACGCTGTGCCCGTCCTGCCGGGAACTCGTCGGCGGCGACGGCCTGTGCGGTGCCTGCTGGGCCAAGCTCTCGCCGATCGAAGCGCCGTATTGCGAACGGCTGGGCATCCCGTTTGCCTACGATCCCGGTCCCGGCGTGCTGTCGATGGAGGCGATCTCCGATCCGCCGGCCTACCACCGCGCCCGCGCCGCCGTGCGCTACGACGACGTGGCGCGCACCATGGTGCACGCCCTGAAATACGGCGACCGGCTCGACCTCGCGCCCGCGATGGGCCGCTGGATGGCGCGGGCCGGCCGCAGCCTGCTCGACGGCGCCGACGCGCTGGTGCCGGTGCCGCTGCACTGGCGCAGGCTGTGGGCGCGGCGGTTCAACCAGTCGATGCTGCTGGCGCAGTCGATCGCGCGGGAATCCGGTATTCCGGTCGCCGACGGCGCGCTCAAGCGTGTCAAGGCGACGGCGCAGCAGGTCGGGCTGTCGCAGTCCGAGCGCGCGCTGAACGTCCAGGGCGCATTCCGCGTGCCGCCGGACACCAAGGCCGAAGTCGCCGGGCGGCGCCTCGTTCTGGTCGACGACGTGCTCACATCGGGCGCGACGACCGACGCCTGCGCCCGGGCCTTGCTGCGGGCGGGGGCCGGCAACGTCGACGTGGTGGTGTTCGCCCGGGTTGTGGACGCCATTCGCGCGCCCATATAGATATGTCCGCGCCGGACCGCGCGCCGAATCGAACCACCATGGCCCCCGTCGAAATCTACACCACGCCCTATTGCCCCTATTGCCAGTGGGCGAAGGAATTGCTCCGCAAGAAGTCCGTAGACTTCAAGGAATTCGACGTCAGCCGCGACCGCGACCTGCGCGAAAAGATGGTGACGCGCGCCAACGGCCGGATGACGGTGCCGCAGATCTTCATCGGCCAGACGCATGTCGGCGGCTGCGACGACCTCTACGCGCTGAACGACGCCGGCAAGCTCGACCCGCTGCTGCAAACGGGCCAACCCGCATGACCGGCGCAACCGGCAAAGCCTCGACCTTCCGCGTCGGCCTGGTGCAGATGCGCTCCGCCCGTTCGCCGCAGGCCAACCTCGACGCCGCGGTGAAGCTGATCGGCGAAGCCAAGGAAGCGGGCGCCGATTACGTCCAGACGCCCGAGATGACCAACATCATGGAGGTCGGGCGTCAGAAGCTGTTCCCCGCGATCGCCGACGAGGCCGGTGACAACAGTCTCGCCACGTTCCGCGAACTGGCGCACAAGCTGTCGATCCACCTGCACATCGGCTCGCTCGCGATCAAGGTTTCGCCCGACAAGGCCGTGAACCGTTCGTATCTGATCGACCCGCGCGGCGAGGTCGTCGCGCGCTACGACAAGATCCACATGTTCGACGTCGACCTCGCCAACGGCGAGAGCTATCGCGAATCGAACAGCTACAGGCCGGGCGAGAGCGCGGTGCTCTACGACCTGCCGTGGGGCCGGCTCGGACTCACCATCTGCTACGATCTGCGCTTCCCTGCGCTCTACCGCGCGCTCGCAGAAGCCGGCGCGTCGTTCCTGGCGATTCCGTCCGCGTTCACGCAACAGACCGGCGAGGCGCACTGGCACGTGCTCAACCGCGCCCGCGCGATCGAGAACGGCTGCTACGTGATCGCGGCGGCGCAGGGCGGCAAGCACGAGAACGGCCGCGAGACCTACGGCCATTCGATCGTGGTCGATCCGTGGGGCCGCGTCGTCGCCGAGGGCGGCACCGAACCGGGCGTGATCCTCGCCGACATCGATCCGGCGGAGATCGCAGCGGCGCGCGGACGCATCCCATCGCTGCAGCACGGCCGCCGCTTCGAAGTCGTCGAGCCGCTGGCGGAGCCGGCGCACCTGCGCGCGGTGCGGGGACCGGCATGATCAAGTACGCCCTGCATTGCGAGCGCGCGCACGAATTCGAAGTCTGGTTCAAGAACTCGGCCGACTACGACAAGCAGCGCAAGCGCGGGCTTGTGAGCTGCCCGGCCTGCGGCTCCGATAAGATCGTGAAGTCGCTGATGGCGCCGTCGCTGGGCCGCGGCACGAAAAAGGGCGGAGTTGCGGCCGTTCCGGAAGCCGTGCCCGAGACGGTCCCGGCCGCGCCCGATACATCACCTGAAATCAAGTCTCCGGTCGCGATGATGTCGCCGCAGGAGAGCGAATTCCGCGCCAAGCTCAAGGAGCTGCGCGATCACTTGACGAAGAACGCGGAGAACGTCGGCGGCAAGTTCCCCGACGAAGCGCGCAAGATGCATTACGGCGAGATCGAGCATCGCTCGATCTACGGCGAGGCCACGGCCGAAGACGCCAAGGAGATGCTCGAAGAGGGCATCGAGTTTCACCCGCTGCCGGTGTTGCCGGACGAGCGAAATTAAGTTCGGACCGCGGATTGCGCGGCCCGGTGCGAAACGCTCCCATTCGATCCAGAAACATGAGTTGCCGGCCTGAGATCGCGCGAAATCGCGCGATATCGGCGGGAACCTGGCCCCTTTGTGGCACCCTGTCGCAACGACGAACGCCGTTCGATGCGGTAAGTTTGCGGCTCCCCCAAACCCAATCCGGCCGCCGTCCTGCGGCGCAGTTCATTTTTGGAAAGGAGCTTGGCCATTCTAAATTCCAACAAAACCTTGACCGCAAACAACAATTTCTCGGACATCAACGCCTCGAAGGCCAATTTCGACGCGATCTACGAAATGGCCGATCCGCGCGCGTATTTCTCGACGCTGGGCGGCCTCGACTACATGATCCCCGACGTTGCGGAACCCGTCCTCCGCCAGCTCCTGATGGCGCGGTCGGCCGCTGCCGGTACCGAAAACGTCATTCTCGATGTCGGATGCTCATACGGCATCAACGCTGCCGTTCATCGCTTTCCTCTGTCGTTCGACACGCTGCGGCGGCGCTACGCGCGGCGCGAACTGGCGGCGCTCAGCGGCGAGGAAACGATCCGTCTCGACCGGAATTACTTCGCATCGTGGCCCGACACCGGGCTGGCGCGATACATCGGTCTCGACGTCTCCGCGCCTGCGGTCGGCTATGCCAAATCGGTCGGGCTACTGGACGACGGCATCGTCGCCAACCTGGAGGCGGGTCCGCTGTCGGTCGCGCAAGCCAAGATCGCGCGGCGCGCCAATGTCGTGCTCGCCACCGGCTGCGTCGGCTATGTCACCGAGAAGACCTACAACAGGCTGCTCGGCGCAATGGACAGCCCGCCGTGGATCGTGTCCTTCGTGCTGCGGATGTTTCCTTACGACCGGCTCGCCGCGGCCTTCTCCGACCACGGACTGGTCACCGAAAAGCTGCAGGGCGCGACTTTCGTGCAGCGCCGGTTTCGCGACGAAAACGAGTTCATGAGCACGATTGCGACGCTCGAAGAGCTCGGCATCGATCCGTCCGGATTCGAGGCCGAAGGGCTGTTCCAGGCGGACCTCTACGTGTCGCGGCCGGAGAAGGACGTGCGTCACGCGCCGCTTGAAGAGATCGTCACCGTCACCAGCGGGCGCAACAAGGCGCTTGGGCCGCGCTACGTGCGGGTGGAGACGGACGAAGGCACGCAGGTCGCGCTGGAGCCGTAGCTGCGGCCCGAGTGCCGGACTTTTGTGTGCGCATGTCTTGTCCGAAAGCCGGTTCCCATCCCGGATCAAGTCCGGGACAGGCCTTTTCGGGATCATGCGCTATTGCGCCCAGATCAGCAGCGCCACGCCTGCGACGATCATCGCCATGCCGTAGGCCTCGCGCGCGCTCGTCGCCTGCCTGAAGACGAAGAACGAGATCGCCTGCGCGAACAGAACCTCGACCAGACCGATCGTGCGGACGTTGGCGGCGCTGGTCAGCGCGAACGCCAGGAACCAGAACTGCGACGCAGTCGCGCCCATGAAGCCTGCGAACAGCGATTTGCGCCAGGCTCGCGCGATCGCGACCAGCACGCCGCGGTCGGTCGCCAGCAGATAAATCGTCAGCAGCGCCGATTGCAGCACCAGGCCGACGGCCAGCGTGAACGTCGCGGCGACGACGAAGTTCGGCAATCCAAGCGAGAGGATCGCGCCGCGATAGCCGGTCACCGACAGCGCGAGCATCGCGCCCGAGGCAAGCCCGAGCAGCGTCGGCCGCAGGCCGCCCTGCATCGGCGCGCCGCCCTTGAAGGACATCATCCAGACGCCCGAGGTCGCGACCAGGATCGCGACCACGATCGGAACGGTCAGCGGATCGCCGAGAAACAGCAGGCCGAAGATCGCGGCCTGGATCACCTCGGTCTTGGTGTAGGCGATGGTGACGACGAACGAACGGTCGTTCATCGCCGCCAGCATCAGCGCGGTGGAGAAGATCTGCGATCCGGCGCCGAGCAGCACCCATGGCAGGAACGTCGGTCCCGGTGACGGCATGGCGTGACCGGTCGCCGAGATCACGATCGCCAGAAACACCAGCGCGAACGGAAAGCCGAACAGGAAGCGGACGTGCGTCGCGCCGACGGTGCCGAGCGCCGCCGTCAACTCGCGCTGCATGGCGTTGCGCGCGGCCTGGCCCGCGGCCGCGAGCACCGTGAAGACGACCCAGAGCCAGCCCGCGGCGATCATGAATGTGGAGTACGGATTCCGGTTATGCCGGTTCGAGCGCGCGCGCCTTGCCGTCGTCGGCCCATTCGACGACGCGGCCGTTCTCGTTGTCGATCAGCAGGAACAGGTCGAAGTAGCGGATGGTCGGATAGGCGCCGGCGCGTTTCTTGACGCTCTCGTGCCACGCCTGGTCGTGGGCTTTCTTCGCGGCCTCGACCGACGGCCAGATGTAGACGCCGGCGCCGGTGCCCTCGGCCTCGCCGATGCCGAGCAGGAAGTGCTTGCGCAGCAGTTCCGGATTCGCCGACCACTTCGGGATCGTGTGCTTGGCGTCTTCGAGAATCTGCGCGCGGTCCCAGCCCCTGGGCGACGGGAAGGTGACGAATTCGAGGATCATGACCCGCTCTTATTCGGCTAGTGCCGCCGATTTGAAGTTCCTACACCACATGCAGCAAGCTCGATTAGGAACTTCAAATCGAAAAGCGGCACTAGGATCATAGAGTTGCTAGTGCCCCGTTGTTTCCGAAGTTCGTGTAAGAGGATGCCGCAACGTATCACGAACTTCGGAAACGGGGCACTAGGCGTTCGGCGACGAGCATATAATTCACGTCGGTATCGGTCGAGGGCTGCCAGCGGTCGGCGACGATGTTGTAGATCACGCCCTGCTCGCCTGCGACCTCCAGGCCCGCCTGCGTCATCGCGATCTCGAGCTCGTTCGGCGTCACGAACCTGTCCCAGCGGTGCGTGCCGACCGGCAGCCAGCGCAGGATGTACTCGGCGCCGACGATGGCGAGCGCGAAGCTCTTCAAGGTGCGGTTAATGGTGGCCGCGATCATCAGCCCGCCGGGCCGCACCATGTCCGCGCAGCACTGCACGAACGTCGGCACGTCGGCGACGTGCTCGACCACCTCCATGGCGAGCACGATGTCGAACGTCTCGCCGGCGTCCGCCAGGTCCTCGGCGGTCGTGCAGCGGTAGTCGACCGCGACGCCCGACTGCACGGCGTGCTCCTTCGCGGCCTCGATATTGGTCTCCGACGGATCGACCCCCACGACCTCGCCACCGAGCCTCGCCAGCGGCTCGGCCAGAATGCCCCCGCCGCAGCCGATGTCGAGGATGCGCAGTCCTTTGAGCGAGTCGAGCCGCTTCGGGTCGCGGCCGAAGCGCCCGGCGGCCCGGTCCCGGATGTATTCCAGGCGGACCGGGTTGAACTTGTGCAGCGGGGCCATCTTGCCGCGCGGGTCCCACCATTCCGCAGCGAGCGCCGAGAAGCGTTCGACCTCGGCCCGGTCGACGGTGCTCTGGCGCTGCGTGCTTCGGGCCATCCGGACCTCTTGCAGGGTTAATGGGAGGGCGCGGTTGCAGGCCCCGGACCCCATCGGTATGTATACGCGCCTTTTCGGGCCGGCGCCCGCGATTACCGCGCGGCGGGCCCTATCGAACACAGCCGGGATCGCGCAAGGCCCCAAGACTCGATCGGTAATATGGCCCGCTTGGTGATGAAGTTCGGCGGAACGTCGGTCGCAGACATCGACCGCATCCGCAACGTGGCGCGCCACGTCAAGCGCGAGGTCGACGCCGGTCACGAGGTGGCCGTCGTGGTGTCGGCCATGTCCGGCAAGACCAACGAGCTGGTGGCCTGGTGCCGCGAGGCGTCCGCGCTGCACGACGCACGCGAATACGACGCCGTGGTGGCCTCCGGCGAACAGGTGACGTCGGGCCTGCTGGCGATCGCGCTGGAGGGGATGGGCGTCAACGCCCGCTCCTGGCAGGGCTGGCAGTTGCCGATCCACACCAGCAACGCCCACGGCTCGGCGCGCATCCTCGACATCAACGGCGAAGAGCTGGTCAAGCGCTTCAAGGAGCGCAAGGAGGTCGCGGTCGTGTCCGGCTTCCAGGGCGTGCACAAGGAAACCAACCGCATCACCACGCTCGGCCGCGGCGGCTCCGACACGTCGGCCGTGGCGGTCGCGGCCGCGATCCGCGCCGACCGCTGCGACATCTACACCGACGTCGACGGCGTCTACACCACCGATCCGCGCGTGGTGCCCAAGGCGCGCCGCATGGACAAGATCGCGTTCGAGGAAATGCTCGAGCTGGCTTCTCTCGGCGCGAAAGTCCTGCAGGTGCGCTCGGTCGAGCTCGGCATGGTGCATAAGGTCAAGATCTTCGTGCGGTCGAGCTTCGACAAGCCCGAGGACATCGACCCGCACGGCACGCCGCCGGGCACGCTGATCTGCGACGAGGAGGATATCGTGGAACAACAGGTCGTCACCGGCATCGCCTTCTCCAAGGACGAGGCGCAGATTTCGGTGCGCCACGTGCCGGACAAGCCGGGCGTCGCAGCCGCGATCTTCGGCCCGCTCGCCGAGGCCAGCATCAACGTCGACATGATCGTGCAAAACGTCTCGGCCGACGGCGCGACCACCGACCTCACCTTCACAGTGCCGGCGGCGGACTATCAGCGTTCGATCGACGTGCTCGGCAAGGCCAGGGACGCGATCGGCTACGACCACATCGACAGCTCGAACGACGTGGCCAAGGTCTCGGTGATCGGCATCGGCATGCGCAGCCACGCCGGCGTCGCGGCGGAGGCGTTCAAGGCGCTGGCCTCGCGCAGCATCAACATCCGGGCCATCACCACCTCCGAGATCAAGTTCTCGGTGCTGATCGACGCCGCCTATACCGAACTGGCGGTCCGCACGCTGCATTCGCTCTACGGCCTGGACAAGCCCTGAACGGACCCGGGGCGATCCTCCGCCCCATCCGCGGCGACGATCGCTTCCAAAAGCGTCCGGTGCGTCAACCCGGCGTTTACCAGTCGGGCACGACACCCCCCGCAACCGCGGGCCGCGGCGCCGCAGGCGGCCCGCCTTAAACCATTGGTTTCCGGCTCATGGGGTATGGCTCGCCGTCACCGCCGCGCCGGATCGAGGCCGGACCGGGACGGATCGAGGGAATGCGCAAAGCCCATCCGCTGTTCGCCGAACTGGAAGCGTCCTTGTCCAACGAACAGGGATCGCAGCGCTTTACGATGCTGCGCAAGGTGACGGACCTGTTCCTGTCCCAATCGCAATCGTTTTCCAGCGACCACGTCGAAGTGTTCGATCAGGTCATGAATCTCCTGATCGAGCGGATCGAACGCCAGGCGCTGGTCGAACTGAGCGATCGCATTGCCGACGTCGACAATGCGCCCGCCGGGGTTATCGGCCGCTTGTCGCAGGACGACGACATCGAAATTGCCGGCCCGATCCTGGAACGCTCGCCGGTCCTCACGGACAGCGACCTGATCGCGATCGCCGAAACCAAGAGTCAGGCCCACCTCGCCTCCATCGCCGGACGCGCCGAAATCGCCGAGGGCGTCACCGACGTCCTGATCGACCGCGGCGATTCCCATGTGACCCGCAAGGTTACGGAGAACGCCGGAGCGCGAATTTCCGAAGCCGGCTACGCCAAGGTTTGCTCGCGCGCCGAGCAGGACGAATCGCTCGCGGTCGCCATCGCCAACCGCGTCGAACTGCCGCCCGACGTTCTGAACCGGCTGGTCCGCAAGGCGACCGACACGGTCCGGCAAAAGCTGCTCGCGGGCGCCCGGCCGGACCTTCGCGGCCGGATCGTGCAGGTGCTGTCGACCGTCGCCGAAGAAGTCACGCGCAGTGCAACGGTCGTCAAGCACGTCAATCCGCTGATCCGCAAGGATCCCGCGCTGCTGCGGGAGCGCATCGCGCAATGCGCGCAGACCGGCGACATGGACGGAATGGTCGACGCCTTCGCCATGATCTCCGAGGTGCCCGAAAAGACCATCGGCGACCTGGTCAAGCAGTCGTCGGACGAGTCGTTGCTGGTGTTCGGCCGCGCCGCCGGCCTCGCCTGGCCGCAGATGCAGAGCGTCCTGACCGCGACCCTGCCCGACAAGGTGGCGACGCCCGACGCCGTCAAGGCGATCTGCGCCAAGTACGTCAATCTGACGTCGGCCGACGCCGCCCGCGCCGTCCGCTTCATCCGCCGCAGCGCCAACAAGCCCGCCGAAGAACTGCGCAAGCTGGTCTGGGCCGCGCGGCAGTAGCCGGCGGCGATCCGGCGAAGCGCGCCGTGGCCGGCGCATCTCCGCCTTGCGGCAAGCCCCGCTCGTTCGCTATTGAACCGCATGGCTCAGCAAATTTCCTACGCCCAGCGCTTCGAGGACGTTCATCTGATGCGCTGCTTCGGCGCGCAGCGCGAGGGCTTCTTCATCGACATCGGCGCCGGCCATCCGGTCTACGACAACGTCGCTTTCGCCTTCTACCTGCAAGGCTGGCGCGGCATTACGGTCGAGCCCAATCCGTGGCTGGCGCAATTGACCGCAGCCGTGCGGCCGCACGACCGCCGCATCCAGGCGCTGGTCGGCGCCGCGCCCGGCGAAGCCACGTATTATCTTGTCGAGGACTTTCACGGGCTCTCGACCACGGTCGAAAGCAACGCTCAGTCGGCGCTGAGCGAATTCGGCAAGCGCTCGCAATCGATGACCGTGCCGGTCACGACACTCGCCACGCTCTGCAGCGAATTCGCGCCCGGCACGATCGACTTCCTCAAGATCGACGTCGAGGGCGCCGAGCGCGACGTGCTGACGGGCGGCGACTGGACGCGCTTCCGGCCCAAGGTCGTCCTGCTCGAGGCGCTTGCGCCGGTGACGCTCGAACCGGCCTGGGACGCCTGGGAACCGCTGCTGCTGTCTCAAGGGTATCGCTTCGCTTTCTTCGACAGCCTCAACCGCTATTACGTCGCCGAGGAGCATGCGGCGCTGGCCGAACGGCTTGCCGCGGCTCCCGCGGCGTTTCCGGGGATCGTGCCGTTCCGCGATTTCGGTCGGGCGGCGGACGATCCGGCCCACCCGGACCACGCGCTCCCCAGGCTGCTCGCGGGCGCCGACATGGTACGGCTCCCGCTCATGCCGCCAGCCGAGGCGGC
>VGEP01000069.1 GCA_016869215.1 Alphaproteobacteria bacterium | reverse complement strand
GCGCCGGCCGAGCCGCTCGCGCAGCCCGCGGCCGCCGCCATGGCGAAGGCCCAGCCGGACGATGTGCCGAATTCGATCGACGAGCCGCGTCCGGTCATGGTTCGGCTGCCGGTCCGGAAGCCGCCCCCCACGCCGGCGCAACTGCTCAATCTTCAGGGCAAAGACTACGACAAGGCAGAGAAGTGCCTCTCGACTGCGATCTATTTCGAGGCGCGCAATGAGCCGGTGCGCGGCCAGATGGCGGTGGCGCAGGTGGTGCTCAACCGCGCGTTCTCGCCGTACTACCCGAACGACGTCTGCGGCGTGATCTATCAGAACGCGCACCGCTTCCTGTCGTGCCAGTTCACCTTCGCCTGCGATGGCAAGTCGAAGGCGATCCGCGAGCGCGGTGCCTGGGCGCGCGCACACCGCATCGCGCGCGAGACCTTGCAGGCCAAGATCTGGCTGCCCGAGGTCGGCAAGTCGACGCACTACCACGCGGCCTATGTGCGGCCGAACTGGATCCGCGACATGCGGGTGATGGTCCGGCACGGACTGCACACGTTCTATCGCCCGCGCAACTGGGGCGACGGCGCCAACGAGCCGGCCTGGGGCACGGGTGCGGTGGCGGCGAGGAAGGATTCGAATTCGTAAGTGCGGGCCTCCTCGCGGCCGTTCCGGCAAAGTGCCGGAACGGCCGCGGACTATCTGGTATCCGTCTCCGCCATGTCCTAACGTCCCTCCCCGCCAATCGGAGGAACATCATGGCCAAGTTCACCTGGGATCACGTCCACATCCGCACGCCCGACGTCGAAGCCACCGCGCAGTGGTTCGAACAGATGCTGGGGGCGCAGATCAAGCGCAGCATGCAGCAGGGCCAGCCGCGCGTGGACATGGTGATCGGCGGCCAGAACGTGTTCCTCGCCCCGGTGAAGGCGGGCGACGGCGTGGCTTTGCCGCCGAAGACGCCGTACCAGGGCCTCGACCATTTCGGCCTGACGGTGACCGGCATCGACGCCATCGCCGCCGAGCTTAAGGCCAAGGGCGTGAAGTTCACCCGCGAGCCGACGACGGTGCGGCCGGGCACGCGCATCTGCTTCATCGAAGGGCCGCAGGGCGTGTCGATCGAGCTGCTCGACCGCACGGTCTAGCGCGGGTACTGGCAATGGGCCTGCGCGAGACTATCTCCGAGTTCTTCAAGCCTCGCCCGAGGAGCCGCCCCATGGACAGCAAGACCTATCCCGTCACGCGCACCGACGACGAATGGCGCAAGCTACTCACGCCCGAGCAGTTCCACATCATGCGCCAGCACGGCACCGAGCGGCCGGGAAGCTGCGCGCTGAACTACGAGAAGCGCGCCGGCACGTTCTCCTGCGTCGGCTGCGGCCAGGAGCTGTTCCGGTCGAAGCGCAAGTTCGAGAGCGGCACCGGCTGGCCGAGCTTCGACGATCCGGAGCCGGGCTCGGTCGACAGCACCGAGGACTCCAGCTACGGCATGCACCGCACCGAGGTGCATTGCAGCCGCTGCGGCAGCCACCTCGGGCATGTGTTCCCCGACGGCCCGCCGCCGACGGGCCTACGCTATTGCATCAACGGCGTGGCGCTGGATTTCAAGCCGGAGTAGGGGGGGCGACGCATCCACCGTTGCCACGCGCACGGATCACCTCTCCCCGCTTGCGGGGAGAAGGAGCGCGCTGCGCTCGCGGCACCTCTCACCACCACGACTGCTGGAACGTCAGCACGGCGTTGTTCGCCGGCAGCTCGTGCACGTGCCAGGGCTTGAGGTTGTTCTTGCGCGCCAGCGCGTTGAGGTCGGCGGTGTCGCGCACGCCCCATTCGGGGTTCTGCCGGCGCAGGCTTCGATCGAAGGCCTCGTTGCTCGGCGCGTTGTGCACGCCGTCGCGCCGGAACGGGCCGTAGAGATGCAATTCGCCGCCGGCGCGGAGATGCCGGTTGGCGCCGGCGAACAACCCTTCCGCCACGCGCCACGGCGAGATGTGGATCACATTGGCGCAGAAGATCACCGTGTACCAGGGCGGCAGGCCCAACTCCTCCAGCCGCCAGTCGGCCTCGGCGGCGTCGAGCCGGACCGGCGGCATGACGTTGGCGAGGCCTTCGTGCTTGCGCCATGCCTCGATGCTGCGCAGGTGCGCGTCGTCGGCGTCGGTCGGCCACCAGGTGACGCCCGGCAGCAGCCGCGCGAAGGCGACCGCGTGCTGGCCGGTCCCGCTGCCGATCTCCAGCACGTGGCCGGTGTGGCTCGCGAGAAGATTGACCAGGATTTCGCTTATCGCGGCGTGGTTGCGATGAAACGCCGCGGCGTCGAGGCGGCCGTCGGCCTCCGGCACGGCGGCGCGGCCGAATTCGGCGGGATGGCGCGGCGCGCTGTGCGGATCGTCGGGCATGGCTGACATTACCGTTTCGCGCGGCGCGGACAATCTGCGTGTCAAGCTCTGGCGCAGCGCGATGCAGATGGTACAGGAATGCCCATGGCGAAGCGGCATCAAGTCATCGTCGTGGGCGGCGGGCCGGTGGGCATCGCGCTGGCCGTCCAGCTCGGCCTGCGCGGCGTGTCGTGCGCGCTGCTGGAAACCCGCACCGGGATGCACAACATCCCCAAGGGCCAGAACCTGACCCACCGCACGCTCGAGCATTTCCACTTCATGGGCATTGCCGACGAGCTGCGCGCCGCCCGCGTCATGGCGCCGAACGCGGCGATCGGCGAGATCACCGCCTACCGCGACTTCACCAACCCGTACTGGCACGCGCCGGCGGGCCGCGAACTGGTCCACGACTACTACTTCCAGCGCAACGACCGCCTGCCGCAGTACCGCATGGAGATGGTGCTGCGGGACAAGATGGCAAAGCTGCCGAATGTCGAGGCGCGCTTCGGCTGGACTGCGACCAGGGTAGAGCAGGACGCGAACGGCGTGCGCGTCACCGCTTCGCTGAACGGCGAGACCGAAATGTTCGAGGCCGATTACGTGGTCGGCTGCGACGGCGGACACTCGATCGTGCGCCAGCAGATCGGCATCCCTCGCAGCGGCACCGACTTCGACCAGCTCATGGTGCTGGTGGTGTTCCGCTCCTCCGAGCTGAACGAGGAACTCGGCAAGCGCTTCCCGGTGAAGTCGATCTATCGCGTGATGCACCCGGACCTGAGGGGTTACTGGAAATTCTTCGGCCGCGTCGTCGGCAGCGACGGCTTCTTCTTCCACGCCCCGGTGCCGGCCGACACAACGCGGGACAATTTCGACTTCCTCGCGCTGATGCAGAAGGCGACGGGCTTCAAGTTCTCCTGCGAGTTCGAGCACGTCGGCTTCTGGGACCTGCGCGTGGCGGTGGCAGAGCGATATCGGGTTGGGCGCGCGTTGATCGCGGGCGACGCCGCGCACAGCCATCCGCCTTACGGCGGCTTCGGGCTGAACAACGGGCTGGAGGACGCGACCAACCTTTCCTGGAAGCTCGCCGCGCGGCTGGAAGGCTGGGGCGGCGACAAGCTGCTCGCCTCCTACGACGCCGAGCGGCGGCCGATCTTCGAGGAGGTGGGCGAGCACTTCATCGCCCGGCGCATCGAGAACGACGGCAAGTTCTACGACCGCTACAGCCCGGAGCGCGACCGCGCCGAATGGGAACGGGCCTGGAAGACCAAGGAGACCGACGTCGGCGACCGTGCGCTCGACTACGATCCCTGCTACGAGGCCTCGCCCGTCATCGCGGGTCCGCCCGGCGGCGTGACGCGCGCGCGCGGCGAGCACGTGTTTCACGCACGTATCGGCCACCATCTCGTGCCGCAGATGCTGTCGTCGGGACGCAACGTGTTCGAGGAGCTGGGCCGTGGCTTCACGCTGTTCGCGTTCGGGGTGGACGACGCGGCGGTTGCCGCGTTCGAGCGCGCGGCCAAGGCGCTCGGCGTGCCGTTCAAGTCCGTGCGCGACACATACGCGGACGGGCGCATGAAATACGAGACTCGTATGATCCTGGTGCGGCCGGACCAGTTCATCGCCTGGGCCGGCGACACGGCGCCTGCGGACGCCGATGCGCTGATGCGTAAAGTCGCCGGGCGGGATTAGATTCGGCAGCGAGGCAGACGCGCTTCACCCTCCCTCTCCAGGGGAGGGTGACGATGCTCTCTGCGCAGCTGAGTTAACTCACACCTTCGCGAACCCAAAGACCTCCGCCGGGTTGTCGACGAACACCATCTTCCGTGTCTTCTCGTCCGGCACCCAGTCGAGCATCTGGTCGAGCAGCGCTACGTCGTTCGGCATCGGCTTGAAATACTGCGGGTGCGGCCAGTCGGAGCCCCACAGCAGCCGGTTCGGCGCGTGCGCGACCAGCTTCTTCACCAGCGGATCGCAGTCGGAGAACGGGAAGTCGTCCTGCTTGGAGATGCGCGGGCTGAGCTTCAGCCAGCAGCGGCCGGTGTCGAGGCATTGCAGCACGAACTTGAAGCCCTCGCCGTCGATGCCCTTGCCCGTGTCGACGCCGCCCATGTGCTCCAGCACGAACTTGCCCGGCGTCTTGAGGATGATCGGCTTCCAGGGGTCCATGTGCGCCTCGTCGGCGCGGTGCAGGTAGTGCATCGACCAGCCGCGCTCGGACGTGCGTGCGACCATGCGCTGGTCGATCTCTTTCGTGAGCCGCCAGGTGATGCGGTAGCCGACCACGCCGGCCTTGGTGAGAACGTCGAGCTCGCCATCGGTGATGTGCGGCCACGGCACGATCACCGACTTGATGCGCTCGCCGTAGCGATGCTGCGCGTGCAGCGCGATCTCGTAGTTGTGCTCGTACATCATCGACAGCACGTGCAAGCCGCGCGTCAGCCCGAGCGCCGCCTGCATCTTCTCCCAGTCGGCGAAGGTCGTGTCCTCGAATTCGAGATGGCTGAACACGTGATTTGGCTTCAGCGTGAACTGCTTCTGCGGACCGATGAAATGGAAATGGCAGTCGCAGGCGCCGGGCGGCAGCTTCAGCTTGGGCTTGGGATAGTTGCGGTCGATCCTGGGCGAGAAGGGGCGTTGCGCGGTCTCGTTGCTCAATTTGTCACCTTGATGTTGGCCTGCTTCATCACCTCGGCCCATTTCGCCGACTCGGACTGAAGGAACGCGGTGAATTCCTGCGGCGTGGAGCCGCGCGCCTCGGAGCCGAGTCCGGCGAGCTTCTCGATTACGTCGCGCTTGGCGAGCGCGGTGCGGATCGCGCCGCTCAGCGTCTCGACCGTGCCGAGCGGCGTCGCCCTGGGCGCGAAGATGCCGTTGAAGGTGACGCCCTGCACGTCGGGATAGCCGGCCTCGGAGCTGGTCGGCACGTCGGGCAGCGCGGCCGAGCGCTTGGGCCCCAGCACCGCGAGCGCGCGCAGCCGGCCGGCCTTGATGTGTTCGAGCGTGTCGACCAGCTGGATCAGCGCCACATCGACGTGGCCCGCGACCAGATCGGTGACGACGGGCGCATTGCCGCGATAGTGCACCTCGGTCCAGGTGATGCCGGACTTGAGCTTCAGAAGCTCGCCCATGAAGTGATTGATGCTGGCGATGGTCGAGGTGGCGAGCGTGAGCTTGCCCGGGTTCTTCTTGGAGTAGTCGACCAGTTCGGCGATCGACTTCGCCGGCAGGCCGGGGCGCACCACCAGCATGTTGGTGGCGAAGGCCAGCGTGCTCACCGGCGCGAACGCCTGCTCCCACCGGTAGGGCGGCTTCGGCATGGTCATCGGCCCGAGCATGATCGGGCCGTTGGAACCGACGAACAGCGTGTGTCCGTCCGGCGCAGAGCGTGCGACATAGTCGCCGGCGATGGTTCCCGCCGCGCCCGGCCGGTTCTCGACCACGATCGGCTGGCCGAGCGCGTTGCCGATGCCGGCCTGCAGGATGCGCGTGCTGACGTCGACGTTGCCGCCCGCGGCGTAGGGGCCGACCAGCGTGATCGGCTTCGACGGAAACGTCTGCGCGGATGCTGCCGCCGTGAGCGCCGCGAAGATCAGAAAACCGGTCAGCCAGCGACCAGCGCGCATGTCGTCCTCCCAGCAGTTCAATCCGCGCGCTTGTTCTTGAGCCGGAACGCCCGTGGCGTTCCGCCCATCGCGCGCTCTCAGAAGCCCTTCACCGTCTCGCTGACGTGCTCGACCTCGGGCGGCGTCGCAAAGCAGTGGCCGACAAGCTTGCGCCATTCCTGGAAGTCGGCCGAGCCGCGGAAGTCGACGGTGTGGTTCTCGATCGTGTTCCACCGCACGAACAGCCTGTAGCGCGACGGCTTCTCCGCGGAGCGGTGCAGCGACATGCCGGTGCAGCCCTTGGCGCGCTGGAACAGCGGGGTGGCCTTAGAGACTCCGGCCTCGAATTCGGATTCGAGACCGGGCTTCACGTCGATCTGCGCGATTTCGAGGATCATGCGGCCTCACCAATATCGCCAGGCGCGGCGATAGCCCCAGTACGGGCGGTAGTACGGATAGCCGTAGTAGTAGGGCCGCGGACGGACGTAATAGACCGGCGGATCGTCGTCGACATAGATGCGCCGCCGAACCGGCGGGCCGGCGTAGGCGCGCGGTCCGGGCGCGGATGCGCCCGCTCCTGGCACGCGGCCGCTGGTGTCGATGGCGGTCTGGATGGCGTAGCCCTTCTTGCCCTGCCAGTCGATTTCGCACCAGCCGTCGGAGCAGGTGCCGGCGTCCACCAGGCTGCCGGCGGGAATCTTGGTCAGGATTTCGTTGGTGGTGCCCGCGCCGGAGCGCAGGTTGACGGTGCTTTTGACGTAGGCCGGCGCCGCCGCGGCGGCGGTGGAAAAGAAGGCAAGCGCTGCGGCACAGATCGTAAGCCGTGTTGGATGCATGGTTGTGGTCCCGATCGTGCCCCCCGGCGGGGATTAAACCAGACCTGCCGGGCGGACTTCAACGGCCGCAGGAGAACGGCCGGCCCTGTGCCAGGCGGCCTGTGTCCGCGACCGCATGGCCAGTTGCCGCCGCCGCGGCGAATACCTAGCATGCGGCCCGAACGACAACTCTCAGTGGGGAAATGCCATGACCGAATTCGATGGGACCAACCGCGGACCGTCGCGCCGCCGGGTCATCCAGGGCGGCGGCGCCGTCGCGCTCGGCCTGGCCGCGCCGACCTTCCTGCCGATCACCTCGGCGCTCGCGGCGTATCCCGAGCGACCGATCAAGATCGTCGTCGCGAACACGCCGGGCGGCCCGTCCGACATCATCGCGCGCATGATCGGCGCCGAAATGGGCGTTCCGCTGAAGACCTCGGTGTTCGTCGAGAACCGCGGCGGCGCCGGCGGCAACATCGGCATGGGCTTTGCCGCGCGCGCCGAGCCGGACGGCTACACCATCCTGCTGACCACCAGCGCCTATGTGGTCAATCCGGGGCTCTACAACTCGATCCCCTACGATCCGTTCAAGGACTTCGTGCCGATCTGCGAGCCGGCGGTGAATCCGCACGTGTTCACCGTCAAGAGCGATCATCCCGCCAAGACGATGAAGGAACTGATCGCGCTCGCGAAAGCCAATCAGAGCAAATACAACATCTCTGCGCCGCCGATCGGCACCGTGCCGCAGCTCCAGGTCGAACTCCTGAAGCTTCGCGAAGGCCTGCCGCAAGTCGCGACGTCCGTCTACAAGGGCGGCGGCGATGCCATCAAGGCGCTGTTGACGGGCGAGGTGCAGGTTTCGTCGGGCACGCTCGCACCGGCGTTCCCGCACATGAAGGCCGGCACCATCAAGGCGCTGGCGCAGACCGGCGAAACCCGCTGGGTGGGCATCCCGAATGTTCCGACCATGGGCGAGGCCGGGTTCAAGGACTTCGTGTTCGGGACCTACTGCGCCCTGATCGCGCCGGCCAAGGTGCCCGCGGAGATCGTCGCGCGGCTGGAGAAGACCGTGCTCGACATCATTGCCCGGCCCGACATGAAGAAGAAGCTGACCGAGTCCGGCTTCGATATCACTGCGAAAACGGGCAAAGGTCACGCCGAGCGAATTGCCAAGGAGGTCCCGATGTTCAAGAAGATCATCGAGGACGCGGGGATCAAGAAACTGTAAGGTCGGGGGCGGGGGCTCAAAAATTTCGCAGGTTGCACTGGCGAGCGTCGTTTCGCTGGGTGATTCCGCGCCAGTGTGGCGGAATCGTCACAGTGACGATGGAGTTGTGCACATCGCGGCGAAATGCCGTCCCGCACATGGGCGCGTACGTTGTACGCTAAATGCGTTCTGACTAAAGCGTATCAAGGCTGCGTTGGGGATGGGGGCTAACACAATGCAAGTCGGGTCCGTGGCGGGAATCAGCCGATGGGCCATGCCGTGACGGCAAAACCAGTCATCGCGGTGACATGCTTGTCCTTCGAGGCCAAGGTGGCCGCGGGGCCGCGCATTGCTGTGCTTTGCGGCACCGCACAACGTTATGCCGACAAGCTCGAAGCGGCGGTGCGGGCAGGCGGGACCGGCATCATCAGCATCGGAATCGCGGGCGGTCTGGCGCCTGGCCTGGCGCCGGGCGACTGGGTCGTGGCCTCGAACGTCGTCGCCGACGGCGTTCGGATCCCAACCGACGGGCGATGGTCGCACCGGCTGCTGCGTGCATTGCCGAGCGCGGTCTATGCGGACATCGCCGGCGTCGACGCGCCGGTCGTCTCGCATTCCGACAAGCGCGACCTGCACCGGGAAACCGGAACCGTTGCCGTCGATATGGAGTCCCATATCGCGGCGCGAATCGCGGCGGCCTACAGCGTCCCGTTCGCGGCCTGCCGGGTGATCATCGACCCGGCCGAGCGGACACTGCCGCCGGCGGCACTGGTCGGCATGCGTCCGGACGGCAAGGCCGACGTGCTCGCGGTGATGCGCTCGCTGGCGAGCCAGCCCCGCCAGATTCTGGCTCTGTTGCGCGTGGTCGCGGACGCGCGGGCGGCGCGCACGGCGCTGTTCCGCGGACGGCGGCTGCTCGGCGACAACCTGAGCTATCCCCACTTCGACGAGGTACAGCCCGAAGCCTCGCGTTGAAGCTCGCTCCGGAACCGATCTCACGACTGACGATCCGCCTGCCCAAGCCGCTGTGGGCGCGCCTTCGCCCGTTTGGGGCCGAACCGCGCCGGCCGGTCCCGGCAACATGTGTCTTATAGACGCGCAGCCGCACTTTCCCTCGACAAGATGGGGCGGCCAGAGTGGACTAACCCTCAACGGCGGGGTTGCCTGCGGTTCGCAATGCAATTCATTCGCGATATCGTAGGGCGGTCCGAACAATGGTCGCTCGGGCGCGGCGGGGGGCCGCGGACGAGCCAGGTCACGGATGGGGAACGGTGGCCAAGCTTTTGGAAATCGACGGGCTGCGGACGCAGTTCCTGACTTCGGCCGGCGTCATCAAGGCCGTCGACGGCATTTCCTATGATGTGAACGAGGGCGAGACCATCGCCATCGTCGGCGAGTCGGGCTGCGGGAAGTCGATCAGCGCGCTCTCGATCCTGCGCCTGATCCCGAACCCGCCGGGCCGCATCGTCGGCGGCAGCATCCGCTTTCGGGGCCGCGACCTGCTCCAGCTCAGCGAAGAGGAAATCCGCAATGTCCGCGGCCGGGACATCGCGATGGTTTTCCAGGAGCCGATGACGTCGCTCAATCCGGTGCTCACCGTGGGCCGGCAGCTGACCGAGACGCTGCAGCAGCATCTGAACATGACGCGCGAGCAGGCCAACGCGCGGGCCGCCGAACTGCTGGGCATGGTCGGCATTGCGGAGCCCGAGCGGCGGCTCAAGCAATATCCGCATCATTTCAGCGGCGGCATGCGCCAGCGCGTGATGATCGCGATGGCGCTGTGCTGCGATCCGAAGCTGATCATCGCCGACGAGCCGACCACCGCGCTCGACGTCACCATCCAGGCGCAGATCCTGGAGCTGATGAAGGACCTCACGCGCCGCCTCGGCGTTGCGCTGATCGTCATCACCCACAACCTCGGCATCGTCGCGCGCTACGCCGACCGGGTGAACGTCATGTACGCCGGCAAGATCATCGAGAGCGGGCCTGCTGCGGAGATTTACCGCGATCCGCAGCATCCCTACACGCTGGCGCTGCTGCGCTCGGTGCCACGGATGGACCAGCCGCGGCGCGCGCGGCTCGACCCGGTGCGCGGACAGCCGCCCGATCTGTCACGGCTCGGCGACGGCTGCGCGTTCGCGCCGCGCTGCGGCTTCGCCGTGGCGCGCTGCAGCCGCGAGACGCCGCAACTCGCGCCTGCCGGTGCGCCGGGCCACATCGCCGCGTGCTGGGAATCGGAACGCGTCAGCGGCGCGCTGAAGAGGGCGTCATGAGCATGGCGCCCGCAACGCCGGCCGAAATGAGCGAAGCGGGGGCGCCGCCGCCGCAGGCCGGCGCCGCGACCGCGCCGCGGCAGCGGCTTGCCGACGCGCCGACTCTGATCACAGTCCGGAACCTGAAGATGCACTTCCCGGTCACCGAGGGTGCGCTGTTTCCGCGGCTGGTCGGCCAGGTGAAGGCGGTCGACGGCATCAGCTTCGCCATCCGCAAGGGCGAGACGCTGGGTCTGGTAGGCGAGTCGGGCTGCGGCAAGACCACGACCGGCCGCTGCATCCTGCGGCTCGAACATGCGACCGGCGGCGAAATCCTGTTCGACGGCAAGAATCTCATCGACCTCGACCGCAAGTCGATGAACGCGCTGCGGCGGAAAATCCAGGTGATCTTCCAGGACCCGTACAGCTCGCTCAACCCGCGCATGAAGATCGGCGACATCATCGCCGAGCCGATGCTGGTGCACGGCACCGAACCGGACAAGGCGGCGCGCGACGCAAGGGTGATGGAGCTGCTGCGGCTGTGCGGCCTCGATCCGCGCTTCGCCGACCGCTTTCCGCACGAGATGAGCGGCGGTCAGCGCCAGCGCGTCGGCATCGCGCGCGCTTTGTCGGTGCGGCCGGAGTTCATCATCTGCGACGAGGCGATCTCGGCGCTGGACGTCTCCATCCAGGCGCAGATCATCAATCTCCTGGAGGATCTCAGGGAGCAGTTCGGGCTCACCTATCTGTTCATCGCGCACGATCTCAGCGTCGTGCGGCACCTGTGCCATCGCGTCGCAGTGATGTATCTTGGCAAGATTGTAGAAATGGCCGACTGCGACGAATTGTACGGCAATCCGCTGCATCCCTATACACAGGCGTTGCTGGCGGCGGTTCCGATTCCCGATCCCGAAATCGAGAAGACCCGTGCGCACCATATCGTCAAAGGCGAAGTGCCGAGCCCGATCAATCCGCCGAGCGGCTGCGTGTTCCATCCGCGGTGCCCGAGCGCGGTCGCCGAATGCTCGAAGTCGGTTCCGGAGTTTCGTGAAGTGAAGCCGGGCCACTTCGTGGCCTGTTCGGTCATCTGAACGACAAGAAATCATGGGGAGTGAAACGACAACCTGATCGAAATCGAGCCGCGAGACACACAGAAGGTCCCGGATCGATGCCTGGAATGAAACAACGCATTTCAGCGTGGGAGGAAGCAATGAAGTTCAGTCACCTGACCAGAACGATCTTCACCGCCGCCGCGGGCCTGGCGCTCGCTGCCGCGTTCGGAGGATCGCCCGCCGACGCCCAGAAGCGGGGCGGAACGATGACGTTCGTGGTGCCCGACGAACCGCCGAGTTGGGACGGACATCGCGAGACGACATTTGCGCTGATCCATCCGTTCGCGCCGTTCTACAGCCTGCTGATCAAGGTCAATCCGGACAATCCGTCGTCGCCGACCGACTTCGTTTGCGACCTCTGCACGGAATTTCCGAAGCCGACCGACGGCGGCAAGAACTGGACGTTCAAGCTTCGGCAGGGCGTCAAGTTCCACGACGGTACTGCGCTGACCGCGCATGACGTGGTGGCGTCCTACAAGAAGATCATCTTCCCGCCGCAGGGCACCACCAGCGCCCGCGTCGCCTATTTCACGATGGTCGAGAGCGTCACGGCGAAGGACAATCACACCGTCGAGTTCAAGCTCAAGTATCCGTCGGGCGCGTTCATCCCGGCGCTGGCGACGCCTTACAACTTCATCTACTCCAAGGCCAAGCTCGACCAGGACATCCGCTGGTACGAGAAGAACGTGATGGGCTCTGGCCCATTCAGGTTCGTCGGCCGCGAAGCCGGCGCGTTCGTCAAGGGCGAGCGTAACAAGGACTTCTATATCAAGGACCGCCCGTATCTCGACGGCTTCGAGGCGATCTTCTCCAGCAAGCAGGCCGTGCGCGTGCAGGCGATCCGCGGCGACCGGGCCGCGATCGAATTCCGCGGCTTCCCGCCGAAGAGCGCGGAGGATCTGGTCAAGGCGCTCGGCAAGGACATCACGGTGCAGGAGAGCCCGTGGAACTGCGTGCTGCTGTTCACGCCGAACAGCAAGAAGAAGCCGTTCGACGACGTGCGCGTGCGCCGCGCATTGTCGCTTGCGGTCGACCGCTGGGGCGGCTCCAAGAGCCTGTCGCAGATCGCGATCGTCAAGCCGGTCGGCGGCGTGGCCTATCCGGACCATCCGCTGGCGCCGTCGAAAGCCGAGCTTGAGAAGATCGCGGGCTACTGGCCCGACATCAACAAGTCGCGCGCCGAGGCCAGGCGTCTGCTCGCAGAGGCGGGCGTACCGAACCTGAAGTTCACGCTCAACAACCGCGCCATCGACCAGCCCTACACCATCGTCGGCACCTGGCTGATCGACCAGTGGCGGCAGGTCGGCATCACGGTCGAGCAGAAGATGGACCCGACCGGGCCGTTCTACGCCAAGCTGCGCGGCTCGGACTTCGACGTGTCGATGGACTTCAACTGCCAGTCGGTCATCAATCCGCTGCTCGACATCGGCAAGTTCCTGTCCGCCGACAAGGGCAACGAGAGCTACGGCGGCTACACCGACCGGACCCTCGACAAAATGTTCGAGGACATGAACCGGACCGGTGACGTCGCCGAGCAGAAGAAGCTGATGCTGGCGTTCGAGAAGCGGGTGCTTGACGAAGAAGCGCGTTCGTTCGTCACCCTGTGGTGGAACCGCATCATCCCGCACCGGTCCTACGTGAAGGGGTGGAAGGTCAGTCCCAGCCACTACCTCAACCAGGACCTGACGCACGTGTGGCTGGATAAGTAACAGCCGCCGCATCCGACCGGCGGCTTCCCGGCAACTTGCCTTCGGGCGGGCAACGGGGAGCCGCCGCGCCGGACGCCGGTACGGGCCGCCCATGTACCAGTACATTGTCAAACGATTGCTGCTGATGATCCCGACGCTGCTCGGTGCGGCGTTGCTGGTGTTCGTCCTGATGCGGCTGATCCCCGGCGACGTCTGCGTGCTGCGGATGGTGGGCGGGGCGGGCTATGTCGATCCCAAGGCCATCGAGCAATGCCGGATCGATCTGGGACTCAACCGGACCTATGTCATTCAGTTCCTCGATTTCATCTGGGGCTTCATCCGCTTCGATCTCGGCAACTCGATGTGGACCGGCCGTCCCATCGTCGAGGAAATCTCGCTGCGGTTCGAACTGTCGCTGCAGATTGCGCTGATGGCGACGCTCACGGCGATCCTGCTGGCGATCCCGCTCGGTACCATCTCGGCGGTGAAGCAGAACACCTGGATCGACTATGCGGTGCGCGGCTTTTCCATCGCCGGCATTGCGATGCCGTCGTTCTGGCTCGGCATTCTCATTATTCTCGGCCTGCTGATCACCACCAAGGGCTTGTTCGGCTCGCCCTGGATGCCGCCGATCAAATACGTCCCGCTCTGGGTCGATCCGCTCTACAACCTGAGCATGACCATATTCCCCGCGCTGGCGACCGGCTACCGCTATTCGGCGGTCGCCACCCGCATGACGCGCTCGGCGCTGCTCGAAGTGCTGCGCGAGGATTACGTGCGCACGGCGCGCGCCAAGGGGCTCATCCAGAAGC
Source organism: Alphaproteobacteria bacterium (assembly GCA_016869215.1). GTDB lineage: Bacteria > Pseudomonadota > Alphaproteobacteria > Rhizobiales > Xanthobacteraceae > Z2-YC6860. The sequence continues at coordinate 5,164 of VGEP01000069.1, read as the reverse complement.
TTATCATCCGCCGCCACGCGCTGAAGAACGCGCTGCTGCCGGTGGTCACCATCATCGGCATCGAGTTCGCGTTCCTGATGGGCGGGCTGGTCGTCACCGAACAGGTGTTCAACCTCAACGGGCTCGGCAAGCTGTTCGTCGCGTCGGTGACCAACCACGACTACGCCATGACCCAGGCGCTGGTGATGCTGGTGGTCGCGATCTTCGTGTTCACCAACTTCGTCGTCGATATCATCTATGCGTGGCTCGACCCGCGCATCCGCTACCGTTGACGGGACGCAGAGGATCGCGATGAGCGCCGTCGCCGACGTCAGGCCCGAAATCGAAGTCGTGGAGCGCCCGAAAACCGGGTTGCTCCTGCGGATGCTGCAATTCTCGATCCGCAATCCGCTTGGTGCAGCCGGCGCGCTGGTGATCGTCATCATGTTCGTGATGGCGCTGCTCGCCGACTTCATCGCGCCCTACGATCCGGTGGCCAACGCCTTCGACCGCCTGCATCAGCCGCCGAGCGCGGAAAACTGGTTCGGCACCGACCAGTTCGGCCGCGACGTGTTCTCGCGTATCGTTTACGGCGCGCGCACGGCGCTGCTGGTCGGATTCGTTTCGTCGGTCGTCGGCGCCACGATCGGCCTCGTGCTCGGGGTCGCCAGCGCCTATTTCGGTGGCCGCGTCGATCTGATCTTTCAGCGCGTGCTCGACATTTTCATGGCGTTTCCCTTGATCATCATGGCGCTGGCGGTGATCGCGATCTTCGGCACCGGGGCGCAGAACGTCATCATCGCCATCACCATCCCGTTCATCCCGCGCTGCGCGCGGGTGGTGCGTTCGGCGGCGCTGTCGATCCGCGAACTGCCCTACATCGACGCAGCGCGCGCCAACGGATTCAGCCACTCCCGCATCATCCTGCGCCACATGGTGCCGAACGTCATGGCGCCGTTCCTGATCATGATCACGGCCTTCGTGGGCCAGGCGATCCTGCTCGAAGCGTCGCTGTCCTACCTCGGCCTCGGCGTGCAGGAGCCGACGCCGGCCTGGGGCCTGATGCTGCAGGGCGGCGCGGAGGAGTACGCCGAGAGCGCGCCGTGGATCGCGATCTTCCCCGGCATCGCAATCAGCCTCGCAGTGTTCGGCTTCAGCCTGTTCGGCGATGCGGTGCGCGACGAACTCGATCCCAAGCTGCGGTCGCAATAACCCCGGTTCCCATCGCCGTCCGGCCGTGCTGCAATGGCATTCAAGGCCGACAACAGAATCGATGGCCAGGCAGGGAGGATGCGATGGAAGTCCTCGTCTATGCGTTCGGCACGTTCGTGGCGATCTGGGTTCTCGTGCTCTGGGGCTCGCGCTACTTCGGGCCGAAGACCTGACGCAGCACGAAAGGGGTCGCGTGCCTACAAGGCCAGCGCGGTGTTGCCCTTGAACAGGATCGGCCCGGTCGGCCGGCCGGTCGGCGAGCCGCCGGCGGGTTCGAGCGTGATCTCGAACAGCTGGTTCGGGCCGGGTCTCGGCAGGTCCCTCAACTGAAGCTGCAGCGTTCGCGCGCGGTCCATCAGGCCGACGGACACCGGTCCGCGCTCGCGGCTCGGCAGCGTCCAGACTTCAAGTGCGCGGCCTGGCGGCACGTCGATGGCGGCGAGCGGCAACAGCACCGTGCGCCCGTCGGCAAAGGCGTGCACCACAGCGCCGGCGCGGTCGCCGTCGAGCAGGACCGCGACCATCAGCGGCTGCTGGCGCGCGGCCTGTACCGCGAAGCCCAATCCGACCGCAAGCACCAGCGCCGCAAATGCGGCCGCGGCAGCGCCCGCGCGCAGCGCCGGAATGCTGTTCCAGAACCGCGCCCACAGCGACGGTGCGGCGGCAGCACGCGCGGGCACGGCGATGGAAGCCTCGATCCGCCGCCACAGGTCTTCGCCGGCCGTGCCCGGCTGCGTGACGTCGTCGAATTCGGAGAGCCGCATCTGCCAGCCTCTGACTTCGCGTGCGAAAGCCTCGTCGGTCACAATCCGCCGCTCGGCCTCGGCCCTGGCCTCGCCTTCGAGCAGGCCGAGCGCGTATTCGCCCGCAAGCGCCCTGTCATCGTTGGCCGTCATCCCATGCACTCCTGCAGTGAGATGAGGCTACGGCGCACCCAGCTCTTCACCGTGCCGAGCGGCACGCCGAGCCTGCCCGCCAATTCGCCGTGCGACAGGCCGTGCACGTAGGCCAGCACCACCACCGCGCGGCGCTGGGCGTCGAGCCGTTCGAGACAGCGCCGCAGCGCGCTCGATTCCGGCAGCCGCGCCAGCGCGTTTTCGGTCATCGGCGCAGCCGTCTCAGCGGCGTCCTCGTCGGCGGTATAGCGGCCCTCGTCGCGCAGGATGGAGATCGCGCTGTTGCGCAGGATGGCATAGAGCCAGGTCCGCGCCGCGCCCTTCTGCGGATCGAAGGTGCGCGCCGCGCGCCACACCCGCATGAAGGCATCCTGCACCGCCTCTTCGGCGAGGTCCTGCCGCCGCAGCATCCGCCGCGCCACGCCGACCATGCGTCCGGCCTCGATGTCGTAGATGACGCGCAAAGCCGCTCGCTCGCCCGCAGCGCAACGCGCCAGCGCGGCGGCAACCTGGGCTTCGGTGGCGTCCTGTGGCGAGGCGTTCATGCGGAGTGTCTAATGGTCCAATTCTAACATTCGCATCCCGTTTCGGCAGGCGTGTTTGCGAATGTTAGAATCAAAGGACCACTAGCAAATATCCGGTGCTAGTGGAGCTTTGGATTTGACATTCGCTTCCCGATCTCGCGGCCAAGTGGGTAGCGAATGTCAAATCCGCTCCACCAGGCCCTGAAACGGGCCGATCTTAATGCGGCTACGCATGCCGCGTCCGATTGGATGCAGGGGCGTCACATTTTTTTGAGGCCGGTATCGGCATCCGGCGGGCCGCCCCCGGCCGTATCTCCCGCGTGGTCGCATTTGGGCGACAGCCATTCAAGGGAGAACGAAATGAAATTCCGGACCGTTCTGGCCGCGTCGGCGGCCGTCATCATGGGCGTCGCGGCGGCGCAGGCCGCGGAAGTGGCGGCGCTGTCGGGCGACAACACCATTTCGATCGTCAACACCGGCACCAAGTCGGTGACCAAGACCTGGAAGATCCAGGGCATCGCCGGGCGGGTCGCCGGCATCGACGTGCGCCCGGCCGACGGCAGGCTCTATGCGCTCGCCGCCGACGGCGGCGTCTATACTGTCGATCTTGCCACCGGCAAGGCGACGATGAAGTCCAGGCTCGACACCATGCTCAAGCCCGGCGTCTGGGCGACCGTGGACTTCAACCCGGTCGCGGACCGGCTGCGCGTGATCGGCAGCGACGGCATGAATCTCCGCGCTAATGTCGACGACGGCAAGGTCATCGTTGACGGCGCGCTCAAGTTCGCCGACGGCGACGCCGCCAAGGGCAAGGCACCGAAGGTCGCGGCCGGCGCCTACGTCAATTCGGTCAAGGGCGCGAAGGAAACGACGCTATTCAACGTCGAGCTTGCGACAGGTGCGCTGGTGCGCCAGGCGCCGCCGAACGACGGCGTGCTCAACACCATCGGCACGCTGGGCGTCAAGGCCGAGACGGTGGCGTTCGACATCTGGTCCGACGGCAAAGGCAAGAACGAAGCCTGGCTGATGGCCGGCGACTGGCTGCACAGCGTCGATCTTTCGACCGGCAAGGCCACGCCCGCGGTGCAGATCAAGGGCGTGAGCAGCGTGCGCGACATCGCCGTCCTGCCCGCGATGTAAGTCTCCCCGCGATGCGCGCCGGGGCGCGGTCCGAAGAGTGCCGTTGCGTTCGGCCCGTGTCGGTCTTGTCTTTCGGCGCCATCGGACGGCCGGCGCGCGTCATGCCCCCAGGCGTGGCGCGCGCCGTGCCTAGACTTCCTTGTACACGTCGATCTCGATGCTGCCCGGAAACATCGTGCGCCAAGCCTGCATGTAGGCCTGCACGCGCGGATCGGAGGCGAGCTGCTGGCGGTTAAGCTCCATGGATTCGGGCGCGTCGTATTCGATCTCCTGCAGGAACCGGCCCCGATCGTCGACGTTCTGCAGCAGCCGCACCTTGGCCTCGCCGAACATGCGGTAGAGCGGGGCCTGCGACTTGATCACGGCGATCATCTGCTCGGTCGCGCCGGGGATGCTGAACTTGAATTGCAGGGTGCGTCGGACTTTGGCGTCGCCGTTGCTCATGACCGTTCTTGCGGGGCCGGTGCATTTCTCGTCGTTTGGGCGCGGCAGGGCCCGGCTGCAGGGCGCTATTAGGAAGTATAGCCCCGACCGGGCGGGGCATCGCGGTAAAGGGCCGGCTAAGGCGGGAGGCGGGATTTTAGGGTTCGAACATGCCGGTCCTTAACCATTATTCCCCCGGCCGCATGAACCTTTTTTCAGGGTCTTTCGACTACACGTTAGGAGTTACCAATAGAGGGGAGGCATCGTCATGGTGTCCACAAGCAACATTCTGAAGAATAAGGCGAAATCGGTTCTGGCCGCCACGGCGGGCGCAGCTCTGCTGGCGCTGGCTGCGACGCCGGGCCAGGTCGAGGCCTCTTCGAGCCCGTTCACGGCACTGTCCGGGAACTGGTCGGGCGCGGGCACCATCACGATGGCGAGCGGCGCCAAGGAGCGCATCCGCTGCCGCGCAGCCTACAACGTCGATGGCAGCGGCTCCAATCTGGGCCTTCTGCTGCGCTGCGCCAGCGACAGCTTCAAGTTCGAATTGCAGAGCAACGTCGCCCACAGCAACGGCCAGGTGACCGGGAACTGGGCCGAATTGACCCGCCGGGTCGGCGGCAACATCGAAGGCCAGGCCCGCGGCGGCCGTATCCAGGTGCGCGTGTCGGGCACGATCTCGGCGATGCTCGCGGTCAATACCAACGCCAACAAGCAGTCGATCTCGATCGAGGCGCCAGGCAGCGAAATGTCGGCGGTGGCGATCTCGCTGAACCGCGGCTGATAAGCCTTACGGCTTGAAGAATTCGGCGGGCGCACGAGCCATCGTGCGCCCGCTTCGCATGTCCGGCCCGCGTCTGTTCGCGCCTATCGGGATCGGCTAGGGTCGCCGCAAAACCGGACTGCGGGATTGCGGAGGACGCCCATGCTGACACGACGACATCTCTTGGCCGCTTCGGCGGCGGCGCTGGCCGCGGGGGCGACGGGCGC
>VGEP01000068.1 GCA_016869215.1 Alphaproteobacteria bacterium | reverse complement strand
CCCGGCCTCCTGCTCCCGCAAAATCCCGATGATCTGCTCTTCCGTGAAACGGCTCGGCTTCATGTCCATCCCCTTCCAGGGTGATGGACTCTACCTATTTTTGGAGGAGTTCTTGGGGCTCAGGTCAGTTGGTCACTGCAAACTCGGAAATCCACCGGATGAACCAGGCGTAGAGGAAGGTCGCGACGAACATCGCGCCGAAGGCGATCACGGTCCAGCGGATCAGCCAGCGCTCCTCCGGCGCATAGAACAATTCGATCAGCAACGCGCCCGCGCCGCAGACGAGATAAACGATCGACCAGCCGTAGATGATCCAGTGCAGCCGGCCCGACGCGACGATCTTCTCGCCCGGCTGCAGGACGGACTCGGCATAGCTGCTCATGACGGCCCTCGGCGCGCGATTGCGATTCGCGCGCCGAGTCTAAGACGTTTTCGAGCGAAGTGGGTACCGGTTCGCGTGAGGAAAACGCGTCAAACCAAGACACAAGACTTCACGCCGCCGCCGCGACCTTGCCGTTGAACGTCACGCCCTGGCGATTGGCCGAGATCGAGACCGTGTCGCCGTCCTTGACCTCGCCCGACAGGATCAGCTCGGCGAGCGGATCCTGCACCGATTTCTGGATCGCGCGCTTGAGCGGACGCGCGCCGTAGGCCGGATCGTAGCCCTTGTCGGCGAGCCATTCGCGTGCTTTGGCATCCAGTGCGATTGCGATCTTGCGGTCTTCGAGCAATTTCGCCAGACGCCCGAACTGGATGTCGACGATGCGCCCCATCTGCTCGCGCTTGAGCCGGTGGAACAAAATAATCTCGTCGACGCGGTTCAGAAACTCCGGCCGGAAACTCGCGCGCACAATCGCCATCACCGGCTCGCGCACCGCGTCGGAGTCCTGGCCGTCCGGCTGGTTCACCAGAATCTCGGCGCCGAGGTTCGAGGTCATCACGATCAGCGTGTTTCGGAAGTCGACGGTGTGGCCCTGGCCGTCCGTGAGCCGGCCGTCGTCCAGCACCTGAAGGAGCACATTGAACACGTCCGGGTGCGCCTTCTCGATCTCGTCGAACAGCACGACCTGGTAGGGCCGACGCCGCACCGCTTCGGTGAGCGTGCCGCCCTCCTCGTAGCCGACGTAGCCGGGAGGCGCGCCGATCAGGCGTGCGACCGAGTGCTTTTCCATGAACTCCGACATGTCGATACGAATGAGCGCCGTCTCGTCGTCGAACAGGAACTCGGCGAGCGCCTTGGTCAGCTCGGTCTTGCCGACGCCGGTCGGGCCCAGGAACATGAACGAGCCGATCGGCCGGTTCGGGTCCTGCAGGCCGGCGCGCGCGCGGCGCACCGCGGTCGACACGGCCTTCACCGCATCGGCCTGGCCGACCACCCGCTTGCCGATCTGCTCCTCCATGCGAAGGAGCTTGTCCTTCTCGCCTTCGAGCATCCGGTCGACCGGAACGCCGGTCCAGCGCGACACGACCTGCGCCACGTGGTCGGCGGTAACGGCCTCCTCGACCATCGCGCCGCCCTTGCCGTTCTTGCCTTCGATGACAGCAAGCTTCTTTTCGATCTCGGGGATGCGGCCGTAGGCCAGTTCTCCGGCGCGCTGGTACTCGCCCTTGCGCTGCGCGTTCGCGAGTTCCACGCGAAGCTGGTCGAGTTCGGTCTTGAGCTTCTGCGCGTCAGAGAGCTTTTCCTTCTCGGACTTCCAGCGCGCGGTCAGGTCGGCGGACTGCTTCTCAAGTGCCGCCAGCTCCTTTTCGAGGTTCTTGAGGCGCTCCCTGGAGCCCGCGTCGCTCTCCTTCTTCAGCGCCTCCTGCTCGATCTTCAGCCGCACCACCTCGCGATCGATGGTGTCGAGCTCTTCGGGCTTGGAATCGACCTGCATCTTTAGCCGCGCCGCGGCCTCGTCGACCAGGTCGATGGCCTTGTCAGGCAGGAAGCGGTCGGTGATGTAGCGGTTGGACAGCGTCGCGGCCGAGACGATAGCCGAGTCGGTGATGCGCACGCCGTGGTGCTGCTCGTACTTGTCCTTCAGGCCGCGCAGGATCGAGATCGTGTCCTCGACCGTCGGCTCGGCGACGAACACCGGCTGAAAGCGCCGCGCCAATGCCGCGTCCTTTTCGACGTGTTTCTTGTATTCGTCGAGCGTGGTCGCGCCGATGCAATGCAACTCGCCGCGCGCCAGCGCAGGTTTCAGCAGGTTGGAGGCGTCCATCGCGCCATCGGCTTTGCCAGCGCCGACCAGCGTGTGCATCTCGTCGATGAACAGGATGATGCCGCCGTCGGAGGACGTGACTTCCTGCAGCACGGCCTTCAGCCGCTCCTCGAACTCGCCGCGGTATTTCGCACCGGCGATCAGCGCGCCCATGTCGAGCGCGAGCAGCTTCTTGTCCTCGAGGCTTTCAGGAACGTCGCCGTCGACGATGCGCTGCGCCAAACCTTCGACGATCGCAGTCTTGCCGACGCCAGGCTCGCCGATCAGCACAGGATTGTTCTTGGTACGGCGCGACAGCACCTGCACGGTGCGGCGGATTTCCTCGTCGCGGCCGATGACCGGATCGATCTTGCCGGACCGCGCGGCTTCCGTGAGATCGCGGGCATATTTCTTCAATGCATCGTAGGCATTCTCGGCGCCGGTCGAATCGGCGGTGCGGCCCTTGCGCAGCGCGTTGATCGCGGCATTGAGGCCTTGCGGCGTGACGCCGGCGCGCGCCAGGATCTTCGCGGCGTCGCTGTCCTTCTCCAGCGCCACGGCGAGCAACAGCCGCTCGGCCGTGACGTAGCTGTCGCCGGCCTTCTCGGCGATCTTCTCGGCATTGTCGAACAGGCGCGCGGTGGTCTGCGCGAGATAGACCTGGCCCGCGCCGCCGCCGGAGACCTTGGGCATCTTTCCGAGCGCAGCCTCGGTCTCGGCCAGCGCCTGGCGCGATTGGCCGCCGGCGCGGTCGATCAGCCCCGCCGCAAGCCCCTCGGGGTCGTCGAGCAGGACTTTGAGGATATGTTCGGGGGTGAACTGCTGATGGCCCTCGCGGAGGGCCAGAGATTGCGCGGACTGCACAAAGCCGCGTGCGCGGTCGGTGTATTTTTCGACGTTCATCAGTCGCTCCCTCGGGCCCTTCAGCGGCGCCCTGATTGCGGACCTCGCGATGAGCATCCGCCGGCCATGATTTAAGAAACAGATTGCAGCATCGGTAGAGGGAAAGGGTTGATTTTCCTCAACCCCGGCATGCCCGGATTGCGCCGGGCGGCCAAAGCGTTAACAACAGCGGTCCATTGGGAACCGCCGCCCCATGAGCCCCGATCCCGCATCTGCCCCGATCGCTGACGCGCAAGTCGCCGCCATCCACCGCTACCCGGTGAAAGGCCTGTCGCCGGAACCCCTGCCACGCACACTGTTGGCGCCCGGACAGACCCTGCCCTGCGACCGCCTCTACGCCATCGAAAACGGGCCTTCGGGTTTCGACCCGGCCAATCCGTCGTACCTGCCCAAGCAGCGATTCCTGATGCTGATGCGGAATGCCGGGCTTGCGGAGCTTCGCACGTCGTTCGACGACGCGAGCCATACGCTAAGCATCCGCTACGAGAACCGCGAGGCCGCGCGCGGCGATCTGCGGACCTCCGAAGGCCGTGCCGCGATCGAGCGCTTTTTCGCGGAATTCTCCGGACCCGACCTGCGCGGCCCGCCGAAGGTCTTGAACGCGCCGGGCCACAGCTTCTCCGACGTCGCCCGCAAGGTGGTGTCGATCATCAACCTCGCCTCGGTGGCGGCGCTGGAGAACGCCGCCGGCGCGCCGGTGCATCCGCTGCGGTTCCGCGGCAATCTGCACGTCACCGGCTGGCCGGCTTGGCATGAGTTCGACCTGCTCGAACGCGAAATCGCCATCGGCCCCTCGGCACGGCTGAAGATCGTCAAGCGCATCGTGCGCTGCGCGGCGACCGAGGTCGACCCCGACACCGGCATCCGCGATCTCGAAATCCCGCGCACGTTGATGAAGACCTACGGCCATGCCGACTGCGGCGTCTATGCCGAGGTGATCGCGGGCGGCGAGATTGCGGCGGGTGATACCGTCCGCGTTCTCAACACGGAGCAGTCCAAGCTGCCGTTCTGACGGCAACTCCAGGCTAACGCACTGCGACCGCGCCGTTCGCCCGAACGATGGCGGAGCCTTCCGCGCTCCGGATGAAGTCGATGAACGACCGCACGTGCACCGGCGCATCGTTGCGCAGGATCAGAAACGCATCGCGCACCAGCCGGTAGCGGCCGGACGACACATTGGCCTCCGAGGGCTCGACGCCGCCAAGCGTGAGCGCTTTCAAGCGGCCCTTGGCCTGCTCGACCACGGTCGCGCTCGTGACGCCGAAGGAGCCGGGCGTCGAAGCAAGAGCGCGCGCCATGTCGCCGCTCTTGTCCATGACCTTGACCGCCGCAGGAAATGTCATCGCCTTCAGACATGCGATACCGTCGCGGATCACCTCGGTGTCGACCTCACTGTCCGGCCGGACATGCGCAACGACCGTAAGCGTGGCGCCGCCAAACCCCTTCCAGTCGGTGTGCTTGCCTTCGTAAATCGCACAGACTTGCGCCTCGGTCAGAGCGGCGACGTTCGCCGACTCGTGAACCGCGAACACTACCGCCGTCTTGGCGATGGGAATGACGGTCATGCCGCGTTTGGTCACGTCGTCGACCTTCAATCCGTGACTGGCCATGGCGATGTCGATCTTGCCACCGGCGAGCGCGTCGATTCGCGCGCGGGTGCCGAGTCCCTTTCCAATTTCGATGGCCGTCCCGCTTTTGGCGCCGAAAGCCTTGCCGAGCGCTTGCACGAGGGGAGCGGTGCCGGTGGAGCCGTCAATCGCAATCTTGTTTTGCGCTTGTGCCGTCACCGCCAGCATCAGCACCGTAGCCAGGCAAAGGAACGCAAATGCAATTCGCCGCATCGATCCGCGCATAGCGTCCCCCGCGAAATCGCTTCATGAAATCAACAAGCAATTTTAGCGAAATTGAGCTCGCCTGCGCCAGAGCCTCCGTTCGCCTCGCCGCAAATCCGAAAGGAATGGAGGCCGGGCCCTGGAATCGAACCAGGGATATCGAGGTTTGCGGGCCTCTCGCGTAGCCTCTCCGCCACCCGGCCGTACCGTTACGCTAGGGCGGGCATCCTAAAAATGCGTGACCGCCGCAGGGCCGATTGGCCCCGGCGTAACCAATCGTTGACCATAAGCAGTCTGGAAATCTGCACGCAGATTCCACGTGACCGCGGCGGGCGCTGGCGCGAACCTGCGCGGACGCCCGCCGCAGACATTTGCGCTACATCGGCATCACATAGGCATAGATGCGCGAATGCGGGATCGAGGCTTCCGCGACCTTGCGGCCGAAATTGCCCGACACCACGATCGGGTTGCCCTTGGCGTCGATGCCGCTGACCACGCCGACATGCCCGCCGTTACTGCCCCGCGTCATCACGGCAATGGCGCCGACCTGCGGGCCATAGATAACCTGGCCGTAGCTCGCGAACGAGTGCGCGAGGTCGGAACCGGTGCCGGCGCGGCCGGTGCGTTCGAGCACGAAGTTCATGAAGGTCGCGCACCACAGGCTCGTGCGGTTGGTCGGGTTGGTGCCGATCCAGCGCCGTGCCTCCGTGACGAGCTCGCTTTCCTGCAGGAGCGGCCGCACGAAGATTGCCTGCTCGTCGATCAAGAGCGGATTGACCGGCGTCCGGCGCACGGCGAGCGCGGAGCGCGCCCTCGCATGACGCTTCGCCTGGTGCGAATTGCACTTTTTCGACGCCCGCACATGCCGCCGGCTGCGCGAGGAAAACTCGATCGCTTCGGAACTGGACCGGACGGATGCGGCTTCGGATCGCGAGGTTTGCGCATGCGCCGGTGCGAGGAACAAATGTGCCAGAAAAACGAAAGCCAAAATTCGGACAGGTCGTGTCAACACCATTCCCACCTTCCCTCTGTTGCTGTCACCCCTCTTTGCCGCAACGCAGCAAGCGCGGCCTTGGGCCGCGCGGAGGTGGCAAATGCGTGATGGTTTTGAGGCAAATCAACCGATTTGGTGCGATTTACGGTTAACTGCAGCCGCGTTCCGATCTAACGCACTGAGATCATGGTATTTTGCGCTGCAACATAGCTCGCAGGCTGCGCGCCCGCTGGGCGCATAGCTGGCCGAGAGACTGCTCGCACGATGGATGGTGATACCGCTGCGCTCAGCCGCGGCGACTCAGCAGAAACACCGCCTGCTCGCCGAACAAGTTCCAGAACCACCACGGCGCATTGAAGCGCAGCGGCGTGCCCCACGCGTTCAGCGCCACCGCGCGCTCCATCTTGGCGCCAGCGACGTCGCACAAGCCGCGGAAATCCTTGATGGTGCAGAAGTGGATGTTCGGCGAATCCCACCACGCATACGGCAGATTGTCGGTCTGCGGCATGTGGCCGCCGAGCGCGACCTGCAGGCGGATCTTCCAGTGCCCGAAGTTCGGGAACGACACGATGGCGTGCCGCCCGATCCGCAGCATGTGTTCCAGCACCACGCGCGGGCGGTGCGTGGCCTGCAGCGTCTGCGACAGGATTACGTAATCGAAGGTGTCGTCGGGATAGTCGGCGAGGTCGGTGTCGGCGTCGCCCTGGATCACCGCGAGGCCCTTGGCGACGCATTCGTTCACGCCCTCGCGCGACAGTTCGATGCCGCGGCCGTCGACGCCGCGGTTCTCGCCAAGGAGCCGCAGCAATTCGCCGTCGCCGCAGCCGACGTCGAGCACGCGCGCGCCGGGTGCGACCATGTCGGCGACCAACAGCAGGTCGACACGCGCGCCGCCTGGGCCACGCGCGGCTTCGGCCATGGTCAAATCGCGCTTGAGGCGGGAGAGCATGCTCACCTGCCGTTCTTCAGGCCGCGTGCCTTGGCGGCGCCGTCGAGGAAGCCGCGCACGATCGCAAACAATTCCGGCTCGTCGAGCAGGAACGCGTCGTGGCCCTTGTCGGTGACGATTTCGGCGAACGACACGCGCGCGCCGGAGGCGTTCAGCGCGTGCACGATGGCGCGCGATTCCGAGGTCGGGAACAGCCAGTCCGAGGTGAACGACACCACGCAGAACCGGGTCTGCGCGCCGGCGAAGGCATTGGCCACGACGCCGTTGTGGTCGGCGGCGAGGTCGAAATAGTCCATCGCGCGCGTGAGGTAGAGATACGAGTTGGCGTCGAAACGCTCGACGAACGAAATGCCCTGATGACGCAGATAGGACTCCACCTGGAAATCGGCGTCGAAGGTGAACGTCGGGTTGTCGCGGTCCTGGAACTTGCGGCCGAACTTGCGATGCAGCGCCGCGTCCGACAGGTACGTGATGTGCGCGCCCATGCGCGCCACGGCCAGACCCTTGCGCGGGTTCGCGCCCTCGACGAGATAGCGGCCCTTGCGCCATTCCGGATCGGCCATCACCGCCTGACGGCCGACCTCGTGGAAGGCGATGTTCTGCGCCGAATGACGTGTGGCGCAGGCGATCGGCAGTGCGGCGAAAACGCGCTCGGGGAAGCTCGCGGCCCATTGCAGCACCTGCATGCCGCCCATCGAGCCACCCGCAACCGCGAACAGCGTGTCGATCTTCAACTCGTCGAGCAGCATGGCCTGCGCGCGCACCATGTCGCGGATGGTGATGACGGGAAAATCGAGGCCCCACGGCTCGCCGGTCGCAGGATCGGTCGACGCCGGGCCGGTCGAACCCATGCAAGCGCCCACCACATTTGGGCAAACGACGAAATATCGCTCGGTGTCGATCGGGCGGCCGGGGCCTACCATGGTCTCCCACCAGCCGGGCTTGCCGGTCACCGGATGCACATTTGCGACATGCTGGTCGCCGGTGAGCGCGTGGCAGATCAAGACTGCGTTGCTGCGCTCGGCGTTCAGCGTGCCATAAGTCTTGTAGGCAATCTGGAACGGCGACAGTTCGACGCCGGCGTCGAGCCGCAGCGGCCGGTCCGAACCGAACCGCGCCACGAGGCAATCGCGCGGCGTGTCGGCCTCGCGGGCGCGGGCCGCCAGATCGGGCGCTGTACCGACGTCTGCCATGCAATGTCCCGGCGCCCCAGCATAATGGCGCTTTAGTTTTGCCGGTAGGTAGGGATCGGGAGCGGCTTATGTCAATGTTTTCTTTGATTTAGCGCCCGTGCCCACCTATCAATGCAGCCGGAACAAGGCCCCTAGCGACACCCATGGCCAAGCCGCCGCCGCCCACCGATGCGCCCTCGCTCGGCGACCTCCGCAAGGAGATCGACCGGATCGACGAGGCCATGCACCGGCTCCTGATGGAGCGCGGCGACATCATCGACCGGCTGATCCGGGTCAAGAAGACCGAGGAGACCGGCTCCGCGTTCCGGCCGGCGCGCGAGGCCGACATGATGCGCCGCCTGGTGCAGCGCCATCACGGCATCCTGCCGCTCGACACAGCCGAGAGCATCTGGCGCGTCATCATCGCGACCTTCACCCACGTGCAGGCGCCGTTCTCGGTGCACGCCGACCTGTCGGCGGGCGACGCGCTGATGCGCGACAGCGCGCGATTTCACTTCGGCTTCACGGTGCCATTTATCCCGCACATGGGCTCGGCAAGCGTGGTCGCGGCGGTATCGTCGTCGAAAGGCGATCTCGGACTCGTTCCAGCGTTCGCGACCGGCGGCGGCGCATGGTGGATCGCCCTCGAATTCGCCAGCGCGCCGAAGATCATCGCGCGCCTGCCGTTCATCGACCGCGCCGACCATCCGGCCCCGCTCAACGTGTTCGTGGTGTCGCGTGCTGCGGCCGACGCGATGGTCACCGAGGTGGAGACCTGGAGCATCCGCGTATCCGGCTGGGGCGCGGCCCCCGCGCGCGCCATCGCGCCGCTCGCCGAGTTCATCGCGGTGCCGGACACCGCCTTCGACGGCGCGGCCCTGCTGGTGTCGGTACCGGCGGGCGGAAAACTGGATGACATCACCGGCGCCTTGGTTAAGGCCGGCGCCTCGGTGCGCTCGACGGCCCTCGTCGGCAGCCACGCGACCCGCTATACGGTTCCCGCCGAAAAGCCCTGACCGCGTTTACCGAAAGCCTGCGAAGCCATGACTGCCAACCGACCCCAGCCGCGACCCGGCGTGCTCGACATCGAGGCCTATGTGCCCGGCAAGAGCAGCGCGCCGGGCGTCGAAAAGGTGTTCAAGCTGTCGTCGAACGAGTCCCCGCTCGGGCCGAGCCCGAAGGCGATCGCCGCCTATCAAGAGGCCGGCAAGCACCTTGAAGACTATCCGGATGGCGCGGCGTCCGATCTGCGCGACGCGATCGGGCGCGTGTACGGCCTCGATCCCGACCGCATCGTTTGCGGCGCGGGCTCCGACGATCTGCTCAACCTGCTGGCGCGCGCCTATCTCGCCGACGGCGACGAGGCGATCCACACCACGCACGGCTTCCTGGTCTATCCGATCGCAACGCTCGGCGCGGGCGCGAAGCCCGTCGTCGCGCCGGAAACGCAATACACCGCCGACGTCGACGCGATCCTTGCGCGCGTGACACCGAAAACCAAGCTCGTGTTCCTCGCCAACCCGAACAATCCGACCGGAACCTACATTCCGTTCGACGAGGTCAAGCGCCTGCAGAAAGGCTTGCCGGCGCATGTGCTGCTGGTGGTCGACGCGGCCTATGCCGAGTACGTCCGCCGCAACGACTACGAAGCCGGAATCGAACTGGTCGCCACCTGCGACAACGTGGTGATGACGCGCACGTTCTCGAAGATCCACGGGCTCGCCGGCCTGCGGCTTGGATGGATGTACGGGCCGGCGCATGTGGTCGACGCCATCAATCGCATCAGAGGTCCGTTCAACGTCAACCTGCCGGCCATCGCGGCCGGCGTCGCCGCGATCGAGGATTCGGCGCATGTGCAGCGCTCCGCCGACCACAACGCCAAATGGCTGCCGTGGCTGATGGAGGAGATCGGCAAGCTCGGGCTGAAGGTGACGCCGAGCGTCGCCAATTTCGTGCTGATCCATTTCCCGCAGGAGAAGGGCCGCACCGCCACCGACGCCAACGCGTTCCTGATGAAGCGCGGCCTCATCCTGCGCCAGGTCGGCGGTTACAAGCTGCCCAACGCGCTGCGCATGAGCGTCGGCTCCGAGGAGGCGAACCGCCTGACGGTGAAGGCGCTGGCCGAGTTTCTGGGAAAGTGACGTGACACCGCTGAAGCAACCCATCTACAGCCGCCTGGCGCTGATCGGCTTCGGCCTGATCGGCGGCTCGATCGCGCGCGCGGCGCGCGCGCAGGGCGCGGTGCGTTCGATCGTCACGACCGCGCGCTCGGCCGCGACCCGTAAGCGCGTCGCCGAACTCGGCATCGCCGATCAGGTGGTCGAGACCAACGCCGCCGCGGTCGAAGGCGCAGACCTCGTCATCGTCTGCATCCCGGTCGGCGCTTGCGGCGAGGTGGCGAAGGAGATCGCGGCGCATCTCGCGCCCGGCGCGACCGTCTCTGACGTAGGCTCGGTCAAAGGGGCGGTCGTGCGCGACATGGCCCCGCATCTGCCCAAGCATGTGCACTTCGTGCCGGCGCATCCGGTCGCAGGCACCGAGAACTCCGGCCCGGACTCAGGATTCGCCGAATTGTTCGTCAACCGCTGGTGCATCCTCACGCCGCCGGACGGCGCCGATCCTGCCGCGGTCGAAAGGCTCGCGTCGTTCTGGCGCGCGCTCGGCGCCAACGTCGAGTCGATGCCCGCAGACCACCACGACCTGGTGCTCGGCATCACCAGCCACCTGCCGCATCTGATCGCCTACACCATCGTCGGCACCGCCGACGAATTGTCCGAGGTGACGCGCTCCGAAGTGCTGAAGTTCTCCGCCGGCGGCTTCCGCGACTTCACCCGGATCGCCGCGTCCGACCCGACCATGTGGCGCGACATCTTCCTCGCCAACAAGGACGCGGTGCTGGAAATGCTCGGCCGTTTCAGCGAGGACCTCTCCGCGCTCACCCGCGCGATGCGCGCGGGCGACGGGCAGACGCTGTTCGACCACTTCACGCGCACGCGGGCGATCCGCCGCGGCATCGTCGAGATCGGGCAGGATTCACCCGCGCCCGACTTCGGCCGCGCCCATCCGGGCTTGCCGGCCGAGCCGCTGCCGCGGCCCTATGCGGCGGATAACGAGTAGCGGTCTTTCGGCTGGCCGGAGAGTTTTCGTAGGCGCGGCAGAATTCAAGCGGCGATTGGACGGTCGACGCTGCCGCGCTCGCGCGTCTCGTCGAGACGGAAGAAGGCGACCCGTTCGTCCATGGCCACTGCCTGATTTTCGAGCATTTTCGCAGTTGCGGCATTTTCCTCGACCAATGCCGCGTTCTGCTGCGTGGCCTCGTCCAGTTGAGTCAGCGCTTTCTTGATTTGCTCAATTCCGGAGGATTGCTCGGAGCTGGCGTTCGCAATAGCGGAAACGGTCTCCGCAACCTCGTTGATCGAATTCACGATTTCCTTGAGCGAAACGCCCGCCTGATTGACGAGGCCCACGCCCTCCCTCACCTGACTGTCGCTGCCGGTGATAAGGCCTTTGATATCCTTGGCGGCCTGCGAGGAGCGCTGCGCCAGGCTCCTGACTTCCGAAGCCACGACCGCGAAACCGCGGCCCGCTTCGCCTGCGCGCGCGGCTTCCACTGCAGCGTTCAGCGCCAGAAGGTTGGTCTGCCGTGCAATCTCGTCGATGACGCCAATGATGTCGCCGATCTTGCGCGACGATTCCTCGATCTTGGCCATTGCCGTAACGGCTTCCGAAACAACGGTGCCCCCGCGCGCGGCGATTTCGCGCATCGCGATAGCCGACTGATTTGCGGCTTGGGCATTCTCCGCGGTTTTCGTAACGGTGGCGGCAATCTCCTCCATCGAGCTCGATGTCTGCTCCAGGCTCGCGGCCTGCTCCTCCGTGCGTTGCGACAAGTCCGTCGTGCCGCTCGCAATTTCCGACGCCGCGCCGGTCACTTCACCGGACCTTGCCTTGATTTCCGAGATTGTCTCGCTGATCTGCTCGGCAGTCCTATTGGCGCTGTCTTTCAGGATCGCAAAGTTCCCCCGGTATTCGGCGGTGATGCGATGCGTAAGATCGCCCTTGGCGAGCGAACCCATCATGTCGACCAGGTCCTGCAGCGCCCTGCCGGTATTCTCGCACAGGGTATTGAGCGCAGTGCCGATATTGAGCACGAGCCCGGTCTTGCCGTTGAGATCGACGCGCTGGCTGAAGTTGCCGTCGACCGCGGCCTTGACGAGATCGCCCACCGCCGCTTCGAACTCTTGCGCCATCCTCGCCATGGCTTCTTCCTGTTCGAGAGCGGCCTTCTTCTCCTGCTCGGCCCGGTATGCCGCCTCGCGCTGGGCGTTTTCCCGCCGCTCCGCCTCCGCGGCCTCGCGCTCGATGGCGGTCCGTTTCTCCTGTTCTGCCTTTTCCATCGCCTCTAGCTGGGCCTTTTCCCCCGCCTTGAGCTTGATGCTTTCGACAGCCGCAACGATGTCGCCGATCTCGTCCTTGCGTCCCAGGCCGCGAAGCACCACGCCGAAGTCGCCCGACGCGAGGTTCAACATCTGCCGCACGAGGCGCCGCAGCGGCATCGTGATCCCAAGCAACACATAGAGACCGCTCAACAGACCTAAGAGGCCCGCGGCAGCGCCCAACGCAATGGCCTTCGTGACGGATTGATTGGAGCCCTCCAGCAGAGCCGTAACCTTATCGCTTCCGCTCTCTTCGACTTCCTCGATAAACGCCTGCAGGTCGCGCCGAAGCGGGATGACAATTTCAACCCACTCATCGTTGACCTGTGACACTGCCTCTTTCTTGGTGCTCTTCAGCGCAGCCAGAATCTTTGGCTGGAGTTGCTGCGCCGCAGCGACCGCCTTCGCAATCTTTGCAAAACGTTGATCCTGCGCGTCGCTTGCGTGCGATGCATTTAGCTTTTTCCAGTTGGTCTGGAACTCGCCAAAATTCGTCTCGACGCGCCCCACCGATCCGCCGGCCGAATAGATATCAGCCAGAATTCCGAGAAGGCGGGTATCGATCGCCTGTGCGCTCGCGGCCAAGCCTGCACTCGACATGCGGACGTCGACATCGCGCGTGGCAATTGTGGTCAGCGTGGCTCGCTGTTCGCCCGCCTGCTGCCATGTCGAGACGACGATGACTGCTACAAGCGTCAACAGGATGCAAAAGACAGTGGGGAGAAGCACCGAGATGCGGACCAGCCGTCCGGCCAAGCTTGCAATTTTCATTCAGAGTTCTCCCCTCCGCCGTATCGCCGAATCAGTTCTGAACCGGGAGCTTTTGCTCCGACCACTCCTTGAATCCGGTTCGCATCCAATGCACGTTGGAATAGCCGGCCCCGACGGCGTTCTTGACGGCAGTCACGGCGCTCCAGCCGTCGCTTCCATGCCCGTAGATCACGATCGCTTGCGACTTATCGGGTCCGAATGTCGTCGGCCCGTAGCTCTTCGTCTCCTTGTTGAATTCCGAAACGATCGACTTGGCGCCGGGAACGCGGCCTTCCAGCCAGGATGCCCTCCGGCGAACGTCCAGGATCTGCGCCTTGCCGAGCATTTCCTTGACCTGCGCCGGCGAGACCGTCTTGGCGCCGTCGATGGTGGAAGGCGTTTCGCCCGATTGAGCGAGAGCGGCTGGCGTGAGTGCCACGACAGCAAACAGACTGAAGATTCCAACGAGCAAACGTCGCATCATGATTCATCTCCGGGAAGGGTCGGAAGGTTGAGGCACTGACAAACCAAAACTGCGGCTCGGGGCCGCAGTGTCGATAACTTGAGTCGCCGCCTTCGTGGTCTTGCGAGCTTCTCGGCTGCGCAGACACCGCTTCGGCGTCGAATCTAAAATGAACGATGCGTTTCCTAGGATAATAAATTACTAATTGGCAATGTGATTGTTGTCAGGAAAATCCCGTCGTCTATCGCCTTCCGCATTGCTTGGAACGAAAGGATATTAACTTGCATCAACATTCCTTTTTTGAGGAGCAGCACTGTGACGAAGCAGCGTCCACATTGGACTGCAGCGGACTCGCGATCGGCGCTACAACTCGATCACTACAACCAACGGACACAATTGCCGTCAGCGTCGTCCGTCCAGACGCGAAACGGATATCTGAAATGCGAAGCGCCCTTCGCTTGTCGCCAATCAGAACAGCGGCGGCGTGTAGCCGACCGGCACCGGTCCGAGAAACACCTGCCCGTCGGCAAAGCGCAGCGGCAGTATCAGCGCGCGCCGGCCTTCCAGCTCGGTCTGCTGGCCGAGGAAATTGAGCCCGGCGATCATCGCCGGCGCAGCGTTCTGCCGGGCGATATTTCCGAGCGAGGGCGAGATACGGTCGAGCTGGCCCATCGCCGCGCCGACCCGGCCCTTCGGCTCCGGCTGCGGTGCAAACATCCGGTCGAGGCCGAGCGCCGGAATGAGCTTGTCCAGGTTCGCCACCGTCAACCGCACTTGGCCGTCGAGGCCGCCGCGAGGCGAAAGTCCGAGCGTGCCGCTGGCAACCGCAATCACGTCGCCCTGCTTGACGCGCGCGTTGGCGATCTCAATGCGGCCGCCCGCCGCCTGCATTTCGCGGAAGCGCTGCGGCCACGGCTTCGGGGCGAAGTCCTTCAGGCCGCGCAGCACCGCCGAGATGTCGGCGTCGAGCGGCACAGCCGCCGCCGGGTGCCATTCCGGCGCCGCCGCCGCGACCAGTTTCACGACGATCGCCACCACGGGATTGTCCCGCACCGTGCCGGACAGCATGCGGCCGTCGATGTCGAGCCGTGACGCCTTGAACACGTTGCCGCCGCCGGTGCGGTCCACCGTTGCATCCGCAATCGCGACGGCCACGCTTTCCGGGGATACCGGCAGCCCGTGCACCTGGGTCCGGGCGCTGCGCCAGTTGACGACGTATTCGACCGTGCCGCCAGGCTCGGCGACGGACATCGGCCCGGTGACATCGCTGGTCAGCACCGTTGGCCGCCAAAGTTGCGCACCGACCAGGATGTCCTGCGCCTTGAGGGTCAGAGGCGGCTTGTTGGACTGCAAGTCGGCGCTCGCGCCGGCGCAGCGGTACTCGAAGCGGAACGGAAAACCGCCGATGGACTGCGACGCGCAATGATAGGCGCGGCCGGAGCGCGCCTCGCGCTGCTTCCAACCCTCGACGGTTCGCTCGGCGATGCCCGCGGCGTAGTGCCAGCCCGCCGTCCAAAGCCCGCCGGCCAGGACCGCGAGAACGATCAGGACCAGCGGCCAGCGCCGCCGCTTCGGCTCGGGTTGGGGTTGTGGCATGCGCGCAGGTGAAGCGGGGGAATGCGGCGTTTCGAAGGTTGGCGAAAATCCGGCACCGGAACCGCCTGGAACGCCGTTGCGGCGGTTTCGCGGGCCTGTTACGCGACATGCCCATTACACGATTCGTGTCCCCCATGGACCGCAATTTAGACGCCGATTTCGAGCACGCTCCCGCGGACCTCTGGGTGTTCGGCTACGGCTCGCTGATCTGGCGGCCGGGATTTTCGTTCGCCGAGCGCGTGCCGGGGCACATGATCGGCGTGCACCGCGCGCTGTGCATCTACTCGTTCGACCATCGCGGCACGCCCGAGCGGCCGGGCCTCGTGCTCGGCCTCGACCGCGGCGGCGCCTGCCGCGGCATCGCTTATCGCGTGCCCGCCAAGGACCGCGCCGCCACGATCCGCTACCTGCGCGAACGCGAGCAGACCACCGCGGTTTATCGTGAGGAGGTGCGCATGGCGTGGCTGCAAGGCCCGCAGGAGCGTCACGTCGACGCGCTGTGCTACGTCGCCGACCGCGGACATCCGCAATACGCCGGCAAGCTGACAATCGACCAGCAGCTGCACAATGTGCGGCAGGGACATGGTCGCTCGGGCAACAACCGCGACTATGTGCTCGAAACCGTCAGCGCGCTGGAGAAGCTCGGCATCGTCGACCACGAGCTGCACGTGCTGGCGGAGCGGCTGAAGGGCACGGGCGAGCCAATTCCGGCGGCGCAGCCGTCGTAGGCAGGCGCTTCCGGTTCACGACGCCTTGCGCTCGCGCGGCACGGAAACGCCGTGGCTTGCAAGCTCCGCCCGCCCCTCTTCGATCAGCTTCGCGGTCGCGGTCTCGATGTCGTTCTGCAGGCGCGCGAAGAATTCGTCCTTGCCGAGCCCCGGCGGGATCGGATCGAGAAACTCGACCACGATCGTGCCGGGATAGCGCAGAAACCTGCGCCGCGGCCAGAACAGGCCTGAGTTGAGCGCGACCGGCACGCAGGGCACGCCGGCCTCGGCATAAAGATGCGCCACGCCGAACTTGTAGCGCGGCTCGGCGCCGGGCGCGCGCCGCGTGCCTTCCGGAAAGATGAAGAGCTGGCGGCCGGTGCGAATTTCGTCGCGCGCGCGCCGCGTCATGTCGAGCAGCGCCTGCGAGCCCGCGCCGCGGTCGACCGGGATCATGCGGCCCTTCCACATGCACCAGCCGAAGATCGGTATCCACATCAGCTCGCGCTTGACGATGAAGGTCGGATCGTCGAACAGCGACAGCAGCGCGAAGGTCTCCCAGGTCGACTGGTGCTTAGCGGCGACGATCAGCGGGCCCGCCGAAAGCTTTTCCAGTCCGCGAAATTCGACATGCGTGTTGCACACCGCGCGCAGCAGCCACACGCTGACGCGGCCCCACAGCTTCGCCATGCCGATCACCGCCCGCCGCGGCAGCAGGATGGTGAAGAACGCCACCACGAGCAGCACGGCGAGGTTCAGGTAGAACAGCGCGTTGTAAAGAATGGATCGGGCGAGGAGCACGTTTGGGGACCGCCGGGCGTCGCGTGACAATCGTGAGCGCGAGTCAGCCGAACGACCGTTCGATCGGCATCCGCGCGCGGGCAACGATATACTTCAGATATTCCCAGAACAGGAGCCTTGCCGTCGATGGGCTATTCCACCAGGACTCGACCTTCACCCGGTCGGAAACGACCGGAAACGGCACCAGCCGCACGTCCGGCAGCTGATGCGCCAGCTCCGCCATGGCGCGCGGCATGTGGAAATTCGAGGTCACGACGATCAGCGATTTGAACCGCCGCGCCTCGACCCAGCGCCGCGTCTCCACGGCGTTGCCGATGGTGTTGGTCGCGAAATGATCGAGGTCGACGCAGCAGGTGAACCAACGCCCGTGCTCCGGCATCAGGCGCGAGATTTCCCGCGATCGCGTCGAGGGATTGACCCCTGTGATGAGGAGCCGCTGGCCGCGACCGGCCGCGAGCAGCTCCAGCGCGTCGTTGATGCGCAGTGCCGCGCCCGTGAGCACGACGATGCCGTCGGTGTTGCCCGAGGGGCTCACCTCCGAAACCGCCACCTGCCGCACGAACCACAGGAAGCCGCCGGCGACCAACAACAAGACAAGCGCCGCCGCGAACAGCACGGCACGAAGCGTGCGGCGGCGCGGCGGCGCCCCCGGAGGCATTGCGCGGTTTTCCGTCACGATTCTCGAATCGGAGGACAGCATCGCTTCCGACCCCAATCCGAACGATAGCGCCAATTCCGGCGGTCCGATGGCACGATCCTACTCGACGGTTTCCAATGTCCGGTTGACGGTGCGCCGCGAGGTCAGCGCGGTCACCCCGGCGATCAGGACGATCTGAGCCGCGATCGCAGCATAGCCCAGGACGCCGAGCGAGAACGTCCCGAACAGCGCCGACAATTGATCCGCGCCCGCAGTGCCCTTGCCGACGTCCAGCACGACCCCACCGAGTGCGAACGTCAGCAGCGCCAACCCGCCGCCGGTCAGGCCGCCCTGCAGGCCGAGCAGCAGGAAGTGCCGCTGAAACTGACTGGCGATGAAATTGTCCTTGGCGCCGACGAAATGCAGCACCTCCACGATCGGACGGTTCGCGGCCATCGCGCCGCGGGTGGCGAACGTCACCGACAGCATCGTCGCCGCCAGCACCAGCAGCAGGACGCCGGCGCCGGCGACCACGGTGGTTTGCGCCATGGCGCGCATGCGCTCGACCCAGGCGCGGTGATCGTCGAGGCTCGCGCCCGGCACGCGCTCGGCAAGTGCCGTGCGCAGGCGGGCCAGGTCCGGCCGCGCGCCCGGCGGGATCTTCACCACCACGATCCGCGGCACCGGCAGATCGTCGATCGCCATGCCCGCACCGAGCCACGGTTCGAGCAGCCGCACGGATTCCTCTTTGGTGAAGGGCCGCACGTCGCCGACGCCGGGAATGCCGCGCGCGATTTCGGCGGCGCGCTGCACGTCGGCATCGATGTCGCGGCCCGGCGACGGCCGCACCTGAACGGTGACCTCGCGCGCCACGTCGGACTGCCACTCCGACGCCGCCGACCGCACCATCATCACCGCGCCGGTGGTCAGCGAAGCGAGGAACGTCATGATCGCGACCACGGCGACCAGCGCGCGCCCGGCAATCGACCGCTTCGGAACGATCGGCGTGTCGGCGCGCACGAGGTCGGCCATGCGCCGCGATGTCATCAGTTCCGGTTCCATCCGCAGGTCCGACATCCCCGCCTCAGTCGTAGACATGCAGGCGGCCCTCGTGCAGCACGAGGCGCCGGGCGTCGAACTGATCCATCAGGCCGATGTCGTGGGTCGCGATTATGACAGTCGTGCCGGATTTGTTGAGTTCGATGAACAGCCGCAGCAGCCGCTGCGCGAGATTCGGATCGACGTTGCCGGTCGGCTCGTCGGCGAGCAGCAGCTGCGGCCGCGCGATGACCGCGCGCGCAATCGCCGCGCGCTGCTTCTCGCCGCCCGACAGCACCGGCGGCAGCGCGCTCATGCGGTCGCCGAGGCCGACCCAGCTCAGAAGCTCCACCACCTCGTTGCGGTAGCTCGCCTCGTCCTTGCCCATCACCCGGAACGGCAGCGCAACGTTTTCGTAAGTCGTCATGTGGTCGAGCAGCCGGAAGTCCTGGAACACGATGCCGATGCGGCGGCGAAGCGTCGCAAGATCGTCCTTGGCGAGCGTCACCACGTCGCTGTCGAACACCGTGATCAGCCCGCGTGTGGGCTTCAGCGACAGGAACAGCAGGCGCAGCAGCGAGGTCTTGCCGGCCCCCGACGGGCCGGTCAGGAACTGGAACGAATGCGGCTCGATGTGGAAGCTGAGGTCGCGCAGCACCTCGGGCCCGAGCCCGTAGCGCAACCCCACATTCTCGAATCGGACCACGCCGTCTCCCGTCTGCCGCCGGACCTGAACGATTCGCACCCCTCTACAGGATACCGGTCTCCGGCCAAAGCGTTCCCATTAAGGCGCTGTTAACCGCCGAAAGCCGCGGCCGCTGCAAGGATGGCCGGCGGTTTGATGGTTTCCGGTCCGTTAACGGACAGCGGGTAGGGTGGCGGCCAAAGCCGGACTGCCGCGAATCGCTCATGCAGATTGTCTGCCCAAACTGCGCTACGTCCTATCAGGTCGACGCCTTTTCCATCGGCGTTCAGGGCCGGTCGGTGCGCTGCGCCCGCTGCAAGAGCGTGTGGTACGCCCTGCCGGTGGGCGATCAGGCCTATGCGGCCGCGCAAACGACGGCAGAAGCGCAGCCGGCCGAACAGGACAATGGCGAACTCGCGGCCTTCAGGGCCGAACTGGGGGCCGAAACTCCACCGCAAGTCCCGCCGCAGCAGGAGCCGCCGCCCGCGCGCGCCGACACCGCCGCGGCCCCGCCGCCGCAACGACCGCCAGCCGCGCCCGACAGCGCGCCGCCCGTGCCTGACG
>VGEP01000067.1 GCA_016869215.1 Alphaproteobacteria bacterium | reverse complement strand
TCAGTTTTTCGATCAGTCCGACCGCCTTGCCGTCGGCGGGCGCCACGATGGTGATCGCGGTGCCGCTCTTGCCGGCGCGGCCGGTGCGGCCGATGCGGTGCACGTAGTCGTCGGGGTGGTGCGGGACGTCGAAGTTGAAGACGTGGCTCACGTCCGGAATGTCCAGCCCGCGGGCGGCGACGTCAGACGCGATCAGCAGCTTCACGTCGCCGTTGCGGAACGAGTCGAGGGCCGCGGTCCGCGCCGCCTGGTCCATGTCGCCGTGCAGCGCCGCCGCACTGAAGCCGTGGCGCACCAGCGAACGGTGCAGCAGCGCGACCTCGCGCTTGCGATTGCAGAATACGATCGCGTTCTTGAAGTTTTCGGCGGAGCGGATCAGCCGGCGCAGCGTGTCGCGCTTGTCATGCGGCTCGCGGCCGGTTTTCACGAGCTGCTGGGTGATAGCGGTCACTGTGGTGGCGGGCTTGGCCACCTCGACCTTCACCGGATTGTGCAGGAACTGCTCGGTGATGCGCCGTATCTCCGGCGGCATGGTGGCGGTGAAGAACAGCGTTTGGCGGGTGAACGGTACGAGCTTGCAGATGCGCTCGATGTCGGGGATGAAGCCCATGTCGAGCATGCGGTCGGCTTCGTCGATGACCAGGAGTTCGACGCCCGACATCAAAAGGCGCCCGCGCTCGGAGTGATCGAGCAGCCGCCCCGGCGTTGCGATCAGGACATCGACGCCGCGCGTCAGCTTGGAGTCTTGATCTTCGAACGAAACGCCGCCGATGATCAGGGCGACGTTGAGCTTGTGCTTGGCGCCGTACTTCTCGAAGCTTTCCTGAACCTGCGCCGCGAGTTCGCGCGTCGGTTCCAGAATGAGCGTGCGCGGCATGCGCGCCCGCGCGCGGCCCTGCTCCAGCATTGTGAGCATCGGCAGCACGAACGCGGCAGTCTTGCCGGTGCCGGTCTGGGCGATGCCGAGCACGTCCCGGCGCGCCAGCACGTGGGGGATCGCCTGCTCTTGGATCGGGGTCGGGGAGGTGTAGCCGGCCGCTTCCACGGCGGCGAGAACTTTGGCCGACAGGCCTAAATCGGAAAAGGGCATAGAGCCTCTGGTCGGGACCGCCCGGAACCGCGCCGGGCTGATGGAATTCGGGTTTTGCGAATTCGGCGGCGATGCGCGGAAAAGCGGTCGAATCTTCCATTCGTACCGTTGCGCGAGAACATAGGGGGCAACCCGCGAAAGTCAATGGTTGGAGCCCGGTTAAGCTAAATTCCGGCCTGCATTTTTCGCTCCGACCCGTCACAAAACCGTTGCCTTGCGGCCCCTCGCCGGGGCTGCGCGGGTGCGCAATTGCCTCATGCGGCGGACGCATTCGACATCGCCGGGAATGTCGTTAGGTTCGCGCAACCGACAACGACATCGGAATTTATTGGGAGGACTGCGATGAAATTTGGAAGACTGGGCGCGCTGCTGGCGGGCGCGGCGATCGCTGCCGCCGCGTTCGTGCAGCCTGCTTTCGCGCAGGGCGATGCCGCCGCGGGTTTCCCGAACAAGCCGATCCGCATCGTGATCCCGTTCGCCGCCGGCGGCGGCAACGATCTGTTCGCGCGCCTGGTCGGGCAGCGGTTCTCCGAACTGATCGGACAGCCGGTGATTATCGAGAACCGGCCCGGTGCCGGCGGGCGGATCGCGGCCGAATACGTGATGAACCAGCCGGCCGACGGCTACACGATGTTCGTCGGCGCAAGCGGCGTGATGTCGGTCGCGGCCGCGATCTATCCCAATCTGCCGTACCACCCGACCAAGACCTTCACCCCGCTCACGATGACCGCGAACTTCCCGCTGATCGTCGTGATCCCGGCCAGCCATCCAGCCAAGACCGTGAAGGAACTGGTCGACTGGGCGAAGAAGAATCCGGACAAGGCCAACTACGCATCGACGTCGCCGGCCTTCATCATCTCGGTCGAACTGCTCAAGCTGAAAAGCGGCATGCCCGCGACCATGATCCCGTACAAGAGCAGCAACGAGATGGTGCTTAGCGTGATGCAGGGCCAGTCGCTGCTCACCATCACCGACGGTCCTCCTGCGATCCCGCAGATCAAGGCCGGCAAGGTGCGCGCCATCGCCGTGACGGGTTCGCAGCGCTCCGCCGAGCTTCCCGACGTGCCGAGCATGGCGGAGGCGGGGTTCCCCGAGGTCAACACGCAGCTCTGGAGCGGCTTCTTCGTGTCGGCGAAGACGCCGGCCGCGATCGCGGCCAGGCTCGAAGACAATCTGCGCAAGGCGATCGCGGACGCGGGCGTGAACCAGAAGCTCAAGGCCATGGCGGTGAACCCTGGCGGCACGCCGTCGGCCGAGTTCCGCGCCATGATCGACAAGGACATCCAGACCTATGTCGAGGTGGTGAAGGCGGCCAATCTCAAGTTCAACTGACCGTCGCCCGCTTCGGAACGGCTTTCCTCGGCATGCCCCGCCTCCGGCGGGGCATGTTCGTTATGGGCTTTGCCGCTGCCCGAAAAGGCCAGCGTTTCCGGCTTCCATCCCTTTTCGCGGCGCGGTTCGCCCGCCCAGAATTCTGCAAAAGGGAGCAAAAGTGAGAAGGAGACGCCATTGCGTACACAGGTGGGCATCGTGGGCGCCGGTCCCGCGGGACTGATGTTGTCTCATCTTCTGCATCTTGCCGGCATCGACAGCATCGTGATCGAGAACCGCAGCCGCGCCTATTGCGAGGCGCGGGTGCGTGCCGGCCTGATGGAGAACTGGGTCGCCCAGCTCCTGATCGACACAGGCGTCGGCGAACGCCTCAATCGCGAGGCCATGGTGCACGACGGCATCTACGTCGCGTTCGGCGGCGAGGCGCGCCATATCGACTTTCACAAGTTGATCGGCAAGCGGGTCTATATCTACGACCAGAAGGAGGTCGTGACCGACCTGATCGCCAAGCGTCTCGGCGACGGCGGGCAAATCCTGTTCGAAGTCGAAGACACGAGTATCCACGATTTCGACGGCGGCCGTCCGAAAATCCGCTTCCGCCACGGCGGCGCGGCGCAGGAGATCGAATGCGATTTCATCGCCGGCTGCGACGGATTTCACGGCATCTGCCGGCCCAGCATTCCGGCATCCGCCTGGCGCGGCTACGACCGCGTCTATCCGTTCGGATGGCTCGGCGTGCTGACGGAATCGCCGCCGCCGGAGGACGAGTTGATCTACTGCTTCCACGAGCGCGGTTTCGCACTTTTCTCCATGCGCGGGCCGCAGGTGTCGCGGCTTTACATCCAGGTGCCGCCGGAAGAAGACGCCGACAAGTGGTCCGACGCGCAGATATGGGGCGAGCTTGAGACGCGGCTCGGCGGCGTCCGCCCGCTCAAGCGCGGCAAGATCCTGCAGAAGGGCGTGACGCCGATGCGCTCATACGTCACCGAGCCGATGCAGCACGGGCGGTTGTTTCTCGCCGGCGACGCGGCGCATATCGTGCCTCCGACCGGCGCCAAGGGCATGAATCTCGCCATCGCCGACGTGCGCGTGCTGTCGAGGGCCTTCGAGGCGCACTACAAGTCCGGCGGCGAGGCGCTGCTGAAGGATTATTCCAGGACCGCGCTCAACCGCGTCTGGAAGGGCCAGCGCTTCTCGTGGTGGATGACGCAAATGCTGCACCGTCACTCCGACGAGATCGACTTCGACACCAAGCGGCAGATCGCGGAAATCGACTACGTCACGGGTTCGGTGGCGGCGATGACGTCGCTTGCGGAAAACTACGCCGGGCTGCCGATGGAGTAGTGCGCGCCGGCACGCCTCGCGGCCGGGGATAAGTCGAATTTTGCGGTTGCCGGCCACGGCGGGCGTCCGGATCAATCCCGGCCTCCGTCGTGATAGTATCCCGCCATGAATTCCGTGCCCGCCAACGCGCCCGACCGTCCGCGCGTCATCGCCCCGCCGCCCCTGATCGCCACCGTCGTGGTGGTGATCGGGCTCTATCTCGACCGCACGCTGCCGGCCTATGTGCTGGAGACGATGCTGACGCTGAACGAGCGCATCGTGGTCGGCGCGCTGATTGCGTTCGGCGGCGGCGCGCTCGCCGTTATGGCCGAGCGGCAGTTCCGCACCGTCGGCACCAACGTGCAGCCCTGGAAGCCGACGCTTCGGATCGCGACCGAAGGCGTCTACTCGCGCATGCGCAACCCGATGTACATCGGGCTGCTGCTGCTCACCGGCGGGATCGGCGTTGGGCTTGCCTCCGACTGGACCTTGGCGCTGCTGGCGCCGATGGCGCTGGTGCTGCATTTCGGCGTGGTCAAGCGCGAGGAGCGCTATCTCGAAGCCAAGTTCGGCGACACCTATCGGCGCTATATGGCCAAGGTGCCGCGGTGGGGGTTGTGACGGCGCGCCTCAGCGCCGCTTGAGCGTGCCGGCCTTGAGCCAGCGCACCGCGTCCTCCAGCCGATCGTCGCCCCAGAAGAGTTCGCCGTTCACCGCAAAGGTCGGCGCGCCGAAGATGCCGAGCCCGCGCGCTTCGTCGGTGGCCGCATCGTAGGCGCGGCCGACGGCGTCCGATTGCGCGAGCGCAAGCGCGCGCGCCGGGTCCTGGCCGATCTCGCGCAGGGAGTTCGACACGTTCGGCTCGCTGCCGGCCTCCTCATTCAGGCCGAACCAGCGCGCGTAGGTCGCACGCGCATAGTCGTCGCACCAGCCTTCGTCGGCGGCGACGACGGCAATGCGGTTGGCAAGGTCGAATTCCTTGAGCGGATAGGGCGGGCGGCCGTTGAAATCGACGTGCTGTTTCGACGCGCGGCGCTCCAGATCGCGCCAGAGATAGGCGGCCTTGACCGGCTTCGAGGCCGGGCGGTTGTCCATCTCGGCCATGATGGCGCGCACGTTGAACGGCCGCCAACGGAAGGCGACGCCGTCGAGCTCCTCGATGCGGTCGATCCGCATCACGGAGAGGTAGGTGTAGAGGCTGCCGATGGAGAACCAGAAGTCGATGGGGGCGAGATGAGTCATGTCGCGGTTCGGCGGGGGCTGTTCGATCTATACCACATCTTGGCCAAGCCGTAGGCGTCGCCGCCGCTGTTGGCGTTTGCGCCTACGGGCATTCGTGGTAGATTGTACGCAATTGTACACAAACGAGGCAGATTGCATGGCTTCCGGGACCTTTACTGTGAGGGTCGATTCCGCCGTCAAAAAGCGGCTGGAAAAACTGGCCAAGAGCACCGGCCGCAGCCGGTCGTTCCTGGCTGCGCAAGCGATCGCGGAATATGTCGACGTCAACGAATGGCAGGTTGCAGGGATCAAACGCGCGATCCAGTCCATCGACCGTGACGGCTATGTGCCGCACGACGACGTCGAAAAATGGGTGCGTACGCTGGGTGGCCGTCGCGAACGACCCCGGCCCAAACCGCGTAAACCATGAACATCGGTTGGTCCGCCGAAGCATTGGCCGATCTCGCGGTGCTGCACGCGTACATCGCGAATGACAACCCGGTGGCGGCCGACCGGATCGCAGCCGAGATCGTCCGAGCTGTGCGCGTCCTGTTGCCGGACCATCCGCATATCGGCAAGCCGGGACGCGTCTCCGGTACGCGGGAACTGGTAATCCCGCGCACGGACTATATCGTCCCGTATCGCATTCAGGGCGATGTCGTCCAAGTGCTGCGCGTCTATCACGCGGCAAGGCGCTGGCCCGACTCGCTCTGATATGTAGGGTATCCTGCAGGCGGGCCGGGGCCGCGCGCCACTCACACGTCCAGCAACTCCTCGTCCGCGAACTCCGCGCGCTCCTGGATGAATTCGAAGCGCGCTTCCGCCTTCGTTCCCATCAGCCGCTCGACCGACTTCGCGGTGGCCTTGCGGTCGTCCTCGACGACCCTGACCCGGAGCAACGTGCGCTTCTTCGGGTCCATGGTGGTTTCCTTCAATTGCGACGCCATCATCTCGCCGAGGCCCTTGAAGCGGCCGACCTCGACCTTGGCGTTGGCGTGGAATTCCTTCTTGAGCAATTCGTCTTTGTGGCGGTCGTCGCGGGCGTAGAGCGTCTTGGCGCCGTGGGTCAGGCGGTAGAGCGGCGGCACCGCGAGATAGAGGTGGCCGCGTTCGATCAGCCGCGGCATCTGGGTGTAGAAGAAGGTGATCAAGAGCGATGCGATGTGCGCGCCGTCGACGTCGGCGTCGGTCATCACGATCACCTTGTCGTAGCGCAGGTCGTCGTCGCGGTAGTGCGTGCCGGTGCCGCAGCCGAGCGCCTGCACGAGGTCGGCAAGCTGGGCATTCTGGGCGAGCTTGTCCTTGCCCGCGGACTGCACGTTGAGGATCTTGCCGCGCAGCGGCAGGATGGCTTGCGAGGCGCGGTCGCGCGCCTGCTTGGCGGAGCCGCCGGCGCTGTCGCCCTCGACGATGAAGATTTCAGAGCCGGCCGCGGCGCCATTGGTGCAGTCGGCGAGCTTGCCGGGCAGGCGCAGTTTGCGGGTCGCGTTCTTGCGCGAAATGTCCTTTTCCTGGCGGCGGCGGATGCGCTCCTCGGCGCGGTCGGCGACGAAATCGAGCAGCTTGTTGGCCTGCGCCGGGTTGCCCGCGAGCCAGTGGTCGAACGGGTCCTTGATCGCGTTCTCAACGATGCGCTGGGCTTCGGCGGTGGCAAGGCGGTCTTTCGTCTGGCCCTGGAATTCCGGCTCGCGCACGAACACCGACAGCATGCAGCCTGCGCCGGTCATCACGTCTTCGCTGGTGATCGGGCCTGCGCGCTTTCCTTGCCCGACGCGCTCGGCGTGGTCTTTGAGGCCGCGAAGGAGCGCGGTGCGGAGCCCGGACTCGTGGGTGCCGCCGTCCGGCGTCGGGATGGTGTTGCAGTAGGAGTTCAGGAACCCGTCGGCGTCGGCGGTCCAGGCCACTGCCCATTGCACCGCGCCGTGCTTGCCGACCTTGCCGGCGCTGCCGGTGAAGATGTCGGGATGCACCAGCGTCGAGCCGTTGATCGTCGCGGCGAGATAGTCTTTCAGCCCTTCCTCGAAATGGAACTCGGCCTTCTCCGGCACCTCGTCGCCGTGCAGCAACGCCTTGGCGCAGATCCAGCGGATTTTCACGCCGCCGAACAGATACGCCTTCGAGCGCGTCATCTTGAAGATGCGCTCGGGCTTGAAGTGCACCTTCGCTCCGAAAATCTCCGGGTCGGGGCGGAAGCGCACGCGGGTGCCGCGCTTGTTCGGCGCGCGGCCGAGCTTCTGCAGCTTGCCCTTGGGCTTGCCGCGCTCGAACGCCATGTGGTGGTGCTGCTGCTCGCGCCAGACGTCGACTTCGAGCCGCTCGCTGAGAGCGTTCGCCACCGATACGCCGACGCCGTGCAGTCCGCCCGATGTCTCGTAGACCTCGCTATCGAACTTGCCGCCGGCGTGCAACGTGCACATGATCACTTCCAGCGCCGACTTGTCCTTGAATTTCGGATGCCGGTCGACCGGGATGCCGCGGCCGTTGTCGGTGACGCTGACGAAGCCGTCCGGCTCCATCTCGACCTCGATGAAAGTCGCATGACCCGCGAGCGCCTCGTCCATGGCGTTGTCGATCACCTCGGCAAAGAGATGATGCAGCGCCTTCTCGTCGGTGCCGCCGATGTACATGCCGGGGCGGCGGCGCACCGGCTCGAGCCCTTCCAGCACCTCGATGTGCTTGGCGGTGTAGCCGGCTTCGCCCGCCGACGGCTTGGACCGCGTGCCCTTGTCGCCGCCACCACGGGCCTTGGCGCCGGACGGTTCCCCGAACAGGTCGCGGACCGGGGCGGTCTTCTTGTCGCTTTTGGCGGTCTTGCTTGCGGTCTTGGCCATGCGGATGGGGTCTGGGGCGAGGGGGAAGCGAATCACTTAAGCGCCGAATATGCCACGGCAGGGCGGCCCGCCGCATGGCCGGGCCTCTAGGACACATCCGGCATGTTGGTGAAATAGAGATCGATGTGCCGGGTATCCAGGTAGCGGTAGCCATATCCGGCCATCTGCGCCTTCAGGTCCTCGCCGCGCTCGCCGTAATGCTCGACCTGGATGAAGCACTGGTTGTTGCGCAGCGTGCGCTCCATGCCGGCGAGCGCCTCGAACTCGTAGCCCTCGACATCCATTTTCACGATCATCGTGGCGCCGGAAATGTCGAACTGGGAGTCGAACGCTGCCTGGCGGACGCTAAACGTCACGTCCCGCGGCGTCTGTTCGGGCACGGCGATGGTCGACTCGCCCCGGTTGCCGCGCGCGCCCTCGTAGAGCGTGACCTCACCCTCGCGGTCGCCGAGCGCGAACGGCATCGCTTCGACACGGCCCACGAGGCCGTTGGCGTTCAGATTGGCCATCAGGCGCGCATGGTTTCCCGGGTCTGGCTCGAATGCGATGACCCGGCCGGCGAGCTTCTTGACCGCGAACATCACGCTGTAGAAGCCGGTGTTGGCGCCGATATCGAGAAATACGTCGATCTTTCTTTCGCGGGCCAGGATGGCCAGACGTTCGAGCTGGTCGCCCTCCCATAGCCCGTACCAGGCGATGCAGCAGTCGATGAAATCGCCGGTGTCCACGACAAAGCGCGCACCCTGCGCGCGCACGGTATGCGGCGTGAAGCCAAGCCGGCTCATGACCTCGGAATAGAAGCGGCGAAGCCGGTATTCGGTCATTCCGGCGACGTGAAAGATCGGTTCGGTCATGATTGCGGCTTGATTCTTGACGGCGTCGGGCGGAGCGGATGGCGGAAGGGTGGCGCGGTCGGGTTCGGCGGATGTCCACCGGCGGCGCAGTGGCGGTGCTGGCCAATCGGCCGCAGGGGCGATAAACCGGAACGCCCGCAGTCCGCAAGCCCATCCCTATGGACCTCGAAGCCTACGCCCAGACCATCATCGAGTTCGTTCGCACGCACCAGGCCTGGGCGGCGCCGGTGGTGTTTGCGCTGTGCTTTGCGGAATCGCTCGCCTTCATCTCGCTGCTGATCCCGGCCTGGGCGGCGCTGGTCGGGATCGGCACGCTGATCGGCGCGAGCGGCTTGAACTTCTGGCCGATCTGGATCGCGGGCGCGGTCGGCGCTGCGCTCGGCGACTGGGTGTCGTACTGGATCGGCTACATGCTGGAGCACCGCGTCTACAACATGTGGCCGCTGTCGAGGCATCCCCATCTGATCCCGAAGGGCGAGGAATTCATCAAGAAGTGGGGGGCGCTCGCGATCTTCATCGGCCGCTTCTCCGGCCCGCTGCGTGCGTCGGTGCCGATCGTGGCCGGCATTTTCGCGATGCCGTCGTGGCGCTTTCAGCTCGCCAACTGGAGTTCGGCCTTCCTGTGGGCGGCGGTGCTGCTCACGCTCGGCGACGTGACCGCGACCGCGATCAAGTGGCTGTTCGGCTGAGGTCGAAAAGAAACTCTGCCGGGGAACGGCCCCGGCAGAGTGGAACATACAAACGTAGGGCCGGGCTATTTCTTGACCGCGTCGACGCCGGCCTGACAGGCTTGATGATCCTGGTCGCCGGTGACGCCGCTGCAGCCGATGGCGCCGACGATGCGGCCGCCCTGCACGATCGGGATTCCGCCCGGGGAGGCGATCACGTCGTCCAGCGTCACCAGAGCCACCGCACCTTTGCTGATCGCTTCGGCAAATGCGCGCGTCGGACGGCGGAAGGTCGCGGAGGCACGCGCCTTGTGCTCGGCGACCCGAAGTCGGTCGACATCGTGCTGATGTCGCATCTGCATCCCGACCACACCAACGGAATCAAGGCAGCCGACGGATCGCTCGCGTTCCCCAACGCCGAGATCATGGTGCCGGAGACCGACTGGGCATTCTGGATGAGCGACGAGAATGCCGCCAAGTTCGAGACGAACGCGATGATGAAGGGCTACTTCGCGAATGTGCGGCGCGTGTACGGGAACGTGCCGGCGAGCCGCGTCACACGCTATCAGGCGGGCAAGGAGGTTGCGCCCGGCATCACAGCGATCGATACGTCGGGTCATACGCCCGGCCATATGGCCTTCGCCGTGGCGTCCGGCAATTCGCGCGTGCTGATCCAGGGCGACGTGACCAACATTCCGGAGTTCTTCCTGCGCAACCCGGGCTGGCACGTGGCCTTCGATGTCGACGCGCCGAAGGCGGAGGCGACCCGGCGCAAGTTCTACGACATGGCGTCGGCGGAAAAGGCGCTGATTGTCGGGTTTCACTTCTCGTTCCCATCGCTCGGCTACGTCGAAAAGGATGGGACCGGCTACCGGCTCGTTCCGGTGCAATGGAATCCGGTTCTTTGACCGGACACGCACGCTAGAGTGCAAGGCCGCCCTTGTCGGGCGGCCTTGTCTTGCATGGAGGGATGGACGTGACGGATGAGTTCTATCGATACAAGGTCGGCGACATCGAGGTGACGGTCGTCAGCGACGGCTTCCGCATGGTGCCGGTGGACGACAAGTATCTCCGGAATGCCAGCGCCGCCGATCTCGCCAAGGCATTGGCCGCCGCGGGCCAGCCGACCGACAGGATGAAGAACACCTATTCGCCGATCGTGCTGACGACAGGCGGCAAGCGCGTGCTGATCGACACCGGCAACGGCGAGGCGCAGGCCGCGGCGAGCAACGACGAGCGCGGCACGCTCAACCGCAATCTCGCCGCAGCCGGCATCGACCGCAACGCGATCGACGTCGTGGTGATTTCCCATTTCCACGGCGACCACGTGAACGGTCTGCTCGGCGCCGACAACAAGCCGGCGTTTCCGAAGGCCGAGATCAAGGTGCCGGAGGTGGAGTGGAGGTTCTGGATGGACGACGGCGAAATGAGCCGCGCCTCGCCCGGCCGCATGACCGAGTTGTTCGCCAACAATCGCCGGATCTTCGACGCGCTCGGGCGCAAGGTCACGCCCTACGCCTGGGACACCGACGTGGCCCCGGGCGTGCGCGCGGTCGGCACCCCCGGCCACAGCATTGGGCACACATCCTTCGTCGTATCGTCCGGCGGCAAGACGATCTTTGTGCAGCAGGACGTCTGCAACAACGCCTTCGTGTTCGCGCCGCATCCGGACTGGCAGGGCTTCTTCGACCAGGATCCGCCCAAGGCCGCGGCGACGCGGCGGCGGGTCTACGACATGCTGGTCGCCGACAAGCTGCCGGTGCAGGCGTTTCACTTCCCGTTTCCGGCGCTTTCGCGGATCGAGAAGGCCGGCGACGGCTACCGCGTCGTGCCGGCTTCCGCGCCGTAGGGCATGATCCCGAAAAGTGGGAACCGGTTTTCGGGAGTGATTATGCCCAAACGAGACGGCGCAACGAAAACCGGCGGAGCGTTGCCGCTCCGCCGACCATCGTTGGACTGGCGTCCTGCTAGCGCGCGTGCTTAGCGCGCATTCTTGGCGAGCCACGCCTTCATCTGCGCGATCTCGGTCTCCTGAGCCTTGACGATTTCCTCGGCGAGCTTCCTCACCTCGGGGTCCTTGCCGAACGCGAGCACAGTCTTGGCCATGTCCACTGCGCCTTCATGGTGCGGGATCATGCCCTTGACGAAGTCGACGTCGGCGTTGCCGGTGAAGGCAATGTCCATGCCGGCGTGCATCTTGGCGTTGATGGCATGGAAGGCGAGGCTCGACGGGCCGCGGTCGCCCTTCGGCATGGCCGAGCCGTGGCCCGCCGACGCAGCGCCGTGCTGGCCATGCTGCGCATGCTGGCCTCCGCCGTGCTGCATCCCGCCTTGATGCATTCCACCGTGGTGCATCCCGCCGTGCTGCATCTGTCCTTGATGCATCCCGCCATGTTGCATCTGCCCCTGCTGCATCTGACCGCGGTGCATCGGTCCGTGCTGCATCTGGGCATAGGCGGCCACCGACACGAGCGTGAGCCCGGCCGCGGCCAGAATGAGGTACTTCTTCATTTGAGTGTCTCCAAAGGTCCGATTGATGAGTGAAGCTTGCGCGCAGCCTCACGCGCGGACGAACCGCGCCGGGCGAGGCTGTGCGTTCGATCAGGCCGGGAGACGGGGAGGCGGGTCGGCGGGCTCGGGATTGTCAGAATGAACCGCGCGCGGCGGCGGTGCGCCGAGGCGTTCGAGCAGCAGGACGCTCGCTGACGGCGCGGTCATCGCGACGGGACCGACGGCGGCAAAGCATCCGAAGGAATAGCAGGTGGCCGGCGGCTGAAGCATGTCGGCTGTGCCGGCTTCCGCCGGTTCGCCGGGCGGGTGCTGGGCGTGATGCGCGTGCGCCGCGTGACCGGCATGCCGGTCGGCCGCCTGGTGCATGCTGTGATGGCCGGCGTGCGGCTCCGCGTCTCCACGCGCCATCGCAAAGCTCATGGTGGGGCCGTGGCCGAGGCTCATGAAACCGAACACCGCGGCCATTGCGATGCGGAGCAGCCTCGGAGCGGTGCGCGCCCTGGACATGAAGCTCAAATAATCGATGCGCGGCGTCCTGTCATCGGCATGACGAAAATTTAAGGTTCCTTGACCCCCTCCGGGCTCGGCGATATATGCCCCGCCGATGTTGCCGACCGCCCATAACCAACCCCGCCGCCGCACCGCAATCCCGGCGCGCGCCTGAATTCGCATGCGCCGCCGGACCGGGCTCCGCGGCGCGTTTTCCCCAAGACCTTCCGCGCCCATTGCCCTCGTCCGGCGGTCCTGTAGGACTACGGAAAGGACCTGACCCATGCCCGCCAAGTCGAAAGCCAAAGTCGGCATCCTCGGCGCCTCCGGCTACACCGGCTCGGAGCTGGTGCGCCTGCTGCTGCGCCATCCGAACGTCGAGATCGCGCTGCTCACCGCCGACCGCCGCGCGGGCCAGGAGATGCGGACGGTGTTTCCGCAGTTTTCGCCGTTCAGGCTGCCGAAGCTGGTCGCCATCGAAGCCACCGACTGGAAGAAGGCCGCGCTCGATCTGGCGTTCTGCGCGCTGCCGCATGCCACGACGCAGAAGGTGGTGAGCGACCTGCTGGCCAAGGCGCCGAAGACCAGGGTGGTCGATCTGTCGGCCGACTTCCGCCTGCACGATACGGCCGCTTATGCGCGCTGGTACGGCCACGAGCACCATGCGCCGAAGCTGCAGAAGGAGGCGGTGTACGGCCTCGTCGAGGTGCACCGCGCCGCGATCAGGAAGGCGCGGCTCGTCGCCAACCCCGGCTGCTACACCACCTGCGCGCAGCTTCCGCTGGTGCCGCTCATCAAGGCCAAGGCCATCGCGCTCGATGGCATCGTGGTCGACGCCAAGTCCGGCATGACCGGGGCAGGGCGCTCGGCCAAGGAGGAGATGCTGTTCTCCGAAGTCTCAGAAGGCTTCCACGCCTACGGCGTCGGCCATCACCGCCACATGGCCGAGCTCGATCAGGAGTTTTCGCTCGCGGCGGGCCGCGAGGTGGTCGTGACGTTCACGCCGCATCTCGTGCCGATGAACCGCGGCATCCTCTCGACCATCTACGTGAAAGGCGCGGGCGGGAAATCGCCGGAGGACCTGCACGCGATTCTTTCGAAGCACTACGCCAAGGAGCCGTTCGTCCACGTGCTGCCGTTCGGCCAGACGCCGCAGACGCGGCACATCCGCGGCTCCAACATGACCTTCATCGGGGTGGCGAAGGACCGCGTGCCGGGCCGCGCCATCATCGTGTCGGCCTTGGACAACCTGGTGAAGGGCGCGTCGGGCCAGGCGATCCAGAACATGAACCTGATGATGGGCTGGCCGGAGACGACGGGGCTGGAGCAGGTCGCGCTGTTTCCGTGAGCGGATCAGCGCATCAGCGAGGTCGCGACCACGTAAGAGCCGACGACGATCACGACGCCTGCGAAGATGAGCGACAGCGCGCGCTTGCGTGCTGCGAGCCGTTTGCCGAGCGCGATGCCGGCAAGGCCGCCCGCCGCTCCGCCAAGCACGAACAGCGCGGCGATCCGCCAGTCGACCAGGCCCGAGAGGCCGTAGCTTGCCGCGGTCGTGGCGCCGAGCGAGGCGACCGACAGCAGCGACGAGCCGATGGCGTTGATCAGCGGCATGGCGGTCGCAGCGATTAACCCCGGGACGATCAGGAACCCGCCGCCGATGCCGAAGAAGCCGGCCAGAGCGCCGACCGCGAGCCCGTAGCCGATCAGGTACGGCAGGAGCTTCACTGCGTTGGCGCGGTCGAGGCGGACCTCCGCGTTGCCGGCGTCCTTGCGCGGCCGCAGCATCAGCAGTCCGACGACGACCATCAGAACGCCGAACAGAAGCAGCAGGCGTCCGCCATCGACGCGCTTGCCAAGTTCGGCGCCCAGCGCAGCACCGGCCATGCCCGACAGCGCGAACACGGCGGCGCAAGGCCATTTGACCGAGCCCGCGCGGGCGTGTCCGACGAGGTTGGCAGCGGCGCTCGCCGCAACCGCCACCGCGCCGGTGCCGATAGCGACGTGCGTTGAGGGCACGCCGACCACGTAGATCAGAAGCGGCACTGCAAGGATCGAGCCGCCGCCTCCGACAAGACCCAGCGTGAAGCCGACGAGGCTCCCCGACAGGACCGATAGAATATCTTGCAGCGCGAACATGGCGGCACGCAGCTTTTGGCGGTTACGCGGTGCTGCGGTTCCAGGGCATCAACGCAAATACGCGCGCCATGCCGCAGAAGCCGCTGATGCCGGCAAAGGCGAGCCCCGCGCCGACGACCGCTGAGAGGACGTAGAAGCCCGGAGTCACGAAAGCGCCGAGCAGCACTCCGGCCAGCACAAAGCTGCCGGCTGCGATCTGGACCTGGCGGTTGATCTCGATCGGCTGGCGCTTGTCGAGCGCAACCGGCAAGCCCGCCTTCTTCCAGGCTTCGATGCCGCCGTCGAGCACATAGGTCTCGCAGCCCGGTGCAGCGGCCGCGAGCCGGGGCGAATTGGCGTTGATGCGCGCGCCGGAGCGGCAGTGGAACACCAGCACGTCGTCGCCGGGACGCGCCGGATGCTCGGCGTCGAGCCGCGACAGCGCATGATGCCGTGCGCCGGGGATGCGTTCGCGCGCATGCTCGTCGGCTTCGCGGATATCGATCAGGGCCGCGCCTTCGCGCATCAGTTCGGCTGCACGTTCGGGCGAGATCGGTTTCAGGGCACTCATGACTTTACCTCCAAGTGGAACGGTTCAGGGGCAGTAGATGTTCTTCAGGAGCGTCAGGATGCGGCGCGCGTCCGGGTCGGCGATGCGGTAGTGGATCGTCTGGCCCTCCCGCCGGGTTACGACCAGATTCTCGTCGCGCATCTTGGCGAGATGCTGCGACAGCGCGGACTGGCTCAGCCCCACGGCTTCGGCCAGCGCGCCGACCGGCATTTCCCGCTCGGCGACCAGCCGGCACAGGATCAGCAGCCGGTTCTCGTTGGCGAGCAGCTTGAGCAGCCGCGCGGCCTCGCCGGCCCGCCGTTCGAGATCCGCTATTCCGGACAGGGTTGCAGTCGCCGCCGTGGCCATCGATGGGCTCCGTAAGTTAGATATTGCTAAATTAGATATCGCTTATATATATGTCAAGTCCAACGAGACCCCGAATGCAGGAGGACGACATGAAACCGAGCGCCAGGTCCGAAATCCGGGCGTTTTTCGACGAACCCACCAACACCGTCAGCTATCTGGTGTGGGACGCGCGCACCAAAAAGGCCGCGGTCATCGACCCGGTGCTCGACTTCGACCACCGCAGCGGCAAGGCAACCGTGAAATCGGCGGACGCGCTGCTTGAGGCTGCCAAGGCTCAAGGCATCGAGATCGTTTGGGTGCTGGAGACCCACGCGCACGCCGACCACCTGTCCGGCGCGCCCTACGTGAAGCTCAAGACCGGCGCCAAGGTCGGCATCGGCGAGCACATCCGCGACGTGCAGCGCATCTTCCGTCCGGTGTTCAACGCCACCGACGTCTCCGGCGACGGCTCGGAGTTCGACCACCTGTTCAAGGACGGCGAGCGTTTCGCGATCGGCGATCTGGAAGGCGAAGTGCTCGCCACGCCGGGGCACACCCCCGCCTGCGTGTCGTACAAGATCGGCGACGCGGTGTTCGTCGGCGATACGCTGTTCATGCCCGACTACGGCACTGCGCGCGCCGACTTCCCCGGCGGCGACGCGCGCACGCTCTACCGCTCGATCAAGCGCATTCTCGACCTGCCGCCCGAGACGCGGCTGTTCATGTGCCACGACTACAAGGCGCCGGGCCGCGACGACTATGCCTGGGAGACGACCGTTGGCGAGGAGCGGGCGAAGAACGTCCACGTTCGCGAGGGCGTGAGCGAGGATGAGTTCGCCAAGATGCGCGAGACCCGCGACGCCA
Source organism: Alphaproteobacteria bacterium (assembly GCA_016869215.1). Taxonomy (GTDB): domain Bacteria; phylum Pseudomonadota; class Alphaproteobacteria; order Rhizobiales; family Xanthobacteraceae; genus Z2-YC6860. Next base: position 3,592 of record VGEP01000067.1, on the reverse strand, counting down.
AGCTTGCGGCGCCCTTGCTGCTGCTGCCGTCGATCCAGGTCAACATCCGCGCCGGTCACTTCCCGCCGGCGGATATCAATGGCGTGCACTATCTCAAAGTGCCGGTGAAGTTGGCGTCCTGACGCCCCACGTCAGCCGAACCGATTGCGCTGCTCCTGAAACGGGCGGCGCAGCCGTTTCGGGCCGTCAGGCAGCGCCCAGCAACCTCAGCGCGTTGCCGCCGGCGATCATCTGCTGCTCGTTGGGGCTCAGGCCTGCGTGCGCGAATGCCTTCCGCAGGCGCGCAGGCAAGTTTTTTTCCTCGACAATCGGCCAGTCGGTGCCCGCCAGCACGTGATCGGTGCCGAGCAAGTCGACCGCGGCGCGCACGACAGCCGGGTTGATCCCCATGGTGTCGACATAGATGTGCCTGCGGGCGAGTGCGGGCGCGTCGCTGCGGATGTTGAGACCGTCGCCGAAGCCACCTGCCAGAAGGATGCCGCCGAAGGCTAGCGTGGTCACGACCACGTGCAGGTTCGGAACTTCATCGAAGGCGCCGCTCTCCAGCAGATTGACGAGTGCTGCGTTGTTGATCGTGCCACGGGCAAGGCGCAGGCCGACAGGGCCGGTGCGGGAAAACCGCACGTGGAGCTGCGGGTCGGTCTGTGGATGGACGAACACCGGCACGCCGAGCGCGGCGGCCGCCGCGAGTACCGGCCGCGACGGCGGATCGCCGAGCAACAGGTCGTTGCCCCTCGCGCTTTCGAGGAACGCTCCGCGCAGGTTCAATTCGCGCACGGCACGCGTCAGTTCGCGCGCGCCTTCTTCGCCGGAAAAGGCGTTCACGGTCGCAAGTCCGTGGAGCTTGCCCGGATGCTTGCCGACCAACTCGGCCATGCCGTCGTTGAGCCGCCGTTCGGTGTCTCGCGGCACGTTGCCGTCGGTGTCCTGGATGAACGCGGTCGGCGAGTTGAGGACGCGCGCGGAGATTCCAGCGGACTCGATCGAACCGAGCAGGGCGTCCTCGCTGTGCAATCCGACGTTGATGCGCTCCCAACGCTGGCGCGCAGCGCCGGACAGACCAGCGGTCGTGGTCAGCGGCCAGCCCGGCCCCATGAAGTGGTTGTGGAAGTCTATGATCTGCAACGGCGTCGGTTCCCGTGTGGCGGCAGGAACCTACCACTCAGGCCCGCACCTTCACATACCGCCCCGGCGCGTCCTCGATCGGCGTGAGCTTGCCGCCGCCGGGCTCGCGCGCGGGCACCGTGGTGTCGTCGTGCGATCTGATCCAGGCCATCCAGTCCGGCCACCAGGAGCCGGGATGCTCCTTGGCCTTCTTCATCCAGGCTTCGATCGTGCCGATGCCGGCCTTCGGGCCGGTCCAGTACTGGTACTTGTTCAGGGCCGGAGGATTGACGACGCCCGCGATGTGGCCCGAGCCCGACAGCACGAAGCGCACCGGCCCGCCGAAGAACTTCGAGCCGAGGAACGCCGACTTCGCGGGCGCGATGTGGTCCTCGCGGGTGGCGAGATTGTAGAGCGGCACCTTAACCTTCTTCAGGTCGAGCCGGACGTTCGCGATCGTCATCTTGCCTTGCGACAGCGTGTTGTTGAGGTAGCACTGGCGCAGATAGAAGGAGTGGTTGGCGGCCGGCATCCGCGTCGCGTCCGAATTCCAGTACAGCAGGTCGAACGCCATCGGCTTCTTGCCGCGCATGTAGTTGTTCACGACATAGGGCCAGATCAGGTCGTTGGAGCGCAGCATGTTGAAGGCATTCGCCATCTTCCTGCCTTCGAGATAGCCGCGCTCGGCCATCCGCTCCTCCAGCACCTTGAGCTGGTCCTCGTCGACGAACACCTTGAGGTCGCCGGCGTGGGTGAAGTCGACCTGCGCCGCAAACAGCGTGGCGGAGACCACGCGGTCCTGTGCGGTGGCGGCGAGATAGGCCAGCGTAATCGACAGCAGCGTGCCGCCGACGCAATAGCCGATGGTATGGACCTTGCGTTCGCCGGTCGCGGTCTCGATCGCGTCCATCGCGGCGAGCGGGCCGAGCCGCATGTACTCCTCGAAGCCCATCGCGGCGTGGCGCTCGTCGGGATTGACCCAGGAGATCACGAATACGGTGAGCCCCTGGTCGGTGCACCACTTGATGAAGGATTTCTCGGGCGTGAGATCGAGGACGTAGAATTTGTTGATCCAGGGCGGAACGATCAGCAGCGGCACCTTCAGCACCGTCGGCGTCGACGGCGCATATTGAATGAGCTGCATCAGCTCGTTTTCGAATACCACCTTGCCGGGTGTGTTCGCGAGATTGCGGCCGACCTCGAACTTCTCGGCGTCCGACTGGCGGATTTTCAGGTCGCCGCCGCCGGCCTTGATGTCCTCGGCCAGCATATGCATGCCGCGCGCGAGGTTCTCCGCGTTCGACGATACCGTCTCGCGGAACAGCTCCGGATTGGTCAGCACGAAGTTCGAAGGCGACAGGGCGTTGGCGATTTGCTTGACGTAAAACTCGGCCTTCTGCCGCGTATGCGGGTCGAGGTCCTTGGCGTCGGCGACGAGCTTGTCGGCCCAGCCGGTGCTGAGCAGATAGGCTTGCTTGACGAAATCGAAGAACTGGTTCGACGACCATTCCGGGTCGGCGAAGCGGCGGTCTCTGGGGTCGGGCTTGGCGATGGGGTCTGTGCTTTCGCCGGACATCCGCTTGGCCGCAGCGCCCCAGAGGTCGAGGTACGCCCGGCCGAGCCGCGATTGCAGTTCGATCGCGCGCGCCGGGTCCGACAGCCAGTATTCGGCGACCTCGCCGAAGGTTTTGACCATGTCTGTCATTTCGTCGGACAGGCCGGGCTGGACCTTGCCCTCTTCGCGCGGCTTCAGATAGGCGGCGAGCGCCCTGCCGCCGTCTTCGACCATGCGGGCGAGGTTCTTCGCGAACGCCTCGACATCGACCGAGGCGACCTTCGGCACGTCTGAGGGAACCTTCTCCGCCATATCTCCACCGGTCTCGTCGCGCCGCCGCCGGGCCGCCCGAACTCCTGATACGCAGCAAACCTTACGTCCGAATGATCGGACCCGGCCGCCGGCGTCCCGTGTCGCATGGGACCGCGTCCCAAGCCCCGGGCGGCCGGGACTTCGGTCCTTTGTTTAGACATATTACGGGGCTAACCGATGTCCAGGTCAGCACATTGTGTTTACGCCAATTTCACCGTTGCAGATCAACGTCCTGGAATCGGCCGCCGGGGGGCTTCGGGTTGCAGTGCCTGTCGGGAATGGATGCGAAGCCGCGGTTGCGCGCGCACCGAGCCGCGAGGCTATTGCCGGCGCTGCTTGCCGCCGCGAGCCTGTCCGCCTGCGCCTCGATGTCCGAACGGATGACGGAGCGGCTGGCGGAGGCCCCGGCGATCGGCCTGCCGGCCAACGCGCCGGCGCGCCCGTCCGCGCCTCCGGCCTATCCCGCGGTTCACGATGTGCCGCCGCAGCGCCAGGCCGCGACCCTCAACGAGCTCGAACTGCAGAAAATGGAGGACGATCTGGTGGCGGCGCGCGACCGCCAGCAGGCCTCGGTCGCCCCGGTTCGCGCCGCGCCGGCCCGGCCGGCGCCCGCCCGGACCA
>VGEP01000066.1 GCA_016869215.1 Alphaproteobacteria bacterium | reverse complement strand
CAGCAGGCGGAGGCGAGGGCCGTGCTGCGGGTGCCGGGCGAGCCGCGGCCGGCGGCGGTGACGGACGGGCTGCAGGCGGAGAAGGCTTTGCGGCCGGCGCCGCCTTCTTCTTGTCCTCCTGCGCGATCGTGCCGGGGACTGCGGCGGCGTTGAGTGCAATACCGAGCGCAAGTGCGGCTGCGCCGAGACCGAAACGAGACATGACTTTTTGCTCCCACGTCGCCCGCAACACACAACGCGCGAACCCCGGAATGGTTCACGCGCGGCAGGAAATGTGGGGAATGTTTGTGTCGAATTCCGGCGCTTGCCGTTCATCGCGCGTTCATCGTGCGGTGCGGCATCGAGCGTGCGTGCGCGCGGAATTCGGCATTGCTCGAAAAAAACTTCAAGCGGCTGCGCGTTTCATCGGCGGGGACGCCGCGGCGCGGCACCCCGACGATGAAGCGCACATGAACGATCAGCGCCGTTATGCCGCAACGGGCTCGCACGCGAAGCAAATCTGCTCGACATGCCTGAAGTCGGTCCCGCAGCAGCCGCCGAGCACGTTGAGGTGCCGGAATCTGCTGCGCAGGTCGGCGTACTGCTTGCCGAGCTCAACCGGATTGCCGGCGTCGAGATCGGTCGCCTGGTCGAGCTCGGCATGGCTGCGCGTGGAGGCGTTGGCGCGCAGTCCGCGCAGGCGGCGGGTCCAAGGTTCGCCGGCTTTGAGCGCGCCGATGAAATGCGTCGGGTGCGCGCAGTTGAGCATGAAGTAGGCGGGCGCGCTGCCGGTCTCGGCGTCGACCTGCATGATCGCGTCCTTCAGCGACTGGCCGGTCGGCAGCTTGCCGTCGGTCTCGACCGTGAACGCAATCACCGACGGCATGCCGGCGGCCTTGGCGGCACGTGCGATGCCGATCGCCTCGTTGACGTAATTCATCGTGAACGCGCTGACGAAGTCCGCTTCGGTTTCGGCGAACACCGCGATCTGCTCGCCGTGATAGTCCTGCGCTTCCTTCGCGCTCATCAGGGCGCCTGGGTTGTAGCCGTCGCCGCGCGGACCGATGTTGCCGGAAATCGGCATGGGCGAGCGCGGCCGCTCGTACTCCGCGCGCAGTTCGGACATGATGACGATCGCCGCTCGGTTCATGTCAGCGAGCGCATCGCGCGGATAGCCGATCTTGGCAGCCCAGTCGGGATTGGCGCGCCAGGTCGGGCTTTCCAGCACGAAGCCCATGCCGGTATCGCGCGCCAGCGCCGCATAACGGGAGTAGTAGCGGCGCACCTGAGCGGTGCCCTCGCCGTTCTTCAGGAGATCGAACGAGGCGAAACACGGCAGGTCGACGCCTTCGAGGAAGATCAGCGTCGTCTCCATGCCGCCGTCGGTGAGGAATATCCGGTCTTGGTCGAGCTGAGGCAGGCGTGCGCGATACTTGGCGGTCGTGGTCATTTTGAATTCCCTGGAATTGAAGGAGCCGCGGCGACGGTTCGGCCGTGGCGGCGAACGTGGCGCGGAGATAGCCGATGAAATTAGTCGCGCCTAGCGAACCGATGGTTCAGCCCGGCGAGGAAAATAAATCGCTTTCCAAATTCAGACACTTATGTCACTTCGCGGGCGTTACGGCGCAGCGCGGCAACGTGCCCGCCGCGTGCAACTTGACTCATGGTACAGTTTGTTATGCTGCAAGCCCCGCCTCGTAAGGACACGCGCGAGCGCCTGCTCGAAGCCGCCGAGGCCGCGGTTCTTGCCAAAGGCTTTGCCGCGACTTCGATCGACGAGCTGATCGCCGCAGTCGGCATCACCAAGAGCGGCTTCTTCTATCACTTCAAGGACAAGGCCGACCTCGCCAAGGCGATGATGCTGCGCTACCTCGAGCAGGACAAGGCGCTGCTTGATAGCCTCTTCGATCGTGCCGACGAACTGAACGAGGACCCGCTGCACGGCTTCCTCGTCGGTCTGAAAATGTTTGCCGAGATGATGGCCAACCTGCCGGCCAACTATCCCGGCTGCCTTGCGGCGTCGTTCGCCTACCAGGACACGCTGTTCAACCGCGAGGTCTGCGCGCTCAACGCCGAGGGCATGCTGGCCTGGCGGCGGCGATTCCGCGAACGCTTCGAGCGCATCGCCGAGCGCTATCCGCCGCGCATTCCGGCCGATCTCGATACGCTGGCCGACACCGCCTACACGCTCGCCGAGGGCGGGCTGATCCTGAACCGCGTGCTCAAGGACCCGACCATCCTGCCGCGGCAGATCCTGCAGTTCCGCGATTTCGTGCGGCTGCTGTTCGCGCCGGCGGGTTGACAGGCTGCGCCCCGCTGTCGTTCGTTAGCGCCGCATTTCACGCGGTCACGGAAGCGCAGCCATCATGCAAGTTCTCGTCGTCGGCGCCGGTGTGGTCGGGCTTGCGGTCGCGCGCGCGGCGGCGCTCAAGGGCCATGAGGTGATCGTCGCGGAGGCCACCAAGGGCATCGGCAACGGCGTGTCCTCGCGCAACAGCGAGGTGATCCACGGCGGCATGTACTACCCGACCGGCTCGCTGCGCGCGTACCACTGTCCGCGCGGCCGCCGCATGATGGTCGAGTTCTGCGCCTCGCACGGCGTGCCGCACCGCATCTGCGGCAAGCTGATTGTCGCCACCGAGGACGCCGAGGTCGCCAAGATGGAGGCGATCCTCAAGCAGGGCCGCGAAAACGGCGTCGAGGGTTTCGCGATGATCGACGGGGCTGCGGCGCGCGCCATGGAGCCGGCGCTCAATTGCGTCGCGGCGCTGCATTCGCCCGCGACCGGCATCGTCGACAGTCACCAGTTCATGACCGCGCTGCGCGGCGACCTGGAAGACCGCGGCGGCGCGATCGCGTTCAACACCCGGGTCGAGCGGCTCACCCACACGCAAGCCGGCTGGATCGTGCACTATTCCGGCAGCGAGAGCGGTGAGCTTGCGGTCGACGCTGTGGTCAATTGCGGCGGGCTCGGCGCACAGGCGCTGGCGCGCCGCACCGACGATTATCCCGAGGCGCGCGTGCCGCGGCTGGTGCTCGCGCGCGGCAATTACTTCGGCTACAGCGGCCGGCCCGCGTTCTCGCGGCTGATTTATCCGGCGCCGCGGATCGACGGCGGGCTGGGCATCCACGTCACGCTCGACCTCGCCGGGCGCATGCGCTTCGGGCCTGACGTCGAGTGGATCGGCGAGGAGAATTACGACGTCAATGCCAGCCGCGGCGCGTCGTTCTACGAAGCGATCCGCCGCTACTGGCCGGCGCTGAAGGACGGCACGCTGCAGCCCGACTACGCCGGCATCCGTCCGAAGCTCACCGGGCCGGGCGAGCCCGCCGCCGATTTCATGATCGAGGGCCCGGAACAGCACAAGCTGCCGGGCCTCACGCATCTGTTTGGGATCGAGTCGCCGGGACTGACGGCGTCGCTGTCGCTAGCAGACGCGGTGACGGCGCGCCTTGACGCGTAATTGTCTGGACGCCCGATTATCTCGCGGTCCGCGCCGAAGCCTGGGCGCGCCGGCGCTCGGCGCGCGCGGGCTTTACCGTCGCCGTGGGTTCTTCGGCCGCCGCCTCGACCTTGGGCGCGGGCGGCGCCGGGCGCACTTTGATTTCGGCGAGGCGCTTCGCCCATTCTCCCTTGGAGGCGTCGATCGGCGTGAACTCGGCGCTGCGCGCGTTCTTGCCCTGATAGATCGTAAGCCCGCTGTTGGTGGCGACGATGTCGCCGGGCCGCAGCGTGGGATCGTCGGCAACGTTTAGCTGCGCGAGGCCCTGCGGATCCTTGCCGTTGCAGGTGCAGCCGTCCACCGTCTTCTCGCGGTAGAGGAATGCGGTGCTGAGGCTGGCGTAGCGCTGGCCGTTGGGCGCGACCGCATGGTCGATCTTGCTGCCGCTGAACACCACGGTCTTGGCGGCCGGGCAGAACGCGCGGCACAGCTCGGCCGGGGACGTTCCGGCGCGCCGTTGCATCGGGAAGAACCGGCCGTCGCAGGTGCGCACGCAGAATGTGGTGCCACCGCCATAGCTCGAGGTGGACTCGCCGCCCGTCGGGCGCCGGGCGGTGTCGGCCGGGCGGCTGTCGGCGTCGCGCGGCGGGATGTAGCTCGGCCGGCTTGCGTACCGCGGAGCATGAAACGGATCGGCGTAGGAGTAGGCGCGAGGCGGCAGTGTCTCCGGCCGGCGGTATTCCGCGCGGCCTTCGATGGCGCCGAACAATTCCGCCAGCGGATTCTGCGCGGCGGCCGGGCCGGAAGGCGCGAGGAACGAGATCAGCAGCGCGGCTCCGGCCAAGGCCGCCGCATTGCGCATCCACCATTTGCGGCAGAAGTCGTTCACGCCCGTCTCCCGTTACGCCCGAAACAAGCGCCGACGCCTGCTCCGTCTCTCAACGCGAGACGACGGAGAAGGTTTCAGCACCCTGCTTTGGTCGCAGCCGCAACCGGCTGGGTTCAACGGGAACTCTAGCCCCCTTAGCCTAAACGCAAGGTTGGGAGATATGGTGCATAATCCCTTAAAATTGTCTCGAATCAGTGACTTAGGATAAGGATACGCACGGCGGCGCGGCGTTTGGGATGCGCCGGCCGCCGGAAGGCCCGCAAGACCGACCATGCCCTGCTTCGTCTATGTCCTCGGCTGCCGCACGCGCGGGCGCGTGCTCACCTACGTCGGCTGGACGCTCGACGTGCCGCGGCGGCTCACCCAGCACAATTCCGGCAAGGGCGCGCGCTTCACCCGCGGACGCGCCTGGGTGCTGCTGCACACGGAGAAATTCCGGACACGGCGGCAGGCCATGAGCCGCGAGTGGCATTTGAAGCGGGACCGGAAAGTCAGGCGCGGCCTGGCGCGGAACCTGTAACCGCAGGCGCTCAATGCGCCTCGTCCCAGTTGCCGGCGGCGCGGGCGTCGACCGACAGCGGCACCGACAGGGCGACGGCCGGCATCGGCGCCTCCTCCATGATCTTCTTCACCACCGGCAGGGTTTTTGCGACCTCGCCGTCGGGCACTTCGAAGATCAGCTCGTCGTGCACCTGCAATAGCATCTGTGCGCCGAGCTTCGCCTTGGTAAGTGCCGGCTCGATCCGCACCATGGCGCGGCGGATGATGTCGGCGGCGCTGCCCTGCAGCCGCGCGTTGATCGCCGCGCGCTCGTTGAAGGCGCGGAGCGAGGGGTTCGGCGCGGCGATATCCGGGTAGTGGCACTTGCGGCCGAACAGCGTCGTCACATAGCCGTTCTTTTTGCAGGCCGCCTTGGTCTCTTCCATGTAGTCGCGGATGCCGGGGAAGCGCTCGAAGTATTTCTTGATGTAGGCGCCGGCCTCCTCGCGGCCGATGCCGAGCTGCGCCGCGAGCCCGAAGGCCGAGATGCCGTAGATGATGCCGAAGTTGATCGCCTTGGCGCGCCGGCGCACCTCGCCCGGCATGTCCTTGATCGGAACGCCGAACATTTCCGACGCGGTCATGGCATGGATATCGAGCCCGTCGCGGAACGCCTTCTTCAGCGCTGCGATGTCCGCGATCTCGGCGAGCAGCCGAAGTTCGATCTGCGAGTAGTCGGCTGAAACGAGTTTCGTGCCCGGCTCGGCGACGAAGGCGCGCCGGATCTTGCGGCCCTCCTCGGTGCGAACCGGGATGTTCTGCAGGTTGGGCTCCGAGGACGACAGCCGCCCGGTGGTGGTGGCGGCGAGCGCGTAGCTCGTGTGCACGCGCTTGGTTTGCGGGTTGAGATAGTTCGGCAGCGCGTCGGTGTAGGTCGAGCGCAGCTTGGACACCTGCCGCCAATCGAGGATTTTCTGCGGCAGTTCGTGGCCCTGCTCGGCCAGCTCTTCCAGTGCGCGCGCGCCGGTCGACCACTGCCCGGTCTTGGTCTTGGTGCCGCCCGGCAGGCTCATCTTGCCGAACAGGATGTCGCCGAGCTGCTTCGGGCTGCCGGGGTTGATCGGCTCCCCGGCCAGTTCCTGGATTTCGTGTTCCAGCCCCGCAGCCTTCTGCGCGAACTCGCCGGAAAGCCGCGACAGCACCTGCCGGTCGATGGAGATGCCGCGCCGCTCCATGCGCGCCAGCACCGGAACGAGCGGCCGCTCCAGCGTCTCGTACACGGCCGCGACATGCTCGGCGGCAAGCCGGGCCTTAAGCGCCTTCCACAGCCGCAGCGTTACGTCGGCGTCCTCGGCGGCGTATTCGCTCGCCTTGTCGATCGGCACGCAATCGAACGTCACGCGTGCCTTGCCGGAGCCCGCGACGTCCTCGAAATGGATGGTCCGGTGTCCGAGCCACTTCTCCGACAGGTCGTCCATGCCGTGACCGCCGCGCCCGGCGTCGAGCACGTAGGAGATCAGCATGGTGTCGTCGTAGGGCGCCACCTCGATGCCGCGCAGCGCGAAAATCTGCCAGTCGTACTTCAAGTTTTGCGCGATCTTGAGAACGCCCGGGTCCTCCAGCATTGGCTTGATCGCGGCGAGCGCGGCCTTCTCCGGAATTTGGTCGGGCAGGAGTTTGGGCTCGGGCGCGAACAGGTCGCCGCTGCCCCCGGCGTCGCGATGGCCGATCGGCACGTAGCAGGCCTCGTTGTCGGCGAGTGCGAGCGAGAAGCCGCAAAGCTCGGCCGTCATCGGATCGAGGCTGGTGGTCTCGGTGTCGACCGCGACGATGCCGAGGTCCTTCGCGCGCGCCACCCAGGCCTTGAGGCGGTCGAGCGAGCGGACGGTTTCGTATTTGTTGCGGTCGATCTTGTTCGCCTTGGCGGCGGCAAGATGCGCATCGGCGAGAGCGGCGGGGGTGAAACCGCCGTTGGCTGTGACAGGCGCGCCTTGCCGCTTGCTCGGCGCGCTCCCTCCCCCTGAAAGGGGGAGAGTGCCCGCCGCTGGCGGGAGGGTGGGGGTCGTGCCGCTGACTTCGGCCCCACCCGGCTCGCCACCCTCCGCCTGCGGGGGAGGGACAGCGCCGGCGCCGCCCGCGCTCAGCCGTGCTTCGGGCTCGATCTCGTTGGCGTCCACGCCCGACTTCTCGGCAACTCGCCGGGTCAGCGTATTGAACTCCATCGCCTTCAGGAACGCGATCAGCCGCTTGCCGTCGGGATCGTGCACGGCGAGGTCCTCGACCGGCACCTCCAGCGGGACGTTTTGATCGAGCGTGACCAGGCGCTTGGAGATGCGCGCCAACTCGGCGTTATCGATCAGCGTCTGGCGGCGCTTCTCCTGCTTGATCTCGGAGGCGCGCTTGAGCAACGTTTCGAGGTCGCCGTATTCGCCGATGAGCTGTGCCGCGGTTTTGACGCCGATGCCCGGCACACCCGGCACGTTGTCGCTGGAATCGCCGATCAGCGCCTGGACTTCGATTACTTTTTCCGGCGGCACGCCGAACTTCTCGATCACCGCGTCGCGGCCGATGCGCTTGTCCTTCATGGTGTCGTAGAGCGCGACGCCGTTTGTGACGAGCTGCATCAGGTCCTTGTCGGACGACACGATCGTGGTCGTGGCCTTGGCCTCGCTCGCAAGGCGCGCATAGGTCGCGATCAGGTCGTCGGCCTCGTAGCCGGCCTGCTCCAGGCAGGGCAGGTCGAAGGCGCGCGTCGCCTCGCGGATCAGCGGGAATTGCGGGATCAGATCCTCGGGTGCGGGCGGGCGGTGTGCCTTGTATTCGGGATAGAAGTCGGTGCGGAAGGTCTTCTCCGACTTGTCGAAAACGACGGCCAGATGCGTCGGCCGCTCCTCCGGCTTCATGTCGTTGAGCAGCTTCCAGATCATGTTGCAGAAGCCGAGCACGGCGTTGATCTGCAACCCATCCGACTTGCGCGTCAGCGGCGGCAGCGCGTGGTAGGCGCGGAAAATGTAGCCCGAGCCGTCGACCAGAAAGAGGTGATCGCCCCTCTTCAGCGGGCGGGCGGCGGGGGAGGCAGGCGCCGGCGTGTCGGCCTTGCCCTGGCTTTTCGATGGGGACGGCATGGCCCGAATGTGGGCCGTCCGCGATTTCGAATCAATGCCGGGGCAGTTCTATGTGAATCATTCTGCCGGCTGCATCGCCCGCACGCGCAAAGGCTTGAGCCGCGCCCAGGCCGGACGCTCGAACAGAAAGCGGAACGGCGTGTTGCGCACCGCCCAGTACCACACCAGTGCGCCGGTCACGCCTGCGATCGTCACGATGGCCGACATGGTGCCGATGTCGGGGACGATGCCGGTCTTGATCAGCACGATGCGGGTCGCGGCCATCGGCAGGAAGAAGGCGAGATAAATCACGATGGACTGCTGGCCCAGATACCGCAGCCAGCGCATCCAGTCGATCTGCGCGAGCAACGCCGCGGCGGCGACCACTGCGGCCGCACCCAGCATGCCGAGCCCGAGCGACACGAACGGCAGGTCGGCATAGCCGCCGAACACGAGGATGCCGTTGACCGGCGCCCAGACCGCGAGTGCCGCCATGGCAGCGCGCGGGCGCGCCTGCACCTGAGCCGCAAATTCGAAGATGCGCGGCGCCAGCAGGTAGCCCGAGTAGAAATAGACGAAGCGGCTCGCGAACTCGTCGGGCATCGTCCAGCCGGTATGGATCGGCGCGATCTCGAGTGCGGCGCCGACGAGCCAGATCGCAAGCGGCGGGACGCGGCGCGTCAGCTTCACTACCACGAAGAAGACCGGTAGCAGGTAGATGAACCACAGCGTGCCGAACGGCTCGACGAACGCCTCCAGATACGTGAAGCCGACGGCGCGCCAGCCGAGGTCGGCCGCGAACATCGGCGCCTTGAATGCGAACTGGATTGTCACCCAGAGGACATAGAAATAGGCGAAGTGGATCACCTTGCGGTCGATGTAGTCGCGCCAGTCGCGGTCGATAACGCGCGCGAGGAACAGGCCGGAAATGAGGAAGAAGTCCGGCATGCGGAACGGCTTTGCGAAGGTCACCGCGGCATGCATCCAGCCTTCGCCGCTGGTGGCGGCGCCGACGCCGAGCGTCGAGTGCATCATCACCACCATGACGATGCAGAAACCCTTGGCGGTATCGACCCAGTCGATCCGGCCGGGATGGGACGCGTGCGCGAGCCTGTCCATGCGCGGGCACGCTACATGCTCAGGGTTTCGCCAGCGTTTACGGGCTCCGCGAAAAGCTTGGGTTAACCCTCGCCAGTCCGGCGGGCCTCTGCTAGGGCATGATCGCGAAAAGCGGGGGCCGGTTTCCGGAATAGATCGTGCCCCGACAGAAGGAGCCCGCAGCCGGCGCGGGCCGGACCCGTTAACCATGTTGTCGTCCCGATGCGCGTTGCGATGATCGGCACCGGCTACGTGGGCCTCGTTTCCGGGGCCTGCTTTGCCGATTTCGGCCACCATGTCGTGTGCGTGGACAAGGACGCGGGCAAGATCGCAGCGCTCAAGCGCGGCGAGATGCCTATTTACGAGCCTGGCCTCGACGATCTGGTCGCGGTCAACGTGCAAGCCGAACGGCTGTCCTTCGCCACCGATCTGAAAGCGCCCGTGGCGGAAGCCGACGCGGTGTTCATAGCGGTCGGCACGCCGTCGCGGCGCGGCGACGGACACGCGGACCTTTCGTATGTCCATGCCGCCGCGCGCGAGATTGCAGCGGCGCTGGACGGCTACACGCTCGTCATCACCAAATCGACCGTGCCGGTCGGCACCGGCGACGAGGTCGAACGCATCATCCGCGAGGCGCGGCCGGATGCGGAGTTCGCGGTCGTTTCGAATCCGGAGTTCCTGCGCGAGGGCGCGGCGATCCGCGACTTCAAGCATCCGGACCGGATCGTGGTCGGCACCGACGACCCGCGCGCGCGCCAGCAGATGGCGGAGCTCTACCGGCCGCTCTATCTCAACCAGGCGCCGATCCTGAACACCGGCCGCCGTACGGCCGAGCTGATCAAGTACGCGGCCAACGCCTTCCTCGCCACCAAGATCACCTTCATCAACGAGATCGCCGACCTGTGCGAGCGCGTCGGCGCCGACGTGCAGGAGGTGGCGCGTGGCATCGGCCTCGACAACCGCATTGGCGGCAAGTTCCTGCACGCCGGTCCGGGCTACGGCGGCTCGTGCTTCCCCAAGGACACGCTGGCGCTGATCAAGACCGGTCAGGACCACGAGGCGCCGCTGCGCATCGTGGAGACGGTCGCCGCGGTGAACGAGACGCGCAAGCGCGCCATGGCGCGCAAGGTGCTCGCGGCGCTCGGCGGCAACCTGCGCGGCAAGACCGTCGCGGTGCTGGGACTGACCTTCAAGCCGAACACCGACGACATGCGCGACGCGCCGTCGATTCCGTTGATCACGGCGTTGCACGACCAGGGTGCGACGGTGCGCGCCTACGATCCGGTCGGTGTGGAGCAGGCGAAGGCGGTGTTGCCTGACGTGACCTTCTGCGCCGGGCCTTACGAGTGCGCGGACGGCGCCGACGCGCTGGTCATCGTCACCGAATGGGAGCAGTTCCGCGCGCTCGATCTCGAACGGCTCAAACGAAGCATGAGGGCGCCGGTGGTGGTCGACCTGCGCAACATCTATCGCCCCGACGAGATGGAGCGGCTTGGCTTCGTGTACGAGAGCGTGGGACGGCCGCGATCCGGACCGTAGTTCGCGCCGCGCACGGTCACGACCGGATCAGCAGAACGCCCACGATCAGGATGATGGACACCGCGCTGAACACGGTGATGTTGGCGTCGAACTTCAGCGTCATGGAGCCGATCTGCACCGGCCACGGCTGAATGCCGTTGCTGTCGTACTCCTTGCCGCCGAACAGCTTCATCGAGCCGAGCGTCGCGAAGAACGACAGGTAGATCGCGGCGCCGATCGCGGCGGCGAAATAAAGCCGCGCGACGGCGAGCGGCCCGGGCGACCAGATCAGGATCAGCGACAGCAGTCCGATCCCGACATAGCTCAGCACCTGCCAGACCACGTGGAAGCGCGCGTGCGGAGTCCACAGCGGATTGGTTGCGTGAGTCTTGTTGAAGTCGGCAAGGATCGGAACGAAACCGTATCCCAGCACTGTGAGCGTCAGCAGGATGCGCGCCAGGATATTGCCGTCGAACACTTCGCCCATGTGCAGTCCCCCTCCCAAGTCGCTGGCGGCTCGCGCATCTGAGCACGGATCGACCGGGCGCCGGCGTTCAGACGTCGCCGGACAGCGTCACGATCGACCGGTGCGCGATGGCGGGCCGGAATTGCTCGCTGACGAACGACTCGTGCTGCGGATGCGCGAGGTATTCGTTCAGCGCGTCCATGCTTTCGAATTCGGCGACGAAACCGTACTGGTAGCGGTCGTCGCGGCGGCTGACGTTGCGGCCGAGCGACCACGACTTGATCTGCGGAAACCAGGCCGGAAAGCGGTTCAGGCCGTCGAGCACCTGACGGCGCCGCTCCGGCGGCGTCGCGTCCGCAAAGCTGAACACGACCACCTGCTTGATCATTGCGGCACTCAGGTCGCCTTGTGCTGGTACTCGACCAGCGGCAGGTAGTCGTCCCGCACCGGGCTGAAGATGTCGACGTTGACCGCGATGCCGTCCTCCGGCCTCGGCGGCTCCGCCCAATGCACGACATCCGGCGGGATTCGCAGCACCGTGCCCGGCCCGCAGTCGTGCACCTCGTCGCCGATATGCAGCTTCACGCGGCCCTCCAGCAGCATGAACACCTGCTCGAACGGATGACTGTGCGGGTTGGGCTCCATGCCCGGTGCAAGCAGATTGTGCGTCACCAGCACGTTGTCCCCGCGGAAGCCGCGCTGCGTGATGCCGGCCCGCGGCGTGCGGGCGGGAATGTCTTGCCAGTTGTAGGCGGGTGTTTTCGGCATTGCGGTCCCTCCGGTCGGGTAATCCTAGGGGGGCGCATTCGGGGTGTCACCCGGTCCGGCTGCGCCGCGGGTGTGTTATGTCGTGCCGGCCGCCATGGTTACGTTTGCCGAATCGCTGCCGATCGACGCCGCGCTGCCCGCGCTCATCGCGGCGCTGCGCGCGCGCAATGCCGCCGTGCTGGTCGCGCCGCCCGGCGCGGGTAAGACCACGCGCGTGCCGCTGGTGCTGATCGGCGAACCGTGGGCGAAGGACCGGAAAATCCTGGTGCTGGAGCCGCGGCGGCTTGCCGCGAGGGCCGCGGCGGAGCGGATGGCCTCGACGCTCGGCGAGAAGGTCGGCGACACGGTGGGGCTTCGGGTGCGCTTCGGCTCGAACGTGTCGAAGCGGACTCGGATCGAAGTCGTCACCGAAGGCATTTTCACCAGACTCATTCTCGACGACCCGTCGCTCGACGGCATCGCCGCGGTGCTGTTCGACGAATTCCACGAGCGTTCGCTCGACGCCGATCTCGGGCTTGCGCTCGCGCGCGACGCGCAGCAGGGCCTGCGCGAGGATTTGAAGCTGCTCGCCATGTCGGCGACGCTCGACGGCGCGCGGGTTTCGAAGCTTCTCGGCGATGCGCCGCTGATCGAGAGCGAGGGCCGCGCATTCCCGGTCGAGACGCGCTATCTCGGCCGCGATCCACGCGAGCCGATCGAGCGGCAGGTGGCAGGCGCGGTAACGCGCGCGCTGCGCACCGAGCCGGGATCGGCCCTGGTGTTCCTGCCGGGGCAGGCGGAAATCCGCCGCACCGAGACGCTGCTCAAGGAGTGTATCGACGATCCCTCCGTCGATATCGTTACGCTGTACGGCGCGCTCGATGCATCGACGCAGGACCGCGCCATCGCGCCGGCTCCGAAAGGCCGGCGCAAGGCGGTGCTCGCCACTTCTATTGCCGAGACCTCGCTCACCATCGAGGGCGTCCGCATTGTGATCGACTCAGGGCTTGCCCGCGTGCCGCGCTACGAGCCGGACGTCGGTCTGACGCGGCTCGAAACCGTGCGCGTCTCGCGCGCCGCAGCCGACCAGCGCCGCGGGCGCGCCGGCCGCACCGAGCCGGGCGTCTGCTATCGCCTCTGGGACGAGCCGCAAACCGCGTCGCTGGAGCCTTATGCGCGGCCCGAAATTCTCGCGGCCGATCTGTCCGGGTTCCTGCTCGATCTTGCCGAATGGGGCGCGAGCGATCCGTCGGCGCTCGCCTTACTGGATCCGCCGCCCGCCGGCGCGTTGGCCGAGGCGCGGGCGCTGCTGATCGAATTGGGCGCCATCGACGCGCAAGGCCGGATCACGGACGAAGGCCGCAAGCTTCGTGCGCTGCCGCTGCCGCCGCGGCTTGCGCGCATGGTGGTCGACGCCGCGCGCGAAGGCGCGGGCGCGCTTGGAGCCGACATTGCGGCGATCCTTTCGGAGCGCGGGTTGGGCGGCGACAGCGTCGACCTGACCTATCGGCTCGACAATTTCCGCCGCGACCGCTCCCGCCGCGGTGAGGACGCGCGGCGGATGGCGCGGCGCTGGGCGCAGGAGGCGGGCGGCAAGGCCTCGGCGGTTTCGGAATTGTCGGCCGGCTCGATCCTTGCGCTTGCCTATCCGGATCGTATCGCCAAGAGCCGCGGGCAGGGCGGTGCATTTCTCTTGGCGAACGGCCGGGGCGCGAATGTCGACCTCGCGTCGCCGCTGTCGCGCGAGGCGTTCCTGGCGGTCGCGGAGCTGGCGGGCACGGCGGCGCAGTCGCGCATTCTTCTCGCCGCACCGGTTTCGCTGGAAGAGATCGAGGCGCGCTTTGCCGATCGCATCGAGCAGCGCGAGGACATCGCCTTCGACCCTGAATCGTCGAGCCTGCGTGGCCGGCGCAGCGAACGGCTCGGCGCGCTGACGCTCGCCGAGCGCACGTTCAAGATCGAGGCCGGTGAGAACGCGGCGCGCGCGCTGGCCGATGCGGTCGTGCGACACGGCGCCGGTATGCTGCCGTGGACCAAGGGGCTCATGCAGCTTCGCCATCGCGTCAACTATCTGCATCGCGCGGACGCAAGCGAATGGCCGGACCTGTCCGACGCGGCGTTGGCGGCGAATGCCGCGGAATGGCTTGCGCCCCATCTGACGAACATGACGTCGCTTGCCGGACTTTCGCCGGACGAACTCGATGCCGCGTTGAGCGCCCTGCTGCCCTGGAACCTGCGGCGCAGGCTCGACGCGGAGGCGCCGACGCATTTCACCGCGCCGTCGGGTTCCTCTGTGCCGATCGATTACGACGCCGAAGGCGGGCCGAAAATCGCTATCCGGGTGCAGGAGCTGTTCGGGCTCGGCACGCATCCGAGTATCGCCGGGGGTAGGGTGCCGCTGCTGGTGGAATTGCTGTCGCCCGCGCACCGGCCGGTGCAGGTGACGCGCGACCTGCCGGGGTTCTGGCGCGGCTCGTATGCGGCGGTAAAGACCGAGATGCGCGGGCGCTATCCGCGCCATCCCTGGCCGGACGATCCCTTGAGTGCGCCCGCCACCCGCCGTGCCAAGCCGCGCGGCACGTAAGTTCGCGCAATCCCTAAAATTCGAACGATCAAGGCAACCGGCCCGACACCGTGACGGCGCAAAGCGCGCCCGGTGCTCCCACCGTTAGCGATGTGTTGAGCGGCAAAGTGCTCGAATGGCCGTGCAAACCACGGACTCGAAATGCGGCAAGCACTGATCCTGTTCGTCGTTGCGGCCGCGGTGGCGCTCGGCGCCGCCCGGCACTTCGACCAGACCGGCAAGGCCGGCGGCGACAAGGCGATGGCCATGGGTGCCAAGCCGTCGCCGGCCGCGCCGCCACAAACCTCAAGCGCCTACCGGACCGTGACGTTGCGCAGCGACAGCCGCGGCCATTTCCAGGTCGAGGCGCGGGTCGACGGACGCCCGGTATCGTTTCTGGTCGATACTGGCGCGTCCATGATCGCTCTGAACGAGAGGTCGGCGGCCCGCCTCGGCATCCACCCGCGCGCCAGCGACTACAAGTACAAGACCCAGACGGCGAACGGCGTCGGCCGCGCGGCCCGCGTCGTGCTCAACCGGGTCGAGGTCGACGGCATCACGGTGCGCGACGCCGAGGCCTTTGTGATCCCCGACAACCAGCTCTCCACCAACCTGCTCGGGATGACCTTCCTGGCGCGCGTAAAGTGGACGCACGACCGCGGCCGGCTGGTGCTGGAGCAGTAACCGTTTCCGTTCCGTCGGCCTTTGGGCTATTGCTCCGGGACCGTGCGCCGGAGATTCGATGTTTCCCAAACCCAAGCCGTCGCTGACGCCGAACACCTACGCCTATGAGTCCGAACCGCTGGTGAAGCCGACCGGCTTCCGCGAGTACGACGCGCGCTGGCTGCTCGGCAAGGAAATCAACCTGATGGGCGTGCAGGCGCTGGGCATGGGGCTCGGCACGCTGATCCGCGAACTGGGCGTGAAGCCCGAGGTCGTCACCGGCCACGACTTCCGCGGCTATTCGGCGTCGGTGAAGAATTCGCTGATCTCCGGCCTGCTGGCTGCGGGCTGCAAGGTCCACGACATCGGGCTTGCGGTCACGCCGATGGCCTATTTCGCGCAGTTCGATCTCGACGTGCCGTGCGTCGCGATGGTCACCGCTTCGCATAACGACAACGGCTGGACCGGTGTGAAGATGGGCGCCAACCGCCCGCTGACTTTCGGGCCGGATGAGATGACGCGATTGAAGGACATCGTGCTCGGCGCGGCGTTCAAGCTGTCCGGCGGCGGCTCCTACGAGTTCGTCGAGAACTTTCCGGCGCGCTATATCGCCGACCTGACCAGACGGCCGAAGCTCAAGCGCAGACTGAAAGTGGTCTGCGCCTGCGGCAACGGCACAGCGGGCGCGTTCGCGCCGCAGGTGCTTGAAGCTGTGGGCTGCGAGGTGGTGCGGCTCGACTGCGAGCTCGACCACACGTTCCCGCGCTACAATCCCAACACCGA
Organism: Alphaproteobacteria bacterium; assembly: GCA_016869215.1. Lineage (GTDB taxonomy): Bacteria > Pseudomonadota > Alphaproteobacteria > Rhizobiales > Xanthobacteraceae > Z2-YC6860. The sequence goes on along the minus strand of VGEP01000066.1, from coordinate 5,315 downwards.
AGACCTGAAGATGCTGCACGCCATGCGCGACGAGGTGCTGCGCGTGAAGGCGGACGTGGCGCTCGGCTTCGACGGCGACGGCGACCGCTGTGGCGTGGTCGACAACGAAGGCGAGGAAATTTTCGCGGACAAGGTCGGCGTGATGCTGGCGCGCGACCTGTCGGCGCAGCACTCAAAGCCGACCTTCGTGGTCGACGTGAAATCCACCGGCTTGTTCCACACCGACCCAGTGCTGCAGAAGAACGGCGTTACGACGGACTACTGGAAGACCGGCCACTCCTACATCAAGCGCCGCGTCAACGAATTGAACGCGCTCGCGGGCTTCGAGAAATCCGGGCACTTCTTCTTCAACAAACCGATCGGTCGCGGTTACGACGACGGACTGGTGTTCGCGCTTGCGGTCTGCGACATGCTCGACCGCAACCCCGGAAAGACCATGGCCGATCTCAAGAACGCGCTGCCGAAGACCTGGTCGTCGCCGACCATGTCGCCGCATTGCGACGACGAGAAGAAATACGCGGTGGTCGACGCGGTGGTGAATCACTTCGGCGCGGCGAAGACGAAGGGCGATAAGCTGATCGGCCAGCCGATCCGCGAACTCGTCACCGTCAACGGCGTCCGCGTCACGGTCGAGGACGGCACCTGGGGCCTGGTGCGGGCATCGTCGAACAAGCCCGAACTGGTGGTGGTCGTGGAAAGCCCGGTGTCGGAGCAGCGCATGCGCGACATGTTCAAGGCGGTCGACGCCGTGCTGCGCACGCACCCCGAGGTCGGCGCTTACAATCAGACGATCTGAGCGCGCTAACCCTGCGCCCGAGCCCTACGCCCGAGCCCTATGCCCAGGTCGCGAAACTCATCCCGGTCCCGGTGCCCGCCGGCGTGCGATAGCCGGGCACGTATTCGAACCAGTTCATATCCAGGTGCTCGGTTGCGCCGGCGAGCGCCACCCAGTTCAGGATTTCCGAGCTGCCGCCTTTTAGCTTGTTGCGCGGGAGGCGTTGGAGAAACGCCACGTCCTTGTCGGCACAGGCTTTGAGGATCGCGCGGTCGAATTCCTCGTCGACCAGGAAATGGCTCAGGCCGCCCGAGGCCAGCACGCCGACGCGGATGTCCTCCGGATAGCTCTCTACCGCGAGCCGCACCGCTTGGCCGAGGCGATAGCAGCGCTGCGGGCGTGGCTGGCTGGGCGGGTAGTAGGTGTTGATGAACAGAGGCACCGCCGGCACGGGCCGGTCGGCGCTCATGACGTGCCGATGCACATAGGCGATGGCGTGGCCTTCGCCTTCTCCTGGCCGTAGCGACTTCGAGGCGGCCAGGTCGAATTCTGCGTCCATCAGGCTTTCGATCAGGTGCAGCGCAAGCTTGCCGTCGACGGGATAATCCCGCGGCTGGTCACGCTCGAAAAACGCCGCCCGGTTCTTGATGTACCACTCCGGCAGATGGGAATAGGTCCGGTGCTGCTTGGTGTCATTGCGGATGGTGTCGCCGTAGTAGATCGCAAACGCCGGACGGCAGTCTTCCAGATAGCTCTCGTTCTGGTCGTCGCCGAACACAATCAGGGCGTCGAGTCTCGCTCCGTCCAGCACCTTTCGCAGGCGCTGGACAGCCGCGCGCGCCTTGTTCTGCCGCTCGACCAGTTGCGCCGGCGCGACCATGTTCGCCACGCGCGGATCGGCGTCCTCCAGCAATTCGCCATAGGTGACCTGACGGCCTTCGCGGTCGTGGTGCTTGATGAGCCGGTCGGTTTCGATGAACCGGGTCAGCGTTTCGTCCGACGCGAGCAGCATGGGAGTGTGAGATGTCCCCAGCCCCAGTGCGATAGTGGCCATCGATTCGGTCTCCAGGCGGGTGTGATCGCTCGCATGCCGTGGCGATCCAACGAGCCATCAAATCAGCAGATCGTGTGTATCGATTTGATCTAAATCAGGTCGCCCCCGGCGACGAGCTCGTGCGTATGGCTTGATACAAACGATACATTTTTCAGTTGCGGCGACATACCGGCAATTCAATGCCGCGATATGAGATGCACCGGGAACGCGATTTTTGCTGGAGCGATCATGCCGCGGACTGAGCCATGCCTTTTCGAAACTGCGCGCGGCTTGCGAACTTTGACCACCGCGCAATGGATTGCGGTCAGGAACGAGGCGATCGTGTGGGCCCGCGAGGAGCGCCGGCGCGCGATGCAGGCTCTCATTCTTGCGGCCCTGCGGTCGGTAAGGCGTCTCCGGCGCAGGACGATGGCCTGGATCGCGAGGCAAGGTCAGGCCCAGATGGTTGCGCAGCGGCAGTGGCGCAATGTGCTTGGGTTTGCCGGCGTCGACCGCGCCGCCCGGCTTCACTGATCCCCGTTTCCCCACTCATCGTCGGATATGCCCTTCCATCGCCCGGAGCGAATGCAATGACTCGTGACCAGAAGCAGCTTGTGCAGGCAACCTGGAAGCAGGTGGTGCCGATCGCCGACACCGCGGCCAGGTTGTTCTACGAACGGCTGTTCGAAATCGATCCGGGCGCGCGGGCGCTGTTCGGCGAGACCAACATGACGCGGCAGCGCGAGAAGCTGCTGCAGGTGCTCTCGGTGGCGGTATCGAGCCTGGACCGGCTCGACGCGCTTACGGGCGTCGTCGAGGATCTGGGCCGCCGGCACGCCGGTTACGGGGTCACCGAGGCGCATTTCGATTCGGTCGGCGCGGCCTTGCTCTGGACGTTGGAGCGGGGCCTGGGCGAGCATTGGACACCCGCGGCCGCCGCCGCATGGACCGAGGTCTACGGGCTTCTTGCCAATATCATGCAGCGCGGAATGCGCGAGGCCGTTGCGGCGAAGAGATCGGCGGCGTAGCGGCGGACTGCCGGATCAGCTCTTCTCTTCGGCGAACGTGTCGCGAAACGGATGCGCGGGATAGACGCCGAGCACCCGCAATTCCTTGGAGAAGAACGCCAGCTCTTCGAGCGCAAACACCAGGCCGCGGTCGTCGGGGTGTCCCTCGACGTCCGCATAGAATTGCGTCGCGAAGAAATTCCCCTCGATCATATAGCTTTCGAGCTTGGTCATGTTGATGCCGTTGGTGGCGAAGCCGCCGAGCGCCTTGTAGAGCGCGGCCGGCACGTTCTTGACCCTGAACACGAACGTCGTGACGATCTTGCCTTGGCCGCGCTGGGCCCATTTCTTCTCGCGCGAGAGGACAATGAAGCGCGTGGTGTTGTGGGATTCGTCCTCGACGTTCTCGGCGAGGATATCGAGGCCGTAGATATCGGCCGCGAGCCGCGTCGCGATCGCGGCGCGCGACTTGTCGCCGGCCTCGGAGACGATGCGCGCCGAGCCCGCCGTATCGGCGGCAACCACCGGGCGGATGCCGAGTTGCCGGATGATCTTGCGGCACTGGCCGAGCGCATGGACGTGGCTCTCGACGGTCTTCACGTCCTTGATCGTCGTGCCCTTGATTGCCAGCAGCTGGTGCCGCACCGGCATGAAATGCTCGGCGACGATATGAAGATTGGAGTTCGGCATCAGGTGGTGGATGTCTGCGACCCGGCCCGCGACCGAGTTCTCGATCGGGATCATCGCCAGTTCGCAATCGCCGCCCGTGACCGCCGCGAACGCGTCTTCGAAGGTCGCCGCTGGCACCGCTTCATAGTCGGGATAGGCTTCGTGAATCGCCAGATGCGAATTCGCTCCCGGCTCGCCTTGAAACACAATTCGCTTTTTCGCCATCAGCCCCGCCTCGATTGGTCCGTTCGTTTGGCTTGTCTCACCGACCGGAGTCAATGGCGGCGGGCCAGAACGCGCCGGGCGGTTTCGAGGTCCTCCGGCGTGTCAACGCCGAGCGGCACCGTGTCGACGATCGACACATCGATCCGCATGCCCGCCTCCAACGCGCGCAGCTGTTCGAGTTTTTCGCGCTGCTCCAAAGCCGAGGGCGGCAGGGCGACGAAGCGCTCCAGCGCCGCGCGGCGATAAGCATAAAGCCCGATGTGGTGGTACAGCGGCCCCTCGCCGTAAGGGGCGGTGGCGCGGGTGAAGTACAGCGCGCGCAGCCGGAACGGCGAAACCGGCGTGCCGACGACCTTGACCACGTTCGGATTGGTGCGCTCGGCCTCGCTGGAAATTTCGGCGGCGACAGTGGCGATATCCACCGCAGGGTCGTCGAGCGGGGCCAGCGCCGCCTTGATTGCCGCCGGGTCCAGCGTCGGGAGGTCGCCCTGCACGTTGACGACGACGCGGGCGCGGCGCTCCGGGTCGACGATGCCCAGTGCCTCGAAGATGCGGTCGGAGCCGGACGGGTGGTCCGTCCTGGTCATGATCGCCCGGCCGCCGGCCTTCTCCACCGCTGCGGCGATGGTCTCCTCGTCGGTTGCGACAACGACGTGTCCGATTCGGGCGGATTCGGCGCGGCGCATCACCTGCACGATCATGGGTTGTCCGGCGATATCGGCCAGCGGCTTGCCAGGCAGCCGGGTGGCGGCCATACGGGCGGGGATGAGGATCAGGATGTCGTCAGCCATGGCCGTGGGAGGCTTCGGTCGGGCCCGTTACGGGACGGTGGATGAGGCGGCAGAATGTCAGGCTGAACGGCGGTTTCCGCGCGTTATACGGGTTGCCATGGGCGAGGGAAACCGGGTATCTGTGCGCCGCCGCAGGGGTCCTGCGGCCATCCGCCCGATGCCAAGACGTTCAGCGGGAGCCGATCCGCGATGGATTCCTTCGAAGTCAACAAAATCCTGGGTGCGGTGCTCGGCACCTGCCTCGTACTGCTGACGCTGAACATCACGGCCAACGCGCTGTTTTCGGTCCATGCACCGGCCAAGCCGGGCTATGCCATCGCGGTTCCCGAGCAGGCGCCCGCAGGCGGTCCCGCCGCGCCAGCCGTGGCTGAAGAGCCGATTGCGGTCCGGCTTGCCAAGGCCGACCTCGGACGCGGCGAAGCGTCTTTCAAGAAGTGCGCCGCCTGCCACACCCTCGACAAGGGCGGGCGCAATCTCGTCGGCCCGAATCTCTGGGGCGTCGTCGGTCGCGACAAGGGCGCGGTCGCCGGCGTGAACTATTCGGCGGCGATGAAGGCCAAGGGCGGCAAGTGGACGTTCGAGGAACTCGACGCCTACCTGAAGAATCCCCGCGGCATGGTCCCCGGCACCAACATGAGCTTCGCGGGTATTCCGCGCGACAGCGAGCGCGGCGATCTGCTCGCCTTCCTCAATTCCAAATCAGACAGTCCGCAGCCGCTGCCGAAGGCGGCCGCTGCGACGCCTGCAGCGCCCGCTGCGCGTCAGGCGGAAGCGCCGCCCGCTGCTGCTGCGCCGGCTCCTGCGGCGCCGCCGGC
>VGEP01000065.1 GCA_016869215.1 Alphaproteobacteria bacterium | reverse complement strand
CTGCGTGGTGGAACGCTGGATCGGCTGCGCGCCCTTCGGCGCGGTCGCGGTCGGGGGCGGCGCGGAGTAGGTGCGGGCGCCGCGGCTGCCGATGCTGCCGCGCGAACGCGCGTCGGCCTCGACCACCGCAAAGGCGATCACGGCACCGACCGCAAGCAAGGCAAGGAGAGAACGATAGCTTCTGCGAAGCATGGGTTTTCCTCTCTGGGGGCTCTGCACCCGGCGGGGCGGCCCTTGGCGGACTTCATATTGGCACAGCCAGGGTGACTTTAAAGTGGCGAATTGTGTGTCAACGAAACGGTCCCCGGAAACGCTCCGAATACCATTTCTTACGCCCTTCCTGAGGCTTGAAGCGATTTAGCCCCCGAAACTGCCTCCACAACAAAAAGCGGCGGGGGGCGCAAGGCCCGCCCGCCCAGTGCAGGGCTCGTGGCGCTCAACGGGCGGTGGAGACCGCCGCATGGCGCTGAACCAGGGGCTTGCCGACGCTGGCAAGGCATTCGCGATAGGCCGGCAGGACTGCTGACAAGCCGCCGAGCGGCAGCCGGACGGCCTTGCCTTCGGCGTGGATTTCCAGGTCACCCGCGGCAGCCAATTCCGTCAGGCGCGCCGGATCGTTGCTGAGCGCGATGTCGATCCGGTCGGCGCCGAGCACCCGCGCCTGGGGCTTGTGCTCGCCGTCGCTCGCGGCCAGCGTCACCACGACGTCGCGGCTCGAATTGAAGGTCCATTCCGCTGCGCGCGCGTGCAGGATCGCGAACTCGCGGTCGGCGCTGACCATGAACTGGGGCTTGCCGGGGGCCGGATCGGCGGCTTCCGAGCGCAGGCCCATGACGCAGTGGCTGACGGTGCGGTCGCCGACCGGGGCCACGGCCCAGGAACCGATCTGAACGGTGAGGCTGCGGACCGGGGCTGCGGGCTGGGCCACGGCCGGACCGATGGCGGCGGTGGCGGCAATCGCAATCAGGACGGTGCGGAACATGGTGAATCCCCCTTGCTGACCGTAGGTCGCGCGGGGGCGCGCAAAGGTTCGACGCCGCGATACCGGCGATACAATTTTCTTTTGAAACCGCCCGGACGCGGCGATCGGCCGATCAGTGGGACTTATGACGGTCGCCGGACCAGTCGATCTTGGGCCGCGGGCCGGGCTCCTCGACCCAGTCGTTGTCGTCCGCGGCCGGATTCCTGGACGCCGCCCGAGGACCGATGGACCCCGTCACGTCGCCGCGCCGGGCGTCACCCCGCCAGGCGAACGGGTCGTCACGATCCGAGGCCGGCGGGTCGTACCGTCGGGTCGGCTGCGGCGCCTGCCGCGCCGCCAGCGACCGGTTCCGCCGCGCCTGGGCCGCGATCAGATCGCCGTCGACCGCACCCGGATTGCAGATGCGCCGGCCGCTCTCGCGCCGCATCAGGTCGACGTGGATATGGTCGTAATGGAACTGGTTCGAGCCCGGCGCAAGCACAGTAGTGAACTGGTCGCAGGCCGCGCCCTGAATGTCGCGCAAGAAGCCCTGCTCCTCCGGCGTGCCGCGCCAGCCGTCTTTCACCGTGATGCGGCGGCCGTCGGCCAACACGAAGGCTGCGATGTCCAGCGCATTCCCGAAGGCGTGTTCGGAGATGCGCGCGCCGGGCTGACCATTCATGCCCCGGCACGAATAGGCGGAAATCTGCCGGATCTCGGCAACCGGCTGGCCAAACCATTTGTTCGCCGCAGGCTGCACCGCGTGCGCCATCCAGCGGTCGAGCGCGGACACGATCGGACAAGCCAGCGTCGCAGCCGGTTTGATCTCGATGGGTGTCGCCGCCGCGAGCCTCGGATTGCGCTGCGGACCGAGCGCAGGCAATGGGCGTTGCTGTGCCGGCGGAAAAGACTGCTGTGCGGGCGCGCGCGTGCGCGGCGGTGGATCGTCGTCGACGTCGTCCTCCTCACGCAACGCACCGCGGCGCGGCTGCGGACGCCCGTAGTTCGGAGTGGACGGGCGATAGTCGGGCGGTGCGGCTGCGCGTTGCTGCTGCGGGTAGTAGACCTCGGGCATGCTCGCATGCGGCTCGACGCCGGGCGGATGGATCGACATCGGCGCGCCTGCCTGTTGCGGCGGCGCATAGGTCGGCGCGGGCTGCGGTGCGCGATAGACCGGCTCGGCGATCGGCCAGCGCGGCTGCGCCGTGGGCCGGGGCGCTGCGGAGCCCGCACCGGGGATCGAGCCTGGGGGGCGGATGGCGTCGCCGGCAAACCCAAGGGCGGAACTCTCGCCAAGCGACGCAACCTTGAGCGGAAACGCCGCACCGCAAACGCCCGGCCCCTCGATCGGCGAAATGCGAACGAGACCCGCGTTCTCGCGGACGGTGCCGGAGTTGAGGCAGGCGACCTCGGCGTCGCGCCGCCACGGCTCGCGCTGGACATACTGGAAGACGCTGCGGCCGCATCCGGCCAGCGCAACGAGCAGCAGCAGACCCGTGAGATACCGACGCACGCCACGCGACATGCCGCTGAGAATGCGAGCAATTCCGTTAACGTCCGATCAATGCTGCCATGCGGCTTATGGTTAGCCTTTGGTTGATGCGGTCTTGATCCGCCGCGCGCTTCGGGCCACAACCGCCCCGCTCTCAAGCCTTACGAAGGCCCGGCGCCGCCGGGACAACGCCATGGACAGCAAGGCCGCCCGTTTCGTTCCGGTCACGACCATGACGGCCGTAACCGGCTGTCTCGCGATGCCCGCGGCGCGGCGGTTCACCGGCCGCGTCACGAACCTGGTTGGCGCGGCGTGATGCTGTCGGCGCTCGACCTCGCGCGCCGCGTCGAGAGCGGCGAACTCACCCCGGCCCGGCTCGTGGAGCTTTGCGCCGATGCCATCGCCGAACGCGAAGCCGAGATCGGCGCCTTCGTCACGCTCGACCTCGATGGCGCGCGCCGGACCGCCGCGCCGCCTGCGGGCAAGGACGCTCCGAAGGTCGCCGCCAAGGATCTGCCGCTGCGCGGCCTTCCGGTCGGACTGAAAGATATCGTCGACTCCGCGGACCTGCCGACCGAATACGGCTCGCCGATCTACGCCGGACACCGTCCGAGGGCCGATGCGTCGATCGCGGCGCTGGTCCGCCGCGCTGGCGGCAACGTGATCGGCAAGACCGTGACGGCCGAATTCGCCCACACCGATCCCGGCAAGACCCGCAACCCGGTGAAGCCGTCACACACACCGGGCGGCTCGTCGTCGGGCTCGGCCGCGGCGGTCGCAGCGGGCTTCGTGCCGGTCGCCATAGGAAGTCAGACCGGCGGATCGACCGTCCGGCCCGCGAGCTATTGCGGCATCGCGGGCTACAAGCCGTCGTTCGGACTGCTGCCGACCGTCGGGATGAAATGCGTGTCCTGGCACCTGGATACCGTCGGCCTGTTCGCAGCGGGAATCGCCGACGTCGCCTTCGCGGCGGCAGCCATCGCGGGCCGCGACCTGCGTGTGGACCGCAGCCCGCCGGCATCGCCGCGGATCGCCGTGCTCCGGGCCCAGCCCTGGCCGCAAGCTTCGGCCGACATGCAGGCGGCGCTGGATATGGCGGCGCGGGCGGCATCGGGCGCGATGGCCCGGGTCAAGGACATCCAACTCCCGCCGGTCGTCGCAGCCGCGTTCCGGGCGCACACCACCATCCACGGCTATGAGGCCGCGCGCTCGTTCGCCTTCGAATACGACCGCCACCGGGACAAGCTCGGCAAGAGCATGCGCGAGCTGATCGAGACCGGCATGAAGGTCACCGTCGACGCCTATGACGACGCGCGCCGGACCGCGAGCCGCGCCCGCCAGGCGCTGGCCGAAATGATGTCGGACTGCGACGTGATCCTGACGCCGTCGGCGCCGGGTGCCGCCCCCGAGGGCCTGCGCTCGACCGGCAACTCCACCTTCAACCGGCTCTGGACCCTGATGGGCATCCCCTGCATCAACGTCCCCGGGCTTGCCGACGACAGCGGATTGCCGCTCGGCATGCAGGTGATCGGGCGATTCGGGGCCGACCGGGCGACCCTCGAGGCGGCCCTGTTTATCGAGTCGGCCCTGGCCCGGCGGAAGTGACGAAGCCGCACCGGATCGCATCTACAGGTTGTAATTGCCTAAAATTTTCGCCCTTGCGTGCGTCGCACGCACGGGTTTTCAACAGGCTTACAGGATAAAATATGAAGTTGAATCAGTTACTTGATTAGACCCAATTGCACCGGAGACTGTCCTGCGGTGCAGCATCTTTGGGACTTCGGGCACCCCCCTTGCTCTGGTAGACTCACACCACGTCCAATCTGAGGGAGGCCAACAGGTGGACCTATCCTTACGACTGAATGTGCTCGCCGTGTGCGTCGCGATCGCTTTCGTCGCGGCCATCCTCGTCGGCGCGTTCTGAGTTTGGGGTTACCCGTAAGACCGAACTTAGCCGGACATCCGGCCAGAAACGGACACCGGAGGGCTTCCCCTCCGGTGTTTTATTTTGGCGCCAGCGGACCTTACGCGGCGGCGTCGCGCGCCCTGGCATTCGGGTCGTAGTTCAGGATCGGGGCGAGCCAGCGCTCGGCCTCGGCGAGCGTCCAGCCCTTGCGGGCGGCATAGTCCGTAGCCTGATCGCGCTCGATCTTGCCGACGCCGAAGTAGTGGCTTTCGGGATGCGAAAAATACAGCCCGCAGACCGAGGCCCCCGGCCACATGGCGAAGCTCTCCGTCAGGCGCACGCCGATGCGCTCGCCGTCCAGCAGCCGGAACAGGGTCGCCTTCTCGGTGTGGTCGGGCTGCGCCGGATAGCCGGGCGCGGGCCGGATGCCGCGATACTTCTCCGCGATCAGGTCGGCGTTCGACAGCGCCTCGCCCGCGTCGTAGCCCCAAAGTTCCTTGCGGACCCGCTGGTGCATGCGCTCGGCGAAGGCCTCGGCGAGCCGGTCGGCCAGCGCCTTGATCATGATCGCCGAATAGTCGTCGTTGGCGTTCTTGAAGCGGTCCGCGACCTCGTCCTCGCCCAGGCCCGCGGTGACGATGAAGGCCCCGATGTGATCGGGCCGGCCCTCCGGCGCGACGAAATCGGCGAGCGCGACGTTGGCGCGGCCCTCGCGGCGGGTGAGTTGCTGGCGCAGCGTGTGCAGCGTCGCGAGCGGCTTCGTTCGGGCCGCGTCCTCGAACACCGCGATGTCGTCGCCCCTGGAATTCGCTGGCCAGAAGCCGACAGTGGCCGCGGCGCGGAACCAGCCGTTCTCGACGATCTCGCGCAGCATCTTGCGCGCGTCGTCGTAGAGTGCGCGCGCGGCCTGTCCCACCAGATTGTCGGTCAGAATCGCGGGAAATTTCCCGGCGAGTTCCCAGGTCGAAAAGAACGGCGACCAGTCGATATAGTCGATCAGTTCCTCGACCGGATAGTTGTCGAACACGCGCGTCCCGGTGAACGACGGCGCGGGCGGCGCATAGTTCGCCCAGTCGAGTTTCAGCGCATTGCCGCGCGCATCGGCGAGCGACAGCCGGCGCTTGTCCTCCTGGCCGCGGGCGTGCGCGGTGGCGATGCGGGCATACTCCTCGCGCACGTCGCCGACATATTTCTCCCGGCTTTCGCGGCCCATCAGCGCCGAAGCCACGCCCACTGCGCGGCTCGCGTCGGTGACGTACACGGTCTGGCCGCGGCGGTAGTTGGGATTGATCTTCACCGCGGTGTGCACGCGGCTGGTGGTCGCGCCGCCGATCAAGAGCGGCAGGTCGAAGTTCTGCCGTTCCATCTCGGCCGCCACATGGCACATCTCGTCGAGCGAGGGCGTGATCAGCCCCGAGAGCCCGACGATGTCGCAGTTCTCGGCCTTCGCGGTTTCCAGAATCTTCGCCGCCGGCACCATCACGCCCAGGTCGATGACCTCGAAATTGTTGCACTGGAGCACGACGCCGACGATGTTCTTGCCGATGTCGTGCACGTCGCCCTTCACGGTCGCGAGCAGAATCTTGCCCGCGGACGAGGAGCGGTTCGAACCGCCGCGCTCCGCTTTCTCCTTTTCCATGTACGGCATGAGATGCGCGACCGCCTGCTTCATGACGCGCGCCGATTTCACCACCTGCGGCAGGAACATCTTGCCCGCGCCGAACAGGTCGCCGACCACGTTCATGCCGTCCATCAGCGGGCCTTCGATGACCGACAATGGGCGTTCGGCGGCAAGCCGCGCTTCCTCGGTGTCCTCGGTGATGAAATCGGTGATGCCATGCACCAGGGCATGTGACAGGCGCTTCTCCACCGGCCATTGCCGCCAGGCGAGATCGACCTCCTTCGCCTCCTTGCCTTGCCCGACAAACCTCTGGGCGATCGCAAGCAACCGCTCGGCCGCGTCGGGGCGCCTGTTGAGCACCACGTCCTCGCAGGCCTCACGCAGTTCCGGATCGAGGTCGTCGTAGACCGCGATCTGGCCGGCGTTGACGATACCCATATCCATGCCGGCCTTGATGGCATGAAACAGGAACACCGAGTGCATGGCCTCGCGCACGCGCTCGTTGCCCCTGAAGGCAAACGACAGGTTCGACACGCCGCCGGACACGTGGCAGCAGGCACAGCTTTGCCGGATTTGCCGCGTCGCCTCGATGAAGGCGACGCCGTAGCCGCTGTGCTCCTCGATGCCGGTCGCGACCGCGAAGATATTCGGATCGAAGATGATGTCCTCGGGCGGAAAGCCGACCTTGTTCACCAGCACGTCGTAGGCGCGCTTGCAGATGTCGACCTTGCGCTCCAGCGTGTCGGCCTGGCCCTTTTCGTCGAACGCCATCACCACGACCGCCGCGCCGTAGCGGCGCACCAGGCGCGCGTGTGCGATGAACGCCTCCTCGCCCTCCTTGAGCGAGATCGAGTTCACCACCGGCTTGCCCTGCACGCACTTCAGGCCGGCCTCGATCACCGAGAATTTCGAGGAATCGATCATCACCGGAACGCGCGCGATGTCGGGTTCGGCGGCAACGAGGTTGAGGAAGGTCCGCATCGCCTCTTCGGAGTCGAGCAGGCCCTCGTCCATGTTGACGTCGACGATCTGCGCGCCGCTCTCCACCTGCTCGCGCCCGATCGAAAGCGCGGCCGCGTAGTCGCCCGCTGTGATGAGCTTGCGGAACTTGGCGGAGCCGGTGACGTTGGTGCGCTCGCCGACGTTGACGAACGGGATTTCCGGCGTGAGCGTGAACGGCTCCAGTCCCGACAGCCGCAGCAGCGGCTGCATCGCCGGCACCGCTCGCGGCGCTTTGCCGCGCACGGCTTCCGCAATTGCCGAAATGTGCTCCGGCGTGGTGCCGCAGCAGCCGCCGACGATATTGATCAACCCCGTCTCGGCGAATTCGCCGAGATGGCGCGCCATGTCCTCGGGACTTTCGTGGTAGTGGCCGAACTCGTTCGGCAGGCCCGCGTTCGGGTAGGCGCAAATGAGTGTGTCGGCGACGCGCGCAAGATCGGCGATATGCGCGCGCATCTCCTCGGCGCCGAGCGCGCAGTTGAGCCCGACCGAAAGCGGCTTTGCGTGCCGCACCGAATTCCAGAACGCCTCCGGCGTCTGGCCGGACAGCAGCCGCCCCGAACGGTCGGTGATGGTGCCGGAAATCATCACCGGCACGTCGATGCCGCGCTTTTCGCATTCCTCGGCGATGGCGAAGATCGCGGCTTTGGCGTTGAGCGTGTCGAAGATGGTTTCGATCAGCAGCACGTCGGCGCCGCCGTCGAGCAACCCGCGCGCCTGCCCGCCATAGGCTTCGCGCAGGTCGTCGAACGTCACGGCGCGATAGCCCGGGTTCGCCACGTCCGGAGAGATCGAGGCGGTGCGGTTGGTCGGGCCCAAGGCGCCCGCCACGAAGCGCGGCTTGCCGTCCTCGGCCGCGGCCTTCGCGGCCGCCTCGCGAACGAGCCGCGCGCCCTCGCGGTTGAGTTCGTAGGCGATGTCGGACATGCCGTAGTCGGCCTGCGCGATCGAGGTCGACGAGAACGTGTTGGTGGAAACGATGTCGGCGCCGGCGCGGAAATACGCCAGATGAATTTCGCGGATCGCGTCGGGTTGCGTCAGATTCAGCAGGTCGTTGTTGCCGCGCACCTCGCGGTTCCAGGCGTCGAAGCGCGCGCCGCGATAGCCCTCCTCATCGAGCTTCATCTCCTGGATCATCGTGCCCATGGCGCCGTCGAGAACGAGAATGCGCTCGCGCGCAAGACTCGCGAGCAGAGTTCGGGCGGCGGTGTGGGACGGTGTGGGCATTGTCAGGCTGCTTTTCTTGCCGCGGGGCGCAGGCCCAGCAGATGGCAGATGGCGTAGACGAGATCGGCGCGGTTCATAGTGTAGAAATGAAAATCGGTGACGCCCTGCTTCACGAGGCCGAGCACCTGCTCGGCGGCGACCGCGGCCGCGATCAGCTTGCGCGTCGCCACGTCGTCGTCGAGCCCGTCGAAACGCTCGGCAAGCCAGCGCGGCACGCTCGCACCGCAGCGTTCGGCAAACACGCGCGTCTGCTTGAAATTCTGCACCGGCAGGATTCCCGGAACGATGGGAATCGAAATACCGCGGGCTCGCACCCGGTCGAGATAGCGGAAGTAGGTGGCGTTCTCGAAAAAGAACTGCGTGATGGCGCGGCTCGCGCCGGCGTCGACCTTGGCCTTCAGCATGTCGATATCGGCTTCGACCGACGCGCTGTCGGGGTGCTTCTCCGGGTAGGCCGACACCGAGACTTCGAAATCGCCGATGCGCTTGATGCCCGCGACCAGAGCGGCGCCGTTCTCATAGCCGCCCGGATGCGGAGCGTATCGTTCACCGACGCCGCCCGGCGGATCGCCGCGCAGCGCCACGATGTGTCGGACGCCGGCCTCGCCGTAACCGCGGATCACCGTGTCGACTTCGGCCCGGGTCGCAGCGACGCAGGTCAGATGCGCCGCGGGAACCAGCGCCGTCTCTGCGAGAATGCGTTTCACCGTCGTGTGGGTGCGCTCGCGGGTCGAGCCGCCGGCGCCGTAGGTGACCGAGACGAAATTCGGCGACAGCGGACCGAGCCGCGCGATCGCCTCCCAAAGCGACCTTTCCATCTCTTCGGTCTTGGGCGGGAAGAACTCGAACGAGACGCGGATACGATTGGACGCGACAGGATTGGCCATCAAGCCACCTCGCGCACGTCGTTGGCGGCGAGCTTTCGCGGATCGCGCGCGAGCCAGAGCGACACCGCGACCTTGCCCTCGGATCTGGGCTCCGGCGGAAGGCTGCGGTGCATGGCGGGATCGAGTCCCGCCTGCGTCATCCACTGCGCCACCGTCTCCTGCGCAAAGCCGAGACGGCGGTGCGCGTGCTCCTCGCGCAGAAATTCGAGGTCGTGCGGCGCAAAATCGATCACCAGCAGCCGGCCCGCGGGCGCGAGCACGCGCGCGGCCTCGCGGATCGCGCGCGCGCCGTCGTCGAGGAAGTGCAGCACCTGATGCACCACCACGACGTCGAACGCGTCGGCCGATAGCGCGAGATCGTAGATGTCGCCTTGCCGCACGCTGCAATGGCGAAGCCCCGACCGCTCGATGCGCGCACGCGCCAGCAGCAGCATGTCGAGCGAGAGGTCGATGCCGAGGCCGCGCTCGATCTGCGGCCCGAACATCTCGAGAATGCGCCCAGTCCCGGTGCCCAGATCGAGCAGCGACTTGAACGGCCGCTCCGACAGCGCGTCGCGGATCGCGCTCTCCACCGCCTCGTCCGAAACGTGCAGCTTGCGAATGCGGTCCCACTGCGCGGCATGCGCGCGGAAATAATCCTGCGCGGCCTCGGCGCGCGCGCGGCGGACGGAGGCGAGGCGCTCGCGGTCGCGCACCGCGATCGGATCGGCGGGATCGAGACGGCCGACCAGCGTGCGCGCCAGTTCGGCGGTCGCGCTGCGCTCGGCGAGCCGGAAGAAGGCCCAGGCGCCCTCGCGGAATCGCTCGACCAGCCCCGCCTCGACCAGGAGCCGCAGATGCCGGGAGATGCGCGGCTGCGACTGCCGCAAAATCTGGGTCAGGTCGGACACGGTCAGTTCTGCCTCGGCCAGCAGGACCAGCACACGCAGGCGCGTGTCCTCGCCCGCGGCCTTCAGCGCGGTGTTGAGGGCATCGAAATGCAGGTGGGCGGGTTCGCGAGCCATGGGAAGTAGCCCATCACATAAAGATATCTTTATACCGTTAAATAGGGCGAGACAAGGGCCAACCCTGGGGCCGCAAGCCTTGGCGGGTGCCCAAGCCTTGGCGGGCGCCCAAGCCTTGGCGGGCGCCCAGGAACACGTAACACTCCGGCATGACCGAAAAGTTGAGCGAATCCGCCCCCGAGATCCGGCCCGGCGAGGCTTCCATCGCCCTGCCCTCCCATACCGATGCCGGCCTCTACTTCATCGGCCGGATCCGAACGCCCTGGACAGAGCGCAGGCAGGCCCCGAAAAACGCCCGCGAAGCCCGTGAACGTGGCGATATCTGCACAGTGGAGGTCGATCCGCGGTACGAAAAGGCGCTGGCCGGGGTCGAGACCTGCTCGCACCTGATCCTGCTTTATTGGATGGACCGGGCCCGGCGCGACCTCGTGGTGCAGGCTCCCGCCCACTACAAGGAAGGCCGCGGCACCTTTGCGCTGCGCTCGCCGGTGCGTCCGAACCCCATCGCCATGAGCGTGGTGAAGCTGGTCAAGGCCGAAGGAACCAAGCTCCAGGTGGTCGGCGTGGACTGCCTCGACGGTACGCCGCTGCTCGACATCAAGCCCTATTTCGCTTCGGCCGACGCCATCCCTGACGCGACGGTGGGCTGGCACCAGAAGGAAAGGGCCGCCGATGCTTGAGCAGCCGTCCCCAGCAACGAAAATCCGATAGGAATCTCAATATCCGGGCGGTTTCCGCCCGGTGCTTTGAACCTTTCCCCGCCCTTCTCCGACCAATGGTCAGATCAAGGGGGAAAGCCATGTTCAACCAGCTCCGCACCGCCCTCACCGCCGCCGCGGTCGTCGCCGTTTCCGCCACCGCCGCGCAGGCCTCTCCGTTCCAGCACATCTTCCCGGTCGACCGCGCTCCGCAGCCGCAGGTCTCGTCTCAGGTCATGGCCTACGCCCCGGTCGAGACCGAGGCGCCCGCCGAGATGCCGGCCCGCTTCAAGCGCCAGGTCGTGAACTACGCGACCAACGAGGCGCCGGGCACGATCGTCGTCGACACCCCGAACACCTACCTCTACTTCGTCCTCGGCAACGGCCGCGCCATCCGCTACGGCATCGGCGTGGGCCGCGAGGGCTTCACCTGGGCGGGCGTGCAGACCATCAACAAGAAGGCCGAGTGGCCGGATTGGACGCCGCCCGCGGAAATGATCGCGCGCCAGCCCTATCTGCCGCGCTATATGGCCGGCGGCCCCGGCAACCCGCTCGGCGCGCGCGCCATGTATCTCGGCAACACCGTGTACCGCATCCACGGCACCAACGCGCCGCACACCATCGGCCAGCAGGTTTCGTCCGGCTGCATCCGCCTCGTGAACGAGGACGTGGAAGACCTCTACAGCCGCGTGAAGCTCGGCACCAAGGTCGTGGTTCTGCCGATGACCGGCCGCACCGCCGCGGCTCCGGCGCCCTCCCGCCGCATCGGCCAAGGAATCTACTGAGGCATCTACTGAAATTCTTCCAGGCGACGTGCGTAGACGCCGGCCGATCCCCCTCGGCCGGCGTCAACTTTTGTTGAGCGCGCATCCTTGCCGCCGGACCCGCCCGTAACCCGATGGAACCCCAACCGGCGCTCGCTCGTTATGGCGGCACATCGGGTGTGAGGGTGGATGTCGGGAGAGTTCCATGTCGGTTTTCCGGACCTTACGCCGCGCCGCATTGATCGTGGCTGCGACTGCCGCGGGCGGCGGATCTGCGCTCGCTCAGCCGCTCGCCATGACCGAGCCCGTGTTTCCGCAATCGCTGTTCGACCGCGTCATGGTGGAACCGCGCGCGCCGCAATCGGACTTTGACCGGTCGATCGAGCGCGAGCCGCAGGCCGGCACACCCGCGCATCTGCACCGGCAGACCGTCGCCTATCCGTCGCAGCATGCGCCAGGCACGGTCGTGATCGATACCGCGAACACCTATCTCTACTTCGTTCTCGATGGCGCCCGCGCCATCCGCTACGGCATCGGCGTCGGCCGCGAAGGCTTCACCTGGTCGGGCACGCAGGCGATCAGCCGCAAGCAGGAATGGCCGGACTGGCATCCGCCGGCGGAGATGATCGCGCGCCAGCCTTACCTGCCGCGCTACATGGCCGGCGGCCCGGGCAACCCGCTCGGGGCGCGCGCGCTCTACCTCGGCAGCACGCTCTACCGCATCCACGGCACCAGCGAGCCGGACTCGATCGGCCGGCGCGTGTCTTCGGGCTGCATCCGCATGCTGAACGAGGACGTGACCGACCTCTACAACCGCGTCGGCATCGGCACCCGCGTGGTGGTGTTGCAGGATGCGCGCCGCGCGCCGTCAAACGTGGCGCGCGCGCCCGTCCGCGAGCGCGCATCGGACGCGGCACGGCAATCCTATGCTTATGAGCCGCCGCGCCCGGTTGCGAGTGCGCCGCACCACGGCAGCGCATCGCTGCAGTACGGATCGTCGGCGTCGCGGCTGTATTAGGCCTTCACTCGGGCTTCAGCCCGGCGTCCTTCACGACCTTGCCCCATCGCGCAAGCTCGCTTGCGATGAACGCGCCGAATTGCGCCGAGCTCATACGCACCACGTCGGCGCCCTCCCGGTCGAACGACGCCTTCAGTTCGGGCGAGTTCTGCGCCGCAGTCAGCGCTTCATGCAGCTTGGCCACGATCGGCGCCGGCGTTCCGGCGGGCGCCACCAAGCCGATCCAGTTGCCGAACTCATAGCCGGGCACGCCGCCCTCGGCGATCGTCGGCACATCCGGCAGCGCAAAACTGCGCTTGACCCCGCCGGTGCCGAGCGCCCGCAGCTTCCCGGATCGCACATGCGTGATGGTCGAAGGCACCGAGGCGAAGGTCATCTGCGTGTCGCCCCCCATGACATCGATCATCGCCGGACCCGCGCCGCGGAACGGCACGTGCAGGATATTTACCCCGGCCATCAGCTTGAACAGCTCAGGACCCAGATGCATGAACGTTCCCGTGCCTGCCGATGCGTAGCGCAAATCTCCCGGCTTGGCCTTGGCCAGGGCAATCAGCTCCCGCAACGAGTTGGCCGGGACCTTGTTGTTGACCGAGAGAACATTGGGCGCGCTCGCGAGGATTGCGACCGGCGCATAGTCCTGCACCGGATCGTAAGGCATCTTGTAAAAATACGGGTTTACGGTGATCGCCAGCGAAACGATCATCAGCGTGTGACCGTCCTTCGGGGAACTGACCAGCATCTGCCCGGCGATGACGCCGCCGGCCCCCGGCTTGTTGTCGACGACGAACTGTTTGCCCAGCCGCTCGGTCAGTTGCGCGGAGATAATGCGGCCGACGATGTCATTGAACCCGCCGGGCGAGAACGGCACCAGGACGCGGACTGGCTTCGACGGATAATCCTGCGCCGCGGCGCTTCCGATCAGGGCCAGCGTGAAGCACGCGGTCCGCAGCAGCAGCGAGTAAAGTCTCGACATGGCATCCCCCCGGATTGTCGGCCCTTCGGCACTATGAATTTCGGCGCAGTGTCCTTCCCATTCCCATTGGCCGGGCGCAGCGGCCCGCATCCCGGCAAGTATGGCACAGCCCGGAGCGGTTTGCGGCGGGCCTGCGCCGTAAATTGTCGCGGCGGTTCCTGGGTCTGGACCTCGCCCCGCCGTTGCCGCTAGATCGCCCGCGGAACCGGAGGACGCGCGATGAGAATTGCTGCGATGGCGGCGGGAGCGGTCGGCTCCTATTTCGGCGGGCGGATGGCGGCGGCGGGCCACGATGTGGCCTTCATCGCGCGCCGCGCGCATCTCGACGCGCTGCGCAAGGACGGCCTCAAGATCCAAAGCGTGCTCGGCGACCTGCATCTGCCGAAGGTCAATGCCACGCCGGACCCGAACGAGGTCGGTCCGGTCGACATCGTGCTGTTCGCGGTAAAGCTCTGGGACACCGAGACGGCGGCGGAACTGGCCAAGCCGCTGGTCGGCCCGAACACGCGTGTCATCACGCTGCAAAACGGCGTCGACAGCTATGAGCGCGTCTCCGCGGTCCTAGGCCAAGACGTGACCGTTGCGGGCACCGCCTATATCGCGGCCGTGCTCGGCGAGCCGGGCGTGATGCTGCACACATCGAAATTCGCGACCATCCGCTGCGGCCGCATGGACGGCAAGCCCGACGCCGTCCTCGCGGCCTTCGTCGCGGCCGCCAAGGCCGCGGGCATCGACATCCAGCCGCAGGACGACATGAACCGCGAGCGCTGGCAGAAGTTCATCTTCCTGTCCTCGATGGCGGGCGCGAACTGCGTCACGCGGCTGCCGATCGGCAAGATCCTCGGCGATCCCGACACCCGCGCGTTCTACAAGAGGCTGATGGAGGAAGGCCTCGCCGTCGGCCAGAAGGCCGGCGCCAAGGTGCCGTCGTCGTGGGTCGACGACCGCATGACGTTCTCCGACAACGCGCCGCCCGGCATGAAGGCGTCGATGCTGCACGACCTGGAAGCCGGCAATCGTCTGGAGCTCGACTGGCTCACCGGCAAGATCGTGTCGCTCGGCAAGGAGCTCGGCGTTCCGACGCCTGCGAGCGAGACGGTCTATGCGGCCGTGAAGCTGCACCGGATGGGGAAGCCGGCGTAAGTGGGCGAAGACATAATTACTCGATCAAATAGATCGGGCTCGTCCAGGCCTGATTGCCGTCGGCCTGCGTGACGCGCACGTACACCGGCAGATCGCCGCCGCCGCCGTAAGTCACCGTGTGTTCGAGCGCGACGCGCCGGCTCCAGCCGTCCTCCGGCAGGCGATACACGCTGAGCCTGCGCCCGAGGCCGCCGCCGTCGAACGCAACCGCGTTGTCCGCGAGGCTCGCGAGATCGACCGTGCCCGACACCACGTTGGTATCGATGGTGAGCGTGCCGGCCCTGGCGTCGTCGAGCCACAGGTCGATGCCGGAGCGGTTGCCGGTGGTGACCGACGTCCACGCCAGCGCGGAACCGGGCGTCGTCTCTCGCACCTTGCGCTCGGGATTGAGGAAGTTCACCGCCGCAAAGCGCGCGATGCGGTTCCCCGAGATCTGCAGCTTGCCTTGCCACACCGTCTCGCGCCCGCGCCCGCGATACTCGGCGCCCTCCCAGAGCACGCGCACGCGCCGGCCCAGATCGGCCGCCGCGAACGGCCGCACCGTCTGCACCACGTTCTTGCCGTGCAGCACGTCGAGCCGCTCGATGGGCGCCGTGCCGATCGCCTCGGCAGAGAGCGTCATCGCCGCCCGGAGCGGACGCACGATGTCGCCCATCTGCGCCTCGCGCACGGACGTAACCTTTGCGGGACCGAGCTTTGGATCGTCGGAGAACAGCGTCACGTCGCGGTCGAAGGATGCACGCAGGTCGACGAAGGTGCGCACCCCCGTCGTGCCGTAGTGCCGGCGCTTGCGCAGCGCCTCGAACAGGGCGTCGCGCGTCAGCTCCGGCATGAAATAGCAGGTGAGCCCGCCGATGGCGCCGAAGGTCGATGCGCCGGGCCGCGTTGCGCCCGGCCGGCCCTTGTGATCGTCGCTGTGGCAGACCACGCCGACCCGGAAGCCCATGTCGAAGGCGTCGTGCAGGATCCACTCGAACGTGCCCCAGGACGAATGCACCTCGACCGCGCGTTCGAGCTTTCCGTCGTGCGCATATTTGACATCGGCGTAGCGGCCGCCGACATGCGCGATCACCACCGCGTCCTCGCCTTTGAGTGTGTCGAACAATTTATCGGCGGTGTAGAGCGCATCGGTCGACGTGCGGCCCTCGACCAGGATGTGCGAGGAGCGGTGGATCGGCCGGCCCTCGCGCCGGTAGAACACGTTTCGGTCTCCGCCCATGCCGGTGTTGCCGGACCATTCGTAGCCCGGCACGCAGACGAATTTCCCGGGCATGTCGAATTCGGCGGTCAGCTCGTTCAGCCGCTTCCAGAACGCGTCGGTGATCTGGAAATCGTTGCCCTGGTGGCCGACGATGTCGACGAAGGCCGCGTCGCGCGCATAATAGAAATAGTCCTCCGCCGTGCCCATGCCGACGGTCTCGCCGCTCTGGCCATGCAGGTCGCCCCAATAGCGGCGCAGCAGCGCGCGCGCGGCGACGCGCAGCGGATTGGCGCGCGCGGCCTCTTTGCCGCTCGCGAGCAGCTTCAGTTCGACGTCTCCCGCCGCTTCGGCGACAAGGCCCTCCAGCACGCGCGGCCCCTTACCCGGCTTGACCGTCACGCTCGGCGGCAGCCCGCGCAAGGCTTGTGACGACTGCAGCGTCAGCACCGCATCGGCCTTGTCGGTCGGATTGCCCCAGGCGTCCTCGGCGACGATCGCCAGCCGGAACGGTTCGCCCGCGACCGCAAGCGACGGCAGGATCGCCTTCCAGCTTGCAGCCTCGCCGGCCACGAGATCGAACGCCGGGTGCTCGATCTCGCAAAACTCGTAGGTAGCGAACGCATCGACCGACGTGCGCAGCTCGACGTTCTTCTCGACGCTGGTCTGCAGCCGGTAGCCCGGCGAGCCCTGGCGGCGGTCGCCCATGCGGATGGTCAGCGTATCGCCCGCGCGCAGGTACCCGCGGCCGACGCGGATCAGGATGGTGTTGGCCCAGGGCCGGATGTTGAGGCGATCGAACCAGACTTCGAGCTTGGCGCCGTTGCTCGCCTCGACGGTGGTGAAGTTGGGCTCCGTCGGCTTGTCGAACTGCGGCTTCGCCATGTCCGAGGTGGTGCGCCAGGACACCTTCACCATGCCGGTGTCGTCGATGCCGAACGTGCCCGCGGTGTAGGTCAGCGTCAGTTCGGCGAACGAGCCCGCGACGAACGGCCCGGCGGGCGAAAGCCGGATCGAGCCCATGTGCTCGGGGAGATAGGTGGAGTACGGCATGCCGGCCCTTGTTAAGACGTTATAAGACAACCTAGTATGAGCGCCGGAACGCCGTCCGCCAAGGGGAGCCATGAGGGCAGGAATGGACGCCAAGGCCGCGACGACCGCCACGCTCGAACGCTCCAGCCCCGAGCCGCTGTACCGCCAGCTCGCGGCGCGGCTCGAGGCCGCGATTCGTTCCGGCGCGCTCAAGCCGGGCGCGCGCATCCCGTCCGAGCCCGAACTTGCCGCGAGCCACGGCATCAGCCGTGTCACCGTCCGTCAGGCGGTCGACGATCTGGCCCGCAAGCGCCTGATCGTGCGCAAGCAGGGCAAGGGCACGTTCGTCGCGGCCCCCGCGGTGCGGCACGATCTGAAGCGGCTGCACGGCATGATGGGCTCGCTGTTCGCACAGTCCGACGCCGCCAACACCAGGCTGCTTCGCTACGGGCTGGAGCGCCCGCCCGCTGAAATCGCCGACGAGTTCGCGCTCCGCCACGGCGAGCGCGCCCTGCTGCTCGACCGGCTCTATCTGATTGGCGGAAAGCCGGTGGCGCTGGCGCATGTCTGGCTCGCTCCGGAAGTCGCAGCCCTGTCGCGCGCGACCGCAACCCTGATCTCGACCGAGGACATGATGCGCGAGGCGGGCATTCGCATTGCCTCGTCGCAGGTCTCGATCCGCGCGGAAGCCGCAGGGGTGCGCGCCGGCCGGCTTCTGAAATTGTCGGCCCGCGCGCCTGTGCTGGTGCTGCGGCGCCGCGCGCTCGGCGGCGACGGCGCTGTGAAGGAAATCGGACAGTTCTGGGTCTGCTCCGAAGGCTACGAATTCGTCACGTCGACGCTCAGCGCGGGTTTGGGAGAAAGCCCGTTCGGCATCCGCAGCGTCGGGGCGGAAATCTAGAGGCAGTGCAGTGGCAACGCCGATCCGTTCGGCATGAGGGGAGTGTTTCCGATGACAAGCGTACGTCTGCTAGCGGCGCTCGCGGCCGCCGCTCTATCGCTTCCGCTTTCGGCCCAGGCGCAGCAATGGCCGAGCAAGCCGATCAACATCATCGTTCCGTTCGCGCCCGGTGGCTCGACCGACGTCGCCGCGCGGCTCGTCGGTCAGCACCTGTCGCGCGTCTTCGGCCAGCAGGTGGTGGTGGAAAACAAGACCGGGGCCAACGGCAACCTCGGCACCGAGGCTGCCGCGAAAGCTGCGCCTGACGGCCACACAGTCCTCGTCGTGCCCGAGTCGGTGGTCAGCAACCCGCATGTCTACAAGGTCAACTACAATGCGATGAAGGACCTGGTGCCGGTGATCCAGATTTCGCGCCAGCCGATCGTGCTGGCCGCGCATCCCGACCTCGGCGTCAAGACGATCGCGGACCTGACCGCGCTCGCCAAGAAGCAGCCCGGCATGCGGTTCGCGACCGGCAGCGGCCAGGGCTCGCAGCAGCACATGGTCACCATGTGGTACGCCAAGATCGCCGGCATTCAGCTTGAGCAGGTTTCGTATCGCGGCGGCGGACAGGCGATCAACGATCTGATCGCGGGCCATGTCAAACTCGGCACGCTCGGCTCGACGCCGCTCATTCCGCACTACCGCGCCAGCAAGCTGCTGCTGCTGGCGCAAAGCACGGCGAAACGCTCGCCCGCACTGCCGAACGTGCCGACCTTCGTCGAGTCGGGCGTCAATCTGTCCTCCGACCAGTGGCTCGGCGTGTTCGTGCCGGCCGGGACGCCCGCGGCCGTCGTCGCGCGCCTCAACACCGAAGTCGGCAAGGCGCTGGCCGACCCGGCTTTGAAGGACAATCTCGAGAAGTCGGCACAGGAGCCGGCCGGCGGCACTGCCGAGGCCTTCGCCAAGCTCGTGCGCGACGACCATGCCAAGTTCGAGAAGCTGGTGAAGGATCTCGGCATCAAGGCCAACTGAAAACCGCCGCGCGCCATAACGGCGAGGCGCGGACACATTCAAATTATTGATAGTGAAGTCCGTGCGGGCTTCGCATTGCGCATGCGCGTACGCGCATTGCGCAAGGCTTGATCTGTATCAACACGGCTATCGGCTTAACGCACTCTTTCTTGATCTCTGACATTCGCGTGCGCTGTCTGCAGCGCGCGCCAAGAGCATCAAAAGGAGCGCGTCCGCATGCTTGGCCGTTGGATCGGCAAGTTCATTCTTGCCACACTCGTCTTTGTTTCGCTGGTCGGCGCGGCAGCGGCGCAGTCGCGGATCGCACTGGTGATCGGCAACAGCGCGTACCGCAATGCGCAAGCGCTTCCGACCGCGCACGGCGACGCCGCCGTCGTCGCCGAAACCATGCGCGCCGCGGGCTACGAGGTCATCGAGCTGCGCGACCTGCATCTCGACGACATCGGTCCGGCGATGCGTGACTTCCTTGACAAGGTCGCCGCTGCGGGCCCACAGGGCGTCGCGTTCGTTTACTTCTCCGGCTACGCCGCACAGTCGCAGGGCCAGAACTACCTGGTCCCGGTGGACGCGCAAATCGGCCGCGACAGCGACGTGCCGCTGCAGGCCTTGCGGCTTTCCGATCTCATCCAGGAGATGATGTCGCTTCCCGCAGCGGCCCGGCTCGTCGTCCTCGACGGCGCGCGCGATCACGGCTTCGGCCGCGGCACAGCACAGGCGGTCCCGCGCGGGCTCGCGGTCATGGACGTGCCCGAAGGCATGCTGATCGCGTCGTCCGCCGCACCCGGCGCGCTCGCGGTCGATGGCGATGCGAGCTACAGCATCTACACCGGCGCGCTCGTGACCGCGATGCGCCAGCCCGGCCTCGACATGGAGCAGATTTTCAAGGCCGCGCGCCTGCAGGTGAATCAGGCGACCGGGGCCGCCAGACGCCCTGGATGAACTCCGCGCTCGGCGTCGATCTCCGCCTGTTCGACGCGTCCGCGCCCGCGGCGGGCGTGCCGCAGGCCGCAGCACCTGGCGTTGCGATCCCGCCGCAGGGCGACCGCGACCTCACCAGGGAATTGTTGCGTCAATTGGGCCCGGACCAGGCCTATCTGGCGGTGGTCGCGGAAGACGCACTCGAACCCTATCAGTGGTTCGTCGAGCTTTATCCGCAGCATCCGTCCGCCGCGCAGATCTGGCAGATCATCGAGCAGCGGCGCGAAGTGCTGCTGTGGCGCCGCGCACTCGCGCAGAACACCACCAACGGCTACTGGAACTATCTCAAGCGCTATCCGGACGGCGCGCATGCCATGGAGGCCGAGGAGCGGCTGGCCGCGCTGTCCGCGCCACGGCGACCGCCGGTGACCTACGTGCCGGCGCCTGAGCCGCTGCCGCCCGATTACTACGACGAAGCGATCGGCCTGGTGGAAGTCTATCCGGACGATCTGCCGCCGCCGTTCTTCGTATTCGAACGCATCGCGCCGCTGTTCCTGCCGCGGCCGCGGCGCGACTTCGGCTTCGGGCCGATCCGCCGCCCGCCGCCGCCTCCGCCGCCGCCACGGATTACCGACGGCCGCCGCCCGCCTCCGATTGGCGTACGCACGCCCGGTACGCGCCCCACCGGTACGCGTCCAACCGGCACCCGACCGACCGGGACTCGTCCGACCGGAACGCCGACGACGGCCGCGCCCACCGGCACGCGTACGACGACGCCGACAACGGCTGCGCCGACGGGCTCCCGCACGACGCCAACTATTCCGCCCACGGGCACACGCACGACGGCGCCGACGGGAACGCGCACGACACCGACAATACCGCCGAGCGGTACACGCACGACCGCGCCGACCGCGCCTCCGACCGGGACGCGCACGACGCCGGCGATCCCGCCGACGGGGACGCGGCCTACAACTCCCGGCATCCCGCCGACCGGCGCGCGGCCCACGACGCCCGCCATTCCACCGACCGGCGCAAGGCCGACAACGCCGTCGATCCCTCCGACGGGAGCACGGCCCGTAACGCCGACCACGAGGCCGGCAACGCCCGCCACGCCGCCAACAGGGGCGCGGCCAACCGCTCCGACGGTGACGGCACCGGTCACGTCTCCGGCCGGAACGCGGCCGACGACGCCCGGGCTGCCGCCCGTTCCGTCAGCCGGCACACGGCCTGTGGCCCCAGCGACGCCGCCCACCGGCGCGCGGCCGACAGCGCCGGTGACTCCACCGACCGCCGTTCGTCCGGCGACGCCGCAGACAACGACACGGCCCACGGCGCCGACGACTCCGCCAACCGCAACGCGTCCAACGACACCGCCGACCGCCACGCGTCCGGCAACACCGCCGACTGCAACGCGGCCAACGGCGCCGGCACCCGGCACGGCGCGTCCGACGGCACCCGCAACGACGCAGCGGC
>VGEP01000064.1 GCA_016869215.1 Alphaproteobacteria bacterium | reverse complement strand
GGCGCGCCGGCTGCGGGCGCTGCGGCGCCTGCCGCGGGTGCCACTCCGGCTCCGGGCGCTGCGGCTCCGGCCGCCGCTCCCGCCCCGAAGAAGTGAGGCCGTCCTCGGGCGGGCATTCATGCTGCTCTTCGTCGGGCTTGGAAATCCCGGCAACCTCCATGTGTGGAACCGCCACAACGTCGGCTTCATGGCGGTCGACGCCATCGCCAAGCGCCACGGCTTCCCGCCGTGGCGCCGCCGCTTTCAGGGCGTTGCAACCGAAGGTGCGCTCGGCGGCGAGCGCGTGCAGCTCCTTTTGCCCGGCACGTTCATGAACGAGTCGGGCCGGGCCGCTGCCGAAGCGATGCATTTCTACAAGCTCGCGCTCTCCGACGTGGTGGCGTTTCACGACGAGCTCGATCTTCCTCCGGCCAAGGTGCGGGTGAAGACCGGCGGCGGGATCGCGGGCCACAACGGCCTGCGCTCGCTCACCGCGCACATCGGCAACGACTACCGGCGGGTCCGGATCGGCATCGGCCATCCGGGCGTCAAGGAACTGGTGCACGGCTACGTACTGAGCGATTTTCCCAAGACCGAGCGCCCCTGGGTCGAGGCGCTGATCGATATCGTCGCGGACAACGCCCCGTCGCTTGCGCGCGGCGAGGATGCAAGTTTTCAGAACAAGGTCCACCTCGCCATGGACGCCAAGGGGTTCGGCCCCAAGGAACCGACTGACGACAAGGCTTGAAACGACCGCGCACAGGCGCGATATCCCGCCAACATCCGGACAATCGAACGATCACCATGGGCTTCAAATGCGGCATCGTCGGCCTGCCGAACGTCGGCAAGTCGACGCTCTTCAACGCGCTCACGCAGACGGCCGCCGCGCAGGCGGCGAACTATCCGTTCTGCACCATCGAGCCGAATGTCGGCGAGGTCGCGGTGCCCGATCCGCGGCTGGAGGCGCTGGCGAAGCTCGCCGGGTCCGAGCAGATCGTGCCGACGCGGCTGTCGTTCGTCGACATCGCGGGGCTGGTGCGCGGCGCGTCGAAGGGCGAGGGGCTCGGCAACCAATTCCTCGCCAACATCCGCGAGGTCGACGCCATCGCCCATGTGGTGCGCTGCTTCAAGGACGACGACGTGACCCATGTCGAGGGCCGGGTCGATCCGACCGCCGACATCGAAACCGTCGAGACCGAGCTGATGCTCGCCGACCTCGATAGCCTTGAGAAGCGCGTCGACAATCTGGAGAAGAAGGCCAAGGGGCAGGGCGAGGAGGCGAAAGAGGCCAAGGATACGCTCGAACTGATCAAGGCTGCGCTGACGCTGTTGCGCGAGGGCAAGCCGGCGCGGCTCGTCGAGCGCAAGCCTGAGCAGGAGAAGCTGTTCCACCAGCTCGGCCTGATCACGTCGCTGCCGGTGCTCTATGTGTGCAACGTCGACGAGGCGTCGGCCGCCGCCGGCAATGAGCTGTCGCGCAAGGTCGAGGAACGCGCCAGGGCCGAAGGCGCAGGCTGCGTCATGATCTCGGCCAAGATCGAGTCGGAGATTGCTGCGTTGCCGCCGGAGGAGCGCGAGAGCTTTCTCGCCGATCTCGGCCTCAAGGAAACCGGGCTCGACCGGCTGATCCGTGCAGGCTACGGACTGCTCGATCTCGTGACCTATTTTACCGCCGGGCCGAAGGAAGCGCGCGCCTGGACCATCACCAAGGGCACCAAGGGCCCGCAGGCGGCGGGCGTGATCCACACCGACTTCGAGCGCGGCTTCATCCGCGCCGAGACGATCTCATTCGACGACTACGTGAAATACGGCGGCGAGGCCGGCGCGCGCGACGCCGGAAAGCTCCGGCTGGAAGGCAAGGAGTATGTCGTGGCCGACGGCGACGTGATGCATTTCCGGTTTGCGACCTGAGTTCTGCGCATCCGCGCTCAAACGCCCGCGGCGCAGCGCAAACCGATCTGCCGGTGTCCGGTCGCCGGATTGCGCCAGGCGAACGTGCGATTCCAGGTCGTCAGACGTTCCGGCGCATCGTCGAACACGTAGTTGCCGCCGCGCACCACGCGCTCGCCGCCGAGTGCAGGGTCTTCGCGGCCGTCGTCTGCGCGGTAGGGATAGGGCCGGTCGAGCGTGCTGGTCCATTCCAGCATGCTTCCGGCCATGTCGAGCAGGCCTTCGGGTGTCGCACCGCGCGGGCGGCTGCCGACCGGCACGGTGTCGCCGCTCTTGCGGTTGATGACGGCGAGTTCGGTCGTCGGCTGCGCCTCGCCCCAGGGGAAGGTGCGGCCCTGCGGGCCGCGAGCGGCCGCCTCCCATTCGACCTCCGTCGGCAACCGTGCGCCGCGCCAGCGGCAATAGGCGAGCGCGCCGGCCCAGGTGGTCTCGGTTGCAGGATGGTTCTCGAAGCCGGGATTGGGCGCAAAGCGTCCGTCGATGACGCCGATCAACGCCTCCTCGTCGTCGAGGTCGACGATCGTGTAGGGCGATGGCCTGCTGCTGAATTCCAGGAACAGCCGATGCGCTTCGGGCGGGATGTTGCGCGGACCGACGTTGCCGCCGGGCTCGGTGCCGCGCGGCTTGACCGGTAGCGCGTTCAGGAATTCCGCGAATTGCGCGTTGGTGACTTCGGTGCGGTCGATGCGAAACGGCGCGATCGCGACGCGGTGCATCGGCATCGCCGCCCGGTTGGCGAGCGGATGGTTGTCAGGTGAGCCGATCGGGTAGCTGCCGCCGGGAATGCGGATCATCTGCGCGTGCTGGCGCGCGGACTCCGGCGCGGTGCGGGCGTCGAACGGTGCGGCCTGCGGAAACTGCGGCGGCGGGGTACTTGCCGGCGACGTCTGCGCGGCTGAGGAAAGCGGCGAAAGGCTCAGCAGGACCAGTGCCGTGAACGGTCGAAGGGGACGCATCGGGTTGCCCTCCGGGTTTGCGGGCAGCCGGGCGGTTACACCTCGCCCTGGCCGCGGATGGCGCTCAGGTGCTCGTTGATGCGGAACACGATCAGAATGAATTCGGCGACGATCCGCGCAAAGATCACGCCGACCGCGACGCCGAACAGGCTGCCGATCAGCATCAGCACGCCGGCGCCGGGACTGACCGCCATCATCGCGAATGCCGAGCCGATGCCCGACAGGCCGACGAGGATCGCGATCGCGACGACCAGCCAATAAAACACCTTGATGATGGCAGGCGTTATGAACCGTTCCCATTGGAACAGGTCGCTGAAGCTGAACATGAAAACCCTCCTGTCGGCGCAATCCGGCGGGCCGGCAATCTAGCAGAGTCAATCATAGCGCCCGATTCGGGCCGGGATTGCGTCCAAGCGGACATATCCCACCGGGCCTTGCAGACCGGACGGTTGACGCGCCCCGCGAGACCCTTCTAAGGGATCGAAGGCCAGTTCAGAAGCGGTCGCCCGGTGCCTCAGCTCTATTGGGAAGACTTCACGCCCGGCCGTGTCTTCGAGCACGGGCCGCATCGCGTTCCGCGTGCCGAGATGATCGAGTTCGCGGCCGAGTTCGATCCGCAGCCGTTCCACCTCGACGAGGAGGCCGCCCGCGCCACGATGTTCGGTGGGCTCGCGGCGTCGGGCTGGTACAGTTGCAGCGTGCTGATGCGGATGATGGCGGACGCCTTCGTGCTCGACGCCGCCTCGATGGGCGCGCCGGGGGTCGAGGAGGTGAAGTGGCTCGCGCCGATCCGGCCCGACGACGAATTGCACATGCGCGCGTCGGTGATGGAGGCGCGCGCCTCCAGGAGCCGCCCCGACATGGGCTTCGCGCGAATCCGCTATGAGTTGTTCAACGGCGCGGGCGAACTCGTGATGACGCTGGTGTCGAGCCTGATGATCGGCCGGCGCGGCGCGGCGGGCGGCGCGGCGTGAAGTTCTTCGAGGACATCGCGGTCGGCGAGCGCCACGAACTCGGCAGCCGCACCTTCACCGCCGAAGCGATCAAGGCGTTCGCGCGGCGTTACGATCCGCAGGCGTTCCATCTCGACGAGGAGGCCGCCGCGCGCTCGCCCTTCGGCGCGCTCTGCGCTTCGGGCTGGCACACCGCGTCGGCGTGGATGGGCCTGATGGTCCGCTACCAGCGCCGGGCCGACGACGAGCGGCGCGCGCGCGGCGAGCCGGTCGCGGAGCTTGGACCCTCGCCCGGATTTCGCGACCTGAAATGGCTGAAGCCGGTCTATGCCGGCGACACTGTGTCTTACGCAATGGAGGTCGTCGACAAGCGCCCTTCCGGCAGCCGCCCGAATTGGGGTCTAATCACCATCCGCAATACCGGGGTCAACCAGAAGGGCGAGCCGGTGATCTCCTTCGACAGCGTGGCCTTCGTCGAGCGGCGGGAGCGCGCCGCATGACGGTTACGGCCTCGGCGGACCGGCCGGGGGACGCGCCGGCCGGCAAGTCCGACGAGCGCAAGGCGCTTGGCGTCGCCAGCGGCGCGCATGTCCTGCACGACGGCTACACCGACCTGATCTACCTCATGCTGCCGATCTGGCAGGCCGAATTCGGCATCGGCTATGCCGCGCTCGGCCTGCTGCGGACCTGTTACTCCGGCACCATGGCCGTACTGCAGATACCGTCCGCGATGCTGGCGGAGCGCTTCGGCGTGGCGCTGGTGCTGGCGGGGGGCACGGCGCTGGCCGGCGTCGGCTATCTGGTCGCGGGCGCCAGCACCGGGATCTGGATGCTGGTCGCCGCGCTGATCATGGGTGGCATCGGCTCGAGCACCCAGCATCCGCTAGCGTCGGCGCTGGTGGCGCGGGCGTTCTCCGGGCCGCGCTCGATGAAGGCGCTCGGCACCTACAATTTCGCAGGCGACATCGGAAAGATGTCGATCCCCGCCGCGGCGTCGCTGATCCTCGTCGTGCTGCCGTGGCAGCCGACGGTCGCGATCTTCGGCGCGCTGGGTCTCGCGGTTGCCGCGGCGATCCTGTTCCTCACGCCGCGATTTGCGGCGGAGGCGCCGGCCGTGTCGCTGGAGAAGACGGAACGGCCCGCCGCGACCGATGTCCGGCCGCGCAGCCGCTTCGGCTTCCCGCTGCTGCTCGCGATCGGCATGGTCGACAGCGCGACCCGCATGGGCTTTCTGATCTTCCTGCCCTTCCTCCTGATCGCCAAGGGCGCGGCGCTGCCGACCGTAGGCCTTGCGCTGACGCTGGTGTTTGCGGGCGGCGCCGCGGGCAAGCTGATCTGCGGATTCATCGGCGCGCGCGTCGGCGTGATCGCAACCGTCTGTCTGACCGAAGGTCTGACGGTCGTCGGCATTCTCGCGCTGCTGCCGCTGCCGCTCGAAGCGGCGCTGGTGATCCTGCCGGTGATCGGCGTCATGCTGAACGGCACGTCGTCGGTGCTCTACGGCTCGGTGCCGGAACTGGTCGAGCCGGAGAAGCGCGCGCGGATGTTCAGCATCTTCTACACCGGCACGATCGGCGCGGGCGCGTTTGCGCCGGCGGCCTATGGCCTGGTCGGCGACTTCGTCGGCGTGCCGACGGCGCTCACGGTCGTCGCGGCGTTCTGTCTCGCGACCGTGCCGCTCGCGCTGGCGCTGCGGCCCGCGCTGCCGGCGCATGCGCGGTGAGCGTCGGCCGGTTTGGGCACCCCGGCAATCAGCATTTGGCTTTCAATTGCTCAAGAGTGGCTTTGGCGAGGGGTACAAGCGCGTCGTCAGGAAAGGGATAGACTGAGCTGACATTGATTTCGCACAGGACGTAAGTGTCGATGCCATCGGGATTCTTTGGCCCGTAGAAAAAATCCGCGTCCCAGATCATCGGCAGCCGCGCTGCATCGAGCGAAACCATTTCGCAAAGCTCTGCCAGCCATTCCCGCTCCAATCTGTTCTTCAGCGATTGGAAGTCCGGCCGGGTGGGCGGATAGTAGAGGCGGGGTCCGGGTTCCGGCGCGTTGCGGGATTCGGCGCCAGGAGCGGGTGGATAAAGGGCATTGACGAGCTGTTCGCCAAATCCTGCCACGCGGTTCTGAACCATGTAACAGCGCACCATGCCTTCGGTCAGACGCGGCTGATAGACCTGATCGACGATTCCGTCCTGCCCCGAAAAATAGGCCTCGCACGTCGAGAGGAGCCGTTCGAGCGGCATTTCCTCCGCCACACTTCCGCGCTTGGCATGCTTCACGCGGACATGCGCGCTGAGTGGAACAGAGCCGGCGCCGGGCTGGACTGCCTCCACAGGTTCGACCTTCCAGACCCCGTTGCCGCCATTGCCGCGAAGCTGCTTGAGGACACGCGCAGGACCGGAGGCCAGACTTGCCGGGAATTCTGTCCGCATTCTCGAAGCATTCGGATACTGGCGGGTGTCGCAGCCCCATCCCATCGATCGCGTGCGATAGAGGACCTCCTTGGTTCCGATCTTCCGAATGACATCCGGATGCGCGCTGACGAACACTCCTTGTGCCGCAATGTCTTCAAGCATCGCGTTCAGCACGGATCGGTCGCGGCCTCGCTCGACGGGATTGACCCACACCAGGACCCCGTCAAAGCGCAAGAGCTTGGCCCGAACCTCAGCGACAACCTCATCCGCATAGGGCACCCCTTCGACTTCGATCCCGACCGCTCGCAGTGCCGAAGCAGTCTTTGAATGGCGCGTTTCTTCCAACCTGACCGAATGTCTTTCGGCCGCATCGGCTGGAAACAGGATCGCCACGCGATTTTGCTTGGTCGTCATTGGCTACTCCCAGTTTGATCGTACGAGCGGCAATACCTGGACGGCGATCAGAGCCGAGCCCGACAACATCAAGGCCCACAGGATCACTTTGCGGAACAAGACGTCGTCAAGTTTTCCGTAAAGCTTGAATCCCACCCACAAACCACCGGTCATGGCGGGGAGTCCGAGTACATAAAGCTTGACCGTATCCGAGGTGACAGCGCCTGTGACACCAAGTGAAATTGCGGTCGCCACAATGGCTCCGAGCATGACCGGCTGAAACACTGCGCGCTGCGCGTCCTTTGTCCAGCCGCGCAATTGGCACCAGATGGTGATGATCAAGCCTGGAAGGCCGGTGAGACCGCAGAGCAACCCGTTGAACAGTCCGACGCTCGCATCGGATGCCACTCCGGCTCGTACCGGGCGCAAGGCCGGCTGCGTCAGTCCGTAGACGCTGAAGAGTACGAGCAACACGCCCACGCCTGTACGCAGATGTGCGGCTTCGACGTAGGCCAGCAGGAAGGTTCCGATCGGGACTCCGATGGCGCCCGCCGCAATGAACGGCGCGACATTGCGCCAGTTTAGCGCCTGCCGCAGCTTCCAGACGCCGTAGCCTTGGGTCCATAGGCCGTATCCCACGATCAGGGCCGTCGTCTGCACCGGCGAAATCAGGTGCAGCCATATGCCGGAGACCACAAAACCCATGGCGAAGCCCGCCAGCCCCGACGCAAAGCCTCCGAGGAATGCAGCAAGCAGAAACAGTCCGAGTGCAATGCCATCCATGGTTCGCTTCCCTTCATTGGAGGCGAGACTTCTGAAGGCCGAACCACTTGTCCGCAAAGCATCGTTTCTCTAGCGTGGCTGAGATTTTCTCATGATCGACGGTGCCGATGCCCCGCCGGATGCCACCACTGAACGGTCTCAAGGCTTTCGAAGCTGCGGCGCGTTACGAGAGCTTCACCCGCGCCGCTGAGGAACTCTGCGTCACCCAAGGTGCGGTCAGCCATCAGGTCAAGGCACTGGAGGCCGAGCTTGGGTTGAAGCTGTTCAACCGCGAGCGTCAGCGGCTGGCGATCACGCAGGCAGGCCGCGACTATCTGGTCGTGGTGCGCGATGCGTTCGATCGGATCGCTCAAGGAACCGATCGCCTATTGCAGCGGCAGAGCGGCGGCGCGCTTGCAGTCAGCGTCTCGCCGAATTTCGCCGCGAAATGGCTTGTGCACCGGCTTGGCCGGTTTGCCGCAACGCATCCGCAAATCGATCTCCGGGTCAGCGCCCAGCCCCATCACGTCGACTTCGCACGGGAGGACATCGACCTTGCCATTCGGCACGGCGATGGAAACTTCCCGGGCCTTCACGTCACGCGTCTTTGCACCGAGGAGCTGTTTCCGGTTTGCAGTCCGAAGCTGGTTGCCGGACGTAATCCACTGCGTCTGCCTTCCGACCTCAGCCGGCATACTCTCATCCATGTCAATGACCGGAAGGGTTGGAGCCAATGGCTCCAGTCAGTCGGTGTTGAGGGCGTAGCCAGTTCGCGCGGACCTGTGCTCGATCAAGCCAGCATGGCAATCGATGCGGCCGTCGACGGGCAGGGTGTGGCGCTTTCCCGCACGGCGCTTGTCGCATGGGATTTGATCGGCGGCCGACTCGTGCGCCCGTTCGATATCGCGATGACTGCGTCGTTTGGGTATTGGATCGTCTGTTCCAAGGCGGCCGCAAAGCTGCCGAAGATCGAGGCCTTTACCGAATGGCTGCTGGCGGAGGCGGCCGAGGACGCTCGACTCCTCAAGCAACTGAAATCGAAAAGCAGACGTTCCACTGCCCGTTTGAATGCGGCCCGTTGAACCTCCCAGCGCCCGGCGACGCAGTCACCGTCCAACTGGCCATGGCGCTTTGGGTCAATCGCGTCTTTTCGGCTCAGTTCCCGGATGTCCGGTCCGCGTCCAACAACGGCAATACGGCATATCTCTTTTGCGGTTCGCTTTGGACCGGCACCGGAACAATCCGATTTGGCCTGCTGAAACCGCGGCGTTTGCGACGGTCTGCGCCGCCCGGAAGGCGGTCGCAGCGACGGGCCAAGGCTGCACCCCCCTCGCCGGTGCGGCTTACCGCCAGTCTCCCAGGACCGCCTGAACCAGCGAAAGCGCCGCGACCGCGGCCGTGTCGGCGCGCAGGATGCGCGGGCCGAGCGCGAGCCGCACCACGTTCGGCAGCTTGAGCAGCGCCGCGCGCTCCTCCTCGGCAAAGCCGCCTTCGGGTCCGATCAGTACGGCCATGGGCGGCCGCGCGCCCGGCGCGCCGCCCTGGAGCGGTACAAGCGCGCTCGGCCGCGGCCGGGCGGCGGCCAGCGCCGCAACTGGATCCCTCACCTCGGCGTCCTCGTCGCAGAACACCAGCAGCCGCTCCGGTTCGCGCGCCGCGAGCGCAAGCCCGAGCGACACCGGCTCGGCGACTTCGGGCACCGACAGCACGCCGCATTGCTCGGCCGCTTCGATCGCATTGGCATGCATGCGCTCGCGATTGACGCGCTTGACCTGGGTGTGGCGGGTCAGCACCGGCTGGAGCAGCGAGGCGCCCATTTCGACCGCCTTCTGCACCATGTAGTCGAGCCGCTCGTGCTTGAGCGGCGCGAACAGGTAGTGCAGGTCGTTGGCTTCGGTTTGCGGGCGCGTCTGCTCCCGCGCTTCGATGGCGGCGCGCTTGCCGTTCGCTGCGATGGCGGCCCGCCACTCGCCGTCACGGCCGTTGAACGCCAGCACGGCGTCGCCGGGGCCGAGCCGCAGCACGTGACGCAGGTAGTGGTCCTGGGGCTGGGCCAGCGCGATTCGCGACCCGGCCGTGAGCGGGTCCGGGACGAACAGGCGAGGGCTTCGGAACTCGTAGCGCGGCAATGTGCTGCATCCTCGGCGGCGGTGCGCGAGAAGCCCGGCTTTACCCGCCCACGGGGCCCCGCGCCAGGGGCAGGGCGGTCGGGCGCCCTAATGGCGCCGCGCCCGCGGTCTACCGCCTGCGCCGCGAGCCTGATATTGGGTGTTGCGAGCGCGGGGGCCTCGGAAGGGAGAGAAGCGGGATGTCGCCACGTCGCCGGAATCGGTATCTCACTCTGGCCTTCGCCGGTTTTCTGGCTCTTGCCGGCCAGTCGGCGGCCATGGCGCAGTTCCTGCCCGGTCCCGGGCAAGGCGCGTCGTTCCCCCCCGGCGCCAGTCCGTTCCCGCCGCCGCCAGGGCCCGGCCAGCCGCAACAGCAACCGCGAGGAGGCGCGTTCCCGCCCCCCGGCAACCAGCAGGTCTGTGCAACCTTCCCGTCGCTGCGCGACGACGCCGAGAAGGGCGCGATGGCGATCAAGGCCGCGGGCGATCGCAAGGCGTCGCGCGAAGAAGTGTGCCCGCTGTTCAAGAATTTCGCGGTGCGGGAAGCGCGGGTGGTGCAATTCCTGGTCAAGAACCAGGCGACATGCGGCGTGCCGCCCCAGGCGGTCAAAGATGCGCGCGCCAACCACGCGCGGACGATTCAAATCCGCAACCAGGTGTGCGCCACCGGGCCGTCCGGACCGGCCGGACCAAGCCTGAGCGATGCGCTTGGCGGACCCGTCATCGCCGACGACACGTCGGTCAAGCCCGGCCGCGGCACCTTCGACACGCTGACCGGCAACCCGCTCTCGCGATGAGCCCGGCGGCCGGACGCGTCTCGGATGCGACCGGGAACTGGGTCGACACCAGCGCGCCGGAGTGGCTCAAGCCCTATCTGCGGCTGACCCGGCTCGACCGCCCGATCGGATGGTGGCTTCTGCTGCTGCCGTGCTGGTGGTCCGCGGCGCTGGCAGGCGTCGTCAACGGCGCCTGGGGTCCGGACCCGTGGCACGTCGTTCTGTTCCTCGTTGGCGCAATCGTGATGCGCGGCGCGGGCTGCACCTGGAACGACCTCGTCGACCGCGACATCGACGCGCAAGTCGAGCGAACGCGCTCGCGGCCCATCCCGTCGGGACAGATCGGCGTGCGCGCGGCCTACGTGTTCCTTTGCGTGCAGGCGCTGATCGGACTGCTGGTGCTGCTGCAGTTCAATCGTTTCGCCATCGCGGTCGGGATCGCATCGCTCGCGACGGTCGCGATCTATCCGTTCATGAAGCGCGTGACCTATTGGCCGCAGATTTTTCTCGGCCTGGCGTTTTCCTGGGGCGCGCTGATGGGCTGGGCGGCCGCGCGCGGCCGGTTGGAACTGCCGGCGTTCCTTCTATACGCCGGCTCGATCGCCTGGGTGATCCACTACGACACGATCTACGCGCACCAGGATCGCGAGGACGATGCGCTCGCCGGACTGAAATCGACGGCGCTGCTGTTCGGAGAGCGCACCAGGACGATGCTGGCGCTGTTCTCCGCGCTGGCCGTGGTGCTGATCGGGCTCGCCGGCTGGACGGCGGGCGCGGGCGCGGTCTTCGCGCTGGGACTGCTGGCGTTCGCGGCGCATCTCGCATGGCAGATCGTCCGGATCGACATCGCCGATCCGGACTCGTGCCTCGGAATGTTCCGCGCAAACCGCGACGCAGGCCTGATCCTGTTCGCGGGCCTGGTGCTCGACGCGGCGTTCGCCCGTGTGCTGTAGCGGCGATCGTCAGGCCGCTGTGCGCTCGCCGGTGGGCGTCGACCAGCAGGCCAGTGCGACCAGCGCATGCCCATAGGCGGCGACCCAAACGCACGCACCGGAAACCAGATAACCGAGAACGTCGACCATTTCCCTCTCCCCTTTTGAACCCCGTCGCTATTTCGAGCGGCTTCCCATTTGTGCGCGTCGCTGCTTGCCTAGTTCCGCGCGATGATTTCGGCCTCGCCGCGATGAACGGCGGGATTTGCGGTTGGACGTCCGGCCTTGCGACGCATCAGGAACGAGGGCCGCCGGCGCTTCAGCGTGGCGCGCCGCTTGCGGCGCGGGACCGGCTTGCCGACGCCGATCCGCCCGATCCGGCGGTACGGCTCGCGCAGCGACCCGTCGCCTTCCGTCACCAGCAGCGGCAGCCCGAGAACGCGGGCCCAGGCCTTCCACTGCGCCATCGCCTCGTCGCCTTCGGCTGCGACATGCAGCGGAACCGACAGACCTGGATCGCGGTGTTCGAGCATGACGGCGACCGCGGCGGGATCGCCGCTGTCCGGCGGCAGGGTCCGCATCGACACGCCGCGAAACTCATGCACGGGCACGCCGACATTCATGCGAATGCCGCGCACCGCGCGTTTCAGCGTGACGCGCTCCCGGTCGAGCTCGATCTGACGGACTTGCCCGTCCGCACCGCCGTCGCGCGCCGCATAGCGCACCGGCAGGGCGTACGGGTCGAGCCGCAACGCGCGGCTCGACCCGGGGGGCCTGTCGACTCCCATTGTGACGCCTCAAACTCTCCCCGCCGGGCTTATGCGCCCGGTCGTGCCGCGATCATGGCGGCAAAGCGTCGGAATCGGCTTAAGAGGTCTGGTTAACCGGCGTTAGAGATGGCGGCATTCCTGTGCATGATTGATGGAGCGTTTCCGGAGCCGCTGCATTTTTCGCGAACGCCCTCGAATCCGGCCGGTTTCGAGACTATTTGACGCTTGCCACGCCTCACTCGCCTCCCCAGTGCCCCGAACCCGAAGTTCGCACCATTGGGGCGGCGAGCCCGTTTGCGAACTTCGGGTTCAAAAGGGGCACTAGCAAGTCTATGATTCTAGTGCCGCTTTCGATTTGAAGTTCCTGAACGAGATTGCTGCAAGTGGTGTAGGAACTTCAAATCGGCGGCACTAGACCGGAACTCCCTCATGAATGCTTTGTTCGACCAATCCGCCCTGACCGCGCTCGCCGAGCGGCTGGTAAAGGCCGCTCGCGCCGCCGGCGCCGATGCGGCCGACGCGGTGGCGATGCGTTCGGTGTCGCAATCGGTCGAAGTGCGCGACGGCGCGGTCGAGGAATCCCAGCGCTCCGAGGGTGACGACGTCGGTTTGCGCGTCCTCGTCGGACGCCGTCAGGCGGTGGTCTCGACCAACGATGTGAGGGGCGACGGCGTTGCGGCGCTGGCCGAGCGCGCGGTGGCCATGGCGCGGGTGGCGCCCGAAGATCCCTATGCGGGCCTGGCCGATCCGGAATTGCTGGCGCGCGATTTTCCCGACCTCGACCTTGCCGATCGCGCACTGCCGGAGGTTGCGGCGCTGGAAGCCGCGGCCTTGCGCGCAGAGGCGGCCGGCCGCGCGGTCAAGGGCGTGTCGAAATCGGGCGGCGCGTCCGCGTCGGCCGGCATCGGCGGCATGGTGCTGATGACCTCGGGCGGATTCTGCGGCAGCTATCTCGGTTCGCGCCACGGCATTTCCATGCAGGCCATCGCGGGCGAGGGCACCGCGATGGAGACCGACTACGATTTTTCGTCGGCGCTGCATGCCGCCGACCTCGAAGCGCCGGAGAAGGTCGGGCGGTCGGCGGGCGAGCGCGCGGTGGCGCGGCTCAATCCGCGCAAGGTCACGACCCGCAAGGTGCCGGTGGTGTTCGATCCGCGCATCGCGGGCTCGCTGGTCGGGCACCTTGCGAGCGCGATCAACGGCAGCGCGATTGCGCGCAAGACCAGCTTCCTGAAAGACAAGCTCGGGGAGCGGTTGTTCGCGCCGGGCATCGCCATCGTCGACGATCCGCTCCGCAAACGGGGCCTGCGCTCGCGGCCGTTCGACGCCGAGGGCGTCGCCAACAAGCGCATGGCGCTGGTCGCCGACGGCGTGCTCAAGACGTGGTTGCTCGACTGCGCGACCGCGCGCGAACTCGGGCTGAAGACCACCGGTCATGCGCATCGCGGCGCATCCTCGGTGCCGTCGCCGGGACCGACCAACCTTCATCTCGAATCCGGTCAGGCCACGCCGGAAGAATTGTTGCGCGACATCGGCGAGGGTTTCTACGTCACCGACCTGATCGGCATGGGCGTCAACATGGTGACCGGCGACTACAGCCGTGGCGCCGCGGGCTTCTGGATCGAGAACGGGCAGCGCACCTATCCGGTGAGCGAGGTGACGATCGCGGGCCACCTCCTGGACATCTTCCGCACGCTGATGCCGGCCAACGACCTGGCGTTCCGCTACGGCACCAATGCGCCCACGGTGCGGTTCGAGGGGATGACCGTTGCCGGCGTCTGACCTCACCGCCGAACGCCTGCGCGACCGCGACTTGCTCGCTTCGGCGGTCCGGGACGCCGGGCAGTTGGCGCTGCGCTGGTTCGGCGGCCCGCTGAAGTCCTGGACCAAAGGCGCGGGCGATTCTCCGGTGACCGAGGCCGATATCGCCTCCAACGATCTGCTGCGCGAGCGGCTGGTGCTGCCGGGCGAAGGCTGGCTGTCGGAGGAGAGCGAGAACGATCCCGCACGGCTCGCGGCTCGCAGAGTGTGGGTGGTCGATCCGATCGACGGCACGCGCGCCTATATCGCCGGCCGTCAGGACTGGTCGATCTCCGTCGCGCTGGTCGAGGACGGCCGCCCGGTTGCAGCCGCGGTCTATGCGCCCGTCACCGAAGAAATGTTCGTCGCCGTGACCGGAGCAGGTGCGACGCGCAACGGCGATCCGATCCGGGCCAGTGCGGGCAGCGCGCTCGAAGGCGCCCGCGTCGCCGGGCCGAAGCGGCTCCTCGACCGGATCGCTGCGACCGGTCCGGCCATCGTCGCCATGCCGCGGGTGCACTCGCTGGCGCTGCGGCTGGTGAGGGTCGCGCACAGCGAACTGGACGCCGCGGTTGCAGGCGGCACGGGCCACGACTGGGACCTTGCGGCTGCCGATCTTTTGGTGCACGAAGCCGGCGGCAAAATGACGGCACTCAACGGCGAAGCGCTGATCTATAATCGGCCTCAACCTGTCCATGGCATTCTGGTCGCGGCCGGACGCGACCGTCATCCTGCGCTGATCGACCTCGTGCGCGCGGGTGCCAGCGAGCCGGCCTGAGCCGGAGCGCGGCGCCGCGTCCGCCTTGAAGGAACTGGCCATGTCGCAAGCAATTCCGGACAAGCAATTGCTCCACCTGGTGTTCGGCGGCGAGTTGACGAACATCCAGTCGGTCGAGTTCAAGGACCTCGACAAGCTCGACATCGTCGGCATCTATCCCAACTACGCCGCCGCCTACGCCGTCTGGCGGGGCAAGGCGCAGCAGACCATCGACAACGCCCACATGCGCTATTTCATCGTCCACCTGCACCGGCTGCTCGATCCCGAAGCCACCGGCGCGGGCGCCGCGCGCTGATCCGGTTTTCCCGATGTTTTCGTCGCGTCGAATTGCCGGCTCGCAGTGGGCGCAAAGGGCGATGGGAACGGTCGCGGCGAGTTACCTGCGGCTGGTCTGGCGGACGACGCGGGTGGTCACCGAGCCTGCGGACATCTACGATCGGATCGACGCCGAAATGCCGGTCATCGTCGCGATGTGGCACGGCCAACATTTCCTGGTGCCTTTCATTCGCATGCCGCACCACAGGGTCAAAGTGCTGATTTCGCGCCACCGCGACGGCGAGATCAACGCGGTCGCTGCCGAGCGTCTCGGCATCGGGACGATCCGCGGCTCCGGCTCGCATGCCGGCGACTTCCACAAGAAGGGCGGCGTGACCGCGTTCGGCGAGATCGTCGAAGCGCTGGCGCAGGGTTACAACGTGGCGCTGACCGCCGACGTCCCGAAGGTCGCGCGGGTCGCGGGCCTCGGCATCGTCAAGATCGCGCAGATATCCGGGCGGCCCATCATGCCGGTCGCGATCGCGACCAGCCGCCGGATTGAACTCTCCAACTGGGACCGGACCGCCATCAACTTGCCGTTCGGCCGCGGCGCGCGCGTGGCGGGCAGTCTCATCCATGTGCCGTCCGACGCCGATGCAGCGACGCTCGAACTGGCGCGCCGCGCGGTCGAAGAGGCGCTCAACGGCGTGACCCAGCGCGCCTACGAGCTGGCCGGGCGCTCCGGCCGGGGTGGCGCCCGTGGCTAGCCGTCTCCCGCTGACATTGCGCGCCTATCAGCTGCTGACCGCGGCCGGCATGCCTCTCGTGGACCTGCTGCTCAGCCGGCGCCTCAAGCGCGGCAAGGAGCTTGCCGAGCGATTGCCGGAGCGGCGCGGCCAGACCAAGGTCCGGCGGCCGGCGGGCCCGCTGGTGTGGCTGCACGGCGCGAGCGTCGGGGAGGTCCTTGCGGTCGTACCGCTGATCGAACGCCTGCGCGCGCGCGACATTACGGTGCTGGTGACGTCCGGGACCGTGACCTCGGCGGGGCTTGCCGAGCGCAGAATGCCGCAGGGCGTGATCCATCAGTTCGTGCCCGTGGACACGCCGCAATTCGCCGCGCGGTTCCTCAATCACTGGCGGCCCGACCTGGCGCTGTTCGTCGAGTCCGACCTGTGGCCGAACCTGATCCTGGCCGCATCCAAGCGCGACGTTCCGCTGATCCTGGTCAACGGCAGGATTTCCGAACGCTCGTTCAGCAGATGGCGGCTAGCGCCGCGCACCATCGGCGCGCTGCTTGGCCGCTTCGATCTGTGCC
Source organism: Alphaproteobacteria bacterium (assembly GCA_016869215.1). Classification (GTDB taxonomy): domain Bacteria; phylum Pseudomonadota; class Alphaproteobacteria; order Rhizobiales; family Xanthobacteraceae; genus Z2-YC6860. The sequence continues at coordinate 5,675 of VGEP01000064.1, read as the reverse complement.
TTGCGCAGTCCGCGGAGGATGCCGGGCGGCTGTCGCGGCTCGGTGCGCTGCGCGTCGTGACCACCGGCAATCTCAAGCTCGATGTGCCGGCGCCGCCGGCGGACGATGACAAGCTCAAGGCGCTCAAGGGCGCGATCGGTTCGCGGCCGGTCATCGCCGCCGCCTCCACGCATCCCGGCGAGGAGGCGGCGCTGATCGATGTACATCGCCGCCTCAAGCACACGTTCCCCGGTCTGCTGACCGTCCTGGTGCCGCGGCATCCCGAGCGCGGCCAGGGCGTCGCGGAGATCGCGCGCGTCTCCGGCCTGGCGTCCGCGATGCGCTCGCGCGGCGAACTGCCCGGCAACGACACCGAGATCTATATCGCCGACACGCTCGGCGAACTGGGGCTGATTTACCGGATCGCGCCGATCGTGTTCATCGGCGGGTCGCTGGTCGGCCACGGCGGACAGAATCCGATCGAGGCCGCCAAGCTCGGCGTCGCGATCCTGCACGGGCCGCATGTCTGGAACTTCAGCGAAATCTACACCGCGCTCGATGCAGTCGGCGGCGCCGAAGTGGTGACCGACTCCAGCAAGCTGACCGTGCGCGTCGGCGCCTGGCTGAAGGACGCCGAGGCGCGCACCGCCGTGGCGCAGACCGGCCTGCGCGCCATGGACACGCTCGGCGGCGCGTTGGACAAGACCGTGGCGGCGCTCGACCCTTATCTGATGCACTTCAGCCTGGATGTACGAGAGGACGATGCGTGAGCCGGCGTTCTGGAGCCGTCCGCCCGGGCTGGCATCGGCCCTGCTGTCGCCGTTCGCCGCGATCTACGGCGCGATCGCCGCAAGGCGCATGGACCGGCCCGGGCGGGACGCCGGAATTCCCGTCGTCTGCATCGGCAACCTGACGGCCGGAGGTGCCGGCAAGACGCCGGCCGCGATTGCGGTTGCGCGCATTCTGCGAGCGTCCGGGCTTCGGCCGTTCCTGCTCAGCCGCGGCTACGGCGGCAGGCTGCCGGGCCCGGTGCAGGTCGATCCGGCACGGCACACAGCGGCGGACGTCGGCGACGAGCCGCTGCTGCTCGCGCGCGCCGCGCCGACCGTGGTGGCGCACGACCGCCCCGCCGGCGCCGAATTGGCGAAAGCACAAGGCGCGACGGTCATCGCGATGGATGACGGTTTCCAGAACCCGTCGCTCGCCAAGACCCTGTCCATCGTCGTGGTCGATGCGCAGCGCGGCGTCGGGAATGGATGCGTCATTCCGGCGGGCCCGCTGCGCGCGCCGCTCGACGCGCAGATGGCGCACGCTCACGCCGTACTGGCGGTCGGGGCCGGGCAGGGCGCGGCATCGGTCGAAGCGGCCGCGCGATTGCGGGGCCTTCGGGTGTTTCACGGCCGGCTGGTGCCGGACATGGCGGCGATTGCCGATCTCCTCGGGACCAGGGCGCTGGCGTTCGCGGGCATCGGCGATCCGGAGAAGTTCTTTGCGACCGCCGTCGACGCCGGCATCGATGTGCGGGTGCGCGCACCGTTCCCCGACCATCATCGCTTCCGCCGCGCGGAAGCCGAGGCGCTGATCGCGCAGGCGGAACGCGAGGGCCTCATGTTGCTGACCACGGAGAAGGACCTGGCCCGGATGGCAGGCGACAACGATCTCGTGGCCCTCGCACGTGCGGCACGGGCGTTGCCGGTGACGCTTGTGGTGGAGGAGGCGGCCGCGTTCCGCGATCTGGTTCTGTCGCGGGCCGCCTGACGCGGATTATTCCGCGCGCTCGGAGCGCCGCCGGATCACCGCCTCGGGCGAGGCGTATGGCTCCTGGAGGTCGACGCTCCAGTATTTCAGCTCTTCCAGCGGGATCGGCACGCCCGTGACGGCGCAGCGCACGAACGCGCCCGGCCGCACGATGCGGAAGTCGCCGTCGAGGTATTTGATCTCGGCTTCGCCCGCCATGGGCGGGGTGCGGTCATACCGATTCAGCACTTTCCGTCTCCGTCTCCACGGCCGCGATTTGCGCCCAACATAATGGCTTGGAGGCCGACTTGAAACCCGTCCGCTGCGGCGCGGCCAGGACGCCGTCCCGCCGCATTCACCGCGAACTCAGCACCGTCCGCAGCGGCCGCACCAGCGCCAGCACGATGGCGCCCGCGGCCGCTGCGATCAAAGCGATCGTCAGGAAGAAATCGCTCTTGTCCATGCCGGACCACAGGCTGCCGAGGTAGCCCGCGAGCAGCCCGCCGGTGAAGCTTGTCGCAAGCCACACGCCCATCATCAGCGACAGGCAGCGGGCCGGTGCCACCTTGGTGACGAGGGAGAGGCCGATGGGCGACAGGTACAACTCGCCGACCGTGAGCACGGCGAAATAGGCGACGAGCCACAGCCAGCTCGCCTTGCCGCCAGCGGCGGCGAGCGCGGCCGAAAACAGGATCAGATAGGACAGCGCATTGAGGAGGCAGCCGTAGGCGAGTTTCGCTCCGGTCGAGGGCTCGCGTCCCGCCGCAGCCTGCCGCCGCCATAGCATCAGCACAAACGGCGTGAAGGCGAAGATCATGAACGGGTTGATCGCCTGGAACCAGGTGACCGGAATCTCCGCGGTGAAGATAATCAGGTTCACTGCGCGGTCGGTGTGCTGGTCGGCCCAGAGCGCGATGGTGTTGCCGGACTGCTCGTAGGTGGCCCAGAACAGCGTCATCGGCAGGCAGAGCAGCACCAGCGCGCCGATGGCGGCCCATTCCTCGCGGCCGAGCGGGCGCGAGCCGCCAGCCGCAATCGTCCGCGCGCGCACGTCGGGCGGCAGCGTGGGTGCGGCGATCAGATAAATCACGAGCCCGACGGTCATGCCGACGCCGGCCGCCCCAAAGCCGTAGTGCCAGCCGATGGTTTCGCCCAAGGTGCCGCAGACCAGCGGCGCAAGGAACGCGCCGAGATTTATGCCGACGTAGAAGATCGAGAACGCGCGGTCGCGCCGCGGATCGCCGGGCGCGTAGAGCGCGCCAACCTGCGTCGAGATGTTGGGCTTGAACGCGCCGTTGCCGAGAATGAGAACGGTGAGCGCAAAGAGAAACAGCGGCTCGAACGCCATCATGAAATGGCCCACGGCCATCAGAGCCGCGCCGATGACGACCGTGCGGCGCTGACCGAGCCAGCGGTCGGCGATCAGGCCGCCGACGATGGGCGTGAAATAGACCAGGCCGGTGTAGAGCCCGTAGACATGGCTCGCCAGCGGCTGCACGCCGAGCGGGCCGAACACGGCTTCGAGGCCGGACTTGAGCGATGCAAGTCCGATCACGGTGTCGGCGCGCGCCGGGTCGAACAGGTACTTCACCATGTACAGCACGAGCAGCGCGCGCATGCCGTAGTACGAGAAGCGCTCCCACATCTCGACGGTGAAGAGATACGACAGCCCGCGCGGATGGCCGAAGAGGTCGCGGCGTTCGCCCGCGGCGCTCACCCGAACAGGCTTCCCTGGCCGGAGCCGCCGCTGCCGCCGCCCTTGCGGCGGGGTGTCTGCGGCGGCGCGGTTGCGGGAGCGGGTTCGCGTGTCGGCGTGTGCGACGTGCCAGCCGTCGCGCCGACGCGGCCGTCGGCAAACTCGATGTCGAGCGCCATGCCGGGCTGCACGGCGGCCGCCGCGCGCAGCGGATGGCCCGCTTCGTCGCGCACCAGCGCAAAGCCGCGCGACAGCACGCCGCGATAGGAGAACGCCGCGAGCAACTGTCCTGCACGTTCGGCGCGTGATGCGCGTGCGGCCAGCAGATTGCCGACGGCACGGCGGGCGCGGTCGCCAAGCGTCGTCACGCGGTCGCGCTGGCGCACCACAAGGCTCAGGCGGTTGTCGCGATAGGCTTTCAGCGCAGTGGCAAGCCGCGCGTTGATCGTGTCCAGCCGCTCGCGCCGGCGCTCGACCGCAGTCTGCAGCAGCCGCGGCGACAGCCGGCCCGCGATCCGCGAATACTGCGTGTGGTGGAGCTGAGCGTTGGCTCTGAGCGCGCGCGGCAGCCGGTCGGCGCAGCGGTCGAGCCGCTGGCGCGGATCGGCCAGCAGCTCCACGCCGCTCGGCAGCGCCCGCGCCGCGGCGCGCAGCTCGGTGCGGCGGTGGTCCTGCGCGCGCTGCCAGGAGGCGAGCGCGCGGCGCGCCTTGCTCATGACCTCGGCGATCAGTTCGGCGCGCACCGGCACCGCCATCTCGGCCGCAGCCGTCGGCGTCGGCGCGCGGCGGTCGGAGGCAAAATCGATCAGAGTCACGTCGGTCTCGTGGCCGACCGCGGAAATGAGCGGGATCAGGCTGTCGGCCGCGGCGCGCACCACGATCTCCTCGTTGAACGACCACAGGTCCTCGAGCGAGCCGCCGCCGCGCGCCACGATGATCAGGTCGGGCCTGCGGATGCGCCCGCCCTCCGGCAGCGCGTTGAAGCCGCGGATCGCGGCCGCGACCTGTTCCGCCGATCCTTCGCCCTGCACCTTCACCGGCCACACGATCACGTGGCGCGGGAAGCGGTCGGCGAGGCGGTGGAGAATGTCGCGGATCACCGCGCCGGTCGGCGAGGTCACGACGCCGATGACCTCGGGCAGGAACGGCAGGAGCTGCTTGCGCGCCTCGTCGAACAGGCCCTCGGCCGCGAGCTTGCGCTTGCGCTCTTCGAGCAGCGCCATCAGCGCGCCGACGCCGGCCGGCTCCAGCGAGTCGATCACGATCTGGTATTTCGAGGAGCCCGCGAAGGTGGTGAGCTTGCCCGACGCGATGACCTCCATGCCCTCCTCGGGCCTGAAGCGGATGCGCCCGAACACGCCCTTCCAGATCACCGACTCCAGAACCGCCTTGTCGTCCTTGAGCCGGAAATAGACATGGCCGGAGGGCGAGGGGCCCTTGTAGCCGGAGACCTCGCCGCGCACGCGCACGAATCCGTAGGCGTCCTCGACCGTGCGCTTGAGAGCGGCGGAGAGTTCGGAGACGGTGAATTCCGCGACGTTGGCTTTCGATTCGGGCATGGGCGGCAGGGTAGCAGGCGGGCGGATGTAGTGCGATTGCCCATTTGGCGCGGCAGCGAGCCGTCACCGCGTCGTGACCTTGGACTCCATCAGTCTCAAGCTTTCCAAAGTGTCGCCATTCTTACGATAGGCTCAAAACTCGTTCGCCTACGTTGTATCCGTCAATCAATTGCCGAAGGTTCGAACGGTTCGACTCCAAGATGGTGCAAGCAATCGTGAGCAGCTCATCACGCCTGTCGCCCTGCACCAACAGCAGCCAATCCTTATCGGTCAGCATCTCGATGATCTTGTCGATTTGGGTGAACTCTGTTGGGAGGTAGTCCTCGATCTCGCCCTGGCGGAGCACAAAGATGTTCTCCTTCTGCAGAGCCTCAATGTTCGAATTCAGCAGATTCCGGTCATCGATGGAAAGTTGCTCCTTGAGTCGTCGATGTCTGGCATCCAGATAGGCGGAGAATTCCCGAAGTTCCGCGAGGTCCCCTGTGAGGATCGCATCCCTGAGTGCCATTCTTAAGCTTTTGGCGTCCGCGCCCTTCTTGTCGAGAAGCGACTTCCACGAAGCGGCGTCGTCCGGAACAGAGATGGTCCCGGTTTCCGGGACAGTTTGGCGGCTTGGCTAAGATGGATTCTGGGTTTGATTACGCCGCCAATTTTTCTGGCTCCATGTCGATATCATAGACCTCGTCGGGCGTCCTGCCGCCGAG
>VGEP01000063.1 GCA_016869215.1 Alphaproteobacteria bacterium | reverse complement strand
GGCCTTCGACGTCGGCGGCGCGGCGACGGCCGCCCGCGTCGAACTGGCCGAGCCCGCGCCGGAGACGCTCGACCGGCCGCTCGGCGCGGCGCGCGCCCAAGTGCACGAGACCTATATCGTGGCGCAGACCCGCGACGGACTGGTGATCGTCGACCAGCATGCCGCGCACGAGCGCATCGTCTATGAGCGCATGAAGGCGGCGCTGGAGAAAAGCGGCGTCGCGCGCCAGATCCTGCTGATTCCCGAAATCGTCGAGCTCGATCCCGCAGACGCCGAGCGCGTGGCGGCGCGCACGGAGGAGCTCGCGCGCTTCGGGCTCGCGGTCGAGCCGTTCGGTCCGGGCGCGGTTGCGGTTCGCGAGACGCCTTCGATGCTGGGTGAAATTGACGCAGCCGCGCTCTTTCGCGATCTCGCCGACCACATGGCCGAGTGGGACGAGGCGCTGCCGCTCGAACGCCGCCTGATGCATGTCGCCGCAACCATGGCCTGCCACGGCTCTGTGCGCGCGGGGCGCCGGCTCAAGGCCGAGGAGATGAACGCGCTGCTGCGCGAGATGGAAGCGACGCCCAACTCGGGCCAGTGCAACCACGGCCGGCCCACCTATGTGGAGTTGAAGCTCGCCGACATCGAGCGGCTGTTCGGCAGGCGTTGATTTTTCTCATCTCGTGCTAGAGTTTCTCCGGTCAGCCGGAGGCCCGCATGTCCCGCATCGTCGCCGCTTTCGTTTCGCTCCTGCTAGCCGCAGCCGCCAACCCCACCCAAGCGCAAGACTTCCCGACCCGGCCGATCACGATCGTCGCGCCGTTTGCGGCCGGCGGCGGCAACGACGTCCTGGGACGCCTGATCGCGCAGCCGATGGCCGACATCTTGGGACAGCCGGTGTTGATCGAAAACGTGCCAGGCGCCGGCGGCATGACCGGCTCCAACCGCGTCGCCAAGGCCGCGCCCGATGGCTACACGCTCGGCCTCGGCAGCGTCGGCAGTCACGCCTTCAATCAGACGCTCTACAAGCGGCCGCTCTACAACGCCGCGACCGATTTTGCGCCGGTGGCGATGATCGCCGACCAGCCGCTGCTGCTGGTCGCACGCAAGGACCTGCCCGCGAACAGCCTCAAGGAGTTCATCGCCCACGCCAAGGCCAACGCCAAAACCATGCAGCACGGCTCGGCCGGCGTCGGCTCGGCGACACACCTTGGATGTGTCCTGTTGAACCGCGAGATTGGCGTCGAGATCACCCACGTGCCCTATCGCGGCGGCGCGCCGGCGATGACCGACCTGATCGCGGGCCGCATCGACTACTGGTGCCCGTTCAGCACCACCGCAATGCCGCAGGTGAAGGGCGGCACGATCAAGCCGATCGCACTTCTCGCGCTCCAGCGCCTGGCGGTCTTGCCCGATCTGCCGACCGCACACGAACAAGGGCTGGCGAATTTCGAGGCGTCGACCTGGAACGCGATGTTTGCGCCCAAGGGCACGCCGCCGGCGGTGATCCGGAAACTTTATGAGGCGACGGTGAAGGCTGTCGAATCCGCTCCAGTCCAGGCCCGCCTGCGCGAGCTGGGCCTGTCGCCCGCCGCGCCCGATCGGCGCTCGCCTGAATTCCTTGCGAAATTCGTCGTCAGCGAGATTGAGAAATGGGCCGTGCCGATCAAGGCTGCAGGAATAAGCGTGGACTGAAGTGCCCCGGTCCGTGCACCGAATCCATCGAAATGCGACAGGGAGAACTCCGATGAAAAAAGCCATCGTTCTGGCGCTGTGCGTCGTTGCCGCGTGGGCCGCGCCGGCCGCAGCGCAGGGCTGGCCGACGCGGCCGGTCACGCTGATCGTGCCGTTCGCCGCCGGCGGGCCGGTCGACACCATCGCGCGCGTCATCACGGTTCGCATGAGCGAGCTGCTCGGCCAGCAGATCGTGATCGAGAACGTCGGCGGCGCGGGCGGGCTGAACGGCGCGACGCGGGCCTCGAAGGCCGCGCCCGACGGCTACACCATGCTGATGTCCGGCACTGCGGTGCTGACGCAGAACCCGCAGATGCAGAAGGTGCGGCCGTACGATCCGATGGCGGACTTCGAGCACGCCGCGCTGTTCTCCGACTCGGCGCGCGTGCTGCTGCTGCGCAAGGACTTCCCCGCCAAGGACTTCGCCGAGTTCCAGTCCTACTCCAAGGCCAATCAGGGCAAGATGCAGTACGGCTCCGCCGGCGCGGGCTCCGGCTCGCACGTCTGCTCGATCCTGCTCGACGGCGCGATGGGGACGCGCATCACCCACGTGCCCTACCGCGGCGCCGGCCCCGCCATGCAGGACCTGCTCGCCGGCCGCATCGACTTCATTGCCGAGCAGATTTCCACGGCGATGCCGCACATCCGCAACGGCAATCTCAAGGGCTTCGTGACCTTCGGCCTCGACCGCGCGCCGGGACTGGAGGATCTGCCCACCGCCGCCGAGCTGGGCTTCAAGACCCTCGACTGCGGTGCCTGGAGCTCGTTCTCGTTCCCCAAGGGCACGCCGAAGGCCATCGTCGACCGCCTCGCCAAGGTGACGAGCGACGCCGTGAACACGCCCGTGGTGCGCGATCGCTTCAAGGCGCTCGGAGTCGTCGTGGTCGCGCCCGAGCGCCGCACGCCGGCCTACCTGAACAAATTCATCCAGTCGGAGTCGGCGCGCTGGGCCGTGCCGATGAAATCGGCCGGGCTCATTCCGCAATAGAGCATGATCCCGAAAAGTGGGAGCCGGTTTTCGGACAAGATCATGCTCCAACGAGAAGCGGCGGCGGCCGGCGGCCGGCGGCCGTCACGCAACCAGGGGAGGACGACCATGAAAGCGGTACGCATCCTGCTGTTGACCTTGGCAGCACTGGCTGTGGCCATCCCGGCCAAGGCGCAGGACTGGCCGTCGCGGCCTGTGAGCCTGCTGGTGCCGTTCGCGGCCGGCGGCCCGATCGACGTGGTGGCGCGGCTTCTCGGACCCAGGCTGACCGAGATTCTCGGTCAGCAGGTGATCGTGGAAAACCTCGGCGGCGCGGGCGGCGCCAACGGCGCAACGCGCGTCGCACGATCGACGCCGGACGGCTCGCTGTTCCTGTTCGGCAACCAGGCGACGCACACCTTCAGCGCGCTGATGAACAAGCGGCTGCCGTACAACCCGGTGAACGACTTCGAACCGGTCAGCCTGCTGCTTTCCAACGTGAAAGTGCTGGTGGTGCGCAAGGACCTGCCCACCAAGAGCCTGAAAGAGTTCGTCGCCTACACCAAGGCCAACCAAGCCAAGATGCAGTACGGCTCGGCCGGCGCGGGCTCCGCCACCCACATGACCTGCGTGCTGCTCAACGGCGCCATGGGCGCGCACACCACCCACGTGCCCTATCGCGGCACATCGCTTGCATTTCAGGACCTCGTGGCCGGACGGATCGATTACATGTGCGACGTGATCTCGACCGCGCTGCCTCATATCAAGGCAGGCACGGTCACGCCGCTTGCACTGCTGTCGAACAGCCGCTCGCCCGTTCTGCCCGATCTGCCGACCGCGCTGGAGCAAGGGCTTCCCGGCGTCGACGGCGACGGCTGGAACGCGTTCTTCTTCCCCAAGGACACGCCGAAGCCGATCGTGCAGAAGCTCGCGCAGGCGGCGAGCGAAACCATCGACACGCCCGCGATCCGCGAGCGCATCGCAGGCCTCGGTCTCGTCCTGCCGGGCCGCGCCGAGCGCGGACCCGCGGCGCTTGGCCGGCTGGTGACGGAGGAATTGAAAAAATGGGGGCCGGCCGTTAAAGCCAGCGGCGTCAGCATCGACTGACGCGGTTTTTCAGCAGGAGCAGATGAATGAAATCGAACGTGTTGTTTCGGACCGCCGCCGCGCTGGCCTTGTGTCTCTCGGCCGTCGCAAGCGCCGGCGCGCAGGACTGGCCGACGCGTCCGATCACCATGATGGTGCCGTTCGCGCCCGGCGGCGGCATCGACGCCAGCGCCCGCCTGCAGGCGCTGGCGATCGGCGAGATTCTCGGCACCACGATCGTGGTCGAGAACGTCGGCGGCGCGGCAGGCACCATCGGCAGCGCGCGGGTCGCGAAGGCCGCGCCCGACGGCTACATGTTCATGATCGGCAACTCCGGCACCCACGCCTACAGCCAGTCGCTGTACAAGCGCCGCCCGTACGACTCCATCGCCGATTTCGAGCCCGCCGGCATCGTGACAGAGTCGCCGCGGCTGCTGGTTGTGCGCAAGGGCCTGCCGGTGAGCAACCTGCAGGAGTTGGTCGCCTACATGAAGGCGAACCAGCTCAAGATGCAGTACGCCTCGGCCGGCGTCGGCTCCGGCACCCACCTGCCCTGCGCGCTGCTCAACCACACCGTCGGCGTCCAGATCACCATGGTGCCGTACCGCGGCGAAGGTCCCGCGCTGCAGGACGTGATCGCGGACCGCGTCGACTACATGTGCACCACGATCCAGAGCGGCGCGGTCCAGGCGCGCCAGGGCACGGTGAAGGGCATCGCGACGATGGCGCCGCGGCGCGCATCGGTCGCAAAGGACGTCGCCACCACCGGCGAGCAGGGGCTGAAGGGCGTCGAGGCGACGGTCTGGAACGGCTTCTTCTTCCCGAAGGGCACGCCGAAGCCGATTGTCGACAAGATGAACAAGGCGATCGAGGGCATGATCTCGCGGCCCGACATCCGGCAGAAGCTTGAGGCGCTCGGGCTCGAAATCCTGCCGCCGGAGCAGCGCACGCCGGCCCATCACGCCAAGTTCCTCAAGGAGGACGTGGCGCGCTGGGCCGCGGTGATCAAGGCCGCCAACATCAGCGTGGATTGAGACGTGGACTCATAACCAGCATGTCCGCTCTCGAGAATAGAGCGGACATGCTGGGCGGCGGTTCTATGTCTGCGAATGACCCGAGGCGGACATTGGTCGCCCACCGATACATTTTTCTTCGATCTGTTGGCCTCAAACTGAACCTGTTCTCGGGAACGGAGCCGTTATTGCTTTATTCCATTATTCTTTCCGAAGGCAGAGAAGTAGGTTCTGGTCCCCGCACGTGGACCGTCTCACCAATCTCAAATGCAACCAAGTCTTCGCCGGCGACCAGCGGCCCGTCGTAGGTTTGTCTCGTTTCGGCTATGACGTCCTCAATCGTCGGCGGGGGAACTCGCTCGCTGCCGAGCAGGACAATGTGGGTATATGCCGCAAGCTTCGGCTTCGTTTGCGCGAAGACCTTACCGGCCTCGCGCGGCGTCGTGTGATGCCCGATGATCCGCTGGACGTAAGATTCCTTCATCAACTCCGGCCGCGCGCTCGCAACCTCGTGTACCAGGAGGTCAGCACCCTTACCGTACTTGATGACGTTTTCGTTGTAGCGGGTGTCGCTGGACAGCACCGCGACCCGGCCACCGTATTCGAAACGATAGCCATAGCAGGGCTTGATGACGTCGCCGTGGTCAACCTGGAAGGCAATCACCTTCACGCCACTTTTCTCGTAAACGAGTCCGTCGCAGTCGAATTCGGTGACGTCGGTCGCGATGCCGGAGAGGGGCAGTTTCTCGTCGGCCACCCGGATCTTGATGTCGTCCGCGTATGCGCGTTCGAGATTCTCGATCAGCCGTTTCGCTCCGGTCGGCCCGATGACGCGGTATGGCGTCCTGCGGGTGCCAAAATGCGATTCCAGCCAGCCGGTCAGCCAGACATCCGGCAGGCACGCGACATGATCGGAGTGGTAGTGCGTGATCAACTGCACATCGATGCGGCCGATCGGAATCTTGAGCTGGTAGAGCCGGATCGTCGCGCCGCGACCGGCATCGACCAGGAATTTCTGGTCGCCGGCTTCGACCAGCGTGCAGGGCCCGAACCGATCCGGGCTCGGGATCGGTACGCCGGTCCCGAGCAACGTGACGCGGAAGTCCGCAGCCATTACATCTTGATCCCGGACTCTTTGACGACCTTGGCCCAGTGCGCGAGTTCGGAATCCAGGAACTTGCCGAACTCGGCTGGCGTCCCACCCACCGGCTCGGCAGCCATCTTGGCGATGGCGTCGCGAACGCGGGGCTTGGCGAGCGCCTTGTTCATGGCCTCATTGAGTGTGGCGACGATTTGCGGCGACGTGCCGGTTTTCGCCAGGATGCCGAACCAGTCCTGGATGATGAGATTGGGAAAGCCCGCCTCGCCCACGGTCGGCACGTCCTTGAGCATCGGCAGCCGCGCAGGCCCCGTCACGGCAATCGCACGCAGTTTCCCGGACGCAATCAATTGCATGACCGGCAGCGGCGTTATGAATTGGTATTGGTTGGTGCCGTTGAGTAGATCGGCGATGGCCCGCGGCAGCCCCTGCGGATAAGGCACGTGGGTCGAACGCACGCCGGTTTGCAGCTTGAACATCTCGCCGGCGAGATGAGCCGGGGTACCGAAACCGCCGGACGAGAAGGTCAGCTTGTCGGGCTGCTGCTTGAGCAGCGTGACAAATTCGGACAGCGACTTCGCCGGCACCGAAGGAGTCACCACCAGGATGTGGTAGGCCGTGGCGAGCCTGATCACCGGAATGAAATCTGAATGGAGCTTGAAGCTGACATTGGGCAGCAGCGCCGGCGCGGCTGCGGCCGGCAGCGCGATGGATGCCAGCGTCTGGCCGTCGGCCGGCTGCTTCAGCACTTCGGCAAGCCCGATGGTCTGAATCGCGCCGGGCTTGTTCTCGACAATGACGCGCCAGCCTTCGTTATCACTCAGTTCGTTGGCGAACATACGGCCCATGATGTCCGGCGGCGTGCCAGCCGGGCTCGGAACCACCATCCGGATCAAGCCGGAGGGATACTGCTGCGCCCAGCCGATCGACGGCATCAGGATAGCGGCAAGCGCGAGGAACCACATTGGAGAACGATGACACCACAGCCGCTTCATCATTGCCTCCCTGGTTTGCGACGGCAGCCTAGTCTGCTTATACGCGATGGTCGGCGCCATGCCGCCCGTGAGCCAGGAAAAAATCGCTGCATTCCGCCTAGCGGAAACATACGTTCCGCAGTGCGGAATGGAATGCTAAGGTGCGTCGTGAGCTGGGACGATGGCAAAGGGCGGGACGATTAGAGGATTGGAGCGCGGGCTGCAGGCGCTGCAAGCCTTGCAAGCGAATCCGATTTCGTCACTGCACGATATCCATCGTATCACCGGCATATCGAAGCCGAGCCTGCTGCGAATCTTACATACGCTGGAACAGTTCGGTATGGTCTCTCGGCGTCTGGCCGACGGCCACTACCGGATCAGCGCCAATCTATCCCTTCTAGCGCGCAAGAGTGATCGCCACGATCGCATCGCCGAAGCGGCGGCGCCGGTGCTTGATCGGCTCTGCCAGAAAATCTCGTGGCCGTCCGATCTGCTGGTGCCTGCCGGCGATCATATGGAAATTCGCGAGTCTAGCCGGGTGCGAACTCCGTTCTCGATCTATTTCACACACGACCGGATCGGCACGCCGGTCAACTGGGTGCTGTCAGCGGTTGGGCGTGCCTACCTGGCCTATTGTCCAGAGCACGAACGGCAAAAAATTCTCGCTCTGCTGCGCAAGTCGAAACTGCCCGAAAATCGGCTGGCCCACGACATCAAACGTCTTGACCGGATTTTTGCCGAAACACGCAGCAACGGATTTGGCGAGCGTGATCCGTCGTTCGGCGGTGGACCGTATGGGCGTAACATGCCGGATGGATTGGCCGGCATCGCGGTCCCGCTGTTGGACCGCAGGCGAGTTCACGGGGTGATTAACATCGTCTGGGTCCGCGCGGCCCTCACGGTCGAGCATATGGTGCGTGCTCATCTCACCGATCTTCAGGCCGCCGCAGTGGAAATAGTCAACTCGCTACGCGAAAATACGCACAAGCATAGCTGACCGCGATGTCGGTTGTTGGCCCAAAGCGGACATCGCGCGGCAATGCTTTTACGTCCGCTTTCGGGGGCAAACTGGACATGGCAAATGGCGCTGCATCGGTGCTGCGCCGCGTTTCATTTTGCCCGCAGGAACACCAGCGCCGTGTCGTCGTAGCTGCGGCGCTCCAGTTCCTCGAAACCTTCCGGCGCGGCGAAGCCCGCGGCGGCGGCCTCCTCCACCACCACCAGCGCGCCGGGCGCGAGCCATCCCCCGTCGCACACCGAGGCGAGCGCGCGTTCGGCGAGCCCCTGCCCGTAGGGCGGGTCGAGAAACGCCAGCGTGAACGGCTCGGTGCCCACCGGGCCGAGCCGCGTGGCGTCGCGCCGAAAGATTTTGGTCGCGCCACCGAGTCCCAGCGCGTCCACGTTGCCGCGGATCAGCGCGCGCGCCTCCGCGCCATCGTCGACGAACAGCGCGAACGCCGCCCCGCGCGACATCGCCTCTAGCCCGAGCGCGCCGGTGCCGGCGAACAGGTCGAGCACGCGCGCGCCCGCGCACGGATCGCCGTAGGCGTGCGCCAGGATGTTGAACAGCGACTCGCGCAGGCGGTCGGCGCTGGGCCGGATCGCGCGCGACTTCGGCGCCGACAGTGGACGTCCGCCGAACCGGCCGCCGACGATGCGCATCAGCGCTTCCGTTGCTTGGGGCGAAACGGGCCGTGATGCCTTTGCCTGGCGTTCGGCCGCTCTCCGTCCGTGCGATGAGACCGCTGCGGCCGGTCTGCGCCCGGCGGGCGGCCGTGGCCGTCGCCCGCGGCAGCGGGATTCGGCCGTTCTTTGAACGGGGCGGGCGGCCGGGGCCGTTTTTCGGCGGCTGAGGGCTTCGGCTCCCGCGACTCGGCGCGATGAGGCGGCCGCGCGACCTGCGGCTCCGGCGTTTCCCGCTCCACAATCGGCCCGGAGAAATCCGCGCCTGCCTGTGCGGCAATGCGCGAGCCGAGTTGCTCGCGCAGCGTCCGCGTGCGCACCTCCTCGACCGCACCGGCCGGCAGGTCGCCCAACTGGAACGGCCCGTAGGACACGCGGATCAGCCGGTTGACCTTCAGACCCAGCGCGCCCAGCACGTTGCGGATTTCGCGGTTCTTGCCCTCGCGCATCGCAAAGGTGAGCCACACGTTGTCGCCCTGCGGACGTTCGAGCATCGCCTCGATCGCCCCGTAGCGCACGCCGTCGACCTCGATCCCGTTGCGAAGCCCGTCGAGCCGCCGCTGGTCGATGGCGCCGAAGGCGCGCACGCGATAGCGGCGCAGCCAGCCGGTGGACGGCAGTTCCAGCGCGCGCGCCAATCCGCCGTCGTTGGTCAGCAGCAGCAACCCCTCGGTGTTGAGGTCGAGCCGGCCGATGCTGACAACGCGCGGCATGTCCTTCGGCAGCGCACCGAAGATGGTCGGACGACCGTGCGTGTCGGCGCTGGTGGTGACCAGGCCGCGCGGCTTGTGGAACAGGTAGAGCCGGGTGCGCTCGCGCTGCGGCAGCGGCTTGCCGTCGACCGCGATGCGGTCCTGCGGCGTGACGTCGAGCGCGGGCGAGGAAATCGCCGCGCCGTTGACCGCGACGCGGCCGGCGGCAATCCATGCCTCGGCCTCGCGGCGCGAGCACAGGCCCGCCCGCGCGATGGCGCGGGCGATGCGCTCGCCGTCCTTGGCGGGCGGAAGCTCCGGCGTGGCCTCAGGCCGCGGCAGCGAGGTCTTCAGCCGCTTGCCGCGGAACGGCCGTCCGCGGTGCGATTTGCGATCCTTTTTGTCGTCCATCGTTCCGTCCGCCGTCATGCCCGGCTTTATGCCGGGCATCCGGGTCTTTATACAGGCCCGGCTGCCAGGACGCGGGATACTTCATTGCCATCCTTCATGGACCTCGCGCTCGAACGGGCCCGCGCCGCACAGGCCGCGGGCGAGGTGCCCGTGGGCTGCGTCGTCGTGCGGGACGGCGCGGTCGTGGCCGCCGCCGGCAACCGCACCCTCGCCGACAAGGACCCCACTGCCCACGCCGAAATGCTGGCGATCCGGGAGGCCGCGCGCGCACTCGGCACCGAGCGGCTGACCGACTGCGATCTCTATGTGACGCTCGAGCCCTGCGCGATGTGCGCAGCCGCGATCTCGTTCGCGCGCATCCGGCGGCTGTACTACGGCGCGGCCGATCCCAAGGGCGGCGCGGTCGAGAACGGCGTGCGGTTCTTCCAGTCGCCGGCGTGCCATCACCGGCCCGAAGTCTATGGCGGCATCGCCGAGGGCGAATCCGCCGCCCTGCTGCGCAGCTTCTTCGAAACCCGCCGCGGCTGACTGCCGGTCAGCGAAAGTCAGGATCGTTCGGCCGCATGCTGTCGCCGTCGGCGCGGTTGTAGGGGCCGTGGTGCGTGAACGTCAGCTTCACGGCGCCGGACGGCCCCGCCGACGGCTCGACCTGGTAGCAAAATTCGATGAAGTGCGGTTCGGTGCCCTCGAAGATGTCCTCGTAGGTGGCGCGGCCCCAGACGTAGAGCTGCACGCGCCGATCCGCCGCCGCCTGGACGTCGCGCAGCGGAATGGTCAGCGCGCCGACTTCGCTTGCGGCCTTCGGCCCGAGGAACACGCGATCCGGCGCGCGCTGGTAGTTGTAGGGGAAATCCGCCGGCAGATCGCCGTGCAGCGAACGCCAGTTGGTGCTGATGCGCAGGCTGCGCGCCGGCGTCGCGCCGTTGTTCTCCCAACTCGGCACGATCGTCACGCTGTCGCCCGCGACCGTCCAGTCGAGCCTGCGCGGAAACACGAACGCGCGCTGCGTCAGCGTCAGGTTCCGGTCGCCGAGGCTGGCGGTGCGCCGCATGGCGCGCAGGGCAAGCCAGAGATAGTACGCCTGCACCCCAAAGGCGATGAACAGAAGCAGGCCGACCGCGGCCAGAACGGAAGCGAGGAGCAACAGCCGCGTGTTGAGCGCGGATCGCGCGTCACGATCCTGTTGCTCCGCGGTCCGCTCATCCGCGCTGCGCTGGACGGTCACCGGCACCGTCGCCTGCGGCGGGGGCGGCGGCGGCGCGGGCTGCACCGCACGCTGGGGCGGCGCCTGCTGCTGACGCCGCTGCAATTCGATCTCCCGGTCGCGCTGCTCGATCTCGCGCTGACGCTGCTCCAGCTGGCGCTGTTGCTGCTCTATCTGCCGCTGCTGCTGCTCGATCTGGCGCTGCTGCTGCTCCACCTGCTGGCGCAGCCGCTGCGTCACGGTTGGAGTTGGGGCCGGCGCCTGAGCCTCGGCAATGCCGGTCACGGCCAGGATCACAGCCAGACCAAGCCCGAGCCGGACGATACGAACCTTCGACATCGCGCCCGCGCCGTCCCGACAATTCTGCGAAAAGTTTACGGTCCCGGCTGTGTGAACAGCGCCGCCACCGCAAAGTCAAGCGCGGGCCGGAATATGGCGCCTGGCCGCACGCAAAGCGGCGCTCCGCGGCCGAAATGGCGGCAGACTGTCGGAGGCCGGCGTCGTTCAGACCTTGCGGTCGACGATTGCGCCGGTGCCGGGCTCGGGCGGCGGATCGTCGCCGGACGGTTCCTGCGTCTCGTTGCGCTTGTGATCGGCGCGGCGGTCGGGCGCGGCGCTGCGGCCGTCCCAGGTCGTGCCGGGGCGGGTCGAAATCCCTTGGACGATGGTGCCGGATACGCGCATCGAGCCGCGACCTTGGCGGCCAAATCCGAATGAAATGCACGTGGATTGCGCGTGAATTAATTCAAATGCGGGTGACGGCGTTACGCAAGCAGCCGCCCCAGCCGCTCGCGGATTTCCGCCTTCACCGGCTCGGCGGCGCGCAGGATCGCGCTGGCCTGAAGGAAGTTCAGCGTGCGGAACGATCCGACATTGGGCTGCAGCAGGAGATCGGGCGCACCCTGCTTCAGCTTCTCGCTGATGATCGAATGCGTCATCACCAGCACCGTCGCATAGAGGCATTCGAGCGCGCTCGGCACCTCGCGGCGGCTTGCCGACACCGGGCCTGAAATCTCGACCGCCACGATGACGTCGGCCCGTCCCCGCAGCCGGTCGAAGGGCAACGGGTTGGTCGCTCCGCCGTCGACCAGCACCCGACCATCGACCTCCACCGGCCGCATGATTGTCGGCAGTGCGATGGATGCTGCCAGCGCGCGGCGCAACGGGCCGCGGTCGAACACGACCTCGCTGCGACGGTAGAGATCGGAGGCGATCACCGTGAGCGGAATCGGCAGGCCTGCGAAATCCTCGGGCAGCGCCTCCGGCAGGAAGTGCTCGCACATCCGTTCGGCGTCGAGCCGCGTCGCGTCGCCGAAGCCGCCGCCGAACAGGTCGCTGAGCTTGCCGGCGCGCGAGCGAATCATGCGGCGCATCACCTCGGCGCGGTTGTGCGCGAGCGAGATGGCGTAGCGGCGCATCTCCTTGCCGCTCATGCCGGCGGCGCAGCCCGCCCCGATGATCGCGCCAATCGAGGTGCCGGCGATCGCCGCCGGCCGCACGCCCATGTCGTCAAGCGCCTCGATCACGGCGATATGGGCGAGGCCGCGCGCCCCGCCGCCGCCGAGCGCGAGGCCGACGGTTTTCATCCCGCCCCCGCCTCGCGCGCGAAGCGCCAGGCGACCTCGGCGAGCGGCCGCACCATCTGCGCCTTGGCCGGCGCGTGCTCGCTGGTCGCGGTGCCGTCGCGCACGCGGCCGGCGATGCCCTGCAGGATCGCCGCGATCCGAAAGAAATTGTAGGCAAGATAGGCGTTCAGATGCGAACGCGGGTCGAGCCCGGTGCGCGCCACATAGGCGTCCACGTAATCGGACAGCTTCGGGATGCCGAGCGCTGCGAGATCGCAGCCGACCAGCGACCCGGTGCCGGCGCCTGTGTCGTCGGGCGGCATGTGCCACTGCATCAGGTGATAGGTGAAGTCGGCCAGCGGATCGCCGAGCGTCGAAAGCTCCCAATCGAGTACCGCCAGCACCCGCGGCTCGCTGGCGTGCAGGATCACGTTGTCGAGCCGATAGTCGCCGTGCACCAGCCGCACCGGTCCGCCCGGCGGAATGTGCGCCGGCAGCCATTCGATCAATCGCTCCATCTCGTCGATCTTTTGCGTCTCCGAAGCGCGATACTGCTTCGACCAGCGGTCGACCTGACGCGCGACGTAGTTCTCGCCGCGGCCGTAGTCACCGAGGCCGATGGCCGACGGATCGAACGAGTGCAGCCGCGCCATGGCCGCGTTCATGGCGTCGTAGACCGCCGCGCGCTCTGCCGGATTGGAGCCCGGCATGTCCGGGTTCCAGAACACCCGGCCCTCGACGAAGCCCATGACGTAGAACGCGGTGCCCGCCACGCTCTCGTCGGCGCAGTAGGTCACCGGCTCCGCGACCGGAAAGCCCTGCGCGTGGAGCGCGCGGATGACGCGAAACTCGCGGTCCACCGCATGCGCCGACGGCAGCAACTTGCCGGGCGGCTTCCTCCGCAGCACGTATTTTCGCGCCGGCGTCTCCAGCAGATAGGTCGGGTTCGACTGGCCGCCCTTGAACTGGCGGACCGTCAAAGGCCCGGCGAAGCCCCTCACCTCGCGCGCGAGATGGGCTTCGAGTCGCGCCGGATCGATGCGCAGCGGCGCAGCCACGTCCTTGGTGCCGGTAAACGCAACCTGACGGTCGATCTTCTGCATGGCCGCGAGTTCTTTCCCTGCGCGCCAAGCGTAGCATCGCCCGCGCCCGCGCGTTAAGCTTCGCGCGGACGTTGCGAGGTGACTGCATGAAAAGACTGCCTGTTCTGGACGAAGACCGCCGTTCGGTCGCCGATTGGATCAAATGGTGGGGCGAACGCGTGTCGGATGTCGATTTCAAGGCGGTGCGGCCGCACTTCGCCGAAGACGCCATCGCCTTCGGCTCCCGCGTCGAAATGATGACCTCGCAGGCGGAGCTGGAACGCGACCAGTGGCGCATGGTCTGGCCGACCATCGAGGACTATCTCTACGACCTCGATACGCTGGAAGTCGTCATGTCGCCCGACCGGCTGATGGCGATGGGCGCGGTGATCTTCCGCTCCACCGGCCTGCACAAGGACGGCACAAAGTTCGAGCGTACCGGGCGCTGCACCGTCACCCTCATGCGGCCCGCCGTCGGCGCGCCGTGGACCTGCACGCATTCCCACGTGTCGCTCAAGCCCGGCACGCCATCGCCGTCCTACGGCAAGCGTCCGGAAAAGGTTTGAGCTGCACCAAGATTCCCCCAACGCCACGCCCTATCCCACGAGTGGAGTCCTCCCGTGCCCGTGATGTCCGGTAAACGCGCGTTCCTCGACCTGCTCCGTCAGGAGGGCGTCGATCTCGTATTCGGCAATCCCGGCACGACCGAACTGCCGCTGATGGACGCATTCGCGGTCGAGAACGACATCCGCTACATCCTGGGCCTGCAGGAGGCCGCGCTGATGGCGATGGCCGACGGCTATGCGCAGGCGTCCGGCAAGCTCGCCGTCCTCAACCTCCACGTCGCGCCCGGCCTCGGCAACGCCATGGGCATGCTCTACGACGCGCAAACGGCGGGCTCGCCGATCCTCGTGACCGCGGGCCAGCAGGACACCGAGTACCTCGTCGAAGAGCCGGTGCTCTCAGCGGATCTCGCGACACTCGCCAAGCCGTTCGTGAAATTCTCGGCCCAGGTCGAGCGCATCAAGGACCTGCCGATCCTGGTGCATCGCGCGGCCAAGACCGCGCTCGCGCCGCCGACCGGCCCGGTGTTCCTTTCGCTGCCCGGCGACATCTTGAAGAACGACGGCGACATCGAACTGCTGGAGCCGACGCGCGTCGCGCCGCGCGTGCGCGGCGACATCGACGCGGTCAACGCTGCGGCCGAGCTTCTGGCCAGGTCCGATCGCCCGGTCATCATGGCAGGCGATTGCGTGGCGCAGAGCCGCGCCCACAAGGAGTTGGCCGCGCTCGCCGAGCTGATCGGCGCGCCGGTCTACATGGAGTTCGTGCCGAACACTGCGTCGTTCCCGTCCTCGCATCCGCTCTATCGCGGCCAGATCACCCGCTCGCAGCAGGGGGTGCGCGACGTGCTCGACAAGCACGATCTCCTGTTCTCGGCCGGCGGCGACATGTTCACCTGGTCGCTGCCGTCCGCCGTCAAGCCGATGCCGGCGGGCATGACGTTGATCCATCTCGACACCGATCCTTGGCAGATCGGCAAGAGCTACCCGGCCAAGGTCGGCATCCTGGGCGACCCCAAGGCCACCCTGCCCGATCTGACCGCCGCGGTGCGCGAGCGCATGAGCGCCTCCGCCAAGGCCGCGGCTGCGGCGCGGCTGAAGTCCGCGACCGAGGCCATCGCCGCCGAGCGCGAGGCGTTCCGCGCCAAGGCGCGCGCGCTTGCCGGCAAGACCCCGGTGCAGCCGCTCGCTTTGCTTGAAGCCATCGGCGCGATGCTGCCGAAGGATGCGGTCGTGATCGAGGAAATCCTGTCGTCGGCGCCCGGCGCGCGCTCGCTGATCAACTCGAACGACGAGCAGAGCTTCTTCGGGCTGCGCGGCGGCGGCATCGGCTGGGGCCTGCCGGCCGCGATCGGCGCCAGGCTCGCGCTGCCGGACCGCCCGGTGGTGGCAATGGTCGGCGACGGCAGCGCCATGTACACGGTGCAGGCGCTGTGGACCGCTGCGCACTACAAGCTGCCCATCGTCTGGGTGATCTTCAACAACACCAGCTACCGCATCCTCAAGCAGCGGCTGGTCATGCTGCGCGGGCATGCCGAACAGGCCGACCGTTTCGTCGGCATGGAGCTGACCGACCCGGCGGTAGATTTCGTGGGGCTTGCGCGCTCGCTCGGCATCGAGGCGCAGCGCGCCAAGACCGTCAAGGACGCCACCGACCTGATCGCGCAGGGACTGAAGAGCGGCAGCTCGCTCCTGATCGACGTCGACATGGAGCGCGGCTACAAGCCGATGTGACGGCATGCCCCGCATCGCCGTCTTCACCAAGAACCGCACCAACCCGGCCTATGCCGCCGCGCGCCTCGGGGCCGACCGCACCGCCGCGCGGTTCGGCGCGACGACGTCGCACTATGTGCCGGAGAAACCGGACAACGTCGACGAGCAGATCGCGCTGATTCAGCGTGCCATTGCCGAAAAGCCTGACGCCGCCGTGTTCGTGCCGGTCGACATCACGGCGGTGAACGGCGCGATCCTGCAATTCGACGCGGCGAGCATTCCGCTGTTCAATATCATCACCCGCACCACCGCCGGCCGCCGCGTAACCTTCGTCGGCTCCGACGACCGCGCGCTGGCCGCCGACATCGCGCGCTACACGTTCGAGCGGCTGCGCGGCGAGGGCACGATCATCGTGGTGGAGGGCACGCCGGCGTCGGCCACGAGCGTCGACCGGCTGGCCGGCTTCCGCGACGCCCTCGACGCGCACCCCGACATCAAGGTGCGCTGCCAGATCCGCGGCGACTACCTGCGCGACGCGGCGCGCGAGGCGTTCCGCGCCGTGCGCGCGCAATGGCCGGGAGTCGATGCGGTGCTCTGCGCCAACGACCACATGGCGCTCGGCGTACTCGACGCGCTCGCGGCGGAACCCAATCGCGGCGCACCGCCGCTGGTCGCGGGCGTCAACGCCATCCCCGAGGCGGTCGCCGCCATCGCCGCCGGCCGGATGCTGGCGACCGCGAATTTCGACGCCATGGCGATGAGCGAGATCGCGACCGAGGCCGCCGTGCGCCATCTGCGCGGCGAAGCGGTCCCGCCGGAGATCGTGCTGCCGGTGCAGGTGGTCGAGGCGACGAACTGCGAGGCCTGGCGCGCGCCGTTCGACGCGCGGCCGAGCCCGGACTGGAATTCAGTGGTGAAGCGGGCCGCGGCGGCCCGCTAGTCTTCGAAGGTGTTGCGGCCCGCCAGCTTGCGGCGCAACTCGGCGCTCTCGTGGATCGTGTCCATCACGGCATGGACCGCGCCGGCGATTGGGCCCTCCTTGCGCGCCTTGGCGCGGCGCTTGGCCTTGCGTTTGACCGGCTTCTTGGCTTTCGCCTTTGCCTTGGTCTTGACGTTGCGCTTGACCTTTTTCGCCGCACTCTTGCGTGACTTCGCCATCGATGACCTCCCGCCTCTGGCCGTTGCCTCGCGCGGGCCTCCAGATATTCACCCGGTCGACTCGCTGAATTTTGAATTATCGCCACGCCTGCAAAGATGTGCAATTGATAACGATCAATAAAACGTCGCGCGAACGTTCAGGGAGATGAAGCGATGGCCAAGGCAAGAACGAAGGCGAAAGCAAAAGCACGCAAGAAGGCACGCAAGCCGACCGCCAAGAAGAGCCGCAGGCCGGTGGCCAGGAAGACCAAGCGCCGTGTGAAGTCACCGTCGCGCAAGGGGCGGAGGCAGCCGCCGGGCATTGCGGACCGTATCGCCAGCGCCGCACGGGCCGTGGCCGAAGGCATCGAGGAAGGCGTTAGGCTGGAGCGCAAGGCGGGAGCGCGCGGCGGCCTGTCCGACGGTTGAGGACATCCGAAACCGTGGCGGTCAGCCCTTCGGCGCCTCGATCGGTTCGTCCACGAAGACCTTGTACTGCTGCACCCGCGGCTTGGCCTTGTCCTCTTCGTTGACGAACTGAAACGAGCTTTTGCCGAGCAGTTCGCGCGGCAGGACCATGACGCGGATGAAGCGGCTTGGCCGGTCTGCCGCGGCCTGGGCAAACACCGGATCGGAGCCGGTCTCGTACCAGGCGCCGCCGGGACCGTAAGACGTCGAGCGACCGTGGGTGTCGATGCGGATGCCGCCTTCGAGCAGGCAGCGGATGCCGGGACCGGCGTGGCGGTGCAGATGGGCGCAGCCGCCGGGCGGGAACCCGACGCTGTCGCCGCGCAGCAGCAGGTCGCCTGGCGGAATCGTCTCCAGGATCGCCGAAAGCTTTTCCAGCGTGCGCACGCCCGGCCGCGCGATCGGCAGGCCCGGGCCGCCCGCAGGCGCGACCTCGAAGCGCCACAGCGTGACGCCATCCTTGCCCGGCGCGATGGCGATTTCCCCGCCCGCATAGCAGGCCTCGCCGTCGGCGAGCGACTTGCCGCCCACGCTCGCTGCGCCGTGTACGACGAACATCATGCGCGGCAGAGCGGGCAGCGCGACCGCAGCGGTGCCCCCGCTAAAGGTGTCTTCGTAGAGACGCAGAATGGGGGCCATGGTCCGTCCTTGCTGGAACGCCGGACCTAGGGCCGCCAGGCCGGCACGACGTCGGTCTTACGGAAATCCTCGCCCTTGAACAACAGCGGCTGGTTGTGCGCTTTGGCAAGGCTATAGGAAAAGCAATCGCCAAGATTGAGTCCGGCAGAGTGATACCCGCGGCCGAAGCGGTAATACGCCGCGCGCGCGTCTGCCGCCGCCTCGCGATCGAGGGGCGCCACGCCGACCGAGAGACTGTCGATCAGACTGTCGACCAACTCGGCTGCGCGCGGTGACGCCTTCTTTGCTACCATCACCACCGACGCCTCGTACCACGTCGCCGCCGACAGCAGCAGCAGCGGATCGGCAGCCATCGCTTCCATGAAGATTTCGCGCTCCGGCTCGGCGCACAACACAGCGACGATGGCCGAAGTGTCGAGGACCATCAGTCGAAGTGTCCGCGCTCGTTGTAGCCCACGATCTCGTCGGGCGTCCGGTTGTCGACCGTGGGCATCGCGTCGGACTTCGCGATTACGTCGCGCAGACGGCGCTTGCGGTCCGCAACCGCACGTGCGGGCAGCGGCATGCGGTCCAGCCGCTCGGCGACGGCGTTGCGCACCGCTAGCGTGATGGTCTCGCCGGTGCGCGCAGCCAGTGCCCGGACCAAGCGGTCGGTTTCATCGTCCTTGATCAGAACCGCCATCGCAACCTCGTTTTATATATAAGATATATATCGTGTATATAAGACGCATGCAACCGGCCGGCCGTCAACCGCCCCGTTCGCGCTTCACCGCCTGCCAGCCGATGTCGCGGCGGCAGAAGCCGTCCGGCCAGCGGATGCGGCCGACCGCCTCATAGGCGCGGGCCTGCGCCTCGCGCACCGATTTTCCCATCGCGGTGACGTTGAGCACGCGCCCGCCGTTGGCGAGGATTTTCCCGCCCTCGGCTTTGGTTCCGGCGTGGAAAATCTCGACGCCCTCGACCTGCGCCGCCTCGTCCAGTCCCTCGATGACCGAGCCGCGCTTATAGTCGCCGGGATAGCCGTTGGCGGCCATCACCACGGTCAGTGCGGCATCCGGATACCAGCGCAGATCGAAGCTCTTGAGCTGCCCGTCGCGCGCCGCAACCAGCGCCGGCACCAGGTCCGACATCAGCCGCAGCATCAGCACCTGGGTCTCGGGATCGCCGAAGCGGACGTTGTATTCGATCAGCTTTGGGCCGTCCTTGCCGATCATCAGGCCCGCAAACAGCACGCCCTTGTAGGGTGCGCCCATCGCCTTCATGGCGCGCAGCGTCGGCAGCACGATCTCGTCCATGGTGCGCGCGGTGATCGCGTCGGTCATCACCGGCGCGGGCGAATAGGCGCCCATGCCGCCGGTGTTGGGGCCGGTGTCGCCGTCGCCGACGCGCTTGTGGTCTTGCGCCGAAACGAGCGGGATCGCGGTCTCGCCGTCGCACAGCGCGAAGAACGAGGCTTCCTCGCCCGCCAGAAACTCCTCGATCACGACTTCGGCCCCGGCCGCGCCCAGTCCCCCGCCGAACATCATGTCGACGGCGGCCTCCGCCTCGGCGATGCTCTGCGCAACCACGACGCCCTTGCCGGCGGCAAGCCCGTCCGCCTTCACCACGATCGGCGCGCCCTGCCGGCGGATGTAGTCCTTGGCCGTCGCGGCGGCGGTGAAACGCTCGTAGGCCGCGGTCGGAATGCGATTGGCGCGGCAAACATCCTTGGTGAAGCCCTTGGAGCCTTCCAACCGGGCCGCCGCCCTGGTCGGGCCGAAGGCCTTGATGCCGGCCGCCTCCAGGTTGTCGACGATGCCCGCGACCAGCGGCGCTTCCGGGCCGACCACGACCAGGTCGATCCTGTTCGCTCGGCAGAACGCGATCACGGCAGCATGATCGGCGATGTCGAGCGCGGCGCATTCGGCTTCGCGCGCGATCCCGGCGTTGCCCGGCGCGCAGATCATCCGGTCGGTCAGCGGGCTCGCCGCCAGCTTCCATGCCAGCGCATGCTCGCGTCCGCCCGATCCGAGAAGGAGGATATTCATGCGCGGCCAGCACTAGCACGGCGCCGCTCGGGCGCGGAACGCGCCATCCCCAAACGTCCACAGGGCCGCTCGACCGCCCTGCGGCGGCGTGGTTTGCTAACTGCCATGAGGTTTCTCGCAGCAATCGCCCTTGCCGCCGCCGCGCTGCTCGGCGCGGAACCGCTCGCGCCGGCCGCCGCCGGCGAATACTCGTACGACAACCGGCCGGCGGTGACATTCCCCAAGAGCAACGTGGTCCGCGTCAGCCCCTACCCCGCGGGCAAGCGCGCGGCGTCGGTCTGGAACGCGGACGCGTGCTGGCGCGACTGCACTGCCGACTGCAACTGGCGCATGGCCGCCTGCCTGCGCTCCAACGACGCCGACGAGTGCCGGCCGTACCTCGACGCCTGCGATCGGTCCTGCCAGCGCTCGTGCCGGACCCGCGGCGGCCCGCTGCTCGGTTTCCTGGATTTCTAGCGTCGCGGGTTCGCGGGATCTTCGATCCGCTCCCGGTTCCGTGGCACGCAGGCCATGCGCCGGCGCGTCTGTCGGCGTGCAATGCGCTGAGATAGTCTGGCCCCGATGTTTCAAAAATTTTCCGACCGCATCCACAACAGCGACGTTGACTATCGCCTGCTCGTGCCGCTCCTGCTGTGCACGACGCTGGTTCAGGTCGTCACCGCCATGGTGCGGATCACCACCTCCTATCGCGCGGTCGAACTCAACCTGTCGATCGTCTGGCTCGGCCTGATCGCCGCCACTTTCGCCATCGTGCCGATCATGCTCGCGGTGCGGATCGGCCGTTTCATCGACCACGGCCACGACGCCCACACCGCCTGGATGGGCTCGGCGATCTTCGCCGCCGCCTGCGCGGGCTTCGCGGTGTGGTCGACGCCGGAGGGGCTGCTGATCTGGTCCACCATCATGGGCACCGGCCACCTGATGCTGATGGCGAGCCAGCAGATGCTCTGCGTGCGCGCTTCGACGCCGCGCAGCATGGAAAAGGTGTTCGGCAACTACATGGTCGCGGGCGCGATCGGCCAGGGCGTCGGGCCGTATGTGGTCGGCTGGATGGGCGGCGCGGCCACGCTGCCGCCGACGGAGACGCTGTTCACGGCCGGCGCCGTGCTGGCGATCGTGTCGCTCGCGGTCGCGCTGACCATGCGGCCGAGCGCCGCTCCGCCTGCCGAGGCGAAAGACCGCAAGGACGTGCCGGTGCGGGAGCTCATGCGCACGCCGGGCCTCGTGACCGTGATTGCTGCGGGTGTGATCCTGGTGTCGTCGTCCGACGTGATCCTGATCTACATCCCGCTGCTCGGCGCCGAGCGCGGCATCGACGTGCGCGACATCGGCCTGCTGCTCACGGTGCGCGCCGCCGCCTCGATGGTGGCGCGGATTTTCTACGCGCGCATGGTCGGCGTGTTCGGCCGCTGGCCGCTGATGATCTCGACCTCGTTCGTCTGCGGCGCGACCTATGCCGCGCTCGCATTCCCGCTGCCGCTGTGGGCGATGCACCTCACGCTCGTGATCATGGGCTTTACGTTCGGGCTCGCCGCCACGCTCAGCATCACCATCATCGTGGACATGACGGTGGCCGAAGCGCGCGGCACGGCCAATTCGCTGCGCATCATGGGCAACCGCATGGGCCAGTTCGCGCTGCCGTTCCTCGCGGGCTTGGTGGCCGCCGCGGCGGGACTTGCGGGGCTGTTCGCGGTGCTCGCCGGGGCGATCGTTGCCGCGTCGTCGGCAATGGCGTGGAAAAGACCGAACTCCTAACTGATGCCATTCATTACAGAAATGCTCTCCCAAAGGCGCGTTGCCGATTAGCTGTGCAAAAAGTTCGAATTCAGCTTGGAACGAATCTCTCCGCAATCACGCTCTGGGCAGTGAGCCTGGGAGAGGACGATGAAAATCAAGAACATGTCCATTACGAATGTCACAAGCTACAACGAAGAAACAGCATTTGAATTCGACGATCACCTAAACATTCTCATTGGCCCCAACGGCGGGGGGAAGAGCAATCTTCAGAAGATCCTCGCGGTTGTGCTAAGTCAATTTGAGGTGGTCCCACTTCCTGAGACAGGCGGTTAAGGTGGATTCGCCGATGCGAAGGATAATCCACCATGAGGACGCGGAGACGGTTTTCCGGGGAGTTCAAAGCCAAGGTCGCGCTTGAGGCGATCC